>JBBSET010000007.1:0-81970 GCA_038239485.1 Propionibacteriales bacterium
CCGCCGCGGCCGCGGCGGGCGTCACATTCGTGAGGCCGGCGTTCTGGTCCCACGCCGACGTGAGCCAGTCGGCGCCCAGAGCAGCCGGAAGCGTGGAGCCCATGACGAAGCCGAAGAAGCGGCCGCCGGGTATGGCGACCAGACCAGGGTCGGCGAGCCTGGCCAGCTCGTCGACGACGACGGTCGGGTCGGTACCTTCCGCCGCCAGCTCGCCGCCGAGCGACTCGTACATCTCGGCATAGGTCGCGCGTGGCCAGACGGGCCGGTCGGCGAGAGAGGCGAGAAACGCGGTGGCCCGGTCGTGCGCGACAGTCAAGGCTGCGTCTCGGTCGTGCATCAGCTCACCCTATTGCCGGTGAAGCATCAACAGCGCACGGTCGTCGCTGTTGGAGTCGACACTTCTCACCAGTCGCTCCGCGCCGCCGGCGAAACCCTCCTTTACCAGCAGCTCGGCCTCCCCGAGCAGCTTGTCGATGCCATGCGCGATGTCGAGCGTGGCGGTCTCCACCACCCCGTCGGTGAAGAGCAGCAGGGCGTCACCGGCCACGAGGCTGCCGCGATAGCCGGTGAACTCGGCGTCGGGGATGAGGCCGAGCACTGGCCCCTCGGCCGGGTGCGGCGTCCACCGCCCTGAGCCGGCGTGGAACTGCACAGCCGGCGGATGGCCGGCACTGCGGACCTCGTAGTCGCCGGTCTCGAGATGCAGCGCGAGGTGGATCGCGGTAGCGAACCCCTCGGGCCACTCCTGCCGTAGCAGGTACGCGTTCGCGGCGGGCAGGAAGTCCTGTTGCGACACGGAGCCGAGCAGGCCGCCGAATGCTCCGGACAGGAGCAAGGCTCGGGCACCCGCGCCGATGCCCTTGCCGGAGACGTCGACCACGGCCACCTCGAGGAGCTGGTCGCGCTGGGTCCGGGCGGCCACGATGAAGTCCCCCGCGAAGGACGCTCCGCCGGCCGACCTCAGGACCACCTCCGCCTGCCAGGGACGAGGCAGCTCGGGCAGCTGGCTCTGGCTGGTCAGACGGTCACGCAGGTCGACCAGCATCGACTCGCCCCGCGTCGAGGCGACCCCGAGCTGGACCCGGTGGAAGGCATGCCACATCACGATGGCCGCGGTCACGGCGACGATCGCGATCTGAGTGGTACGGGCCGCCGTCAGCGCGAACCAGTCGGAACGGTCCCCGGACACGGCCAGGCACAGCGCGATGACGATGTCGAGGAGCAGCAGCCGCCCGATCGAGAGCACGTTCATCGCCAGCACGAGGGGGATGACGTAGGGCGTCAGCGGCCACCAGATGGGGGCGACGTAGCTGACCACCACGAGGACCACCGCCAGCAGGGACAACGACACCAGCCAGGTGGCCTCGTCCTCGCTGAGACCTCGCTGCAAAGCGGCGCTGACCCGGTCCCACCGGCGAGAGAGCGGCCCTGTGCTGTCGAGGCGGGCTGCCGGCGGCCGGGTCACGCCTCAGAGGGTAATGGGCACGGGACGGCCCGCGCACCGAACCAGCGGAACCCGGGGACGGCCGTCAGCGGCGGCGTTGACAGGCGGGACACCAGAAGAGGTTGCGGCCCTCCAGGACCTTGGTGCGGACGATGGTCCCGCAGACGAGACAGGGCTGCCCGTGCCGCCGGTAGACGTACACCTCCCCCCCGTGGTCGTCGACGCGCGCCTCCCGGCCCATCGTCTCGGGCTCGTGCTCCGGCCGGACGGTGTCGATCCGGCCGGTCCGGACGCCGTACGCCATCAGCGTGACGAGGTCGGCCCACATGGCGTTCCAGCGGCGCCGGCTCACCTTGGGTCCCGGCGTCAGCGGATGCAGGCGGGCCCGGAAGAGCACCTCGGCGCGGTAGACGTTGCCCACGCCAGACAGCACCGACTGGTCCATCAGCAGGGCCCCGATCGCCTTGCCGCTCTTGTGGATCCGGGCGAAGGCGCGCCCACCGTCGGCGTCGGCGCGCAGCGGATCGGGACCGAGCCTGGCAAGGATCGCCGCCATCTTGTCCTCGGAGATCAGCTCGCACACGGTCGCACCGCGAAGGTCGGCGTAGGAGGTGTCAGACTCGAGCCGCAGCCTGACCGCCCCCACCGCAGGCGCCGCCGGAGCGGGAGCGACCCGGAAAGCGCCGATCAGGCCGAGGTGGACGTGCACGATCTGGTCGTTCGAGAAGCGAAGAAACAGGTGCTTGCCGGACGACTCGGACGACTCGAGCACCTCGCCGTCGACGAGGGCCGCACTCGCCGCGAAGCGCCCTTGAGGGCTCGAGGCGTGCACGACCTTACCGGCGAACCCCTCTCTCAGCTCGGCAGCCAGCCGAAAGAGAGTATGACCCTCAGGCATCGGCAGCGGGGATCTGGGCCGTCTCCTCGTAGTCCCTCAGCATGGCGATGCGACGCAGGTGCCGCGCCTCACCGGTGAAGTCCGTCGTCAGGAACGCCTCGACGAAGCCAGTCGCCTCGTCGACGGAGTGCATCCGCGCACCGACTGAGACGACGTTGGCGTCGTTGTGCATCCGGGCCAGCTGAGCGGTCTCCACGGACCAGGCCAGCGCGGCGCGGACGCCGAGCACCTTGTTGGCCGCGATCTGCTCGCCGTTGCCCGAGCCGCCGATCACGACCCCGAGACTGCCCGGGTCCTCGAGGACCGCCTCCGCCGCCCGCAGGCAGTACGGCGGGTAGTCGTCGTCGGCGGCGTACTCGCGTGGTCCGTGGTCGACCGGCTCGTGACCGTTGTCGGCCAGCCACCGCAGCAGGTGGTCCTTGAGCTCCAGACCGGCGTGGTCGCAGCCGAGGTGAACGCGCATGCCGATGATCTTGTCAGGTTGTCGCCGCCGGGCCTAGCCAGGAGGCCACCTCCGCCATGGCCATCGCACTCGCGTCGAACAGCTCCGGATGCCGGAAGAAGCCGTGGATCATCCCCAGGTACCGGCTTGCGACGCAGCTGACCGCTGCGGCCGCGACGGCGGTGGCCAGCGCCTCACCCTCGTCGCGGAGCGGGTCGTGCTCTGCGGTGATCACCAGTGTCCTCGCCAGCGCGCTGAGATCCGCGCTGATCGGCGCAAGCTCGGGACCCTCCGCCGTCCGGCGGTCGCCGCCGAGGTAGGCGTCCCAGAACCAGTCCATCTCCGCTGCGTCGAGTCCGCCCGACTCCGAGTGGTAGGACGGGTACGACCCGAACGGGTCGAGGCACGGGTAGACGAGGGCGATGGACTCGAAGACGGGCCGGCGCATCGCCGCGACCAGGGCAAGCTGGCCGCCGGCACTATCGCCGACCAGCCCTATCCGCCGGGTGTCGACGCCCAGCGCTCCCCCGTCGCGGAGCAGCCAGTCGACGACGGCGTCAACATCGTCGCACGCCGCCGGGTAGGGGTACTCCGGCGCGAGACGGTAGTCCACACTGAGCACCGCCCAGCCTGACCGCAACGCCAGTCGGCGGCTGTGGGCGTCATGGGTCTCCAGGTCACCGAAGACGAAGCCGCCGCCGTGCAGGTGCACCACGACAGGGGAGCCGCCGGCGGGAGGGTGGAGTCCGGCCGGTGGGCGGTACAGCCGGCAGGCCACGCCGTCCGCGTCGACATCCATCACCTGCTCGACGGGGTCCCTCGCGTCGGCGCCGGCCGCGGCTCGGTCTGCCGCCCGCCGGGCGACGACGTCCACCGTGCCGTCGGCGACGCTGCCGCCGATGCTCCAGAGCTCTGCGGCGGCGAGCGCCTGGGGATGCAGCACCACGACCTCGTCAGGCGAAGCTGGGCGACTCGGTGCGCGTGCGCTTCAGCTCGTAGAAGCCGGGCACACCCGCAACCAGGCGGACGCCGTCCCAGAGCTGACCGGCCGTCTCACCGCGCGGGATCGGGGTGATGACCGGCCCGAAGAACGCAACGCCCTCGACGGAGATGACGGGCGTACCGACCTCCATGCCGACCTGGTCCATGCCATGGTGGTGGGACTTGATCAGCGCCTCGTCGTAGTCCGTGGAGTCCATCGCGTCGGCGAGCTCGGTTGGCAGGCCCGATGCGGCCAGGGCCGCCTCGACCGTCGCGCGGTCGCGCTCCTTGCCCTCGTTGTGGAAGCGGGTGCCGAGCTCGGTGTAGAGCCGGTCGAGCACGTCGTCCCCATGCGCCTGCGCAGCAGCCACACACACCCTCACCGGTCCCCACGCGGTATCGAGGAACTCGCGGTACTCATCGGGGAGGCCTTCCTTGTCCGCATTGAGGTAGGCCAGGCTCATCACGTGGTAGCTGGTGTGGACGTCGCGCACCTGCTCGACCTCCTTCATCCAGCGGGAGGCGATCCACGCCCACGGGCACAGCGGGTCGAACCAGAAGTCGGCGGTCGGGGTGACGTCGGACATGTGTCTCCTTGACAGGTCACGTGCAGGGGATAGCTCCGTACCCACCTACAAGGTGCAGAACGCTTTCGGCATTCCACCGGCGCCGTGCGAAGATTAACCGCATGCCCGGCATCAATCTCACTCGCGACGAAGCCGCCGAACGAGCCCGGATCCTGGATGTGTCGGCCTACGACGTCTGCCTGGATCTGACCACGTCGGACACGACCTTCAGGTCCGAGACAAGCATCCGTTTCGCCTGCTCAGAGCCGGGGGCGACCAGCTTCGCCGACCTGGTCGGGGCCGATGTGCAGGAGATCACCCTCAACGGGCGGTCTGTGGACCGGTCGGCGTATGCCGACGGGCGGATCCAGCTGAGCGACCTGGCTGCCGACAACGACCTCACCGTCGTCGCGGACTGCGCCTACAGCCACACCGGCGAAGGGCTTCACCGCTTCGTCGACCCGGCCGACAAGCTCGTCTACCTCTACACCCAGTTCGAGGTCCCGGACGCCCGCCGCGTGTTCACCACCCTGGAGCAGCCCGACCTCAAGGCCGTCTTCACCTTCCATGTCACCGCCCCCTCACAGTGGCAGGTGGTCTCGAACTCCCTGACGCCCGAGCCGGTCGACCTGGGTCTCGGCCGGTCGGTCTGGCACTTCGAGCCGACGGCACGGATGTCGACCTATATCACCGCGCTCGTCGCCGGTGACTACGCGGTCGTGCGCGACACCTACCAGGGCACCCGCGGTGACATCCCGCTGGGCATCTTCCTGCGGCAGTCGATCCGCCAGTACCTCGACTCCGACGACGTGTTCGAGGTGACCAAGCAGGGCTTCGCGTACTTCGAGAACGCCTTCGACATGGCCTACCCGTTCGGCAAGTACGACCAGCTGTTCGTGCCCGAGTACAACATGGGTGCGATGGAGAACGCCGGCTGCGTCACCTTCCGCGACGACTACATCTTCCGCAGCAGGCAGACCCGCGCGGCCTACGAGGGTCGAGCCAACACGATCCTGCACGAGATGGCGCACATGTGGTTCGGCGACCTCGTGACGATGAAGTGGTGGGACGACCTCTGGCTGAACGAGTCCTTCGCGGAGTGGGCATCCCACCAGGCCTCGACCAGCGCGACGAAGTACGACGAGGCGTGGACGAGCTTCGCGAACTCCCGCAAGACCTGGGCCTACCGGCAGGACCAGCTGCCGTCGACCCATCCGATCGCGGCGGACAACTTCGACCTGGAGGCCGTCGAGGTCAACTTCGACGGCATCACGTACGCCAAGGGAGCCTCCGCGCTGCGCCAGCTCGTCGCGTGGGTGGGCGAGGACGCATTCTTCGCCGGGCTGCGCTCCTACTTCTCCCGGCACGCGTTCGGCAACACCGAGCTCAGCGACCTGCTGACGGCCCTGGAGGGGACCTCCGGACGTGAGCTCGGGTCATGGACCAAGGAATGGCTGCAGACCTCCGGCGTCAACACCATGCGCCCGGTCTTCACCGTCGACGACAACGAGGGCCTGACCTCCTTCACCATCGAGCAGAGCGCGTCGCCGGATTTCCCGACCATCCGGAGACACCGGCTCGCGATCGGCCTGTTCGACCTGGGCGCCGACGATCGACTGGTACGCCGCACCAGCATCGAGATCGACGTCTCGGGTGACGAGACCGACGTCCCCGAGCTCGTCGGACAGACCCAGCCGGACCTGGTCCTGCTCAACGACGGCGACCTGACGTATGCCAAGGTCAGGCTCGACCCGCGTTCGCTCGCCACGCTCGTCGACCACGTCGACGGGCTGGATGAGTCGCTGGCCCGCGCGCTGTGCTACGGCGCCGCCTGGGACATGACTCGTGACGCCGAGATGCGCGCCAGCGACTGGGTGGAGTTCGTCCTGGGTGCTCTCGGGAAGGAGTCCGACCTGACGGCGATCCGCTCACTGCTCGCGCGGACGACGCAGACGGTCACCGTCTACGTCGCGCCGGACCACCGCGCGCAGGCGCTCGGACGCTGGGAGTCGGGGCTGCTGGAGCTGCTCGCCGCATCCGACGACGGGAGCGACAAGCAGCTCGCGCTGCTTCGCGGCCTGGCTTCCGCTGCCCGCTCAGCCTCGGCGCTCGACCTGCTGGCGGGCCTGCTGGACGGGTCGAGGTCGCTCGGCGGACTCGAGATCGACACCGACCTGCGCTGGGAGATCATCGGCGGGCTGGCTCGTGAGGGCCGCGCCGACGACCGGGCCATCGACGCCGAGCTTGACCGCGACACCACGATCTCGGGCCAGGAGTATGCCGCCGGGTCCCGGGCGTCGATGCCGACCGCCGACGCCAAGGCCGACGCATGGCACGCGGCCGTCGAGCGAGACGACGTCCCCAACGAGACCATGCGCAGTATCGCGTTCAACTTCCACCAGGCCGGTCAGGAGGCGCTGCTCGAGCCCTACCTGGACCGATTCCTCTCGGTGGCAGACACGATCTGGGAGGCCCGGGGGGTCCACCAGGCGGCCACGGTGCTCGGCTCGCTCTTCCCTCGTGTGCTCGCCACCCAGGCCACGCTCGACAAGGTCGACCAGTGGCTCGCCACCACCACGGCGAACCCGGCCGCCAGGCGCCTGGTCATGGAGGGACGCGACGATGTCGCGCGGGCCCTCGCCGCCCAGGCCCACGACGCCTGACCCACGAAGGGACGTGCGCGGCGTCAGGGCGTGCTCGGCGGCGACGATGCTACGGGGTGTCGGTATGCAGGCTCGTGACGGGGATGGCGAGCTGGGCGAGCTGGGCGATCCCGGCCCGAAGGCCCCTGGCCAGATCCCCAGCCATGAAGGCCGACTGCATCGTCAATGCGGCCAGAGCAACCTGCCCGTTGCTGAGCGTGCGACGGACATCGGCACCCGTGACGACCTCGAGCGTGCGCCGGGTGGGGTCGACGTGGATCAGGATGCTGTTACCTGGGCGAGGCAGCTCGCTGTGCATCGCCTCGGCCGCGGCCCGGCTGTCGCCTTCAGAGGTGCCGACGTACACCGAGAACTCCCGCCCCGAGATGCGATCAGCCTCTCGGATGGCCTTGTCGATCTCGTGGCGCTGGTCCGAGGAGAACGCCTCACCAGCCGACACTGGCGCCGCCGGCGTCGTCGTCGCCCGATGACAGTCGCCCGTGGGTTGCCGTCGTCGCCTGCTCGCGACCTGCGGGCGCCGAGCCACTCTCGAGCTGACCCTGGGGCTGCTCACCGTGGTCGAGCGGCTTGGTCCCGAACTGCTCCGGCGCAGCGTCCCACTCCTGGTCAGGGCGGTACCGCGGACCCTTCGCCAAGGACGGGGCCATGACCAGCAAACTGATGACGATGATGGCCAACAGGGGAACGCCGCCGAACAGCAGGACTGCGTGCAAGGTCGACATGGGCGGTGGGTCTGGCCAGTCGCTGGGAGTATCTGCGAACATCACACGGCAACGTTATCCCGTCGAGCCGCCTACGCACCGTCCTGGGTGCCAGGCCGCTCGCGAGCCCCAGACCAGCGAAGGATGAGCGTGGCCGACTCCGTCTGCCCGACCGACGGCAGCCTCTGCCGGCTGGTCGAGGACACCACACACAACGAGTGGTTGGCCCGGGCGTCGAACTGGCTCATCGCGAAGCCGCTGTCGATCCTGACGCTGATCGTGATCGGATACGTCGTCCGATGGCTCGTCCACCGGACCATCGACAAGATCACGCACAGTGCGGCGCAGGGTGCGGTACCCGCGGTCATCACGCGTGGCCGTGTCTCGCAGCTCTTCCTCGAGCATCACGCTGCGGCTGCCGAGCGGCGACAGCAGCGGGCGACGACGATGGGCGGACTTCTCAAGAGCGTCGCCACCGGCGTCATCGCCTGCATCGTCGTCTTCATGGTGATCGCCCAGCTCGGCTACAACATCGCCCCGCTGATCGCCAGTGCGGGGATCGTCGGGGTGGCGTTGGGCTTCGGCGCCCAGAGCCTGGTCAAAGACTTCCTCAGTGGTATCTGCATCATCTTGGAGGACCAGTTCGGTGTCGGGGACATCGTCAAGGTCGGGGCTGCGGCCGGCACCATCGAGGCGGTCGGCCTCCGGGTGACGCGGCTGCGCGACGTGGACGGGACCGTCTGGTACGTGCGCAACGGGGAGATCCTCGCCGTCGGCAACATGAGCCAGGAGTGGGCGAGCGCGGTGCTGGACATCCCCGTCGCCCTCACCGAGGACCTCGGCCGCGTCCGTGATCTGCTCGCCGAGGTCGCCCATGCCGTCTCGGAGGACCCCGACTACAGCGCTGACATCCTCGAGGAGCCCGAGGTGTGGGGTGCCGAGCAGCTGACCCGAGAGGGCGTCATGATGCGGGTGGTGGTCAAGACCGCTCCGCAGCAGCAGTGGCGGGTCGCTAGGGAGCTCCGCGAGCGCATCAAGGAGAGGTTCGACGCTCAGGGGATCAAGATCGTGACTCCTGCCTGACACGGCAGGCTCCCGGCGCCCGCATCGGGTTCCCGGTCTGCGTGGGACCTGAGACACTGGGTGGGTGACGACTTCGCAGGAACAGAGCTTCTATGACGCGGTCGGCGGTCATGAGACGTTCGTCCGCATCGTCAAGGTGTTCTACGAAGGTGTCGCGGCGGATCCGCTGCTCCGGGCGATCTACCCCGAGGACGATCTCGGCCCGGCGGAGGTTCGGTTCCGGATGTTCCTCGAGCAGTACTGGGGCGGGCCGACGACATACTCCGACACCCGTGGGCACCCTCGGCTAGGACAGCGCCACGGTCCCTTCGCGGTCACACCGGCGGCACGTGACCGCTGGCTCGCCCACATGCTCGCGGCTCTCGGTGAGGCCGGCATGTCGCCTGAGCACACTCAGCAGTTCTGGGAGTACGTCGTCCGTGCCGCCCACTTCCTGGTCAACTCACCCGACGAGGCCGGGCCGGACGAGTCCACGTCTGAGAACGACCTGCCCGGCGCCGAGCGGAACCTGCTCGACCCGACCGGCTGAGGAGCTTCAGTCAGCGAAGCGGCCCAGCACGACGCGCTCGATCTCGTTCAGCCGCCTAGGCCGACCGGTGACCAGGTCGACCGGCGCAAGTACCGTCGAGGCACGACCATAGAGCAGCCGTCGCCCGGCACCGTCGTCCTCGTCGGCGATCTCGTAGCTGATCGTGAACGACGCCGCGCTCATCTTCGACACCCACATCTCGATCGGGTACGGGTCCTGCCGGAACAGCATGGCGCGCCGGTAGTCGATCTCGGCCCGAACGACGAGAACCCCGTCAGCCAGGCCCTCTGCGCCGCGGGCGGGCGCATGGACGAACAGCATGTCGACCCTGGCCTCCTGCAGGTACTCGAGCCAGGTGACGTTGTTGGCGTGCGCGTAGGCGTCGAGGTCGGACCAGCGCGGCTTGAGCATGAACACGTGTCGAGGCACAGCTCATCTTGACAGCAGATGCTACGGCTCGGCAGCCCTCCCCGCGCGGCCAGTAGGCTCCGAAGCAGACCTATATATGGGAGGCAGACATGCCGGAAGCCGTCATCGTGGCGACAGCGCGCTCACCCATCGGACGGGCCGTCAAGGGCTCGCTGAAAGACCTCAGGCCGGACGACCTCGCGGCGACCATGGTGGCCGCCGCGCTCGCCAAGGTCCCCGAGCTCGACCCGAACGACATCGACGACTTCATGCTCGGCTGCGGACTGCCCGGTGGCGAGCAGGGATTCAACATGGCCCGCGTCGTCGCGATCCTGCTCGGCTACGACGGACTGCCCGCGACGACGGTCACCCGCTACTGCGCCTCGAGCGTCCAGACATCGCGGATGGCCTTCCATGCCATCAGGGCCGGCGAGGGCGACGTCTTCATCTCCGGCGGGGTCGAGATCGTGTCCCGATTCGCCAAGGGCAGCTCGGACTCCCATCCCGACACGCAGAACCCGCTCTTCGAGGCCGCCAAGGAGCGGTCCGACCAGCGCGCCCATTCGGCCGCGCCCGACTGGCACGACCCCCGCAGCGACGGTGCCGTCCCGGACATCTACGTCGCCATGGGACAGACTGCCGAGAACCTGGCGCAGTGTCGCGGGATCTCGAGGCAGGAGCTCGACGAGTTCGGGGTTCGGAGCCAGAACCTGGCAGAGAAGGCCCTCGCCGACGGGTTCTGGCAGCGTGAGATCGAGCCGGTGACGCTACCCGACGGCACCGTGGTGAGCGCGGACGACGGACCGAGGGCCGGCGTCACGTACGAGGCGATCTCCCAGCTCAAGCCGGTGTTTCGTCCCACAGGGATGGTCACGGCTGGGAACTGCTGCGCGCTGAACGACGGCGCGGCGGCAGTGGTCATCATGAGTGACACCAGGGCGGCCGAGCTGGGAGTCACGCCACTGGCCCGCATCGTCGCCACCGGTGTCAGCGCGCTCTCGCCTGAGATCATGGGTCTCGGCCCGGTCGATGCGTCGCGGCAGGCGCTGGCCCGGGCCGGCATGACGATCGACGACATCGACCTGGTGGAGATCAACGAGGCCTTCGCCGCCCAGGTGGTCCCGTCCTACCACGATCTGGATATCGACCTCGACAAGCTCAATGTCAACGGCGGCGCCATCGCCGTAGGTCACCCGTTCGGCATGACGGGTGCGCGGCTGCAGGCGACTATGGTCAACTCGCTCGACTTCCACGACAAGTCGACCGGGCTCATCACGATGTGCGTCGGCGGCGGGCAGGGCATGGCCATGATCGTCGAACGGATGGGCTGACCGCGCGCAACCCGAACGTCGCAAAAAGTTGAAAACTAAACTAACTATCGGTAGCCTGAGAGAATGTCAACCGACTGGCTAACGAGCGACCAGCAGCGAGCCTGGAGATCGTACCTGCTGGGCACCACTCTCCTGATGGACCACCTGGACCGTGACCTCAGGGAGCGACACGACGTCTCGATGCCAGAGTACGAGATCCTGGTCCGGCTGTCAGAGGCCGACGACCACGCACTACGTATGGCCGAGCTGGCCCACGCGGTCAAGAACTCCCGGAGCAGGATCACCCACACGGTGGCGCGGATGGAGCGGGCGGGCCTGGTGCAACGCCGCCAGTGTCCCTCGGACGGACGTGGCGTCATCGCCTGCCTGACCGACGCCGGCTACGACACGCTCGAAACAGCGGCGCCCGACCACGTCGCCGCGGTCCGAGCGGGCCTGATCGACGTGGTCGCGCCAGAGGATCTCCAGGCCCTGGGCCGCGCGTTCGCCGCGGTGGCGGCCACCCTCGAGACCGGTGAGCCGGATCCGGTGCTGTCGCCCCGGTCAGTCTGACCGCTGGGCCGCCTGAGCGCAGTCGCGCCGAGCGCTCACCCGGGGCGAACGATCAGTCACGCGTCAGCCTGCGGTATGTCATGGCGTGCGGCCGCGCCGCCTCGGCGCCGAGCCGCTCGACCTTGTTGGCCTCGTAGTCGGCGAAGTTGCCCTCGAACCAGAACCAGCGCGCCGGGTCGTCCGCGTCGCCCTCCCAGGCGAGGATGTGCGTCGCCACCCGGTCGAGGAACCAGCGATCGTGCGAGATGACCACCCCGCACCCTGGGAAGTCGAGCAGCGCGTCCTCGAGTGACTGCAGCGTCTCCACGTCGAGGTCGTTGGTCGGCTCGTCGAGCAGCAGCAGGTTCCCGCCCATCTTGAGCGTGAGAGCGAGGTTGAGGCGGTTGCGCTCGCCACCGCTGAGCACGCCGGCAGGCTTCTGCTGGTCCGGACCCTTGAAGCCGAACGAGGCGATGTACGCCCGGCTCGGGATCTCGAAGTTCGCCACCTTGATGTGGTCGAGACCGTCGGAGACGACCTCCCAGACGTTCTTCTTGGGATCGATGCCGCTTCGTCCCTGGTCGACGTACGAGATCTTCACCGTGTTGCCGACTCTCAGCTCGCCGGAGTCCGGAGTCTCCTCGGCGTTGACCATCCGGAACAGGGTGGTCTTGCCGACGCCGTTCGGGCCGACGACGCCGACCATGCCGGCGCGCGGAAGTGTGAACGACTGGTTGCGTATCAGCGTCCGGTCGCCGAACCCCTTCGTCAGAGAGCGGGCCTCGAGCACGAGATCACCCAGTCGCGGCCCGGCGGGGATGTTGATCTCCTGCAGGTCCACCTTGCGGCCACGCTCGGCCTCAGCAGCCATCTCCTCGTAGCGGGCGAGACGGGACTTCGACTTGGCCTGCCGCGCCTTCGGGTTGGAACGAACCCATTCGAGCTCTCTCTCGAGGATCCGCTGCCGCTTGGCGTCCTTGCGGCCCTCGACGACGAGTCGGTCGCGCTTGCTCTGGAGGTACGTCGAGTAGTTGCCCTCGTACGGGTGGGCCTTGCCACGGTCCAGCTCGAGGATCCACTCGGCCACATTGTCGAGGAAGTACCGGTCGTGGGTGATCGCGAGAACGGCGCCCGCGTACTTCTGCAGGTGCTGCTCGAGCCAGGCCACGCTCTCGGCGTCGAGGTGGTTCGTCGGCTCGTCCAGCAGCAACAGGTCCGGCTGCTGCAGCAGCAGCTTGCACAGCGCGACCCGGCGGCGCTCGCCGCCGCTCAGCGTGTCGACGAGGACGTCCGGCGGAGGGCAGCGCAACGCGTCCATCGCCTGCTCGAGACGGGAGTCGAGGTCCCAGGCGTTGGCGTGGTCCAGGTCGGTCTGCAGATCCCCCATCTCGGGGAGCAGGGCGTCATAGTCCGCATCGGGGTCGGCCAGCTCGACGGAGATCTCGTTGAAACGGTCCAGCTTGGCCTTGATGTCGGCCACGGCCTCCTCGACATTCTCCAGCACCGTCTTGCCCTCGCTGAGGGGCGGCTCCTGAAGCAGGATCCCCACCGTGGCGCCCGGGTCGAGCAGCGCGTCACCGTTGGACGCGTGCTCGAGCCCGGCCATGATCTTGACGAGGGTCGACTTTCCGGTCCCGTTCGGACCCACGACACCGATCTTTGCGCCGTGGAGGAACGAGAGGGTCACGTTGTCGAGGACCACCTTGTCCCCGAGCGCTTTGCGCACATTTCTGAGCGTGAAGACATAGTCGGCCATGACCACGAAGCGTACGGGCCCAGGGCGCCGCGGCCCAAGTCGCGGCCGGCACGTGCCGAGGCCCATTCCCCCCTTCTGGCTCAGCGTCCCATCGCAGCGTCGAGCCCCTCGCGGCACTGGACGTATGCCTTGAGCTCCACCCGCATCGGTTCCACCACGAGGTGCTCCGTCACCGCTGCGATGGCGGCGCGAAGTCTCGTGTCGGCACGCCCGGCACGTCGCCGGGCCGAGACCTGGGCAAGGGGTCGACAGGCAAGGGCCACGACGACGCCGAGGACCAGCCCCCCGAGCAGCAGCAGTGTCGGGAGGGCGACCCGGCCGACGTCAACACGAGCCGGAGCCGCGAACTGCAGGTAGGAGGCCACCGCGAGGAGAGCGAGCCACAGCCCACCGGCCAGCGCCACGAGCAGCAGCAGCCACTGGAGCAGCTGGGCCCCCCGCCACCAGCCCGGGTCTGCCGATAGCCCCAGGTCCGTCTCGGCGATGGCGGCGTCCAGTCCCTGGGTGAGCTCGCCAACCCGCGACGTCGACGCAGATCGGATGGACGTCTCCCACGCCGGAGCCATCCCCGCGGTCACATCGTCCGACATCGTCCTGACAGCAGCATCGAGGCGGGCTCGCTGGACGCTCTCGGGCCGAGCCATCCGGGCCAGGATGGCTCGACGCCGGGCGGACCGGGCGGCTGGAGACTGACTGGGTTCGTCTACCGCCGTCGCCAGCCGCAAGCTCCGCAGAGGGTCCCGGCGCAGCCGCAAAAGCCAGGCGCTGACCGGCCATCCGGTCACCTGTCTGCCTCTGAGCGAGGTCGCCGACTCGACCGCGTCGACGATGACGGGCACTCCTGCCGCGTCCACCGCAGCCGTCAGCAGGCCGGATCCCATCTGGTCACCGATGGCGTCGGGCCGCGCGTGGCCGGTCTGTCCGTCCAACTGCTGGGCCGCGCTCACCACGTCGGCGCTGAGGCGCTCGCGCGCAAGCTTCTTCTTCGAGACCCGGTCGACCAAACCCTGCCGGAGCTCGGCGAGCCCGTCTCCGCGGGTCGCGGACGTACCCAGCAACGGCACACCTGAGAGGCCGTCGAGGGCGAGCAGCCGACCGAGATCGGCCATGCAGGCCTGCGCTCCGCCCGGCGGGATCTCGTCGACGTGGTTGAGGACCACCATCATCACGTCGGCATGGGTCGACAGCGGCCGCAGGAACCTGTCGTGGATGGCGGCGTCGGCGTACTTCTGCGGATCCATCACCCAGACCAGCACGTCGGCCAGGGAAACCAGTCGCTCGACCTCGAGGTGGTGGGACACCTCGGTCGAGTCGTGGTCGGGCAGGTCGAGCAGGACGAGGCCGCGCAGTGCACGCTCCTCGCTGGTCTCGTCGAGCATGCCCATCCGGCTGATCTGGTGGCGCTTCGGGATTCCGAGCCAGTCCAGCAGCTCACCGGCGCCTTCCGGGCCCCAGGAGCAGGCCAGCGCCCAGGAGGTGGTGGGACGCTTGACTCCGACGGCAGCGAGGTCGAGCCCGCACAGGGCGTTGAACAGAGACGACTTCCCCGAGCCGGTCGCGCCGCCCAGGGCCACCACCGTGTGCTGGTCCGACAGGCGCAGCCGCGCGCTCGCCCGCTCGACGACCGCGGCCGCCTGGTCGACGGCCGTCGCGTCGAGACGACCGCGGGCCGCCTCGACCGCCTGGTCCAGGCCCGCCACCCGATCCACCACGTCGGAGGAGCGCCCGGTGACCCGGCGAAGCATGTCGACGACGGCGCTCATCCCTGGCCGGCCTGCCATCGAGTGGTCTCGACCTCGCGGGACAGCTCGACGATCCGCTGCGCCCCCGCCGCCGGGGATGCGCTGACGTCGAGAAGATCGAGGAAGCGCTGGCGCTCGGGACCCAGCAGGTCGTCCTCCACGCGCCGAGTGAGGTCGCGGCGAGCCTGGAGAACCAGCCGTCGCACCGCCTGGTCCCCGAACACGGCCTCCAGCAGCCGCTGACCGACCAGCGCGGTGCCGCCCGCGACCCCGACCTCAGCGCCGGTCAGGCCGGCTGTCTGCGAGAAGACCGCGATCATGAGCACCACGCCGACGCCGTTGACGCCGTACGACAGGAACCGGGCGGTGGCCCGGCGGTCACGGCCCTCGGTGCGGACGAGGTCGAGCACACCTGCCTGCCACTCACGCACGGTCTGCTCGGTCCTGGCCCGGAAGTCACGGGAGGCGCGGGAGATGTCGTCGCCCGCCACACCCAGCAGTGCCGCCCCGGCAGGAAGCGAGCGCCAGGCCAGCGCCGAGAGCTCTGCGGCGGACTCCGCGTACTCGATGATGAGCGTCTCGAGACCGGACTCGACCGCCTTGGTCAGCTGCTGGGCCGGTTGCGGCGGCTGGCTGCGCCGGGCGCTCGCGATTCGGTCTCGCACCCGGCTGACCTTGTCCTCGAGGCTGCGCATGAACTCGCCGGTCCCCACGAACTCCTGCCACCGCGCGAGCACCTCGCCTTTGAGGAGGGTGCCGTCCTGCGTGGCCTCGTCCAGCGCTGCCATGGCCTCCGCGTAGCGCTTGACCACGTCGGTGCGGAGCTGGTCAGCGAGCTGCTCCTGCGTACGCAACGCAGCGGCGACGACGCGAGCCCGATGGCCCAGCACGGCGAGCGCACCGTCGAGTGTCTTGCGGACGACGGCGGTACGGGCCGACGAGTCGGCGGCCAGGGTGTCGAGCCACTCACGGATCGGCGCAACCGCGTCCGCAGGCAGCAGCCCGTGCGCGTCGACGGCCGATTCGGGCACAGTGAACAGCGGGGCGTCCCCGAGACCGCCGGCCGTGAGCATGCGAGCCAGGTGGCTACTGACCTCGCGGACCGCCTTCGGTGTGGTGCGGTCGAGGACGATGGCGACAGCGGTGCTGCGCTCGGCGGCGGCTTTCAGGAAGTCCCACGGCACCTGGTCGGCGTACCGCGACGCCGATGTCACGAACAGCCAGAGGTCGGCGGCAGCCAGGAGCTGGCCGGCGAGCTCACGGTTGCGCTCCTCGACCGAGTCGACGTCGGGAGCGTCGAGGACCGCGACACCGGCCGGCAGGAGGTTGGTCGCCACCAGCTGCAGAGCGCTCTGGTCGTTGGTGGCCTGGTCGGTCCGGACCAGCTCGGGGAGCAGCCGGTCCGGGCCGAACCAGCGCGCGTCGTCGGGGTGGTGCACCAGCACCGGCGACCGGGTCGTCGGACGGAGCACGCCGGGTGTGGTGACCTTGGTGCCGACCAGGCTGTTCACCAGGGTCGACTTGCCGGCGCCCGTCGAGCCCCCGACGACAGCGAGCAGGGGGGCTTCGATCTGCACCAGCCGCGGCACGATGTAGTCGTCCAGCTGCTGGATCACCGCGGTCCGCTCTGCCCGGGCGCGAGCCACGTCCCCAGCCTCGAAGCGCAGCGGCTGCTCGTCGAGAGCCGTCCTGAGGCGCACCAGGATCCCAATCAGGTCGGCGGAAGCTGCGACGTCAACCATGGTCACTCCCTTCCGCGCTGCCTCGTGCCGTTGCCGCCAGGTGCTGGCAGTGTAGGCGTCGAAACGGCGACCGGCTGAGGAAACTGCTACCAGCTGGAACGGGCGGAAACCGGGTCATGACCGCGCCCCACGCCGTCCGGTAACGGGGTCCGACCCAGTAGGTCACGCAGGGTGGACATCAGCTCCACTTCGCGCCTCAGCTCGCCCTTGCCGGCAACCCCGCGGACCAGTCGGTCACGGAGCACACCGAGGTCGACGGCGGCGCGCTGGAGCGCCCGCACCTGGCGCTGTTCGGCTCTGCCGAGGGCCTTCGCCCGCCGCCTGAGGCGGCGTCGTCCGCGCACGCTGACCAGATAAGGGATCTCGTCGGCCGTCAGCCACCCGAAGACCGTGTAGTCGCTGAGCCTGGCCGCGATCACGCGCCGCTCGTGTCGTATGAAGGCCAGCACAACGGTGGCCAGCACGAGCAGCGTCGGCACCAGCATCGCGAGGTAGACGGCGATGAGAGCTCGGCCGACGGCGAAGGAGGCCGCGGTGTTATAGCCCATGTGCAGCAGGACGGCGGCGCAGAATCCGACTGCGGGGGCGACGACCCGCACCCCGACGTGGCGGGCCCGGACGGCCACCCCGATGCCGATCCCGGTCATCATGGTGAACATCGGGTGGATGAAGGGAGCCGCGACCCCGCGCCAGAGAAACAGGCTGCGGACGGCGTCGAAGGCGGCTCCGTTGTCGTTGTTGAGGTCGTGTACGTGTTGGAAGATCTGGCCGTAGTAGACGACGTTCTCGGTGAAGGCGAAACCGATGCCGGCGAGACCGCCGTACACGACGCCGGCGACCACGCCGTTGAAGTCATGGCGGCGCCACCAGGCGATCGCGAAGATCACCGTCGCCTTGCACGACTCCTCGACCCACGGTGCGATGAACACCGCGCTGCGAGCAGTGTCGGCGTGTGCACCGGTCAGCGCGGAGGCCAGCCAACCGTTCAGCCGAAGCGAGACGTACGTCGCTATCAGCGTGCCCCACACCAACGCCACTACGAGCAGCCGCGCGGGCTCGGGACGGAAGCGGTTCAGCCCGAGGAACAGCAGAATCATCGGTACGACGGGCGCAAATGCGAACAGGCTCCCGAAGACGAAGGCCCGCCCGCCGATGACCGAGCGCAGGTCGACATCGAGGCGCCATCCGCACCAGCCGGCCACGACGGCGACTGTGGCCAGGACGAGCAGCCAGACAACCGACTCCCGGCCGCCTCCTCCCGCCGGATCACTTACCGGGTCGAGCGACGTCGCGACCGGTGTCGCCTCGGGTCCAGGGGCGGGCACGAGGGAGGCCGTCACCTCATGAGGCTACCCGCCTGCGCCGTGCGGTCGATCGGAGTTCGACGCCCTTGGGCCCCATCAGCACAGCAGCGTCCCGGTCGTGAGGCAACCATCGGACAGGCGGTATCTCAGTAGACTTCAGCCGGGGCAGAGGTCCCGAGGGCGCTCGTAGCTCAGCTGGATAGAGCAGTGGACTTCTAATCCACCGGTCGCAGGTTCGAATCCTGCCGGGCGCACCGTGTCAGCTCCGACCGAAAAACTGGCTCTGACCTGCGGAAACGCAGGGTCGGACCCGGCTCGAGATTTGACGTACAACTCCACAATGGACGTTTATCAGTCGTAACGATTCAGGCGTCTACATTTCCGGGGCCGGGTCGTCCGTCTGGGCCAGACTCTCCAAGAGCGCCGACTGCTGGAGCTGACGTCGCAGGTACACGATCAGCATCCCGGCGCGGTGACCTCGGCGGCTGGGGTGTCGGTGGAGCCGCCGATGGCCGCTGCCGGAAAGCGCGTCGAGGGCGACCTCTATGGCGACGTGGAGCTGGGGGTCACGCCCAAGCGACCGGTCCCGCGGCGAGGCGCCCACCTCGATGTCGGGATCGACGCCATGGTTGTCGACCCCCCAGCCCTTGCCTTCGAGCCAGCTGCGAGCCTCCGAACGACCCTCGATGCCAGGTCCGCCACCGCGAGCAGTTTCCAGCCCGGCAGGTGAATTTGCGGGACCACCCCGGAGCAGGCGGGCTACCCTGATCGGGCGCGATGAGGACGGGAACACCATGCGGAAGGTCCTGGAGGTAGGGCTTCTCGGTGGCGTTGCCATGCGCCAGCGCGGCCAGCCCGCCATCGCCGCCCCGCCGCGCTCGGTCGCGCTGCTGGCCTACCTTGCTCTGCATGCCGACATGCCGCAGTCGCGGCCCCACCTGGCCGCGACGTTCTGGCCGGACTCGACCGAGTCCCAGGCTCGGACCAACCTGCGCCGCGAGCTGCATCAGTTGCGGGCCCTGCTCGGGACCGGTACCGCTGTCGTCGCGGACGCGAACACCCTGGCCTGGCGAGACACCGAGGCGTGCCGGGTCGACGTCCGGACGTTCCTGCTCGAACGACACGAGGCCCTGGCAGCGCAGGCGCGAGGCGACCTGGCGGCGCTGGCCAGGCACAGCTCCAACGCTGTGGACGAGTACCGGGGTCCGCTGCTGCCGGGCTGGTACGACGAATGGGTCCTGGAGGACCGCGACGTGCTGCTCCGGCAATGCATCGACCTCTGCGACCGTGCGGTCCGATCGGCAGGCCGAGGCACCGGCGATGCCGACATCCTGGCGCTGGCGAGGAGACGTATTCAGCTCGCACCACTGGAGGAGCCGGGATACCGGCAGCTGATGGACCTGCAGGCCAACTCAGGCGACCGCGCCGGGGCCATGACCACCTACCACCGATGTGCCTCGGTCCTCGAGCAGGAGCTCGGTGTCAGCCCGTCGGCGGAGACGACAGAGGCCTTCGCGGAGATCATCGACGCCGGCGGTGACCTCGGCGCCAGGACCACCCGCTCCGCGGACCCCCGGACGGTTTCCGCGGAGAGCGCCAGACCGACGGTGATCGGACGCGAGGCGGAGCTGCGGGCACTGATGGACCGCTGGCAGGCGGCGGCCGCCGGTGAGCCCGGACTCGCGCTGGTCACGGGCGAGCCCGGCATCGGGAAGACCCGGCTGGTCGCCGAGCTGGCGGCCCAGCTGGGGCGGAGCGGGGTGGTCGTGGCGTCCGCCCGGTGCTTCGGCGCGTCCGGCCGCCTCGCCCTCGCCCCAGTGGCCGACTGGCTGCGCAACCCGCAGTTGCGCGTCACCGCCGCCGCTCTGGACCCGCTCTGGCGTGACGAGGTCGAGCGCCTGGTTCCGCTCAGCTCCGCATCCGTCGACCCGTCAGTCGCGTCGCGGGCAAAGGTCGACGCCTGGAAGCGGCTCAGGTTCTTCGAGGGGCTGGCTCGCGCCGTGCTGACCGGCAACCGGCCGACGATGCTGGTGCTCGACGACCTGCAGTGGTGCGACAGCGACACCATGCTTTGGCTGTCCTTCCTGCTCGAGCTCGCCGCCGACTCCCCCCTGTTTCTGTGCGCGACCGCGAGGCACGAGGAGCTTGTCGACAATCCCGAGGTGCTCGCGTCGCTGCGGTCACTGCGGTCTGCCGGCATCGTCATGGAGATCGCTCTCGACGCGCTCACGCCTGCCGCCACGGCTGGCCTCGCACGTCAGGTGCTCGGCCGCACGCTGTCGGACGCAGACGTCGCGCTCCTCCACTCGGCCACCGGTGGGACCGCCCTCTACATCGTGGAGGCGTTGCGAAATCTGCCGCCGCAGGCATCCGGCAGTGCCCTGACCGGGGTCGATGTCAGCGGCGTCCTGAGCCAGCGGTTGAGCAGTGTCTCCGAGGCCGCCAGCCAGGTCGCCGGGCTCGCATCGGCAGTGGGCAGGGACTTCGGCCTGGAGCTGCTGAGCGAGGCCAGTGACCTCGGCGCCGACTCGGTCGTCCGCGCCGTCGACGAGCTGTGGCGCCGGCGTATCCTTCGGCAGGCCGACCAGAGCTACGTCTTCTCGCACGACCTGCTCCGCGACACCGCGTACGACTCGCTTGCACCCGCACAGCGGTGGCTGCAGCATCGCCGGCTCGCCCAGGCCCTGGAGCTGCTCCACCCGGGACATCTCGACGAGGTGGCCGCCGAGCTGGCGCACCACTATGCCCGTAGCGGCAGAGGCGACCGGGCGATCCCGTTCTACGCCATTGCCGCCGAGGCCGCCACGGCGGTCTTCGCCAACGCTGAAGCGATCCAGCTGCTTCGGCGCGCTCTTGACCTGCTGAGCCAGCTGCCGCCCGGCCGCGACCGCGACCGACGCGAGCTCGAGATGCTCCAGACCCTCTCAGCGCCACTCAACGCCAGGTACGGCTACGCCGCCCGCGAGCTGGAGGAGACGCTGAGCCGGTTGGTCGAGCTTGCGCACTCGCTCGGGCAGTCGATCACCGAGCTGGCCAGCCTGGTCGGGCTGTGGGCGTCCCGCCTCGTCCAGGGCGAGATGGCGGCTTCGGACGACATCGCGAAGCGAGCGCTGGAGCTGAGCATGGTCGTCCCCGAGCTGATCGGACAGGCACACTTCGCCGTCGCAGGCTCGTCGGCCATGATCGGTCGGTCCGATGTCGCCGTGAAGCACTTCGACATCGCCTGCGATCTCTCCCAGGGTGGAGTGTCGCTCAGCGTGGGGACCCGCCCGGAGGTCCATGCGAGGGCATGGTCGGCTCATGCCCACTGGCTGCTCGGAGACGTCGAAGGGGCGGCCGCAGCGCGTCGGGAGTCGGTCAGGCGCGCCCGCGAGGTGCAACATCCGTACAGCCTCGTCGTCGCGCTCGCCTACGCGACGATCACGAACCAGCTCAACGGGGACATCCTCGCCCTGGACTCGGCGCTGAGCGAGCTGACCGAGCTGTGCGAGCGCTACGAGATCGCCTACTACCGCGAGTGGGTGCTGGTGTTCTCCGGGTGGCGGCTCGGCGGCGGCGAGGGCGTCGACAGGATACGGGCGGGACTCGCCAACCTCTCCGCCCAGCGAGCTCTCGCGCGCACGCCGTACTGGCTGTCGTTGCTTGCGCAGACACAGTCCGAGATGGGTGACGACGAGGCTGCGCGAGCCAGCCTGGACGCCGCCCGCATCGCGGCGGTCCAGCGAGACGAGCGGTGGTGGCTACCCGAGGTCCTCCGGCTCACGGCCGCCCTGCAGCCTGCGGACAGGGCGGCGCAGACCCTCAGCCGAGCCGGCCGGATGGCGAGGAGCCAGTCGAGCGCCATGCTGTGGAGCCGCTGCCAGGAGGACCTCGCGCGGCTGGGCGTTCGGGCGTCGTCTGATGCTGTCCGAAGCGGCGAACGCTCCCCGAACGCCTGACTCGTAGCGTCGTCGCTCCGACCGGGCCCGCCCTCGGGTCTGGCGAGAAGGAGGGAACCATCGTGAGCACCACGACCTCGACGTCAGCCAAGCAGGGAGACACCGCTATCCCTGTCGGTGAGCTGGTAGCCGCACACCGCGGCGTCGTCATCACACCTGAGAGCCCGGACTACGACCAGGCTCGAGCGGTCTACAACGCCATGATCGACCGACGGCCCGCGATCATCGCCAGAGCCAGCGACGTCGCCGATGTCGTTGCCAGTGTGCGGTTCGCCCAGCAGTACGGGCTGGAGATCGCCGTCCGTGGTGGCGGGCACAGCGCAAGCGGCCTCGGAGTCTGGGACGACGCGCTGGTGATCGACCTGTCGACCATGCGAGGCACGACTGTCAGCCCCGAGCAGCACACCGTCCGGGTGGACCCGGGGTGCGTCTGGGCCGATGTCGACCATGCCACGGTGGCGTTCGGCATGGCGACGCCCTCGGGCTTCCTGGGCAGCACGGGAGTGGCCGGACTTACCCTCGGCGGCGGCACCGGGTACCTCACCCGGCGGTTCGGGCTGACCATCGACAACCTGATCTCGGCAGATGTCGTCCTGGCGGACGGCAGCCTGGTGACCGCGAGCGAGTCGTCGCACCCGGACCTGTTCTGGGCGCTACGCGGAGGCGGCGGCAATTTCGGCGTCGTCACCTCGTTCACTTTCCGTACCCATGACATCGGCGACAACGGCGTCATCGTGGGCGGCCCGGTGTTCTACGACCTGAAGGACACTGCCGAGGTGATGCGGTGGTACCGCGACCTGCTGCCGGCCCTTCCGGAGGAGCTCAACGGGTGGATCGGGCTCGTCACGATCCCGCCGGCACCGCCCTTCCCCGAGGAGCTCTGGGGCCGGAAGGCCTGTGGCATCGTCTGGTGCTACACCGGTCCCGGCGCCAAGGCCGATGATGTGCTGGCCCCGGTCCGCGAGTTCGGGAAGCCACTGATGGTCGGGCTCGGCGCGATGCCCTTCACCGCTCTGCAGACCGCCTTCGACGGGCTCTACCCGGCTGGCCTCCAGTGGTACTGGAAGGCGGACATCTTCGCCGAGATCAGCGACGAGGCGATCGAGGTGCACAAGGAGTTCGGTGCGAAGCTGCCCAGCGGGCATTCCACCATGCACATGTACCCGATCGACGGCTACGCGAGCCGGGTGCCCGAGGACGCCACCGCCTTCTCCTACCGCCAGGGCGGCTGGTCAGGAGTCATCGTCGGCGTCGACCCAGACCCCGCCAACGCAGCGCTGATCTCGAGCTGGGCGCGGGACTACTGGGAGGCGCTGCATCCGACCTCCGCCGGCGGCGCGTATGTCAACTTCCTGATGGACGAAGGATCCGAGCGGGTCAGGGCGTCGTACCGAGGCAACTACGACCGGCTGGCGGCGATCAAGAAGCGCTATGACCCCCAGAACGTCTTCCATGTCAACCAGAACATCCCGCCTGCGGAGTGACCTGGGCGACGCTCCACGCCGGTGATCGCACGGCCGACATCCGCCTCGATGACGAAGGGGTCCTGACCACCCAAACGGGTCAGACCCCCTTCACCATGGGGCGGGTGTCAGCTGCCGATCTGCTCGGCGTTGTTCTGGGGGATCGTCCGGACCGAGCCTCAGTTCACGCCAAGGTTCTCGGGGCCTTGGCGAACGCGTTCTCGTGGGCCTGGTCTCGGACGCGCTATCGCCGGTCAGGGTATCGGCGCCGCCCGAGCCGATGCCATCGCCACCGCCGCACCCCGGCAGTCGGCTGCAGGGCCGGACCCGCTCCAAGAGCCTGGCCTCAACGGGCGCGACAGAGCCTCCACCGGTCAGCGCGGACGCGTGAACTCAGCCACCCAGCGGGTGACA
This sequence comes from Propionibacteriales bacterium, assembly GCA_038239485.1. GTDB lineage: Bacteria > Actinomycetota > Actinomycetes > Propionibacteriales > Nocardioidaceae > DASQEH01. Next base: position 23,937 of record JBBSET010000007.1, read on the forward strand.
CCGGGGCGGTCCCGGTCGGCCACCAGTTCGACGCCCGCACGAGTCAGTCCGTCGGTGGCGAAGGAGTCGACCTCGTGACGTGTCAGCGGCCACGGCGGGCCGGAGTCCTCAGCGAGTCCTGGCAGGCTCGCGAAGGCGACCACGACCAGCGTCCCGCCGGTGGCCACGAGGCTCGCCACACCCCGGATCGCCGCCGGCCGCACGTTGTCGGGCAGCGCCTGCACGGTATAGATCTCCACCACCAGGTCGAAGGCGTGCTCCCATGTCGTCGGCAGGTCGAACAGGTCGGCCACGACATACTCGACGCCGCTTCCCCGATGGCGCTCGGTGGCAACACTGACAGCGGTCTCCGACACGTCGAAGCCGACCGTGTCGAAGCCACGGGTGGCGAGGTACTCCGCGTCGGCGCCGAGCCCGCATCCGACCACGACGGCCCGCGACCCGACCGCATCCAGGCTTGAACTCTCGAGCCATCTGACCAGCAGCGGCATCGGGTCCGAGCGATCCCACGGCAGGTCCACCCGTCCCGATCGCGCCTCGGCATAAAGGGTCTCGAACCAGCCAGTGGGGTCGCCGGCGGCCACCGATGTGGTGGCCAGGCGGCCGGCCTGATCGTCCCAGCTTCCGGAGGTATGCCGCAGCAGCGCGGGGACGAGCTGCGGCCAGACCCTTGGCGGCGGCATCTGGTGGCCGCAGCCTTCGAGCGTCATCAGCCTGGCTCCGGGAATCTCTCGGACGAGCGCCTCGGCGTGCCCCAGCCGGAAGAAGGGGTCGGCAGTCCCGTGCACCACCAGCGTCGGCGCCGTGATCTCTCCGAGCCGGTCCCTGACTGGCTCCTCGCCCTCGTGCGGAATGCCGTCGAGACAGAAGTGGTTCGCCGCCGTCGCCATGTCGCGAGACCGGTCGAAGACTCGGCCCGCCACAGTGGCGAGCTGGTCCTCATCGACGTGGCCGGGCGGGCCGAGTGGCCGTTGACCACGGACATAGTAGGCGATAACGGCAGTCCGATCCGACCAGTCCGGGGCCGGGTGCTCCGAGCCGAGATGGGCCAAGATGCTGTCGTCGATGGGTGGCAGGTCCGAACCGCGCGACCGGCCCGGACCGGGCGACGTCGAGATCAGGGTGAGAGTGTCGACCCGGTCCGGATGGTTGACGGCGACCCGCTGGGCCACGATGCCGCCCATGGACATGCCCACCAGGTGGGCGGTGGGAACGCCGAGAGCGTCGAGGATCGCGACCGCGTCGGCCTCGAGGTCGGCGATCGTGTAAGACGGAGCTCCTGGCGGGTAGCTGACGGACTGGCCGGTGTCACGGTTGTCGTATCGGATCACGAAGCGGCGGCCGTCGGCCAGCTCTCGACAGAACTCGTCCTCCCACCAGTCCATCGAGCTGGCCGCCCCGGACATCAGTAGGACGGCGGGATCAGATGGCTGGCCCAACGTGTCGACACACAGGTCGACCCCGTTGACACCGATCACGCCAGGGCTCGGCACATCCACCACGGCATGGACCCTAGTGGCTGCCTCGCGCGACGCGCACCCGCGGACCTGCTTGACCTCGAGGCACCTGAGCAGCGGGAAGACCTGCTCGCAGGTGTCGTCCTCGCCCCGTAGTGTGACGAAGGTGAACGACAAGCTGGTGTGGATCGACTGCGAGATGACCGGTCTCGACACGGTTGCGGACGCGCTGATCGAGATCGCGGCGCTTGTGACGGACTTCGAGCTCGGCGTCCTCGGCGACGGCGTGGACATCGTGATCCGGCCGCCCGACCAGGCGCTCGAGCAGATGAGCGACGTTGTCCGCACCATGCATACCGGCTCGGGGCTGCTCGACGAGCTGCCCACGGGCGTCGACCTGGCCACAGCGGAGGGACAGGTGTTGGACTACATCCGGACGTACGTACCCGAGCCGCGCAAGGCGCCACTCGCAGGAAACACGGTGGGCACCGACCGGCTGTTCCTGTCGCGCGACATGCCGATGCTCGAGGGTCACCTGCACTACCGCATCGTGGACGTGTCGTCGATCAAGGAGCTGTCGCGACGCTGGTTCCCCAAGGCGTACTTCGCCAGCCCCGCGAAGACAGGGAACCACCGCGCGCTGGCCGACATCCAGGAGAGCATCGAGGAGCTGCGCTACTACCGGGCCGCGGTGTTCGTACCCTCGCCCGGCCCCGACTCCGAGACCGCCCGCGCGCTGGCCTCCGAGCACGGCGGATCACTGACCGGAGCAGCTCACTCGTCGTCAGACGGTGGCGGTGCAGCCGCTACACTTCTCTAGCCGCGGCGAGCCTTGACGGGCCAACGTCGCGTCATGGTGGGTGTAGCTCAGCTGGTAGAGCTCCTGGTTGTGGTCCAGGTGGCCGCGGGTTCAAGTCCCGTCACTCACCCCGAGCAGGTGTAAGGACGGCCGCCTCGGTCGGGTCGACCACGTAGTGCGCGGCCTAGCACGACGGCTTCGGCGGCAACGGTCGGTCGAGGCCGTCGTGCAGATAGATGGCGTGTCCGCAGACGGACATCACCACGCGGTAGTGGTCGCGGCGAGCCCGTTGGAAGTCGGGGTTGCTAGACCCCACCAGTCGAAGGAGCCGATCTCGACCAGCCAGGTCGGCGCTCGGGGTCCGTCGAGCACACTGACGAGCTCCTTCAGATCGGGGTCGCGTGTGCGTACAGGGAGGCTCCAGGAGTACCTGTAAGGAGTCGTCAGTCCGGACCGCTCGATCACATTGGGAGCCCCGTAGGCAACCACGACCGAGTCGCCCCGGTGAGAGGCCGATCGCAGGTAGTCGCCCACGACCTGCTCGTCATCGCTCTCCAGGTTGCCGCTGACCATTATCGCGACCCCGACTACGGCGGCAAGCACGGACGCGGCGGCCGCGAAGGTCTGGGGTCCATGACCGTCGCCCGACCGGGCCGGACGGCGACGCGTGGCCAGGGTCGCCCCCATGGAGAGGACCGCGGTGGGCTGCAGCAGATAGTGCGACCACCAGCTGGCCCCCGCCAGGATGCTCAAGGCGTCGTACCCGACCATGACAGTCAAGGCGATGCGGAGGCTACGGCCGTAGTCCGCCTTTCGGGCGGCGCCGATCAGCTGCCAGACCAAGACCGCGATCCCGGAAGCCAGCACCAGCAGCCCGAGCAGCTCGAGCCGGTGGACCGGGGACGCAAGCGACTCGGCTTCGATGACACCGAGCGATCGCTGCCGGAACCTGAAGACGGCGACCCACAGGGCTGTCAGGCCGGGCCCCTGATCGCTGGCCGCCCAGGCGGCGGTAATCACGAGGGGGATGACGAGTCCGACCGCGACGGCGACCATCAGCCGCCAGGTCTTGTGCGGCTTGACGGCGAACAGGATGGCCGCGAATATGCCAGCGTCGAGGAAGTTCTGTTTGGCGAGGAAGGCCAGCGATATCAGCAGCCCGGCCATGACGGCCAAAAGGATCCCCGTACGCGGTGGTCTATGGCCGTATGTCGCCTCGAGCACCATGACGCAGCTCGCCATGACGAGAGTGCCGGCGATCGTCTCCCCCGTCAGTGCATAGCCATCGAGGACGTACGACGCCGAGAGACTGGTGGCGACGACGGCTCCCGCGACGGCTCCCCTCGCTCCGTTGATCGTCCGACCGGCCCACCAGGCGCCGACGATGAGGACGGACCCGAGCACCAGGCTGAGCAACCGCAGGACAACCGCCCGGCCGCCCAGCAGATCGGCCGCTTTGAACACCAGGAGCAGGAAAGGCGGCCGGTCGACCCACTGGTCGGTGTAGAGCGAGTCCCCTCGGCCGTGCCACTGGTGGGCGACCATCAAGAAGCCGCCCTCGTCGGACTCCAGTGCCGCGTTGACGAACGGCAGCCGGAGGACCGCTGCCGCCACCAGACATCCGAGCAAGGCCCGGCCGGGATGTCGCTCGAGCCATTCCCAGGTGGCAGCGACCCCCCTCACCATGGCGACGAGCATAGATGGCGGTCTCGAACGCACCGTTGCGCGCGTCACCCCAGCCGAAGCATGTATCGGCCTTCTCCTCGGCGTACAGACCTACGTTCAGCCCGGCGAGTTGTACCCGTCGAGCCGCCGCACCAGCGTGGCCGGGGCGACCACCCGGTACGCCTCCTCGCACAGGTCAGCGAGCTCGTCGGCTGACACCCCACGATCGAGGCGCACCCCGAGCCAGCCGCGGTGCCCCACGTACGGCGGCCGGAAGAACTCCTCCGCCCGCGCGTGGATGACGGCCGCCTGGACGCCCTCGGCAGCCGCGCACAGCAGATGGGGAAATCGGAGGTCGTGATGGCCGTCGGCGCGTATCGCGGCGAACGAGGCCCTACCCCGCACGAAGAAGGTCGGGGCTCCGTGGCTGAGCCTCTCCTGGACGTCGGGAAGCCCGAGACACGCTAGGCGGACCAGGGCCGGCGCGGAGGCGGGTACGTCCATCTCGCCGATTGTAGGAGGACCCCGAGCCGGCTGGTATGCTTCCGACGCTTACGCGCCATTAGCTCAATTGGCAGAGCAGCTGACTCTTAATCAGCGGGTTCGGGGTTCGAGTCCCTGATGGCGCACAAACATGCAGGTCAGCGGCTTTCGGGGGCCCGATACCTGGCGATGCCACGCCGCCACGGAGCCGGTTACTCAGGGTGCGGCGAGACACACGTCCACGAGGCGGGCATTCATTGGCGCGACCGCACGAGCGCAAACCAAGACGATCATCGCGGTGGCGAGCATGGTGGGAAAGCGACGGCTCAGGTGCCGAGCAGTGTGGCCGGCGCCACGGCAACGCCGCCGTCTATAGGCGGTTGTTCCGGTCGAGATCACGACCGCGTCCAGCAGCCGGTCTCTAAGCCGCTCACGTAGCCAGTGAAGGTTCTTGACGTCGTCGTCGCCGATAATCCCACCGAGCTTTACCTCGATCGCGAGAACGGCGCCGTCCGGCCGCTTCACGATGAGGTCGACCTGGTGCCTTCCATCGTGGATTCCAAGGTAGGAGACCGATCACGCGCCGACAGGGCTACTGCTTGCCCACGACGAAGGCTACCGTTCACACACCGTGCATGATCGTCCAGTCGCGGCGAACGACGGGCGCTACCCGCCGGCCGGACGCGACGATCAGGCCGTGCACAGCGCGGCCGGGAAATTGCGCGGCATGTGAGCCCATCGCGGTGGCTCAGCAGACGTCGCCAGCTCGCGCGGTCGACGAGGCACACGTTCGGTCACGAGGGAACCAACATCAGGACGACCCGCTGGCGGCGGCCGTCTTGAGACCTCCGACGAGGTTTGGGTGCGAATGATCGATGCTAACGTCATGAGACACTCCGCTCCGCCCGTGCGTTGCTGCCCGAGTCCTGGGTCGATAGGCAGGTCGACCGGTTTGCGGACCGGCATCGGCGGTCTGGCTGCTGACCACGATTGAAGGTGCGCCATACTCCGTCAGCTGAACATTCAGCACGCATTGCTTCGCGGAACGGCTGTTGGTCACCAAAAGGCAATCAGGGTTGGGTGCTGCCACCCCAGGAAGTGTCCGGGTACTGCCCGCCCGCGCCGGCGACACGGACCGTGGCCGGCCGGCATACGACGTCTGTAACCGACAAGCCGACGAGCTGGAAGCCAACTGACAGGTATGTCCGCCTACGACGCGAGACAGGTTCACCCTCATCAAGGATCGGAGCCAGGAATGCTCATCGGAGTGCTCAGGGAGGCGCACCTAGGGGAAACCCGCGTCTCGGCGACTCCGGCCACCGTGGCGCAGCTGCTGAAGATCGGCTATGACGTGGTCGTCTCACCCGGGGCTGGCGACGCGTCCAGCTTTCCCGACGAGGCATACGTGCTGGCGGGTGCGACCATCGGTGACGGGCTCGCGGGCGACATCGTGTTCGGCGTCAACGCCCCATCACGCGATCAGCTCGACAAGCTGCGTGAGGGCACGACGGTAGTCAGCCTGATGAGCCCTGGGCTGAACCCCGAGTTGCTCGACGATCTGGCACAGCGGCCCATCACCGCCTTGGCGATGGACGCGGCCCCGCGGATCTCGCGCGCCCAGTCACTGGATGTGCTGAGCTCGATGGCCAACATCGCCGGCTACCGGGCGGTCATCGAAGCCGCCCATGCCTTCGGCCGGTTCTTCACCGGCCAGATCACGGCCGCCGGCAAGGTGCCGCCCGCCAGGGTGCTGGTCGTCGGTGCGGGTGTCGCCGGGCTCGCCGCGATCGGCGCTGCCGGGAGCATGGGAGCGATCGTCCGGGCGGCCGACCCTCGGCCGGAGGTCGCCGACCAGGTGAGGTCCCTGGGCGGGGAGTACCTGTCGGTAGAGGCGGCCGACCCCTCTGAAGCCGAGGTGAGCACGACGGGTTACGCCAAGGAGATGTCAGACGACTACAACGACCGGGCTGCTCAGATCTACGCCCGAGAGTGCAAGGACGTCGACATCATCATCACCACCGCGCTGATCCCGGGGCGCCCTGCACCTCGCCTGATCAGCGCCGACATGGTGGCCAGTATGAAGCCGGGAAGCGTGATCGTGGACATGGCCGCATCCAACGGCGGCAACGTCGAAGGCTCCGTTGCAGGCAAGGCCGTGGTGACGACCGGCGGCGTGACGATCATTGGCTATACCGACCTGGCCGGCCGCCTGGCCGCCCAGGCTTCACAGCTCTACGGCACCAACCTGGTGAACCTCTTGAAGCTGATGACGCCGGGAAAGGACGGCCAGCTCGTCCTGGACTGGGACGACGTGGTCCAGCGTTCGATGACGGTGGTCAGACAAGGGGAACTGACCTGGCCGCCGCCGCCCGTGCAGGTCTCAGCTGCCCCAGCTTCGGCACCCGCGGGCACCGAAGCGACGCCAGCGCAGAGACACGCAAAGCAGCAGACGACGCCCGCGCGACGCTTCACCGTGGTGGGGATCGGTGCCGCGGCACTTTTCATCCTCGCCGCCTTGTCGCCGCCTGCGCTGCTCGGCCACCTGACCGTCTTTGCGCTGGCCATCGTGATCGGTTACTACGTCATCGGACACGTACACCACGCGCTGCACACTCCGCTGATGTCGGTGACAAACGCCATCTCGGGCATCATCCTCGTCGGTGCCCTGTTGCAGATCGGCCAGAGTGACACCGGAAACGGAGCCGTGATCACAGTTCTGTCGTTCGTGGCGATCCTGCTCGCGTCGATCAACGTCTTCGGCGGCTTCGCGGTGACCCGCCGCATGCTGGCGATGTTCTCCCGCAGCTGACCTCGCCGACATTCCTGGAGTTGACAAGGTGTCTGATCTGATAACCGTAGAAACCGCCACCCAGGCGGCCTACATCGTCGCCGCCCTGCTGTTCATCCTGGCGCTGGCAGGGCTGTCGCACCACGAGACCGCCAAGGTCGGCAACACCTTCGGAGTCGCCGGGATGGTGATCGCGCTGGTCGCCACCATCGCCCTCGCCATCGACCGTGATGTGTCCGGCACGGGCATTGCCCTGCTCATCCTGGCGATGGTCCTGGGCGCAGCCATGGGTCTGTTCCGAGCAAGACGGGTCGAGATGACCGGGATGCCGGAGCTGATCGCGATGCTTCACAGCTTCGTGGGTCTCGCCGCCGTCCTGGTGGGATGGGACGGCTACCTGCAGGTCGAGGCAGATCTTCGCGGCCCCGAGGCCGCACTGCTACGGACTCAGAGCCTGCTCGGGGTCCACAGTGCCGAGGTCTTCATCGGCGTCTTCATCGGCGCCGTCACCTTCACCGGATCGATCGTCGCCTTCCTCAAGCTTTCGGCACGGATCAAGTCCAGCCCGCTCATGTTGCCGGGGAAGAACATCCTCAACCTCGTTGCACTGGTCTTGTTCGCCGTGCTCACCATATGGTTCGTGATCGACCCACAGCTGTGGCTCCTGGCAGCCGTTACCGTGGTCGCCTTCCTGCTCGGCTGGCACCTGGTCGCATCCATCGGCGGCGGAGACATGCCGGTGGTCGTGTCCATGCTGAACAGCTACTCGGGATGGGCAGCGGCTGCGTCCGGCTTTCTTCTTGAGAACGACCTGCTGATCATCACCGGGGCGCTCGTGGGCTCATCCGGTGCCTATCTGTCGTACATCATGTGCCGGGCAATGAACCGCTCGTTCGTCTCCGTCATCGCGGGCGGCTTCGGCATCGAGGCCGGACCGAGCCAGGACAAGGACTACGGAGACCACCGCGAGACGAATGCCGCTGACGTTGCGGAACAGCTCGGAGAGGCCGACACCGTGATCATCACGCCTGGCTACGGTATGGCCGTAGCTCAGGCGCAGTACGGTGTGGCCGAGCTGACCCGCAAACTGCGTGACAAAGGCATCGACGTCCGGTTCGGCATCCATCCCGTCGCCGGCCGCCTGCCGGGTCACATGAACGTGCTCCTGGCCGAGGCCAAGGTCCCCTACGACATCGTGCTCGAGATGGACGAGATCAACGATGACTTCGACGACACCGCCGTCGTACTCGTCATCGGCGCCAACGACACCGTCAACCCCGCTGCCACCGAGGACCCGACCAGCCCCATCGCTGGCATGCCGGTCCTCAAAGTATGGGAAGCCGACAACGTGATCGTCTTCAAGAGATCGATGGCCTCGGGATACGCCGGAGTGGCCAATCCCCTCTTCTACCGCGACAACACGGCGATGCTGTTCGGCGATGCCAAAGAGCGCGTCGAGGACATTCTCCGGGCGCTCTGACGCCTCCCGTCCTGTGCACCGGTAGGAATGGAACAGCTTCGAGGCGCCCACCGTGGCCGGGCCAAGCTCATGGCCAGCGTGGCGAGGGCGAGTCTTGCAGAGCTCGCCGACGCCTTGCGAGTCCTTGGCGAGGACCTAATACTCGTGCCGCTACATGATCCGGTGAACCACTTGGCGTGCAGGCGGGTCGCTGGGCCGTTCCCGAGTCGGGTGGATGTCTCCAGCGGCGGGTCCGGGTTCGTGTGGGATGACTGCTCTTCACCGACCCTGCAAATCCCCGTGTCTGTGCCTTCCATCAAAGAGGCGGGAGGTCATCGGACCCGTCGTCGACGGCGGGCCGGCAGATCGAGGCGGATGTCCAGCTGAGGCTCGTCGAAATCCAGGGCCTGACGCAGATGGGGAACGGTCTCGCGACTGAGCCGTGAGCGCACCGCGTTGATGTCGGCCCGTTCGTCGAGAAACACGGTGAGCTTGTGCCGGTGGTTGCTCGGCTTTCCCAGCAGCTGCATGGAGGCACCGCGAACGCCACTGATCGCGTTGACCTCATGCTCCACGGCATCTGAGATGGCGCTCGCTTCGAGCACCGTCTCCCCGTCGCGTCGGTCCGGTTCGACGTCGAGATGGGACAGGGTGCTCGTGTGCAGCTGGGCGATGAGCCATCGAACCATCAAGAGTCCGACGACGATGGACGCACCCGCAACTGCCCACCAGTACCAGGGGTTGTCGTCGATGAAGGTCGTCAGACCAGCGGGGATGACGGGGTTGTCGGCCCGCTCGCTGCCGAAGACGGATGCCCCCAAGGCGATCACCAGAATGCCAGCGACAACCAGCACCAGCCCGACAAGGCAGAGCAGAGCCCGGTTGATGCGATCGATACGGCTGGTCATCAGCTCTCCCGACGATGGATGGACACTGAGGTCTTCACGGGGTGGGCCAGCCGGAGCGACTCGAGCCGGGCGGCTATCGACTGCTCGACCCTGTTCCCGAGGTCACCCGGGTCTCGCAGCGTCGTGGCGGCACTCACTGCCACGCGTCCCTGACGGGCATGTGCGGACGAGGAGTCCACGCCTGTCTCGGCCTCGGCAAGCCCGGCAATATATCTCTCCAGGCTCTTCCGGGTGACCGTCATCGTGACGCCGGGGTCGTCAGGCTGCAGCGCAAGGTCGGTGGGCGCGCTCCGTTTGAAGGCGACCAGCAACAAGAGCACACCGATCACAACGGCGACTGCGGCCGCCGTTCGCACCCAGCCGTCTGACCAGATGCGCTGGTGAAGGTCGTTGGATATCGCGGTGTGGTGGACGATCCAGGGCGCCTTCCCTAGAGCGGCGAGGACAATCTCCACCACCGCGATGACACACGCGGCGAGGATGACGAGGGCGACCAGAGCGGCAACGATCCGGTTGGCGGCGCGCATCCCGTTCACTGGACCCGCGGCGTCTGCGTCTCGCGGACGCGCATACCGGCAACGGTGATGTCTACTTCACGCACGTTGACTCCTGTCAGCTCTTTCACTCGTTCGCGGACGTGCTCGCGGGTCTGTCTCGTCACCTGCTGGACCGATGCGGGGTAGACAACAGTCATGGTGACTTCGACCAGTGCCGTGTTGTCGTCGACCTGGGCGCTGATCTGCGCTCCAGTGTCGGAATCCGTGGATCCGAGGGTGATGCCCAAGAGTCGGCGAGGACTGCCGGTGGCGTTGTCGATCTCTCGGACCGCCTCGGCGGCGACCTTCTGAACGACCTTGGGGTCGATGCGGGTGTGCCCGCGGGTGCCGGCCGCAGCGTCTCCCTCGGCCGCTTCCGGGGTGGCGACGGCGCTGCTCACCGGGATTTCCGGCTGGTTGCGCTGTTGAGCAGGGACGAGACGTCGAGCTCGCCATCGAGTACCTTCCCGATGACGATGCCGACCGCGCCGAAGACGACAAGGAGCAGGAAGCCGTTGAAGCCGTCGATCGCGATGGCGAGCCCGATGAGCAGGCCGGTGAAAAGTCCGATGACAGTGGTGGACATAGATGCCTCCAGGGCGTGCAAGCGCGGCTTCAGCGCACTCGTGGTTGGGGTTTCGGGCGTCGGATCGTGCGATGGACCAGCGTTGTCGCGAACAGCCGGATCCGTCGAAGGCCGCGTGGTCGTCGATAGAAGGCGAGCGACGGCTCGCTTTGTGCTGGGGACGACGAGCGCTTTCGCAGCCCCGCGATGAAAGCGTCGGAGTCGCCGCCCCGGTCCGGGTGGTTTTCGCGAATGTACTGTCGGCGTTCGGCATTGCGTCGACGGCCGAGATCGTCAGACGATGGCGTGTCTTTCCCCATCTCGGTTATCCCTGCAATGCTGTTGTCTCGGGAAGATTCAGGTCGTCGACATACACGTCGATGGACCGCGCGCCTGCGAAGGGTGCCGAAAGGCCCCGGATCTGAGCGGCGACCTCCGGCAGTGGCTGGCCCCAGAACGCCACGATGTGAATCTCGACAGTCCGGTCGGTGAGCCGGATCCCCCGCACTCGACGACCGGGAAGGTATGTCGCCACCTCCCCGAACGTCCCCCCCGACAACGAGCTCACACCGGGGCAGCTCTGGATCGCGATGGCGAGCATCTCCACCGGTTCGGGCGCTGGCGGCACCGCGACAGCGTCAGGCGACGCAATGGATACCTGGCTCACTGAACCCGCGGCTCCTCGGGCTCCTTGTCGTCCGAGGGCAGGTGGATGTCGTTGACGGTGACGTTGACCTCAGTGACCTCCAGGCCGGTCATCCGCTCCACGGCGGAGATCACGTTCTGGCGGACCGCCTGAGCCAGATCGGCAATGGCGACGCCGAACTCGACGATGACATCGAGGTCGATCGCGGTCTGGCTCTCACCGACCTCGACAGAGACACCCTGGCTGGCGGACTGGCTAGCCCCTGGGATTCGCTCGCGGATGCTCGAGAACGCCTTGGCCGCCCCGCTGCTGCCGCCCAGCTCGTAGACGCCGGAGACGTCTCGGGCTGAGATGCCGGCGATCTTCGACACGACCGTGTCGGCGATGGTGGTTTGGCCTTGCGATGTCGTGAGCTCGCTACCGCTCGCCGACGTCTGGCTGCTGGACGGGAATTTCTCGACCGAAGTCGTCATGCGTGTCCTCCTGGAACAAGTGTCGCGATTGATGTCGAGTGTGAAAGTCATGGTGCAGCGTCGAACCGGTTGCAGGTCCGGCCTGACCTAGGTCGCCGCTGATCAGCCGCTACGGCGGATCGGGGAAGCTGCTAGCCATACACCGTAAGATGCACGGTCGTTGCGAGTCGTCACGCGACGTCGACGGAAAGTTTCCAGGCGCCGATCCCACGGCGGGCCCGATGCTTAATCGCAGGTTCACTTCGATGTGGCAGGCTCGTCACCGATGGACGATCCTGTGGTGGACGCCTACCTCGTGCGTCGCGCCCAAGACGGCTACCTCGACGCGTTCGAAGAGTTGACCCGACGCCACCAGGGCCGCGGATACGCTGTTGCCGTCCGCATGCTCGGCGATACCCATGACGCACAGGACGTCGTCCAGGACGCCTTCATCGCGGCCTGGCGAGGTCTCGCCGGCTTTCAAGGTGACAGCCAGTTCGGCACCTGGTTCTACCGCATCCTGGTGAACCAGTGCCTGATGAGCCGCCGACGGCGCAAGCCCGATCCCGTCGCCTTCGCTCCCGAGGTGCCCGGAGGCGAGGATCCGGAGTCAGTCGTCGCGGCGAAGATCCGTGACGAATCGCTCCACCGAGCCATCCAAGAATTACCGGGGAATCAGCGCGCTCCACTGGTCCTTGTCACATTTGCTGAGCTGTCGTACGAGGAGGCTGCGGAGATCCTGGGCATTAGCACGAGCACGGTGCGCGGTCGGGTGGCCCGAGCGCGCAAGGCGTTGCTGACATCGTTGAGGCAGTGGACGTGAGCGTCCGCGGCGGACGCGGCTCCTCGACACCTGCGCCGCCGGATCGACTCCCGTGCGGAGCAGAGTTCGATGACATCGTGGAGCAGGTCGCCATGGGCGGTCGTCATGAGCTCAGTCCCCATCAGCAGCAATGCACGCACTGTCGAGCCGCCATGGCAGAGGTTGAGGAGCTCTGGGCTCCGATCGCCGCCCTCGCTGCGGAGCGCCTCGAGCCACCGGCTGACCTCGTGCGCAAGGTGATGTCGCTCGTACGTGAGTTGGCCCAAGAGATCTGGCACATCGTGATCCCCAGCGATCGAGGGATGACCCGGATAGCAGCGCGGGTCATCGCAGAGTTAGCTCGCCGTGCAGCAGCGCGTGCCCAAGGAGTCCGTGTTGTCCTCGGGCGAAGCAGCCAGGCCAAGATCGTCGCCGATACAGCCGAGGCCACGCAACAGCACCGACAACCGGGATCGGCCGTCGGCATCGCCGGTCAGCACGCCGTCATCGATCTCGCTGTGGTGACGGACTACGGGGTGCGGATTGTCGAGGTGGCTCAAGAGATCCGCCGAGCCGTCGCGCGTGACCTGTTCGAGCTCACCGGCCTGGTCGAGGTGAGAGTCGACATCTACGTCGACGACGTAACAGATCGTTCGTGACGAGTCACCGGTAGACGAGATTGCCCATCCGGTCGGCCAGGTGGGCACCGATGACCGCGACGTCGCCCCGGATAGGGAACTCCAGGGCGCGCCCCTCGGTCACACGGATCTCCCGCCGTCGGTCAACGGGGTACCGAACCCGGTGGGGCAGAAGAACGCCCCGATTCCGGCGCCGGCGGCACCCAGCAGCGAGGCCAGTCCGGTATCGCCGTTGCCGGCGTTGTTCGAGACGACAGTCAGGTCCGAGGCTCCCTGTTCGATCAGAGCGTCGATCAGCGCGGATGGCATCCCGGCCATCCCGAACCCACCGGATCGACCTTCCACGCGTCGACAGAGGCCAGGGACTGGACCGCGAAGTCCTCGTCGCTCTCCAGGACCGGCGCGGTGACGAACTCCTCGCGCTGAGCCTGTTCAGCGTCGTCGCGTCGGATCTCGGTCAGGTCCCCGATGCGGGTCATGAGGCAGTCCTCTCGTCGTCGGACTCGGTGAGCGGGTCCTCGCCTGCCCACGCACGATGGAGCAGGCGGCGGATGCTCTCGGCGTTAACGGGTCGCGGGTTGCCGGCTGGCGCCCCCTGCACGATCAGACCGGTCGCTTCGTCCAGGCTCTGCTCGACAAGGCCGAGATCTCCCAAGGCCCGAGGGGCCTCGAGGTCGGCGTAGAGCTCGAGCAGTCCGGTGACGGCGTCGGTCGAGCCCAGCGCCGCGGCGACTCGGGCCGCTGCCTGCGGGGCGGCTTCGGCGTTGTACGCGAGAACGTGCGGCAGCACGACCGCGTGGGTCTCGGCGTGCGGCAGGTCGTAGGTGCCGCCCAGGACGTGGCAGATCGTGTGGTGGAGGCCGGATCCTGCACCCGCGAACGTGCTCGCGGACAGGTAGGCACCGTACAGACAGCCGGCGCGAGCCTCGATGTCTGTGGCGTCGGCGTGGATCCCGACGAGGGCGGGTGCCAAGGCACGGATTCCCTCGGACCCCATGGCACTGAGGATGGGGTTGGCCCGAGGGGCCCAGAGCGAGTCGATGCAGTGGGCCATCGCGTTCAGGCCGCTGGCGATGGCCAGACCGACGGGCAGCGACACGGTCAGCTCCGGGTCGTAGACGATCGTGCGAGGCAGGACGACAACGTCGGTTCCGGTGGTCTTGCGTTGCGCTTCTGTCAGTCCCCATACCGGCGTGGCCTCGGAGCCTGCATAGGTGGTGGGTACGGCCAAGATGGGCAGCCCGGAGGTGAGTGCGACCGCCTTCGCGGTACCGGTGGTCGACCCGCCTCCCACGCAGAGCAGCAGGTCGGCGCCCACCTCCGTGGCGACCGCGCGGGCCGCCTCGGCCACGGCCAGGGGTACGTGGGGACGGACGTCGAGGAAGCGGGCGACGACAGAGAGGTCGGATGCGAGACGCCCGGCAACCGCAGCCTCTGCATGGGTGGCGACGAGCAGCACACGCTGTGCGCCGAGACGTTCGACCTCAGCGGACAAGGTCCGGGACGTGCCGACGCCGAACACGACTCGTTGAGAGAGCGTCTGGTGTTCGAAAGAACCGGTATCCACCAGGTTTCCTTTCCGTGAACATTCTGGCGTCGTCGGGTGCCCCCCACTAGGTGAGGAGGGTCCCGCACACGTCCAATCTGCCCCGACATCGGGGTCGCCCGTCTGGCGACGCCACTGACCCCGATCGAGGCGGCCGTGACGAGACGAGCCGATGGCCCGAGGACTCGGTGGGCCACCCACCCTCGCCGACCTGGGGGCTGGACACCAGCGCGCTCGGCGCAGTTGACTGGACCGCGGCGGTGGAGGTGCGACGCACATACCGAGGTGAGAGCCGCCTCCGGACATCGGCGCCGACGCCGCCGGTCAGATTCAGGAAAGGGCTCATCGTGACGGATGTGAAGCCCCACGGGCTCCATCATGTGACCGCCATCGCAACCGACCCGCAGTCGAATGTGGACTTCTATACCCGTGCGTTGGGGCTGCGCCTGGTCAAGCAGACGGTCAACTTCGACGCGCCAGACACGTACCACCTGTACTACGGCGACGAGCATGGCAGTCCGTCCAGCCTGCTCACGTTCTTTCCCTGGCCGAGCGTCCCCAAGGGTCGACAGGGTGCGGGGATGACCACGGCGACCGCGTTCAGCGTGCCGGAGTCCTCACTGGGCTGGTGGCAGGAACGGTTCAAGACCCTGGGAATCGACGCCGACGCGCCCCGGACCCGCGACGAGGAGGAGGTGCTGACGTTCCGCGACCCAGACGGCATGGTGATCGACCTGGTAGCCGCTACGGGTGATCAGCGCTCGGGCTGGGACGGGGTCGCTGACATCCCCGCCGAGCACGCGGTCCGGGGCCTCCATGCCATCACGCTGTCGGAACTGCAGCTCGACCCGTCGGCCGCTATGTTGACCGAGCTGCTGGGCATGAGTTTGGACGCGGAGGAGAAGGATCGCTCCCGCTTCGCGATGTCCGATGGTGGCGCCGGGGCCCTGGTCGACGTGGTGTCAGGGGTTCGCAACCGCGGCCTGCAGGCAGGCGGGACGGTCCACCACGTCGCCTTCCGGGCCCCTGACCTGCAGACGATGACCGCGTGGCAGCAGGAGCTGATCGCCCGCGGGGTCCAGGTGACGCAGATCCTGGACCGGCAGTACTTCAAGTCGATCTACTTCCGCGAGCCGGGCGGTGTCTTGTTCGAGATCGCGACGGACGCGCCAGGCTTCGCCGTCGACGAGCCGCTGCTCGAGCTTGGCCGGCACCTCAAGCTGCCGCCGTGGCTCGAGCCCGACCGGGAGCAGATCGCCGCTGCGCTGCCGCCGCTCGAGCGGGACGCGGATGTCCCGTGAGCGCGGAGGCCGGCCTCGAGCGACCGCACGTGTTCGTGTCGGCCGACGAGTCCCCCCTCGGAGCGCCATTGCTGCTGTTGCACGGCACCGGGGGCGACGAGCACGACCTCCTCCCGCTGCGCGATCATTTGTCTCCGGGGGCGGCGGTGCTGTCGGTCAGGGGGAGCGTCACCGAGAACGGCATGCCGCGGTTCTTCCGCCGTTTGAGAGAGGGCGTGTTCGACGAGGACGACCTGCGTCGCCGGGCCGACGAGCTGGCCGCCTTCGTGGAGAACGCGAGCGCCACGTACGCCATCCCGGCGGGTTCGCTGGTCGCCGTTGGCTTCTCCAACGGTGCCAACATCGCCTCGGCACTCATGCTCCAGCGGCCCGGTCTCGTCAGCGCCGCCGTTCTTTTGTCAGCCATGATCCCCTACGCCGAGCCCCCGGACGCCGACCTCAGCGGAACTCTCATCGTCATCTCCAACGGCGAGCTCGATCCGATGATCCCCGAGCGCATGACCGAGCAGCTGGTCCACCAGTTCCGCGAGCGGGGCGCAGAGGTCGTGGAGCTGCCACACCCGGGCGGCCATCAACTATGGGTCCCGTCGTTCCCACAGATCCGCGACCTGATCGCCCGTACTGAAGGATCTTGATTCACTCAGTCCGTCGCACACCTCGTCAGCGCGGGTGTGGAGGAGTGTGCAGCATGAGTCGCTGACTCATGCGCGCCACACGCTCGGTCCAGCTGCGAGCGATGGGACCAGACGCCCGAGCGGTGGCTAGGCCAGCAAGCGCACCGGGTGCTCGAGGAGCTCGGCGAGCACGGCGAGCCAGCGGGCCGCGAGGACGCCGTCGACGGGGCGATGGTCGACCGAGAGCGTCACGGTCATTACCTTCCCCGCGACGACTGCGCCATTCTCGACGACCGGCTCGTCGCGAACTGCACCGACGGCAAGGATCGCCGCCATCGGTGGATTGATGATCGCCGCGAACTCCTCGACGCCATACATCCCGAGGTTGGTGACCGCGATCGTCCCGCCTTCGAGGTCGTCCTGCTTGAGCTTGCCGTCGCGAGCCCGCTGAGCGACGGCACCGATGGCAACGGAGAGGGCGGTGACGCTCAGCGAGCCGACGTCGCGGACGACCGGAGTCATCAACCCCCGGTCGGTTGCCACGGCGACCGCGATGTCCACCGCGTCGTACTGCCGAATCGCGTCGGGAGTCCAGATCACGTTCATCTCGGGCTCGCGGCGATGAGCGGCGCCGACGGCCTTGACCACCAGGTCGTTGACGGAGATGTGGGTGGACGGGTCCCCGTTCACCTCGGCCCGCAGCGCCAGCAGTGCCTCGGCGCGAACCGTCGCGCGGAGGTAGAAGTGCGGCGCCTGCTGCTTGCTCTCGGTGAGGCGACGGGCGGTGGCCAGCCGGATGCGTGAGTGCGGGATATCCCGGTATCCGCGCGAGGCGGCTACCGGCGTCGAGGGGCGCTTCGGTGCCTGCTCGTCACTCGTCGGGGTCCGCGGGGACTGCCGCCCCGCGAGCGCCTTGTCCACATCGCGTCGCAGGATGCGTCCGCGCGGGCCGGTCCCCTTGACCCCGTCGATGGCGAGCCCGGCGTCCTTCGCGAGCCTACGGGCCAGTGGACTGGAGAAGACCCGGCCGTTGACGGGGCTCGACTGCTCGGGATCGGCGAGGGGACCCGCTCGGCCGCCGAGGTCGGGCCGCTCGGCAAGCGGCGCGCCCGACCCCGGATCAGATGGCACATCGCGGCGCTCGGGGATGATGGCATCGGTGACTGCCGCGACCCCGAGAGAGGTGAGCAGAGCGTCGAGGTCGGCCACTTCTTCACCCGGTTCGCCGAGGATGGCGATGGGGTCGCCGACGAGGACCTGGGCGCCGGGGAGCACGAGCGTCTTGAGGACCCGTCCGGCGGCGTCGGCCTCGACGTCGACGGCGGCCTTCTCCGTCTCGACCGTCGCAATCGGGTCGGCGGGCCCGAAGTCGCCGGAGTCCTCGACCAGCCATTCGGACAGCACGGCCTCGGTGGCGTCTGCGCTGATCCCGGGCATGCGCAGCACGCGGGCCACCTCAGTACCTCGCGATCTCGTCGAGCGCGGCCACGACCTCGGAGGTCTGGGCGATCGCCGCCCGCTCGAGCACCTTGCTGATGCTCGGGGACGCGACGCCCCCCGTCACCCGCCACACCGGCGCGTCGAGCAGGTCGAAGTATCGGCGCTGGATCTCGTCGGCCAGCCATCCGCCGTACGACGTCCCGACCGCGCCCTGTTCGGCGATCAGCACCTGGTTGGTCTTGGTGAGACTGGCTTCGATGGTGGCCCAGTCGATGCTGGCACGGTCGAGCCAGCGCAGGTCGACCACCTCGGCATCGACCTGATGTCCTTCGGCGGCCTCCAACACGTATCGCGTCATCGCGAGGTAGGTCAGCACGGTCAGGTCCGAGCCGGCCCGACGCACTGCTGCCCTGCCGACCGGAAGGCAGTAGTCCCAGTCGTCGACCGGCCCGAGGCCCGACGAGGTGTAGAGGTCGACGTGCTCGAGCACGACAACCGGGTCCTGGCAGCGAAGGGCGGTGTTCATCAGCCCTACGTAGTCATACGGCGTGCTCGGTGCGACGATCCGCCAGCCGGCCGAGGTCGCCAGCACCCCGGCAGGGTCCATCGAGTGCTGCGACCCGTAACCGGTTCCCATCGCGACCTTGCTGCGCAGCACGAGCGGGACGCCGTTCGACCCGCCATACATGTGCCGGGCCTTGCCGATCTGGTTGAACAGCTGGTCGGCGGCGACCCACATGAAGTCGGCGTACATGAACTCGACGACGGGGGTGAAGCGCCCGTCCAGCGCGATCCCGCCGGCCAGGCCGACGAACGCATTCTCACTGATCGGAGTGCCCAGCACCCGGCCGGGGAAGCGGGCCGGCAGGCCGCGGGTCGCGCCGTTGGTGCCGCCGTTGAGGCGGTGGACGTCCTCGCCCATCACGACGATCCCTGGGTCGGTGTCCATCCGGCGGCCCATCACCGCAGCGACCGCGTCGATGAACGTCGTCTCCTCCACGGCGACCGCCGACTCGTCGACGACCATGGGAGCGTCGTCCAGCTCCGCCAGGTCGCCGCGGACGCCGAAGTCGACCCAGGCAGGGTCGGGCCACTCCGCGGGCTTGATCCGGCGCTGGCCGGGCTTTCCGGCGGGGTCGGCCTCGAGCAGCGCCGCACCGATCTCGTCCATCACACCTGTGGCATTGCTGATGGCCAGCTCGCACTCCTGGGTGGTCAAGATGCCGAGTCGCTGGAGCTGGGCGGCCGTCTGTGTCAGCGGGTCGCGCTCTCGCCACGCCCTCTCCTCCGCCTTCTCCCGGTAGCCGAACGCGCTGCCGGCGAACCCGCCGTTCTGGTGGAAGAAGCGGTACGTGTCGGCCTCGACCACGGTCGGGCCACCGCCGCGGCGCATGTACTCGACCGCCTCCGTCATCGCCAGATGGACCGCGAGCGGATCCATGCCGTCGACCGACCAGGCAGCGATGCTGAACCCCAGTCCGCGGGCGGCGAGCCTCGGTTCCCCGGTCGCCTCGTCGACCGAGGTGGAGACCGCGTAGTGGTTGTTCTCGATGAAGAAGCAGACCGGCAGGCCCCAGGCAGAGGCGAGGTTCATCGACTCGAGGGTCGATCCGATATTGGTGGCGCCGTCGCCGAAGTAGGTGACGGAGACGGCGTCCGTACCGGCCTGGCGATGGGACCAGGCGAAGCCGGCCGCCTGCGGGACGCCGCCGCCGACGATGGCGTTGGTGCCCATCGCGCCGGCCTCCTTCCACTGCAGATGCATGGAACCCCCTCGCCCGTGGCTCCAGCCGCGGTCCAGGCCGCAGATCTCCGCCAACGTACGCACCAGGACCTCGCGTACGTCGTCACTGGGCGCGGCCAGGGGATCGAGGCCTTTGCGCTCGACGTGGTGGAGAGCCTTGGCGAGGAACTGGTGGTGACCGCGATGTGAGCCGTTGACGCTGTCCTCGCTGGTGAGCGCAAGCACCGACCCCACGGCGCCGGCCTCCTGGCCGATGCTCGAGTGGGCCGGACCGTGGATCAGGCCGGCGCCGGCGAGGTCGAGGACGTACTGCTCGAACGTGCGGACCCAGACCAGCTGGGCGTAGATCGTACGCAGGAGGTCCGGGTCGGCGGCATCCCAGTCGTCATCGGTGACGACGATCTCCACCCAAGGGGACGCCGGCGACATCGGTCGGTGCTCGGGCATGCGCAACTCCTTTGCTCTGCTGCGTGCATGATGACACGAGATTGGATCCCAAATCTAGTCCAGAGGGGCCCGGACATGGCAGAATCCGGCGTGATCGCGTGTTTAGGATCCAGAACGGAGCAGATCATGGGCATGCCAGGCTTGCGCCGCCTCGACCACGTCGGCTTCACGGTGCCGGACCTGGACCAGGCACACCGGTTCCTCGTCGGCGTGCTGGGGTGTGAGTACCTCTACACCCTCGGTCCTTTCGAGCCTTCTGGCGACTGGATGGCGACGCACCTGAACGTGCACCCCGATACCCGGATGGTCAACCGGTGGTACCGGTGTGGGGACCAGGCCGTGTTCGAGGTCTTCCACTACGAGTCGCCCGACCAGCGCGACACCGTGCCGCGGAACAGCGACATCGGCGGTCACCACGTGGCTCTGTACGTCGACGACATCGACGCCGCGACCGCGCACTTGCGCGAGTCGGGAGTCCGGGTCCTCGACGGTCCGACCGCAAGCAAGGGTCCGGCGTTCGGGAACCGATGGATCTACTTCCTGGCTCCCTGGGGCCTGCAGTTCGAGCTTGTCTGCTACCCGGACGGCAAGCAGTGGGACTCACAACATCCGCGGCAGACTTCACCCTCGTGACCAGCGTCAACGGGACCGAGTCCGCCAGCGACGCGGCGACCTTTGCCGGCGCGGGTGGCGCCGCGTCTGCGCGCGTGGCGTCGTACCTGAGAGACCTGATCCTGAGCGACGAGCTGAAACCGGGCGACCGGATCCGCCAAGAGGACATCGGCGGCCGGCTCGGTGCGAGTCGGCTACCTGTACGCGAGGCCCTACGGATGCTCGAGGCCGAAGGACTCACCGAGCACGAGCCCAACAAGGGCGCACGCGTTGCGAGACTGACCATGCACGAGCTCGAGGTCACGTACCGGATGCGTGAGCGGCTGGAGCCGCTGGCGCTGACAGAGAGCCTGCCGCTGCTGAGCCACGACGACCATGCGCAGCTGGCCGACGTCCAGCGGAGGATCGAGGACAACACCGACCTCGACCGGTTTCTCGAGCTCGACCGGGAGTTCCACCTCGGCACCTACTCCGGCTGTCACATCGACCCACTCAACGCGATGGTGACCCGGTTGTGGAACTCCACGCAGCACTACCGGAGGGCATACGTCGCGCTAGGTGGCCAGGAGCGGATGTGGGTGGTGAACTCCGAGCATCGCCTACTGCTGGATGCCGTCGTTCGCCGCGACGTCGTCGACGCGGAGCGGTTCCTCGAAGGGCACATCCGGCGCACCCGCATCGAGCTGGTGAGGCACCCGTCGGTCTTCCCCGACGTCGGCTGACGCGCTCACCAGCTGACGGCGATGTACTTCGACTCCAGGTAGTCGAGCATCCCCTCATGGCCGCCTTCGCGGCCGATGCCGGACTGCTTCGTACCGCCGAACGGCGCGGCGGGGTCGGAGACCAGGCCCCGGTTGAGGCCGACCATGCCGGACTCCAGCGCCTCGCTGACTCGCAGCCCGCGAGCCAGGTCGCGGGTGTAGACGTAGGAGACCAGCCCGAAATCGGTGTCGTTGGCCAGCGCCACCGCCTGCGACTCGTCGTCGAAGGTCACGATCGGCGCGACCGGGCCGAAGATCTCCTCCCGGAGGATCGCCGCGTCCGACGCGACGTCCGTCAGCACCGTCGGGTCGAAGTAGAAGCCGGGGCGGTCGGGACGCGTCCCTCCCGTGACCACCCGCGAGCCGGCCGCGACGGCGCCCCGCACGAGCGCGTCGACCTTGCCGACGGTGTCCTCGTTGACCAGCGGACCGACCTGGGTGTCGTCGTCGGTGCCGGGACCGACCCGGAGCGCCGCCATCTTCTCGGCGAGACGGGTGGCGAACTCCTCCGCCACGTCGGTATGGACGAAGAACCGGTTGGCCGCCGTGCATGCCTCGCCGCCGTTGCGCATCTTCGCGATCATCGCGCCCTCGAGCGCCGCGTCCAGGTCGGCGTCCTCGAAGACCAGGAACGGCGCGTTGCCGCCGAGCTCCATCGAGCAGTTGATGACCTGGTCCGCGGCCTCTTTGAGCAGGATCCGGCCCACCTCCGTGCTGCCGGTGAACGACAGCTTGCGTACCCGGGGGTCGTGCAGCATCGCGGAGACGACCGCCCCCGAACGGCGAGCCGGGAGCACATTGACCACGCCGGCGGGGACGCCGGCGTCGCCGAGGATCTTGGCCATCAACAGGGCCGTGAGCGGGGTGTCGCTCGCGGGCTTGAGGACGACGGTGCAGCCGGCCGCGAGAGCGGGTCCGATCTTGCGGGTCGCCATCGCGGCCGGGAAGTTCCAGGGCGTGACGAGGACGGCGATGCCGACCGGCTGCTGGACGACCATGATCCGGTTGGCTCCGGAGGGCGCCGTCATCAGCTCCCCGGCGGCCCGGACGGCCTCCTCGGCGTACCAGCGGAAGAACTCCGCGGCGTAGGCCGCCTCACCCCGCGCGTCGACCAGGGCCTTGCCGTTCTCCAGTGCGATCAGGTGCGCCAGCTCGTCCAAGCGCGCGGTCATCAGCTCGAACGCCCGGCGCAGGATCTCGGCCCGTACCCGCGGTGCCGTGGCCGCCCACTCGGTCGCCGCAGCCGCGGCCGCGTCCACCGCAGCGATGGCATCGGCGACGGTGCCGTCCGCAACCGAGGCCAGCACCTCGCCGGTTGCCGGGTCGATCACGTCGAAGCGTCCGCCGTCAGAGGCGGGCACGGCCTTGCCGCCGACATACAGGTCCAGCGTGAGGTCGGTGAGCTGGTCGAGGGTGAACGATGCCATCGAGTGTCCTTTCCTGTGTGGTCGGGGCGCCCGACCACTGAATGTGGCTCAGTAGGCGTTGGCGACCATGAGGTCCTGCGCAGGGAAGAGGGTGAGCACCTGGGGGCCATCCTCGGTGATCACGATCTCCTCCTCGATCCTCGCGGCAAAGTAGCCGTCGGAGGCCGGACAGTAGGTCTCCAGCGCGAAAACCATACCGACCTCGAGCTCGATCGGCTCCTTCATCGAGTTCAGCCGCGAGATGATCGGCCGTTCGTGCAGGCCGAGGCCAAGGCCATGGGCGAACTGAAGCCCGAACGCCTCCATCTCGCTCCCGAATCCGAAGTCCTCCGCCCTCGGTAGCAACGCGGCCACCTCATCGGTGCCGACACCGGCCCGTATCCCGGCGATGCCGCGGTCCATCCACTCACGCGCCCGCGCGTAGGCCGCCCGCTGCGGCGCCGTGGCCGAGCCCACCGCGAAGGTCCGGTAGTAACAGGTCCGGTAGCCGTTGTAGGAGTGGATGATGTCGAAGAACGCCTGGTCGCCAGGGCGGATGAGTCGGTCGGTGAAGTTGTGTGGATGCGGGTTGCAGCGCTCACCCGATATCGCGTTGACCGCTTCGACCTGGTCAGATCCCATCTCGTAGAGCCTCTTGTTCGCGAGGGCCACGATCTCGTTCTCGCGGACGCCGGGCTTCAACGCCTCGAAGATGTCCTGGTAGACGCCGTCCACCATTGCGACGGCCTGGGTGAGCAGGGTGATCTCGTCCGAGGACTTGATCACCCGTGCGTCCAGCATCAGCTGCTGGGCGTCCACCACGGAGAGCCCCTGCTTCTGCATCTCGAAGAGGAACGGCGGCTCCACGATGTCGACGCCGACGGGCTGGTCGGCAACACCGGCCTCGACCAGCAGCGACCTGATCTCCGCGACGGCGCTCTCCATCAAGCCCACCGACGGCGCGACCGCTCCGCGGAAGCCCAGGAAGCCTGCCCGGTAGTTCTCCTGGGGCACCCACCTCGAGTAGACCTGATGATGCTTCACGGCCGAGCCGAAGTCCCACAGCACAGGTTCCTTGCCTCGGGCCACGAGGGCGTACCTGATCATCTTGTCGCCGAGGGCGCCGCCGATCCACGTGTGGGTGGTGTAGCGGATGTTGTAGAAGTCGAAGAGCAGGAAGGCGCCGCACTCGCTGGCGTCCAGCGCCTGGCGCGCCCGGTCGAGTCGGTAGTCGCGCAGCCGGGCGAAGTCGACGCGCTGCTCATAGTCGACTGCCATCTGACCGGGGGCGGGCAGCGGCCGGCTCACGGCGCGGCTTCTCCCGAGAGCCCGTCGTCGACCACGGCGTCCTCAGGCTTCAGCTCGAGCCCGGAGTTGCGCGCTTGAAGGTCGAGCAGCACCGCGAAGTCGTCGTCCACGTGTCCGGTGGAGACAGCTGCCTGCACCGCGGCTGCGGCGGCGGCGGCGACCGGCATCGGTACGTCGAGGTCGTGGGCGGCGGCGAAACCCAGGTCGAAGTCCTTGCGCAGCAGCACCGGTGTGAACGTCGGGGTGTAGTCGAGGTGGACCAGCGCTGGAGACTTGTAGCGCGTGAACGTCGAGCCCATCACGGAGTTGTTGAGGAACTCCAGGAATGCCGCCCGAGGCACCCCGCCCTTCTCCGCCAGCACGGTGATCTCCGCCAGGCTCTGGGTGACGACCCCGAGCATCACGTTGTGGCAGATCTTCACCAGGCGGGATACGTCACCTTCACCGACGTAGGTGGCGCCCTTGCCGAGGTGGTTCAGCAGCGGCGCCACCTTCAGCCAGGTCTCCTCGGGGCCTGAGACGACCAGAGTGAGCTGACCAGCGGCGACCACCTTGCCGTTCCCGCTCACCGGTGCCGCCAGGAAGTCGACGCCGCGCTCGCCACATGCCGTACGCAGGGCCACTGACGTCTCGTCGTCGATCGTCGAGCAGTCGACGACGGCGCCGGGCACGTGCTCTGCGTCGGCGAGCAGGCCGCCGTCGCCGGTCAGGACCTCGACCAGATCGGTCGCCGTCGAGACCATGGTGAAGACGACGTCGCAGCCACGCAGGTCCGCGATCGTGTCGGCAACGGTGCAACCGGCGCCGGTCAGAGCTTCGGCCTTCGCGCGAGTGCGGTTCCAGACCGTCACGTCCTCTCCAGCCCGTGCGAGACGGCTTGCCATGGCGGCGCCCATCCGCCCGGCGCCGATCCAGCCGACTCTGGTGTGCTCAGTGCTCATCGTTCACCTTCGTGAGGGAGTGAGGTACGCGAGACTCGCTGGCGGTCGATGCGTCGGAGTCTGACCCGACGGCGCCGGCACCGAGGTAGAGCCGAGCGACCTCCGGGTCGGCGAGCAGGCTCTCACCGGTGGAGGTCAGCCGTACGACGCCACCCTCGAGGACAGCACCGAAGTCGGACGCGGCCAGGCCGGACCGTGCGTTCTGCTCCACCAGCAGAATCGTGCGCCCATCCTTGGCCAGCCGCCGAATGCTGGCGAAGACGGCCTGCCGCGACTTGGGATCCAGGCCGATGGACGGCTCGTCCAAGAGGATGAGGGCAGGATCCAGGACCAGCGTGCGGGCGAGCTCGACCTGCTTCTGCTCACCGCCGGACAAGGATCCGGCATGGTCCTTGGCGCGCCGGGCACAGATCGGGAACACCTCCGCTGCTGCCTTCATGCGTCGATGGACCTCCTTTTGGTCCTTCATCACGTGGCCGCCCATCAGCAGGTTGTCCCAGACCGTCATGGCCGGGAACAGGCTGCGGTCCTGCGGCACGTGCACCACTCCGCGCAGGAGCCTGGCCCTGGGTGACAGCCGGCCGATGTCCTCACCCTGGAACCGCACCGTCCCCTCTCGTGGTCGGATCAGGCCACTGATGGACTTCAGGACCGTCGACTTGCCCGCGCCGTTGGGTCCGATCAGACAGGTGATCGTGCCCGGCGTGAGCTCGAGGTCGACTCCCTTGAGGATGTCTCCGGCGCCGTAGCCGGCCCGTACGCCCTGCAACGTCAGCAACGCCTCCATGACCTCAGCTCCCCAGGTACGCGTCGAGGACACGGGCGTCGGACTGCACGGCGTGGGGCGGGCCCGCGAAGATCTCCTTGCCGCGGTCGAGGACGACCACCGGGTCGCACAGCCGCATCACGAAAGGCATGTCGTGCTCGACGATGAGGAAGGTGACCCCGGCCTCGTGGCGCTCCCGGATGTGGTGCTCCATCGTCGCGATCATCACCGGGTTGACGCCTGCGGTGGGCTCATCGAGCAGCACCAGGTGGGGGGAGCTCATCAGCACGGCGGCGAACTCCAGAAGCTTGCGCTGGCCATAGGACAGCTCGGACGCATAGAGGTCGGCGACATGGGCCATCCGGAACTCCTCCAACAGCGTGCCGACCCGGTGGCGGTCCGCCCTGCTCAGCCGCTGGCCGAAGAGCTGCCGCCAGGAGTACCCGGCGGCCACAGTGAGGTTCTCCTCGACCGTGAGCTGAGGGAAGACACGGGCCTGCTGGAACGTGCGGGTGAGGCCGCGCCGGTAGAGCGCCCCCGAGCTCGAGCCGGTGATGTCCCTGCCTTCGAAGCGCACCCGGCCGTCGTCGGGCGGCAGGTACCCGGTGATCATGTTGAAGAGCGTCGTCTTGCCGGACCCGTTGGGTCCGATCAGCGCCGTGATCGAGTGCTCCTCGACGGCGAACGAGGCCGAGTCGACCGCATGGAGCGTTCCGAAGGACTTCGAGAGGTTCGAGACCTCCAGCAGCGCGGCCATCAGCCATTTCCCTTCGACGCTGCGACCGACTCGCCCCGGTCCGGATGGAGCGGGCCTGCTCCCATGAGCGTCGCGTCCCGCTCGCCGGCGTCCACCGCGTCGCGCCGCCGCCGCCGCCGGAGCAGATCCTGGACCGATGGCACGATCCCCTGGGGCATCAGCAGCATCACCAGCAGGAAGACCATGGCGTAGGCGATCAGGTAGAACTGGCTACCGCCCAGGGTGTAGGCCAGCATCTGCTGGGTGCTCTCCAGTAGCAGCGCCCCGATCACCGGGCCCCACAACGTGGCTCGGCCACCGAGGAACGTCATCAGCACGATGGCGATCGTGACCAGCGGATCGACCGCGAACTGCGGGTAGATGTACCCCTCGTAGTAGGCCCAGACCCCTCCCACCATCGCGGTCAGGCCGACACTGACGGAGAACGCCAGCAGCTTGACGCCGAAGACTCGGACGCCGATCCCGCGTGCCTTGTCCTCGTCCCCGCGTATCGCTGCCAACGACAGGCCGAACTTGCTCCGCATCACGCCGTAGGTGATCCCCATGGCGAGCGCCAGGAGTGCCACGAGCACGTAGTAGAACGGCAGCTCGAACGTCGCCAGCGGAAAGGGTGGGATAGCCATCGAGATGCCCTGGGCGCCGTGGGTCAGGCTCCGCAGGTTGAATGCCAGCGTCTGCGTGACGAAGAGCAGGGTGATCGTGACGATGGCGAACACGTCGGCGCGCGTGCGCATGGCGATGGCGGCCACCGCGAGGCCGATCAGGCCCGCGAGCACGCCGATGACCGGCAGGAACAGGAACGGCTCATAGCCGGACGTCAGTGTCCGGTGCTCGAACCAGATGTTCATGGAGTACGCGCCGATGCCGAAGAACGCGGCGTGGCCGAGTGACGGGTAGCCCGCGAAGCCTCCGACCAGGTTCCACGCGCTGGACATGACGGCGTACATCAAGGTGAAGACCAAGATGTTCAGGACCCAGTGAGCCGGGTTCAGCACGGGCATCGCGGCCAGGACCACGAAGAAGCCGACCCCGCGAACCGGTCCGATTGAGGACCGGGCGAGCCTCATATCGAGCCCCGCCCTGTGGTGCCGAAAAGACCCTGCGGACGCACCAGGAGGACCAGGAGCAGGATCACGAAGAACGTCATCTCCGACCAGCTCGGGGAGATCGTGGCGGCGACGACCGCGGAGCTCGTCGACACGATGAGGGCTCCGACGACGGCGCCACCGATGCTGCCGAGGCCGCCGAGGAGCACGATCGAGAGGAGTCGTGAGATCAGGTCGTAGTGGCTTCCGGCGTTGAACGGGTACAGCAGCCCGTAGATCGAGCCGGCAGCCGCGGCGGTCGCGGCGCCGAGACCGAACCCGATGGCCGAGACCCGCTCGGACTCGACACCGAGCAGGCGTGCCGACTCCGGGTTCTGCACGGTCGCCCGGATGGCACGACCGAACCGCGTTCGGTTCAGCAGGAGGAAGAGGATCCCCAGCGCGGCGATGCTCAGAAGGAAGGCCCACAGTCTCACCAGCGTGATCTGGTACCCGGCCACGCCCCAGCTGCTGTTGGCATAGCTGGTGTTGATGCTCCGAACCGAGGTATTCCAGGTGACGCTCATGATCCCCTCGAGGAGGAGCGCGACGGCGAAGGTGACGAGCAGGCTGAGCTCCGACCTGTCCTGGGCGCGCAGCGGCCGCAGGAAGACCAGCTGCACGACCACCCCGAGCACGAACATCACCACCGTGGTCACCGGGATGGCAAGGAGAGGGTCGATGCCGAACGACGTGAACAGCTGGTAAGACAGGTACGCGCCCAGGATCACCATCGCACCCTGCGCGAGGTTCACCACTTTCATGACTCCGAAGATGAGCGTCTGGCCGGAAGCCATCAAGGCGTACACGCCCGCGGTGAGGACGCCGAGGATGATGCCCTGGATCAGGGCGTGCACCGATCAGCCCCCCCAGGCGGGCTTGACCGCCAGCGGCTTCGCCTGCGCCACCGTGGTGGGATACACGGGCAGGAGCTTGCCACCCTGCCACTGCACCAGGTTGAACGATCCGGTCGGCGACCCGTTGGCAGACCAGCCGAGGTTGCCCAGGATCGTCGGCCAGGTGCCGCTGTGAAGGCTCTGGATGATCGTGGCGTTGTCGATCTTGCCGGTCTTCTGGGCAACCTCCTGGACCAGCTGCCCGACTGCGTAGGCCTCGGCGCTGCTGTCATCGACCTGCTGGGCCGACCCGCCGAACTTGGCGACGTAGGCCTTGGTGAACGCGGCGCTGCCCTGGGCCGTGGATCCGGGGAACCAGTCGGCAGCGGAGAAGATGCCAGCCGTGTTGCCTGCACCGACCTTGTCGGGGAACTCCAGAGGCGAGTTGGCACCGTTGGACTGGAACATGAACTTCGGGTTGTAGTTCAGCTGGACCAGGCTCTTGACCATCGCATAGGCGTCCTCGCTCTGGGTTCCGCCCACGATGACGTCGGGCTTCGTCGCCGCGAGGGCCGCCATCACCGGAGAGAGATCCTGGGTCTCCGACGGGTAGACCTGCTTGTAGACGGTCTTGATTCCGGCGGCCTCGAACTTGGCCCGGATGTTCTCGGCGATCGGCGCCGAGAACGGGTCGTCCAGCTCCGCATAGGCCGCGGTCTTGGGACGCTGCGCGGCCGGGAGTCCGAGGATGTAGCTGGCGAAGACGTCGCCGGACTGGGTGGTGGGCGCAGGCTGGACGAAGAAGAAGTTGCTCAGGTTCTGCGCGAAGACGTCGGGTCCGCCACCCGCTGGGGCCAAGAACGCGTAGTGGTAGCGCGCGGCCACTCGCGAGGCCGGGATGGTGAGCAACGTGGAGAACGGACCGAACGTCAGGTCGACGTGGTCTTTGTTGATGAGGTTCTGGTAGTTGGTCACCACCTGCACAGGGCTGGAGGCGTCGTCGACGATCTTCAGCTGCACCTGGCGACCGAGGACGCCGCCGTTCGCGTTGACCGTGTCGGCCCAGAGCTGGTAACCGCGCTCCACCGCCTTGCCCGAGTCTGAGAAGTCCCCGGTCAGCGACACGGACGCACCGATCACCAACGGACCTGATCCGTTCGATCCGGAGCCCCCGCCGGAGCTTCCCGAGCCGCACCCCGCCACCGCGACAGAGACCAAGAGGGCCAGAGCTGAGAGAGACAACTTGCGGTGCAAACGGTTGCGCTTGATCACGGCATCTACCCCTTGTCGAACATGGGCGTACTCAGGATTTGAGCCAGAATCTGCCGTCAGACTGCCGGTCGAATCGGCTCACAAACGATTGTGATCCAGAGCATGCGTCATGTGCCGGGGTATGTCAAGAGCGTTTCGTTGGTTCGTCCGCTTCAGGCTGCCGGCGGCAACCTCACGCAAAGGATTGCGCACAGGTGCCGAGTCCGGTGCGACGCCGGATACTCTGACCGCATGCAGAGAGTCCGCTTGGTGGACGTCGCGCGTGAGGCCGGGGTGCACCCTGGCACCGCCAGCAGGGCACTCAACCCCGACGCGCAGGGCGAGGTGAGCCCGGCCACCGCGCAGCGTGTCCGACGATCCGCAGAGAAGCTGGGATACGTTCCCAACACGCTCGCCCGGGGGCTGCGCACCTCGCGCTCCTATGTGGCGGCCCTCGTCGTGCCCGACATCACGAACCCGCTCTTCCCACCGATTGTGCGTGGTGCCGAACAAGTCCTGACCGGGGCAGGATTCACGCTGGTCCTGACTGACACCAACAACGGGGTCGAGGTGGAGCGGAGTCAGATCGCCTCCATGCGGGCGCACGGGATCGACGGATTCATCATCGCCACGGCCACGTGGCACGACCCGCCCCTCGATGAGCTGGCCGCTGAAGGCTTTCCCACCGTCCTGGTCAACCGTCGCTGCGCCACGTCGGAGCTCCCGTTCGTGGGCGGGGACGACCATCAGGGCGTGCGGCTCAGCGTGGAGCACCTGGCGGACCTCGGCCACCGAGACATCGTGCACCTGGCGGGGCCTTCAGACACCTCCACGGGCCGTGAGCGCGCCCACGCCTTCCGCGCCGCCATGCGTGACCGGGGGCTGCCGGTGCGCAACTCGGTGCTGGAGTGTGCGGGCTACACCGAGGAGGCCGGTACTGCCGCCGCGGTCCGCCTGCTCAGGCGCCGACGGGCCTTCAGCGCGGTCGTCGCAGCCAACGACCTCGTGGCCCTGGGCGTGATGGGTGAGCTCGGCCGGGCGGGTCTCGCGACCCCGCGGGACTACTCGATCACCGGGTTCAACGACCTGGCGTTCATGGACAAGCTCAGTCCGCCGCTCACGACCGTCCGAGTGCCGTTCACCGATATGGGGGCGCAGGCCGCGCGGCGGCTGCTGGACTGGATCGCTGAGGGGAGGCCCACGACGACCCAGTCGATGTTGCCGGTCGAGCTCGTCGTGCGCGGTACCACCGGGCGCCGCGAGCCGTTACGCACCTCGACCTGACCGCGGCTCGAACTGCTGGCTGCCCCGCCAAGACGATCGATGCCGATGCGGTGTGCGCTGAGGTGCACACGGTGCAGCACAGCGCACACCTGCGAAGGGAGGCCCCCGCCACCTGCACCATCGGCCGGGCTTGACGTCCGGCCCAGGACCGCAGCAACACCTACGATTGCGCCCATGGAGCACATCTGGGCATTCTCGAGCAGTGCCGTCACGGTCTGCGCTGTGGACTTTCTCGACCCGGCGGTGGCGGGCGAGCCGCTCGCGCGAGAGCGTGGCGCACGCGTCGAGGTCCGGCCGCTACGGTGGCGTCCGGCTGGCTCGATCTACGCCTCATCGGCCCTTCACCTGGAACCCGCCGTCCTTCGGGTCGACCTCCTCGAGTCGTCCCCGGGCGCAGCCGACCGCATGCACTGGCACCCCGGCATGCGCGACGGCGAGCCACGAGGCCGCACCTTCGACCGCGACCTCAGCGCGGACCCCCGTCGTTGGCTGGAGGACTTCCTGTCCGGGGTCTCCCAAGGGGACGTTGCCGGACTCGAACCGGCCGTTTCCACCGGCCTGCGCGCCGACGGACCGGCGATATCGGCCGCAGCGTACGACATCGTCGACCGGGCCATGCGGGTCCTCGACGAGGCTCGGGAACCCTGGCCGGACGTGACGCGTGACGAGCGCGGACTCGCCTGAAGTCCGCGGCATGACGCACGAGGTGGACAGCTCGAGCCGCGCACGGGACCACATGGCCAATGAACGCACCCACCTGGCCTGGCTACGAACCTCCGCCAACGTGATGGTGGTCGGACTGGCGATGGCCAGGTTCGCCGACAAAGGCTCGGTCACGATCGCAAGCGTGGCCGCCGGTGGGCTGCTGATCCTGATCGGTGCTGTGGGCGTCCTCTACGGAACCGCACGCTACCGCTCGGTGAACCACCAGCTCGACTCCGGCGAGTTCGTGACCGGAGGCAGGGCCTTTGGCCCGACGGTAGGCGCGTTCGTGCTGCTGGTCGGGCTGGTCGCGTCCATGACGATCCTGCTCGTGGCGGCTCGTTAGGCGACACCTTTTCTTGTACGTACCTTGACTGTTACATACCCGCTAGGGTACGTTCTTGGACATGGACGCCGTACTGAACGCGCTGTCGGACGCGAGCCGACGAACGGTGTTGGACGTGCTGAGGGAGCATCCCGCCACGGTCAGCGAGCTGGCTGACCTGCTTCCCGTTGCTCGGCCGGGAGTCTCTCGCCACCTCCGTGTCCTGCGCGAGGCCGGACTCGTCGACGTCCACCACGACGCACAGTGGCGGGTCTACAGCCTGCGCCCCGGCCCGCTCGCCGAGGTTGACGAGTGGCTCGGTCGGTACCGCGCCCTCTGGGAGCATCGGCTCGACGCCCTGCACACCGAAGTCGCTCGGGGAAAACACCAACGAAGGAGCACCTGATGACCAGCACCCGACGCGACACCACCCGCATCGTCGGCACCCTTCACCGCCTCGAGGGAGGCAAGGGCGCCGTGCGGATGGAAGACGTGTACGACACCAATGTGGACGACCTGTGGGCCGCGATCACCGACCCGCAACGGCTGGCGCGCTGGGTCGCTGAGGTCCAAGGAGACCTTCGCCTCGGCGGGCGGTTTCATGCCCGGTTCACCAGCAGCTGGGACGGGTCGGGCCGGATCGACGTCTGCGACGCACCCCACCGGCTGGAGGTCGCCATGTCCCCCGGCGAGCCGGACGAGACCGCCATCGAGGCCACGCTCGCCGCAGAAGGCGCCAAGACGCGTCTCGTCATCGAGGAGAGAGGCATCCCCCTGGCCGAGCTGGC
This sequence comes from Propionibacteriales bacterium, assembly GCA_038239485.1. Taxonomy (GTDB): domain Bacteria; phylum Actinomycetota; class Actinomycetes; order Propionibacteriales; family Nocardioidaceae; genus DASQEH01. The sequence goes on from JBBSET010000007.1 coordinate 57,049, forward strand.
GGCCCATGGTGCCGGCTGGCAGGCACACGTGGAGGATCTCACCGCGCACGTCGAGGGCCGCGCGGCGGCCGACTGGCACACTCGCTGGACCGTGCTCATCCCCGCCTACCGGGAGCTCGGAGCGGACTGGGCCTGACCCAAGCCGCCGAGCGGCGCCGTCAGACCCCGGACCGGATGGTCTCGAGGCGCGTCCGCAGGGCGCCCTGGCGGTGTTCGTTGCCGTGCAATTCGAGGTACCGGTTGCCGAAGATGGCGAGCAGGGCGTCGTCGAGGCGGCGGACGGCACCGGGCGGGTAGCGATAGTCCATCCGCGCGTTGATCGCGGCGCTGTCGACGGAGGCGAGCAGCCCCCCGAGCTCGTCGAGCGACGTGATCGCGAGCTCGAGCAGGAGACCGGCCATCCAGGCGTAGTGGTCGGTGCGGGACCAGCCGGCGCCGGCATACTGGCTGGTCAGGAATGTTGCCAGGTCCTGGGCGCTGATCCGGGGATCGCTCGCGTCCTCGGGCGGCGGCCCACCCGCCACCGTGGTCTGCAGCCGGTCCTGAATCATCGTGAACTCGCGGTCGGCGAGCTCGAGCAGCCCAGCCGCCAGCGTGAATCTCCGGTCCAGGTCGGAGACGTGCTCCTCGGGAATCGTCCCTTTGTAGCGGATGGCGTGCTCGAACTCGGCCCACGCATGCTGGAGTACGGTGCGCACCTGGACCTGGGCCTGCTGGCCGGCGAGCGACTCACCGAGAGCGGCAGGGCTCGTCGCCGCGTCGACCGCTACCAGTAGGTGCCTGCTGGCATACCCGAAGCGGCCGTCCCGCGCAGTCTCCTGGCCCATGTCGCGGTCATCGAGAACAGCGAGCTGGGCGCGCAGCACATCCGCGACAGCGGTCACGTCGCCCCGGAGGTAGGTGATGACACGGACGCCGATCACGTCGGTGATCTCGGCGAGTGGGTCACCGAAGACCGGCCGCCCGGCCTGCTGACGATTCGCCTTGGCAGCGAAGGACGCCACGGTCTTGGCCCGTCCGGAGACGCTGAGGTAGTTGATGCCCGCGTCGTCCAACAGTGTGGTGACGAGCTCGACGTACCGGTCGGTGGCCACGAGACGCTCGGGCTGCGTCGCCGCGAATGCCTGCACAGCGTGTTGCACGCTCGCGAGGTCGGCCTCCGCTGGTTCCAGCGGATCGTGCTGGGGAACCGCGGGAGCCCGCGGCGAGGGCTCGAGCCCAGCCGGCAAGGACGGCGTGACGATGTATCCGGTGTCGATGTCGCCGTAGGTCGTCGTCTCGTCCGGCCGCCGCTCGGCGAACATGGCGACGTAGGCACATACGACGGCGTCGACCTGGTCCTCGACCCTTCGCAGGTCGCTCTTGCGCTCTGCGAGCTCGGCGAGACCGACGAGCCGCACCCACTCGTCGCTGCCCTTCACCTGCAGGGGGACCGCCGAGTCCGCCAGCCCCTCCAGAAGTCGCATCAGCCGCAACATCTCCGAGCGAAGACCGGGCAGTGTGCGACCCGGCTTCTGCTTGTACTTCAACGTCCGCCCGAGCCGGAACAGGGACACGGTGGCCGGGTGGGGGTAGACCTCGATGGCCCGGCGGCGCGAGCGGACCGAGGGGTCGATGTCGAGGCCGAGCAGGGAAGCCAGCCGGGCGCCGCGAGGGCCATTGGCGAACTCCGGCTTCCCCGTGTTGGAGGGATGGGCGCCGGCGTCGAACCGGGCGAAGTCGCGGTTCAGCGCCGCCTCGCAGGGCCGGTTGCCCGTGTGGTTCCGCACGATGAGCGGAGCGTCGATCGCCACGAGACACGCCTCGTCGGCGTACGGCGCGAGGCTGGCCACGATGGTCTCGTCCGAGCTCAGCGCCGACACGCCGAGCAGCCGCCCTCGGGAGTCCAGCACAGCAACGCCCGTAGGTCTCGTTTCCCCCCACGCGAGGTCGACGCCGATGAAGTGCACGAGATCAACCTACGGGCGCCGCTCGGGGAGGCTCGTGTCCTCGGACGGTAACAGCAACGTGAGCTGGGTATGCGGCCCGTCGCCGGATACCAGGAGGCGCCCGCCCTGGGCCTCTGCCAGTGATCGCGCGAGCGGAAGTCCGAGGGTCCGGCTGGCGCCGTCCTGACGGCTGTGATGACCGGCCATCGCGACCGCTAGCCGGTCCGACGGGATCCCCTCGTCGGCCACGTCGATGGCGAAGGCGCCGCCACTGTCCCGTGCCCGCAGGGTGACCGCGCCCGACCCATGAAGCAGGGCGTTGTCGACGAGCACGTCCAGGATCTGGCGAGTCGCCGCCCGCGAGCCCGACGTCGGGACCGGATCATCGACGATGAACCGCAACGGCCTGTCGTCGGCCGCGAGGACGCCGTGCCAGCGCCTTCGGACGTCGTCGAAGAGCTCGTCCACATCGAGACGCTCGCCGCGGCTGACCGTACCTCGTGCGAGGTCGAGGACGTCGCTGATCGTCTGCTCGAGCTGGTCGGCTGACGCGATGGCGGCCACCGCGGCGGCCTCCAGCGACGCCGCCCCGCCGCTGAGCCCGGTCTCGAGCTGGAGGCGCAGCGTCGTCAGGGGGGTCCGCAGCTGATGCGAGGCCTGCGCGGAGAACGCCCGCTCCCGAGCCACGAGGTCCGCCAGCCTGATGGCTGTTCGATCGAGCGACGATCCTGCCCCGTCGATCTCAGGCACACCGCTGCGGACGGTCCTGACCGCGAAGTTGCCGTCACCGAGCTCCGTCGCCGCCTTCTCGAGTGCGATCATCGGTCGGCTCAGTCGCCTGCTCTGTGCCGCAGCCAGCGCCGCCGCCCCTGCGGCCGCGAAGACCGCAAGCGCACCCAGCCCGGCCCAGGCCAGCCACACCCGGTGGTCGAGCGACGACCGCGACGAGGCGGCTCGCATCACGGCGATCAGCCGCTCCCCCGACGAGACCGGGACGAGTACCACCCGCTCGGTCGAGGTGTCGGCCGCGATGACCTGCTTGGACGCGGAGATACCCCCGACGTTCAGAGCGGGCGGCCCCTGCCCGGCCACCCGCTTTCCACTCACCGCGTACACCGCCAGCATCTGGCCCGGCTGGGCGGGTGGCAGCTCCACGGGATCGCGGTGGTACCTCGGCGATACCGCGACCGCACCTCGCAAGGCGAGCTTCTGGAGCTCGCTGCGCTCGCCTGCCGTGATGGTTCGTTGGACGACGACGGACAACGGGATGCCGAACAGCGCAATCGCCAGCAGCACAGCGGACAGTGCCACGCTCAAGATCCGCCTTCGCACGTCGTAGCACCTCCCACGCTCCTCGACCAGTCCGATTGTGCCCCGGCCGCCTGCTCCGACAGCCGCGATCGGTGCTGGCGCAGCGTTCTTACCGTCCCCTTGCGACAGGCTTTCCTGTCGCTGTCCGGCATCCGCCTAGCGTGAAATGCATGGAACGAAAACTGCTGGCTGTGGCGAGTGGTGTCTGTGCGACGGTTCTGGTGGCCGGCTGCGGGAGCGGTAGCAGCCCGAGCGGATCGGCCGCCTCGACACCGGCTGGTCAGCCGACCCGGTCCGGTAGCCACACGACCCACACCTCCGCCAAGCCGCCGAAGCACACTGGAGCGTCGACCACGCCGACTACGTCTGCGGCGCCCGCGTCGAGTGCGCCGGCGACCGAGTTCAGCCCCCCGGGCGACATACCGGACACCCAGGTATACGTCCCGTACGCGGTACCCGGCACGAACCTGCAGGTCTCAGTCCCCCAGGGCTGGGCGCGCTCGTCGCAGCACGGTGTGGTCACCTTCACCGACAAGCTCAACAGTGTCGGGACCCAGGTCGTATCCCGGCCGACGGCGCCGACAGTCGCCTCGGCCCGGCATAGCGAGCTCCCGGCCTTGGCCTCGTCGGTCTCGAAGTACGCCGCGGGCTCCGTCACGAGCGTCAACCGGCAGAGCGGACATGCGGTCCTCATCACCTACCAGCAGGACTCGGCGATCGACCCCGTCACCGGCAAGGTCGTCCGTGATGCGGTCGAGCGCTATGAGTTCTGGAACGCCGGGCACGAGGCGATCATCACCCTCAGCGGTCCGGTCAACGCCGACAACGTCGATCCGTGGCGCACCGTGACCGACTCGGTGAAATGGAAGTGACAGAGCGAGCCCTCGAGGCGCAGGACCTCTACCGGTTCTACTGGGCCGGCGACGAGGAGACACTTGCCCTGCGCGGAGTCAGCGTCGCGGTGTCCCCCGGGGAGGTCGTGGCTGTGGTGGGCCCCTCCGGCTCCGGCAAGTCGACGCTGCTTTCGTGCCTGGCCGGCCTGGACGAGCCGTCCGGTGGCACGGTGTGGGTCGGTGGCGAGCGGATGAGCCACCGCCCGGAGAAGGTCAGGGCCGGCCTGCGAGCCGCGAAGATCGGCATCCTGCTCCAGACGTCGAGCCTCTTCGACCACCTCACGGTTGCGGGCAACATACGGCTGAGCCGCTCGCTCGCCCCCAAGGGGACCGGGGGGTCGTCCGTCGGCGATCTGCTCGAGTCCCTGGGCATCCGGGACCGGTCGAACGCCTTTCCGCCTCAGCTGTCCGGTGGCGAGTCTGCGAGGGCCGGGCTCGCCGTCGCGCTTGCCAACGACCCGCCGGTCATCCTCGCGGATGAACCCACCGGCGAGCTCGACGAGGAGACAGAACGCCGCCTGCTGGCTCTGCTGACGCTCCGGGCCAGCGACGGGGGCGCGGTCCTGGTGGCCAGCCACAGCCCGGCCGTTCGCAAGGCGGCTGATCGGGTCATCACGCTTTCCGATGGAAGGGTCACCGATGAGGTCTGATCGCCTCGACCGGACCGATGAGGTGCCGGCCACTGCGCGTGGGCCCGTTACGCCCAGACCGCTCGTGGACTGCGAGGCGGCGTCGCGCACGTTCGGGACGGGTACCCACGCCGTCGTGGCTGTCCACTCGGCGACCTGCGAGGTCTGGCAAGGGGACCGGATGGCGGTCATGGGCGCCTCGGGTTCGGGAAAGTCCACCCTGATGCATCTCCTGGCCGGGCTCGACCAGCCGTCCTCAGGCACTGTCAGCTGGCCGGGCCTCGGTGTGACCGCCGACGAGCTCGGCGGCTCGGTCGCCATGGTCTTCCAGGGCGCGAGCCTGATGCCACCGCTGACAGCGCTCGAGAATGTCGCCATGCCTCGCCTCCTGGCCGGCGTCAGCGACAGCCAGGCGCGCGTCTCGGCCGCGGCGGCGCTCGACAGCCTCGACATCGGTGCTCTCGCCGACCGCCTTCCGGAGGAGCTGTCCGGCGGCCAGGCGCAACGCGTCTGCGTCGCCAGGGCGATCGCCGGCGGGCCTCGGCTGATCCTCGCAGACGAACCCACCGGCCAGCTGGACTCGGTCGCCGCCAACCACGTCGTGGACGTACTGATCCACGCGGCGGACCTGATCGACGCTGGTCTGGTCGTCGCGACCCATGATCCCCGGGTAGCAACCCGGCTGATGACTCGCTGGTCGATGCGTGACGGGATCTTGACCCCTCAGCAGACACCAGCCCGACGACCCTCCGGCCGGAGCAGGCCATGACGCGCATCTGGCTGCTCGGGCTGCTGACCCGCCGCCCGGGCCGCGTCCTCGCCGGCGCCCTCGGTATCGCGGTCGCGGTCGCACTCCTCGCCAGCCTGGGAGCCTTCTTCTCCGCAGCGCGGGCGACGATGACGCAACGTGCCGTCAACAGTGTCGCGGTCGACTGGCAGGTACAGGTCCAGCCGCACGCCAGTCCCGCGAAGGTGCTGGGCGCGGTCCGCGCGGCCTCGGGTACGGCGACAGCTCTACCCGTGGGGTTCGCCGACACCCCCAGCCTGTCCGCCACGGCGGGGGGTACGACCCAGCGCACCGGCAGCGGCTCCGTCTTAGGCCTGCCGGCGGCCTACACCTCGACGTTCCCGACCGCCATCCGCCTCCTCGTCGGCTCGTCGACGGGCGTTCTGCTGGCCCAGCAGACGGCAGCGAACCTCCATGTCGCACCGGGCGACACCATTGCCATCGGCCGGACGGGCATGACGCCGTACCGGGTGACGGTCGCCGGCGTCGTCGACATCCCCCAGCTCGACTCGCTCTTTCAGAAGGTCGGCGCTCCGGCCCAGAGCCAGCCGACAGCTCCCCCAGACAACATCGTCCTGCTGCCCGCCGGCGCGTTCCACCGGGCCTTCACCCCGCTCGCGAAGGCGCGGCCCGACCTCGTCACCACCCAGATCCACGTACGCCGCGACCAGGCCCTCCCGAGCGACCCCGCGGCGGCGTTCACGGCCGCTCTGACGGCCGCCAAGAACCTCGAGGTCACCACGTCCGGCGCAGGCTTGGTGGGCAACAACCTGGCCGCCGCCTTGGACTCGGCCCGCGGAGACGCGCTGTACTCGCAGATCCTCTTTCTCTTCCTCGGTGTCCCAGGAACGGTCTTGGCGGCCGGCCTCTCGGCTGCTGTCACGGTCGCCGGCACCGCCCGCCGCCGGCGCGAGCAGTCCCTGCTGCGAGCCCGTGGCGCATCTCGGGCCCAGCTCCTGACCCTCGTGAACGCCGAAGCCGCCGTGACAGGTGGGGTCGGAAGCACCCTCGGGCTCGTCGCCGCCCTGGTCATCGGCCGGCTCAGCTTCGGCTCGGCCAGCTTCGGAGCCTCGACGACCACAGCGGTCGTCTGGACGGCGGCCTGCTTCGTCATCGGACTGCTGATCGCGGCCGCCGTGATGGTGCTGCCGGCCCGACGGGATCTGCGCGACGTCACGGTGACCCAGCAGATGGCCACCGTCGGCCGCCCACAGACGCCGGGCTGGATGCGGTACGGCCTGGACTTCATCCTGCTGGCCTGCTCGCTGGCGGTGTTCTGGTCGACGAGTCGCTCGACCTACACCTTGGTACTGGCGCCGGAGGGCGTTCCGGCGATATCGGTCGACTACTGGGCCTTCGCCGGCCCGGCGCTGCTGTGGCTCGCCTTGGGGCTGCTGGTGTGGCGGGTGTCGACGCTCGCTCTGGGTCGGGGTCGCCCGGTCATCGCCCGAGTGCTGGCGCCGGCCGTCGGCAACCTCGCTCCCGTCGTGGCGTCGGCGATGAGCCTGCAACGCCGGGTCATCACCCGGTCAGCCGTCCTGGTGGGACTCGCCCTGTGCTTCGCGGTCTCCACTGCGACGTTCAACGCGACCTACAAGCAGCAGGCGGAGATCGACGCACAGCTCACGAACGGGGCAGACGTCACCGTCACCGAGTCACCAGGAGCCTCGGTGCCTCCGAGTGCGGCCGCGAGCATCTCGGCCGTCTCAGGGGTCAACGCGGTCGAGCCGGTGCAGCATCGGTTCGCCTACGTCGGAGCCGACCTGCAGGACCTCTACGGGATCACGCCGTCCATCACCCGTGCGACGTCGCTGCAGGACTCCTACTTCCAGGGGGCCTCTGCCGCCACCGAGATGGCGCGGCTTGCCGCTCGCCCGGATGCGATCCTGGTCAGCGCCGAGACAGTGAACGACTACCAGCTCGTGCTGGGCGACCAGCTCAACCTTCGGCTGCAGGACACCGGCACCCAGCGATACACCAACGTCACGTTCCACTACGCCGGTATCGTGAACGAGTTCCCGACCGCCCCCAAGGACAGCTTCCTGGTGGCCAACGCCTCCTACGTCGCGTCCCAGACCGGCAGCAAGGCGGTCGGCGCCTTCCTTGTCAGCACCGGCGGGACGAACGCACCCTCCGTTGCGGCCGCCATCACCAAGGCCGTAGGGACGTCCGCACAGGTCACCACGATCAACGACTCGCGCAGCCTCGTCGGCTCGAGCCTCACCTCGGTCGACCTTTCCGGCCTGACCAGGCTCGAGCTGGGGTTCGCCCTCGTCATCGTCGCGGCGGCCGGTGGACTGATGACGGCAGTCGGCCTGACCGGACGGCGTCGCACGCTGGCCGTCGCTGTCGCTCTGCGCGCCACCAGGCGGCAGCTGGGCAGCTTCAGCCTGGGTGAGTCGACGTTCGTCGCGGTGATGGGACTGGTGTCCGGCGCCGTCGCCGGCTGGGGGCTCAGCCACATGCTCGTCAAGGTGCTCACAGGCGTCTTCGACCCGCCGCCGAGCTCACTGGCATACCCCTGGGTCTACCTGACCGTGGTCGCGGTCAGCTCGGTGGTCGCCATCGCCACCGCCGCGAAGCTGGCCAACCGAGCCGCTCGCCTTCATGCGCGCACCGACCTGCGTGAGCTGTGACCGGAGCCCGACGGTTCGTAGGCTGGGACTGTGTCGGCCCTGTTGCTCGTCGAAGATGACCAGACGATGGGCCCGTTGCTGGCGTCGGCTCTGACCGCGAACGGGCACCAGGTCAGCTGGCAGCGAACCGGCGCCAGCGCGCTGACCCATGCGGTCTCGCAGCCGTTCGACCTCGCCCTTCTCGATCTGGGGCTGCCCGATCTGGACGGGATCGAGCTCTGCCGCAAGCTGAAGCAGCTCCAGCCACAGTGTCTGATCGTCATCTTGACCGCCAAGAAGGAGGAGATGGACGTCATCGTCGGCCTCGAGTCCGGCGCCGACGACTACCTGACGAAGCCCTTCCGTCTGACCGAGCTGCTCGCGCGGGTTCGTGCCCATCTGCGACGGGCCGCCGTGGCCGGCTCGGGCGCTGACACCGCACCACCCTTCGAGAGTGGCGACCTCTGGCTCGACGTGACGGCCCGTCGATGCTGCGTGGCCGGGACCGAGGTCGCACTGCGCCCCAAGGAGTTCGACCTGCTTGCACGGATGGCGGCCGAGCCGGGCCGGGCGGTGAGTCGCGAGACATTGATGTCGGACGTCTGGGACGAGCACTGGTTCGGCTCGACCAAGACCCTCGACGTCCACATGGCCGCGCTGCGGCGCCGGCTCCTCGACGCGGCCAGCGCCGTCGGCGCGACCCGGCTGCCGACGATCACCACGCTTCGCGGCCACGGATACCGGATGGACGGGGCCGACTCTGAGATCGAACCAGACGACGAGTGACCAGAGCACGGCCGAAGGGTCGTGACGTGGCGGTGGCAGCATGTTCGGGTGCTGGGTGCGCCCCGTTTGCCTGGGTGTCGTCTGGAGTTTCCCCGGCGGTGCTGGGCTGAGGTTCGCGGCGGGCCAAGGCAGACCAGTCGCGGGGAGGAGACATCATGCGCAGGACACCGTTAGGCCGAAGGACGTACCGCGGCGTCGCCGCGCTGGGTACAGCAACGCTGCTCACTGTCGCAGCTGTCGCGAGTACCGGGTCGGCCACGGCGACAGCCATGGCGCCGCGCGCACGTCACGGGACCGGGACCTATCAGCACGTCCTGCTGCTGTCCGTGGACGGCATGCACCAGTCCGACCTGCGCTGGTACGTCGCGCGGCACCCTCACTCCGCGCTGGCGGCTCTGGTCCACTCGGGCACCGAGTTCACCCGCGCCCGGACACCGTTCCCGAGCGACTCCTTCCCCGGCCTCGTCGCTCAGGTCACTGGCGGGAACCCGAAGACGACGGGAATCTTCTACGACGTCTCGTACAACCACCGGCTGCTCGACCCGACAGCCAGCGCGCGGGCGGTGCCGACCCGGGCAGAGTGTGCGAAGGCGACACCCGGCGCCAACGTCGCCTTCGACGAGGCCCTCGACAGGAACCCCGATCGCCTCGACGCCGGTCAGGGTCTTGCGCACCCGCGCGCCGACATCCTGCACCTGACGCGCCACCCCCAGCACCTGATCGATCCCACGAAGCTGCCGATCAACCCGGTGACGTGCACCCGCGTGTACCCGCACCAGTACCTGCGCGTCAACACCATCTTCGACGTCGCTCGCCACCATGGGCTGCGCACGGCCTGGTCGGACAAGCATCCCGCGTACGAGATCCTCGACGGCCGCTCAGGGAACGCCGTGCAGGATCTCTTCACCCCCGAGATCAACAGCCTCGCCGACAAGCAGGGCGACGACTGGACCTCCGTGAACTCCCTCACCCAGCGCTACGACCACATCAAGGTCAAGGCGGTGCTGAACGAGATCGCCGGCTACGACCACAGCGGGACCACCCGCCTCGGCACGCCGGCCATCTTCGGCATGAACTTCCAGTCCGTCTCGACCGCCGAGAAGCTGCCGACCTCCGACGGCCGCCTCGGGGGCTACCTCCACAACGGCACCATTCCGTCTCCAGTGCTCCGCAGCTCCCTGAGCTTCGTGGACTCCCAGATCGGCGCGATGGTCCGGTCCCTGAAGCACCACGGCAAGTACCGCGACACCGCGATCATCGTCTCGAGCAAGCACGGCCAGTCGCCGCGCCAGCGCGCCGCGCTGACCAGGATCGACGACTCGGCCATCGTCGACCAGCTCAACAGCGCCTGGCAGCAGGCGCACCCAGCAGCGGTCCAGCCGTTGGTGGCCGCGTCGCTCAACGACGACGGGATGCTGCTCTGGTTCAGCGACGGCGACCGTACGCCTCGCGCCGACGCGTTCGCGTCTCGATTCCTGCTCCGATACCACGGCAACGGAACCGGTCACGACGGCAGGGCGGCTGCCACGGACGTCCGGACGCACCCGAAGGCATACACCGAAGCGGGCCTGCGGAAGGTCAAAGCCGGGGCCGCAGCAGCCCACCTGTTCGGGCTCCGGAAGCCCGGCCCTCGGGTGCCGGACCTGGTCGGGCTCGTGCAGCACGGAACCGTCTATACGGACAAGACGACCAAGATCGCCGAGCACGGCGGCAACGACCCCCAGGACCGGCACGTGCCCCTCGTGGTGGCCGCTCCAGGGGCCCGGCACGCGGTGCGGCGAGGGCGAGTGGAGACGACCCAGGTGGCACCGACCGTGTTGTCGCTGCTCGGCCTGCGTCCACGGGCGCTGAAAGCCGTTCGCACCGAGGGAACCCGGACGCTGCACGTCGGCTAACGACGTCAGGCGGTCGCGGGGTCGAGGTCGACGCTGTGTCGTCCTCGCATCGCCTGTCGCACCACGTCGAGCAGCGCGTCCTTGCTGACCGGCTTGGAGAGGTAGTGGTCCATCGTCGCGTCGATGCAGCGCTGTTTGTCCTCGGTACGCGCGCCGGCCGTGAGGGTGATGATCGGGGTATGCCGGCTGCCCCCCTCCGCGGCCCGGATGGCGAGGGTGGCCTCATAGCCGTTGAGCTCGGGCATCTGGCAGTCCATCAAGATGGCGTCGTACGTCTGGGCGGACGCAGCTGTCACCGCCTCCTGACCGGTGAGCACCGTCTCGACCTGGTAGCCCGCGTTGGTGAGCATCGCCACCGCGACCTTCTGGTTGATCAGGTTGTCCTCGGCCAGCAGCAGCCTGCCACGCGAGGGCTCACCGGACCTCCGCGGTGCAGCCGGCGAAGGTGGCGGGGCGGCCGGATCGTATCTGGGCGCAGCCGGGGTGTCGCCGAGCGGGACACCGTCGTCGGCGCCCGGGTGGACGCGCACGGTGAACCAGAAGGTGCTGCCCTCATCCTGGCGGCTGTCGACGCCGACATTGCCTCCCATCAGCGCTGCCAGCTGACCGCTGATGGCCAGTCCCAGCCCCGTCCCGCCGTACTTGCGGGAGGTCGACGTGTCGGCCTGGGCGAAGGGCTCGAAGATGATGGCAAGCTTGTCCGGCGCGATCCCCACACCGGTGTCGACGACCTCGAACCGTACGACGATCTCGGAGGCGGTGTCGTGGATGGCGTTGACCCGGACCTCGATGCCCCCTGCCTGGGTGAACTTGACCGCGTTGCCGATCAGGTTCGTCAGCACCTGGCGGATCCGGCCCGGATCTCCGCGCACGAGGGCCGGCACGGACTCGGCCACGACCGCCTTCAGCTCGAGGCCCTTGGTCTGCGCCGAGAGCTTCAGCAGGTCGACGACGTCATGGACGATGGTGAGCGGACTGAAGGCGATGTCCTGGATCTCCATCTTGCCCGTCTCGATCTTCGAGAAGTCGAGAATGTCGTTGATGACCGTGAGCAGCGCCTCCCCGGAGTTTCGCACCGTCACTGCGTAATCCCGCTGCTTCTCGTCGAGGTCGGTCTCGAGGAGCAGGTCGGTCATGCCGATCACGCCGTTCATGGGCGTCCTGATCTCATGGCTCATATTGGCCAGGAAGTCTGACTTGAGCCTGGACGCCTCCGTGGCCTCGTCGCGAGCCTGCGACATCGCGGCCTCAGCCTCCGCGACCGCAGTGATCTCCGCGACCGTCCCGACCCAGCCGATGACGGTATCCGTGGAGTCCCTGATGGACCTCGATGTCACATGCACGATCTTGGTTGCCTCGCCCGGATTGTGGATCTCGAGCCGGTGGCTGAACTCCTGCTCGTCGATGGACCGCTCGGTGACGCCGACCTCCATCTCCACCCTCTGCTCGGTGTCGATGATGACGTCCCAGGGCTGGCCCGTGGCCTCGGCGCTCGTGATCCCCGTGATCTCGGCCCAACGGGGGTTCGTATACACGTACCGGTTGTGCTCGTCGGTCTGGAAGATCCCGATCGGAGCCGCCTCGGTCAGCAGTCTCAGCTGATCGGCGGAGGCCTGCACCTGGCGAGCCTTGGCGGCGAAACCCTCGGCTTTGAGAAAGAGGTTGCCGAAGACGGCGACCTTGGCGCGCAGCTCATCTGGCTGGACGGGCGACGTGATGAAGTCGACCGCCCCTTGGGCGTACCTGTTCGTGCTCGGGATCTCGTCACTCGCATGGGCGGTGATGAAGATGATGGGCGTGGTCTCCGACTGCCGCCGCAGCCTGATCAGGGCAGCCGTCTCAAAGCCGTCCATGATCGGCATCCGCACATCGAGGAGGATCACGGCGAAGTCCCTTTGGATGACGCAGCGGAGGCAGGCCTCACCGGAGTCCGCCTCGACGATCGTGTAGCCGAGCGGCGCCAGCACGGCCTTGAGCGCCAGCCGCTTCGCGGCGTTGTCATCCACGACCAGGACGGGAACGGCGCTGTTGTTGGTCGCCGGCTCCAACGTGAACGGCCGCCCGGTCAGACGCAGCGTTGCGGTCATGTGGCGGGCTGGTCTGTGGTCGGCAACCACGGTTGGAGACAGGCAAGGACCGCGGACGGATCGGCCGGCTTGGACAGATAGCCGTTGGCTCCGGCTTCGAGGCAGCGCTGGCGTTCGCCGACCCCGGACCTTGCCGTCACCACGACGATGGGAAGGTCCTCGAAGCGATCGATCCTGCGAATCGCTCGGATCGTGTCATACCCATCCATCACCGGCATCATGATGTCCATCATCACGACGTCAGCGTCACCGGTCTGCTCCAGCATGGCGATGGCCTCAGCGCCGCTCTGGGCAACAACGACCGTCGCCTGCGCCCGTTCGAGAAGGGCCTGCATGGCGAAGACGTTCAGGAAGTCGTCGTCGACCACCAAGATCTTCATCCCGGACAGCTCGGCGCCTCCCAGTGCATTCGGCGCAGGTGGCCCCGTACCCGCGACGGCGGTGACCACGACCTCACTGGTGGTATGCGATGAGGCGGCCTCGATCCGGGCCGACTGGCTCGGCAACCACGGTCTGAGGACGGCCACGAGCTCGACGATGTCGACCGGCTTGGGCACGTAGTCGTTCGCGCCGGCGTCCATGCAGCGCTTGCGCTCGCCGGCCATCACCTTGCCAGTGACCGCGATCACCGTCAGGTCGGCAAACCGCTCGATCTCCCGGATCGCGCGGATCGTGTCGTACCCGTCCATCCCCGGCATCATGATGTCCATCAAGACGATGTCGATGTCGGCTGCCTGCCTCAGAGTGGCAAGTGCCTCGAGTCCGGCCGCAGCGAAGCTGACGTCGGCTCGTCCCTGCTCCAGCAGTACCTTCATGGCGAAGAGGTTGCGCGGGTCGTCGTCGACCACCAAGATCTTGACGCCGTCCAGCGACAGGTCGACACGATCACGAGCCCTGCGCCTCTCACGTTCCAGCCGAAGTCGATGGGCCTGGTCATCGGAGGCGACCAGCTCGCCACCCCCTCCCGCTGGCGGTGCCGCCACGCTCCTCAGCCCGTGGTACTGCGGGATCGCTGCAGGCCGCCCTGCCATGTCGTACTCGCGGCTGGGCCCGGTGCTCACCTGTTGCGGTCCGGCGGGTTCGGGCGGCGTAGGGAAGCGAAACGGCACCGGCAACTCGTGATCGGCGCCGCCCCGGTTTGCGGGCAGGGGGCCTGATGGCGGCGCGGTCACCGGGAGGTAGACCGTGAACGTGCTGCCCAGGCCGGGCGTGCTGGTCACTTGGATCTCGCCGCCGAGGAGCGCGACGAGCTCACGGCTGATGGACAGCCCGAGTCCGGTCCCCCCATAGAGCCGCGAGGTGGTCCCGTCTCCCTGCACGAAGGCCTCGAAGATGCGCCGCTGCTGCTGGTCATCGATGCCGATGCCCGTGTCACTGACCGACATTGCCACGACGGACGGGGCGGTGCTGAGCCAGGAGGCGGGCTCGCTCCAGCCATAGGTGGCGGGGCTGATCTGAGCGTTCACACCACCGTGGTCGGTGAACTTGAACGCGTTGGACAGCAGGTTCTTCAAGATCTGGCGAAGGCGCTGGTGGTCGGTGACGATGGTGTCCGGGCTGTCGTCGGCGATGGTGATCGTGAAGCTGAGGCCCTTGCCTCGTGCCACCGGCTCGAACTCGCGCACCAAGCCGGCACGGAGCTCGCGGATGGACACGACGCTGTTGTCGGCCGTGACGGTGCCCGACTCGACCTTGGCGAGGTCCAGGATGCTGTTGAGCAGCTCGAGCAGCTCCCGGCCGGAGGAGTGGATGACGCTCGCGTACTCAACCTGGGTCTCTGTCATGTTGTCCTCCGGGTTGTCCTCGAGCTGCTGGGCGAGGATCAGGAGGCTGTTCAGCGGGGTGCGGAGCTCATGCGACATGTTGGCGATGAACTCCGACTTGTACTTCGACGAGACCGCCAGCTGGCTGACCTTCTCCTCGATCAAGCGTTTGGACTCCTCGACCTCGAGGTTCTTCTGCTCAGCAACCAGATTCTGGTCAGCAAGCAGGCGAGCCTGGCGGGCAAGGTCCTCGTTGGATTCTCGCAGCTCCTCCTGCTGTGAGCGCAGCTCCTCGGCCTGGGACTGGGACTGCCTCAGCAGGGTCTCGGTCAGACCGGCCGCCTGGATCGTGCTGAGGACGATCCCGACGCTCTCGGTGATCGAGTCGAGGAACGCCTGATGCGTGACGCTGAACAGCGAGAACGACGCGAGCTCGACGACTGCTAGCAGCGATCCCTCGAACAGCACCGGCAACACGATGATGTTGAGCGGGGCGGCTTCGCCAAGACCTGAGTTGATCCGCACGTAGTCGCTCGGCACATCGGTCAGCAGGATCCTCTTCTTCTCCTTGGCGCACTGGCCGACCAGGCCCTCCCCGAGCCGGAACGTCGTGGAGAGGTGCTTGCGCTCCTCGTAGCCGTATCCCGCCTGCATCTCGAGCACTCCGGCCGTGCCCAGATCGGAGGTGCTCATGGTGTAGAAGACGCCGTGCTGCGCCGACACGAGGGTGGCGAGCTCGGACAAGATCATGCTCGACACGACGGTGAGGTCGTCTTGTCCCTGCAGCATCCGGGTGAACCGCTCCCGGTTCGTCTTCAGCCAGTCCTGCTCGACATTCTGCCGCGTCGTCTCGCGCAGGTTGCGGATCATCTCGTTGAGCTTGTCCTTCAAGACGGCGACCTCGCCGCTTGCCTCCACCCGCACCTGCCTGGTCAGGTCCCCCTCGGTGACGGCGGTGGCGACCTCGGCGATGGCGCGTACCTGGTTGGTCAGGTTGGCTGCCAGCTGGTTGACGTTGTCCGTGAGGTCCTTCCAGACCCCGCCCACCTCCTTCGACTGCGCCTGCCCACCGAGCTTGCCCTCGACGCCGACCTCCCGAGCGACTCGCGTCACCTCGCCGGCGAAGGTCTTGAGCTGGTCGACCATGGCGTTGACGGTGTCCTTGAGTTCCAGGAACTCGCCCTTGACGTCGATCGAGATCTTCTTGCTCAGGTCGCCGTTGGCCACGGCGGTCGTGACCTCGGCGATGTTCCGGACCTGTCCGGTCAGGTTGCCGGCCATCAGGTTGACGTTGTCGGTGAGGTCCTTCCAGACGCCGCCGACCTCGGTGGTGAAGGCGGCCGCCTGACCGAGCTTGCCTTCGGTACCGACCTCACGGGCCACCCGAGACACCTCCGAGATGAAGCCGTTGAGCTGGTCGACCATCGCGTTGATGGTGTTCTTCAGCTCCAGCATCTCTCCGCGCACGTCCGCGGAGACCTTCTTGCTCAGGTCGCCGTCCGCGACGGCACCGATCACCCGCTGCATCTCGCTGGTCGGCCGGACCAAGGCGTCGATCAGGCTGTTCACCGACTCGAGGCTCCCGGACCAGCTCTGGGTCCAGCCGCCGAGCACCGCCCGCTGCGAGAGCTCGCCCTGGTCCCCGACGACCCTGCTGACCCGGGCCAGCTCGGTCTCGAGGGCCTGGTTGGCGATGATGACGTCGTTGAAGCCATCGGCCACCTTGCCCGCCAGGCCCGTCCAGTCGAGCGGCATTCTGGCGGAGAAGTCACCGGACTTGACCTGTGCCAGCACACTCAGCAGGACAGTGCCATCGACGGAGTTGGTCTCGGACACCGGCGACTCTGACATCGTTGCCTTCCGCTTCCGCCCGCCCGAGATCACGACTCGGATGAATAACTACTCAATGTCCCAGTGTAGTCACTTATCGTAATATCGGAGGGCGATCGAGCAGCCGACGGATCGCCGCCTCAGACAACGTGTCAGTCGGAAGGGGGCGTGCGAGGGTGGGGGACCGGACCGACCTGGAAGGTGTAGATCGTCGGTGGGCCGTCACAGAGCCCGGCCAGGTCCGCCACCAGGCTCGCGGCGACGGCGCTCTGGCGCTGGCTTGCGATCGCGTCGGAGGAGTGGGACTCGATGATGGTGAGATACGTGCCAGGCTGGTTGAGGCGCGCCGTGATCGTGCCACGGATGACCGTGCCATCGGACTCTCCGCGCCTGGCCCGCACCAAGGCCTCGACCTCCTCGATGCGTGAGGTTCTGAACTCGATTGCCTGCATAAGACCTGCCATGAACGTCCCCCGTCAGCCAGAAGAACTCCAGTATGACCGCCAGTATCACCTACATGAAAGCGCACGATCACTTTGAGCAATTGAGCCGAGCGCGACCACCCGGACCTCAATCCCGCCGGCGTTGGCCCGGAAACGGAGGCGGTCTGTACGGCGTGAGCGGAAGCCGGATCGGCGCGGCACCTGCGGGTTCGAGGATGCGGTGGTCGAGCTGGTCGACCAGCATGGGGCGGCAGAAGTGGAAGCCCTGACCCTGGTCCGACCCCAGCCGACTGACGAGGGCGCGCTGCTGCTCGGTCTCGACCCCTTCGGCGACGACTGCGAGGTTCAGCCCGTGTGCGAGATCGATGATGGCCGTCACGATCTCGCGAGTGCCATCGTCGGCAGCCAGCCCGGTGATGAATGCCTGATCGATCTTGAGCACGTCGAACGGGAACCGCCGAAGGTAGTTGAGCGACGAGTACCCGGTCCCGAAGTCGTCGAGACTGAGGCCGACGCCGATCTCCTTGATCTGCCTGAGCACCGCCAGCGCACGTGGGCCGTCCTCGAGGAACGCGCTCTCTGTCACCTCGAGGAACAAGGACTTCGGGTCGGTACCCGTCGTCTCGAGGACCCGGCTCACGGTGGTATCGAAGCCAGGGGCCATGATCTGGTACGGCGAGACGTTGACACTCACGTTCGGGATGGCCGACCGGTATGTCTGCTGCCAGCGCTTGAGATCCTGGCAGGCCTGCATCAGCACCCACTCGCCGATCTCCAAGATGAGTCCGGTCGGCTCGGCGATCGGCAGGATCTCCTGCGGCATCACCCAGCCCCTGGTCGGATGCCTCCAGCGCAGGAGCGCCTCCAGCCCCAACAGGCGCCCGTCATGGATGTCGACGAGGGGTTGGTATGCCAGCTGGAACTCCTTGCGGTTCAGCGCCACCCGAAGCTCGCGACCTAGCCGTCCCCGTCGCTCCGCGACCAGGCGCGCGGCTGGATCCAGGACCTGGTGCTGGGCTCCGCCCGCCTGCTTGGCCTGATACATCGCGAAGTCGGCGTCTCTCAGCAAGCTCTCCGGCAGGTCGGCGCCAGTGCCGGCAAAGGCGATACCCACGCTCGCTGTCACGTTCACGGTCTGGTCCTGGAGGTGGAAGGCGGGGCGCATCGCGTCCGCGATCCGTCCGGCCACGTGCTCGGCGAGCTCCGCCTTCTCCATCCCTTCGCAGAGGATCACGAACTCGTCACCGGCGAGCCGAGCCAAGGTGTCGCTCATCCGCAGGACCTTGCTGAGCCGTCGCGCCACGGCGACGAGGAGGAGATCTCCGACGTGGTGCCCGAACTCGTCGTTGACGGCCTTGAACCGGTCGAGGTCGACGAAGAGCACGGAGACCAGCTCACCGGTTCTCGTCGCACGTGCCACCGCGTGCTCGAGCCGCTCCTTGAGCAGCGTACGGTTCGGCAGTCCGGTGAGTGGGTCGTGCAGGCTGCGCAGGCGCATCAGGTCGAGAGTGTCGACCGCGTCGGCACGCCCCCGCGCATTGTGGATGTAGGCGGCTGCGACGTCGGCGAGGATCTGCGCCGCCCTCAGATCCGCAGGATCGAGGTCTCCCGACGCGTCGCGGTACAGGTCGAGGGCACCGAACCGCGCGCCGTCGAGCGACATCGGAAACGTGAAGACCGCTGCCAGGCCCGCTTCACTGGCGCGGGGGGAGAACGTCGAGAAGCGCTGGTCCAGGCCGATATCCGGGACCGAGACGGCCTCACCGCTGCGATAGGCCTCGAGGCACGGCCCCTCGCCGAGCTCGTTCTGAAGGCTCTCGATCGCAAGAATGGCGTCGTTGGAGGCTGCCACGAAATGCAGCTCGTCGGCTGTGCCCATCAACATGACGCCCGCGCCGGTGACCGGAAGCACCTCGACGATCCGGGTGACCAGCCGCTCCAGGATGTCTTGGATCCGGAAGTCCGAGCCAAGGGTGCGCGCGAACTCGGCCAGCAGGTCTGTCAGTTTGTCAGGCTGGTTCACGACTCTCCGAAAGCGCTGTCATCGCCCCGGTCTGGACGACGAGTGTAATGAAATCACACCCGAGTGGTCGTCCGTCACGTTCTGTGATTAATTGAGATGGTGACGCGAGATTGCTCTGGCAGCTCGTGTCGGCAGGCGGAAAGATTCTCACAACGGCTATTGCGACAAAAGCGGCTTTTATGTGGCACAAACCGGTCGGCCTTCATCACGGAAGGCATTTGCAAGATTACGCCTTGTGTCATAGTGGATATGAACGGAGGCCCGATGCCATCAACTGCGGATGTCTCGGAGATCTTCGACTCCGTCGTCGCCAGCTGCGCGACAGGCAGCCGGATGGACGAGACGCTCCTGTTGGTCACCCAGGCGGCCTGCGACAACCTGGCCGGTGTCGACTTCGCGAGCATCTCGATCCGTTATGACGACGGGTCGCTGGCCACGGCCGGAGCGACCGACCCCAGGATCATCCTGGCCGACCAGTGGCAGTACGAGCTCAGGCAAGGGCCCTGCTACTCCGCGGCAACCTATGACGCGGAGTTCGTCTCCCCTGATGTCGGAAGCGACGACCGATGGCCCGCCTACGGTGCCCACGCCGAACGACTCGGGTTGCATGCGCAGGCCGCGTTCCCGCTATACCGCCATGAGGGCTCGCGAGCTGCTCTGAACCTGTTCTCCTCTACGACCGACGCATTCGAGGACCCTGAGCACCTGCTCGGTCTGTTCACCCGGCATGCATCGCTGGCCCTGGGGTACGCCGGCGCGACCGAAGACATCGAGCATGCCCATGCGGCGATCGCCCACAAGGCGATCGAGGTGCTCGTCCAGCGCTACATCGTCGACGAGGACAGAGCGCTGGAGTACCTGATCCGTGTCTCCCAAGCCGGCGGGCTCAAGCTCAAGGACGTCGCCGACGAAGTGGTCCAGCTGAGTCGGGAACCCAACTCCAGCCGGGAGCTGCCCCTACGATCTGACAACTGACCGAACGCAGAGTAATCGTGCTGCTACCTTTGGGTAACGGTTGGCGAAGGTGCGACTCTTCCTCGGCCCGCGCAGTTCGGCGTTCAACAGCGTAGCGCCCACCGCGGCCCACCTCCCCGAGCGACCGCTCAGGGTGGCCGGGCCGACGTGGCCCAAGGGACTGCCCGTACCTCCGCTGGGGTGGTGAACCATGACTCACGACCGGGCCGACGAGGCCTCCAGGGACGAGGCGCGCGACCCGGGCGCCGATCTCGGCGACCTGGGGGCCCGTGAGGCCGCCTGCGCCGGTCGTGAGGCCGAGCTGGCGAGCCGGAAGCAGGACGCAGACGACCGCGACCTCCGCGCACTGGTCCGCGACCGCGAGGCTGACGAGCGTGAACGCAGAGCTGACGACCGCGACGACCGGGCCGACCGACGTGAGGCGGCCGGCGTCGACCGCGACGCCGATGTCCATATGATCTTGACCGCTGCGGCGACCAGAGACTCCCAGGCCGAGCAACGAGACCGCGAGGCCGACCGCCGCGACGAGAGCGCCGCGCTGGAGGCAGCCGTCTACGGCCCGAGCGTGGGCCGGCCCTTCAAGGACCGTCGGCAGGCGGCCGCTGACCGACGGCAGGCACGACATGACCGGACCGCCGCGCACATCGACCGCTTCGTGCTGACCGGCGTCGACGACGCCGCCATCGTCGGCGAAACCGATGACGCCGGCTGGGTCAACGAGGACGACGAGATCGACTGATGCGCACCGCAGACGTGGGGGGTCACCGATCCCTACTGGGGCCGGACCACCGTCGCGTAGGAGCCGACTCCGACCAGGCTGATCCCGGCCATGTCGCCACCGGTGAGGACCAGGGCTGTGATCGTCCCGGTCTCGGGGTCGAACTCGATGTCGTTCACCTTGCCGATGTCGTCGCCGGAGGTGGTGAGCACCCGCTTGCCGAGGATCCGATGATCCTTGCCGGACAACGCCTGGATCTCTGGTGGAGGGGCGGTGATCTGCTCCGCCCCTGTCACCGTGACAGCGTCGGTCCCGAAGGCGGTCAGGCTCGACCACAGCAGCGTGTCACCGCTCTCGGTCTTCTTCAGCACCAGCGCGACGACGGCGCGACGACGGGGGTCGACGACGAAGTCATCGACCTTGCCCACGGTCGCCGCGGTCGAGGTGGAGACCACCTGGCGGCCGCTGGCCTCGGAGAACCGCATCAGGGGGTTCCTTCCAGCTGGGCGCGGAAAGCCAGGATCGCCGCGCCGAAACCGGCGAGATCCTGTGCCACGAAGTCCTTCGCCCTGGCCGGGACCATCAGGTGCTCCCCCGACGCAGCCAGGGTGTCCGGCAGCGGGATCAGCACCCTGGTGCCCTTGGAGCCCAGCGCCTCCGACGCCTCGACCTCGTAGCCGACGACGTCACACTGGCCTCCTTGTGTGTCGCCGACCTGCAAGACGATGTCGACGACCTTGCCCAGGTCGGTACCGGCGTCGGTGAGCACCTGGGAACCGAGCACGTCGCCACCCGAGCCACCAGTGGACGCGGACTCCGCGAGCACCTCCGCGATCGGCTGCAGGACGCTGTCGTCGGAGATCATCACCGCGTCGGCGCCGAGTGCTGCGACGAACCGCCACGCCAGTCCCACTTTGAGCGGGCCTGCGAAGAGGCCCCGGCCGGCCAGGGTGAACCCTCCGACGGCTCCGCCACCGGAGGCGTACACGATGTCCTTGATCTGGGCGACATCCTCGCCGGCCATGGTGACCACCGGTCGTTTCATCACCTCCGACGTCCGCATCAGCCTCATGTCCTGTCACCGCCTCCGTGCTGGGACGGCGGTCGGACCGGGTCCACGATCACCCTGCCACGACGCCGTCGTGACTGGAGGGCCAGCACGCCGCCGACAAGCAGCGCACCGACCAGCACGATGATGACAAGCCATGCCCACCACTGCATCGCGCACCTCCACGGCTCCTGGGGACCTGGGCGACAGTCGCCGGCAGCCCAAACTATTGACACCTTTAAACTACCGGGTTCCCCCCGCGAGCGCGCGCAACCACCGGCCCGCACCCGAGCGTCGCACCGACGAGGAAAACAAGGGTGCGTCGCGATCGGAGAACGTCTTAGGGTGGACGTTGTCGCCTGCGGTCGATCGATGAGTTCGCATCCCCAGCCGAGTCCAAAAGGGGGCAGGCAGCCAGTAGGACATCTGAGCAGGAGCTGAACGCCATGGCTACGACAAGCGAGACCGAGCTACCGGACGCCATCGACGGAGCCGTCCTGAAGATCGCCGGAGTCGTCGTGCTGGGCGCCATCATGTCGATCCTCGACATCACCGTCGTCAACGTGGCACTCCCGACCTTCTCCACGGTCTTCAGTACGCCGGGCAACACGGTGTCGTACGCACACGTGGCCTGGACGGTGACGGCCTATACCTTGGCGCTGGCGACGGTGATCCCCCTGAGCGGCTGGGCCGGTGATCGGTTCGGCACCAAGCGGTTGTACATGCTCGCGGTCGTCCTTTTCACCGCGGGCTCGACACTGTGCGCCACCGCCGGAAGCATCAACGTCCTGATCTTCTTCCGGGCGCTGCAGGGGCTGGGCGGTGGCATGCTGATGCCGGTCGGGATGACCATCATGACAAGGGCCGCCGGTCCGCACCGGATGGGACGGCTGATGGCCATCCTGGGCGTGCCGATGCTGCTGGGCCCGATTCTCGGCCCCATCCTCGGAGGCTGGCTTATCCAGGTGGCCAGCTGGCACTGGATCTTCCTGATCAACGTGCCGATCGGCATCGTGGCCTTTGCGTACTCCTTCATGGTCTTGCCGAAGGACTCTCCGGAGCCGTCTGAGTCGTTCGACTTCATCGGCATGCTGCTGATGTCGCCCGGTCTCGCGCTCTTCCTGTTCGGCGTCTCGTCGATACCCGGCGAGGGCACCGTGACGGCGCCTCGGGTCTGGGTGTCGGCGCTGATCGGGACCGTCCTGATCCTCGCCTTCGTCCAGCACTCCTTCCGGCCACAGCACCCGCTCCTCGACCTGCGACTCTTCGAGAACCGCGAGCTGACCGTCTCCATCATCACGATGTTCCTCTTCGCGGCCGCCTTCTTCGGAGGGTTGCTGCTGGTTCCCACCTACTTCCAGCAGGTGCGCGGCGAGACGACCTTGCAGGCCGGGCTGCTTGTCGCCCCCCAGGGCATCGGAGCGATGCTGACCATGCCCATCGCCGGCGCGCTCAGCGACCGGATCCCCGTCGGACGGATCGTGCCGGTCGGCCTGGTGCTGATCCTGGTCGGGATGTTCGGGCTCACCCAGGTCACGTCCGACACCTCCTACCCGCTGCTCATCGTGGAACTGGTGGTCATGGGGCTGGGGATGGGCGCCACCATGATGCCGCTCTTCACTGCCGCGCTGAAGACGCTGCGACCCGTCCAGGTGGCTCGGGGGTCCACGCTGTTGAACATCAGCCAGCAGATCGCCAGCTCGGTCGGCGTGGCCGTGATGTCGGTCCTGCTCACCAACCATCTCAAGGGCTCTCTCAACGCTGCCGGCCACGTCGTCAACGACGCCGGGGCAGGCGACGCCTTCGCCAAGACCTACTGGGTGGCGTGGCTGCTCGTCGTGCTGACCCTCGTCCCGGCGCTGATGCTGCCCCGCAAGCAGGCCGCGAAGGCGACGGACGCAGCCGAGGTGCTGCCGCCGGTGGCGATGCACTGACGAGCGGCCGTCGACAGGGAGTCGGTCGAAAGAGTCGCCGTTGACACGAATGTTGTCGACACGGAACCGGGGAGGCGGTGCGCGCGTCGAAGCAGGCATGAAGCGCATCGGACTGATCGTCGCCGCCGCGGCACTGCCACTTGCCACGTCTGCCTGCGGAAGCGCAACGCCGTCGTCGGAGTCCTCGGCCGCCAACGACCCCCCGGCCAGCACTTCGGGGTCGGGGTCGGGGTCGGGGTCGCACGGCCATGCCGGCACGAAGGCCGAGCGGGTGCCGGCGGACCTCAGCCAGGCTGTCGTGTCATGGCGGCTGGCAGCTGGTGGCACGCCGGCACAGAAGGTCCTGACCGGCTCTGCCGCCAGCACCCTGGCCAGAGACCTCAACGCGCTCTCCGTCGTCCCCGGCGGGATGGTCGCCTGCCCACTCGCCAGCGGTGCCGACGACATCACGATGTCGTTCACCGCCGACGGCCACCGATGGACGGTCGAGATCGCCTCGTGCCCGGGCATCCGCGTGACACGAGACTCCCACGCCCTGCCCCTGCTTGGAGCCAGCCACCGGTTCCTCGCCGACGTGAAAGCACTCACCGGACGTTCTCCCGTGTCCGGTCCGCCTCGCACCATGGGAGGCATGACCCCCCTCATGGCTCCGGCCACCGGCGGCTGAAGGCGGCCGGGGTGCTGCACGCGGCCCTGAGGCTGGCACAGGTGCGTCGGACCGCCTAGGCCAGCTGCTAACCTGGTCGATCAGCTCGGCCCGTCCTTCGTCCATGGAGATGGCGGGAATGACATCGCGCGGCGCAACCCCGACGAGGGTCCTTCCCGTCTCACGGACGACCATCTGCTCAGCCGCCAAGGCCGAGGCCTCGCCTAGTTCGCGGTCTCGACCAGCCATACGGTGGTGTCCGACGCCAGCATGCCGTCGGCAAGCGGGCCGCTTGCGAGTACCACGGTCCCGGTCACTGCGACGGGGTCCGGTCCGAGGTTCGTCACCGAGCTCCAGCTGGCCGGCCGAGAGAAGTGCAGCACTCGCGGACCTGCTCCCGCCACCCACGTCAGGGACTCGTCGGTCGAGAGCATCGCGCGCAACCTCAGCGCGTTGCGGTAGAGGTGCAGGGTCGAGTCCGGGTCGGCCTGCTCGGCCTCCACCGAGTAGGCGCTGAACCACGCGGGCTGAGGCAGGTGGGCCGGCCCGGACCCGAAGCCGTACGACGGCCCGGAGACGGTCCAGGGCAGCGGCACCCGGCACCCGTCGCG
>JBBSET010000008.1:0-80954 GCA_038239485.1 Propionibacteriales bacterium
CGGTGGACGGGTATCCATTTCGGTATCGAGCGCAGCCCGGGGATGAAGGGCACGAGGAGGAGGAGGAGGGTCAGGATCATCATCAGGTAGAAGATGACCGGGTCTGCGTGATCGGTGAGCCAGGTTCCGTCGGAGTTGGTCTGCGGGATCTGGTACCACACGGAGTACAACCACAGCCAGGCCTGACCGGGGTAGCTTCCGGTCTCGTTCATCATGCCCCAGGTGTTGCCTTGCAGGTTGGCCTGTGTCGCGGCGTCGTCGAGGTAGGAACCGTCGCCCATGAACAGGATCTGTTTGGTGTTGTCGGTCTGGTAGAAATTGCCCTGCGCCATCACGACCCCGTCGAGCGATCCCGCTGCGGCCATGTCCGTGAGGGCCTGCGCGAGGGCGGGCACCGGCCCGTACGTGCCGTGCGCGACGTGCGTCAGGTCTCCCTTGGCTGTTGTGATCGCGGTGTCGTAGTTCGTGGCCCATGCTGTCTGCTGCGCCGACGTGGCGCCATCCCAGGCCTTGAGGGCCGCCCCGGCGGATGGGGGGGCCTGCTGGGCGCGTAGGGGCGAGATGACGAAGTCGTTCGGCGGGTCGACCGGGTGGGTGACGCCGAACCATTGCTGGGGGTTGAGCGGTCCGACCGCGACCCCCTTCGCCGCAGAGTTG
The DNA here is from genome assembly GCA_038239485.1 of Propionibacteriales bacterium. Taxonomy (GTDB): domain Bacteria; phylum Actinomycetota; class Actinomycetes; order Propionibacteriales; family Nocardioidaceae; genus DASQEH01. Next base: position 658 of record JBBSET010000008.1, read on the forward strand.
TACGGCGGGCCGTACCCCGCGGAGCCACTGGTGCCGGCGAGTTCGGCCACAGCGGTCGCGTAGAAGTTCTGCGGTGCGCTGGTCGCCCATCCTTTGAAGGTGAGCGACGGTTCGTCGGTAGAGCCGAACAGCACAGCCAGCCCGGCGGTCAGGACAGCCACCACGACGAGGGCGATGACACCCTCCTTGACGATGTCATAGCGACGCGACGGGCCTGTCCACTCCTGGGCTGCAACGTCGTCGCGGGTGGCGGTTCGGACGCTCACGGCCGGGCCTCATCGGTCGCGCTGACACGGTCGCGGACCTCGTTGGGAACGGCCTCGAGGGGTGGGACAACGCCACGCCTGCGAACGAGCAGCACGTGCCACACGACCACGAACCCGACGACGAGGGGCATCAGGCAGGCATGGATGAGGAGCATCTGCCCGTAGTTGGTGACATTGAAGAAAGCACCGACACCGACGGTGTTGAGCCCGTCCTTGGCCTCGAAGGAGATCCACTGCGAGTCGAAGTTGCTCTGGGACAGATAGCCGGTGAACGCCGTACCGATCGAGGCCACGAACGCGATCACGCCGGTGACCCACGTCAACGCCCGGCGTCCACGCCAGGCGGCCATCCAGAACTTCCCCCACATGTGGATCACCATGAACATCATGAACAGCTGGGTGCCCCAGAAGTGGAGGCTGTTGGTCAAATGCCCCACCGACGAACTGTGATACCACGACGGTCCCCCGAAGGCGAGTACCAGCCCGGTTGCCAAGATCACCACGAAGGCCGCGATAGACAAGACCCCGAAGACATAGATCCACGACGCCACATACGCCGGCTGACCATCAGGCAGCAACTTATCCGGTGGGAGCTTCGCCAACCACACGCGGCGCAGACGCGACGTCCACATGCCGTCAGTCGCCTCGCCCACCCCCGCGGGGCGCGTCTCCGTCGTCATCGCTGACCCCGCCTCCTCCGGGGGGCGGGTCTCGGTCGTCATCGCCGACCCCGATCCCTCGGGAACGGGACCACGATCGCCAACCCGAACAAGACAACCATCACCACGATCACGATCAGATTCGGCACCGAAATCGACACCCAACCGACATGCACATAAGTCGCCGGATCACTCATCCCCGCAAACACGGTCATGGAACTCATGTGACCTCCTCGACCTCCGCGGCGGGCTTGGGCCCAGTCATCGAAGGATGTAACCAAATTCACACTACCCTAAGTAGTTATCGCTTCACGACGCTCGAAGCGCTGGCACGAACTCGTCGACGCAGAGGCGCCCCGGGGGCTGACTCCACACCGGCCCTGACGCAGATCTCCCCCTGCGGGCACCGCGGATAGCAGGTTCGGTCGCAACGCTGAGTGAGATAAGGCATACTTTGGGTAGTTGCAGTCCTATTGTCCACCACTCGGCGTGACCCGGTCTGGCTGCCGCCCACCCCACTCACTCATCGCACCGAACGGACTCACCAACCATGAGCGCGCAAGGTCATCCGGCTGGACGAAGCCGCCGCACGAGGACGTGATGCCCGACCTGCCGGCCGAACAGACGGCCGCATTGCTCACAACCCTGCAAGCCAACTCTCCCATTGGATTCGGCTTCGTCGACCGAGACTTCCGAATGCTTCAGATCAACGAAACGTTGGCAGCAGTCAACGGCGCCACCGTCGCTGAACAGATCGGCAGAACCATCTCCGACCTCGCGCCAGAGATCTGGCCGCAGTTGGAGCCGCTGTATCAGGGAGTCCTCGACAGTGGGCTGCCGGTCCGTGACATCGCCGTCGAGGGTCCGTCAGCCGCTGACCCGGGTCGGCCTCATCAGTGGCTGTCGAGCTTCTACCCCGTCTGCGTCGGGACGAAGATCGTCGGCATCGCTCTCATCGTCGTCGACGTCTCCGACAGAGTCGACGCCGAAGAGGTCAGGCGCCGGCTCGCGACGATCGTCGAGGACTCCGGCGATGCGATCTTCAGTACCACGGTGGACGGTATGACGCGGACGTGGAACAAGGCGGCCGAGGCACTGTTCGGGTACTGCGCCGAGGAGATGCTCGACCGGCCGATCGCCGTCCTCACACCCCCCCGCCTGATGGTCGAACGGGGGCAGATGTGCGAGCGCTTGAATGCGGGTGGGCCGACCGAGCGCATCGAGACGAGCATGCTGTGCAAGGACGGTCACCTGGTTGACGTGCTGGTCACTGCGTCAGCGTCGTTCGACAGTCAGGGCGCGATCGTCGGGGTCTCGATGATCGTTCAGGACATCACCGAGCGCCTGGCGTCCGAGAAGCGGCTGCTCGCCAGCCAGCAGCGGCTGGAGGAGGCCCAGCGGATCGCCGAGATCGGCAGCTTCGAGGTCGAGCTCGTCAACGACACGATCACCTGGTCCGACGAGCTCTACCGCATCTACGGGCTGGAACCCTCCGAAACACTCACGCGGGAAGGCGTCATCGCTCGTGTGCATCCTGACGACCGAGATCTGTTCGTCACAGCGCTGGTACACACCGAACTGACGGGCGAACCCCTCGACATCACATTCCGCATCGTCCGGCCAGACTCCGAAGTCCGGTGGGTGCGCCATCTAGCGGTCGCGGAGATAGTTGACGGCGAACTCGTGAAGTTGGCGGGGACGCTCCAGGACACCACTGCGCAGCTCGCGGACGCACGACACCGGCGCGACGCCGAAGCGCGCTTCGAAGCGGGCTTCGAGCAGGCCGGCATCGGTGCCGCCATTCTCGGCCTGGACGGTATACCCATACGGGTCAATGCCGCCCTGGGTGCGATCCTCGGGCGACCGGGTGACGAGCTGGTGGGACACAACTGGGATGCGTACCGAACCGCCGAGGACGCCGACCGGGGCCCGGCCGTCCGAGCACGGATGGCTGCTACCGAGGACTCCTACACCGACGAGCGGCGGTATCTGCGGCCCGACGGCAGCCTGGTGTGGGCGCTGCTCAACCTGAGCCTCGTCCGAGACGATGCTGGTGAGCCCCACTACTACCTCGCCCAGTTCCAGGACATCACCGAACACAAGCAGATGGAGGGCGAGCTCGCCCGGCGGGCGCTGCAGGACACCCTGACCGGCCTGCCGAACGGTGCCCTGCTGACCGACCGGCTGGCGCAGAGCCTCGCCGGGACCAGGCAGCGTCACTCGCAGCTGGGCGTGATCTTCCTCAACATCGACCATTTCAAACATGTGAACGACGGCTTCGGGCCCGGCTCGGGCGACAGTCTGCTTCGCGAGGTCGCCGGCCGGATCACGTCGACGATCCGGGCCAGCGACACCGTTGCCCGGTTCGGCGGTGATGAGTTCGTCATCCTCTGCCTGGACGCGTCACCGGAGACCACGGGCCGGACAGCCGAGCGGGTGCTCGCAGCCATCCGCCGGCCGTTCACCCTTGCCGATGAGTTCGTCGACGTCACCGCGAGTCTCGGGGTCGCGATGGCCGACGAGGGGTCGACCTCCCTGAGCCTGCTTCGTGGGTCCGGCGACGCGATGCGTCGAGCCAAGAGCCTGGGTCGCAACCGGGTCGAGCACTTCAACCAAGCGCTGCGGGCCAAGGCCGAGGAACGCCTTGCCATTACAGCTGACCTCCGGCACGCGCTGGACCGCGAGCAGCTCATCGTGTACTACCAGCCCGTCATCGACCTGGCCACGGGGATGATGGTCAGCGCCGAGGCACTGCTGCGATGGGAGGACCCGGACCGCGGGGCGATCAGCCCGGCGGAGTTCATCCCGCTGGCCGAGGAGACCGGCCTCATCGTGCCGATCGGGGCCTGGGTCCTCGAGCAGGCCTGCGGACACCTCCGCCACTGGCAGCGGTCGGACCCTTCGATGACGGTGGCTGTGAACCTGTCGGTACGCCAACTGCAGGCCGTCAACATCGTGGACCTGGTCGAAGGGGTTCTCAGGCGCAGCGAAATCCCACCGGAGACTCTGTACCTCGAGATCACGGAGAGCGTCTTCGGCCAGGACGTCGACGACATCGACGCCATGCTCGCCGGCCTGAAGGACCTGGGAGTCCAGCTCTCCCTGGACGACTTCGGCACCGGGTACTCGTCGCTGAGCTATCTCAGCCGGTACCCGTTCGACGCGATCAAGATCGACCAGTCGTTCGTCCGCGGACTCGGAACCAACCCTCATGACACCGCTCTCGTGACCGCGATCATGTCGATGGCTGAGGCGCTCGGGCTGTCGGTGACGGCAGAGGGCATCGAGGACTACGGGCAGCTGTCGGCGCTGATGGGAATGAGATGCCAACGCGCGCAGGGCTACTACCTCGACCGCCCGCTGCCTGCCGACGAGATGACGGGCCTGCTGACCAAGTCGCACCGGTGGTTGCTGAACCCGGCCCCCTCACGGAGCACGGTCGCCAAGGAGACCGGCCCGGCACCGCAGCCCCGAACCGATGCCGCGCACCGACCGGCTCAGCATGAGGTGCTGTTCTACGGCGACGACAGCCGGCTGGTCAGGGACCTGACGGCCTACGTTGCTGCTGGCCTCGCCGACGGAGGTCACGCCCTCGTGATCGCGTCGGCCGAGCACTTGGCGGCCCTCCATGCGGATCTGCCTCGCAGCTGGCTCGGCCGGGCAGAGCGTGAGGGTCGCTTCGTCGGTGTCGAGTCGCACCGGATGCTCATGCAGTTCATGCGCAACGGGGTGCCCGACCCCGAGCTGTTCCAGCAGAGCGTGGGCGGACAGGTCCGCGCGCACGTGACCACCGGCGGCGGCCCGCACGTCTACGAGGAGCTCGGTAACCAGCTACGGAAGGACGGCAACATTCTCGGCGGCCTCCAGCTCGAATGGCTCTGGAACGAGCTGGGTGAGCAGACCACGCTGGACCTGCTGTGTGGCTACGCGCTCGCGGATCTCCCCGCGGACCCCGGCGGCTCGGTCACCGACCTCTGCCATCAGCACACGAAGGTGCACCTCGGCCGGCACACGATCGCCGGCGGCGAACAGAGCGTCGACGTCGCCCAGGTCCTGCTCGAGAGCACCCGGGCCCTGCTCAGGATCAGCTCGACGGAGCAGGCTGTGGGCACGCTGATGCGCGCCGTGGCGCAGCTCGGCGGCTCGTGCATACCGGCCGAACAGGACACCGGGACCGCGATCCCGATCGACATCAACCTCGGGCATGCCGCTGCCCTGTTGCCGACGGCGCCCGCGGGCAGCCGGGCCCGCCGCACCATCGAACGGGTGCTGCCCGCACTGGTGGATGACGCCCTCAGGGCATTGAGCCTGTCGGAGTCCACGTATCGGATGAGCGAGCACCGCGACACCGACGCGTTGACGGGGCTCGGCAACCGGCGGCGACTGGGCGACCTGCCAAAGCTGATCAAGGCCGACACCATCGCGATGGTCGATCTCGACCGCTTCGCGGCGGTGAACCAGAAGTACGGGCGCGAGACCGGCGACCGTCTGCTTGTCGCGTTCTCCCGGATGGTGCGCCAGCGGCTCCGCTCGACCGACCTGGTCTTTCGGCTCCGTGGCGCCGAGGTGCTCCTGGTGCTCCCCGACACGGAGCCCCACTCGGCTCTGATCGTGCTGGAGCAGATGCGGCTGAAGTGGAACGGCGAGAGGCCGCTGCCAGTGACCTTCAGCGCAGGCGTCGCGCGCATCGAGGACGGCGATCTGGACACGGCGATCCGTACCGCTGAGGGGGCGCTCTATGCCGCCAAGGCGCACGGCCGGGACCGGTTCGAGATCGTTGCAGACGGCGCTGAGCGCGACGCCGCGGAGTGGCTGAGGTACCAAACCTCCGAAAGCGACCTATAGCTCGGCTATGGACCCAACGCGACCGTGTTGGTGGAGAGGGTGACCGTGTCCTCGGAGAGTGCACTGCCGTCGTGGAAGGGCTGGCTGCCGAGGTCGCCCACGACCTGGGAGTGGTGGGGCCGCTCGGCACTCTCGGCTAGACCGGCAGGAAGACGTCATCGTCGGAGCTGGCCTCGAGCAGGCTCCCCAGACTGTCGGCAGGCATCGGTCTGGAGAACAGGTAGCCCTGTGCCGACTCGCAGCCCAACGCCAGGATCTGTTCCAGCTGCTGGCGGGTCTCGATCCCCTCAGCGACGACCTGCAGCCCGAGGGCATGTGCAAGGTCCGTGACCGCGGCGACGATCGCGGCAGCGGCCGGGTCGAGGGTTATCTTGGCGAGGAACCCGCGGTCGATCTTGATGATGTCGACCGGGAACTGGTGCAGGTAGCTGAGCGAGGAGTAGCCGGTGCCGAAGTCGTCCAGGGCCAGCAGCACGCCCAGGCCTTTGAGGTCCGTCATGGTGGCTCGCGCGCGCTCGCCGTCCTGGAGGAATACCCCCTCGGTCACTTCGAGAATCACGCCGCCCGGGTCCATCCCGGTCCGCTGCAGGATAGACCCGACAGTGTCGCAGAAGTGCGGGCCCATCAGCTGGTGCGCCGACACGTTCACGGAGACGGTCATCGGGTGGCCGGGACGTGCTCGCCGCCACTCGGTGCACAGCCCGCAGCTCGCCTCGAGGACCCACGCGCCGATCGGGCTGATCATCCCGTTCGCCTCGGCGAGCGAGACCAGGTCTGCCGACGCTATCGGTCCTCTCGTCGGATGGGTCCATCGCAGCAGCGCCTCGGCCCCCGTGAGAAGACCGTCGGAGGTCCGCACGATCGGCTGGTAGGCGATGCTCAGCTGGTCGTTGGCGAACGCGTCCTCGAGGTCATGGCTCAGCCGGTTATCGTCGAGGCTTCGTCGCGCGTCTCGCAGGTCGAGCATCTGACGGGCGGCACCGGCCTTGTGCTTGGCTTCGTACATCGCAATGTCGGCGTTGACGATCAGCTGGTTCGTGATCGCCTCACCCGGGCCCGCGTAGGCCATGCCGACACTGGCGGTGACGCTGAGCTCGAGCCCCTCCAACAAGAAGGGCTGGGCCATCGAGATGTCGATCCGAGCCGCGAGACCTTCGATGTCGACCGGGTTCTGGAGGTCTTCACACAAGATCACGAACTCGTCGCCGCTCAGACGCGCCAGCGTGTCCCCGGGGCGGACCAGGTGCGACAGCCGCTCCGCGATAGCGACCAGCAGGTCGTCACCGACCTGGTGGCCATAGGTGTCGTTGATCTGCTTGAAGTCGTCGAGGTCGGCGAACAGGACGGCCGCGTTCGTGTGCGAGCGTTGCGCCCGCAGCGCGGCATGCTCCAGCCGCTGCTGTAGCAGCAGCCGGTTCGGGAGCCCCGTGAGGGCGTCGTGAAGAGCGCTCTCACGGAACCGGTCGGAGGTGAGGCGCGCCTCCTCGCGCGCCTCGGCGTTGAGGATGTAGGCCGCCGCCACGTCGGCCAGGGTCTGCGCGGCGGCCATCTCACGCGGGTCAAGGGGACCGGGAGAGTCACGGTAGAGGTCCAGGGCACCCAGCCGGCCCTCTCCATGCCGCAGCGGGCAGGTGAAGGCGGCAGCCAGTCCGGCGTCCAGCGCCGCGAGCGTGAAGCTGGGGAACCGGTCTTCGAATCTCAGGTCGGGACACTCCACGGCATCACCCGACTCGTACGCCAGCAGGCAAGGGCCCTCGCCGAGCTCGGTCTGAAGCTGCTCGTAGCGCAGGGCAGAGTCGTCGGAGGCGGCGATGTATCGCGGAGCGGTACCCGGTGAGATGAGAGTGACGCCGACCGCGGTGACAGGGAGCGCCTTGACGATCCGGGTGACCAGGTGGTCGAGGATGTCTTGGATGGAGAACTCCGTGAGCAATGTCCGCGCGAACTCGCTCAGGAGGGAGGCAACCTCGTCTTCTCTGTCCACGCGTACCCATCCACATCAGCTGAACGGCCTCAGGTGGGCGAGGCCTGTCGTTTGATCACCTCGCGCCGTCCGCGCGGTGAGTGATCGTTCGGCTACTCACCGATATCTTATCCCGGCTCTGCCGTCAGTCAACCGGGCCACGCGCACGGACGGTGACCAGGGTCTTCCGCGGCGCGCTACGTCAGAACTCGTGCTGCGCAAGCCGGAACCCTCCGGCGCGGAGGTCCTCCCCGACTGTCAGGACGGCGGGAACCATCTCGCTCGTGACCAGGCCCCGTTGCCGAGTGAGCTCGTCCACGACGTCGAAGCACCGAGCAACCCGGTCCGGCGTGTCGATGACGATGGTGACGACCGGGACGCGTCGTCCCAGCTGCACCAGCTTGTCGCCGTGGGGTGCGTGCGCACCGTGGAAACCCCAGGTGCCCCGCAGCGCGGTCGCCCCGCGAGCGTCCGGCGACTGCCTGAGCCGCCTGACCAGGGCACGGTGGACCGGCTCCCCGTGGTACAGGGCCGCCTCCGAAGTGTGCACCATCAGCTTCTGCCAGATCCCGAGCCCCTGGTCGTCGGCGGCGGGCAACAGATGCGGCCGCGCGAGCAGCTCCCCGTCGCGCTTGCAGACACGTACCCGCTCAACGGTGATGAGCGGCCGCTCCAGCAAGGCCGCGAGCTGCGGGAGAACCGCCAAGACCCGCTCCCCCGTCGCCACCGCGATGACCATGGCCGGAACGTCGTTGTTGCCGCCGAAGAACTGGGCCCGCTGGCGCTGACCGCGGGCGGTGCCGTCGACGCCCACGAGTACCGAGGCGCCGGCGATACCGGAGCGGTGGAGCAGCCCGCACACGGCGACGAATGCGGGAACCCGGTGTGCCTTCTGTTGGCGGCCCAGGTAGATCGTCAGCTTGGTGGCCGCGCCGTGCTCCGTCGGCAGAGCCAGGTTGGCGATGGCGTCGGAGGCGAGCCTGGCCCGCTCGAGTGTGAACAGGCCGCGGCCACCCAGCCGGGTCAGGTCGCCCAGCAGGTCCTGGATCCGGTCGGCTGTGTCGACCCCGATGGCGACCAGCGGTGGGTCCTGCGACATCGACAGCGACTGGTCGGTGCGCAGGTGGTGACGTAGACCGAACCCGGCCATCCCCCGGAGCAGGATGCTGGTGACCAGCTCATGGTCCCCGAACAGGTCGAGGAGCGCGTCGGCATAGAGTCGGCCACCCGCGCGCTGCCGCTCCCCGAAGTATGCGGTGAGCTTGAGGTACTCGCCCTTCACAGTGCCCCCCCGATCAGGCGCCCGAGGGCTGCCGCCGCCACGCCCAGGACCAGGCTGACGACGAGGTTGCTGGCGGCGCCGGTGAGCTGGCGCTCCTCGCTGAGGCGTTGAGTCTCCAGCATCCAGGTGGAGAAGGTGGTGTACGAGCCCACGAGGGCCGTCCCCGCGAGCAGGGTGGCGTCGGACGCGAGCGCGAGCCCACTGACGAAGCCGAGCACGGCGGCGCCGGAGACGTTGACCGCAAGCGTGCCGTAGGGGAAGACATGCGGGGTCCGTCGCTGCACCCACTGGTCGACGACGAAGCGCAGAACGGCCCCCGTCCCCCCGATCAGGCCGACACCGAGCCAGAGCAGGGTAGTCATACGTAGGTCCGGACGCGTCGTACCAACGCCGTGGCGACATGAACCGCGACCAGACCGGCGACGATACTGGCCGCGGCATAGCCGACGGCGAGTGCGACGTGACCTCCGCCGAGCATCTTGACGATCTCGACCTGCATCGTGGAGAACGTCGTCAGTCCGCCGCAGAGACCGGTGCCGAGCAGGGGACGGCGATAGCTCGATACCGGCAGCCTCTCCTGGAGGCGGGTGGCGACGTAGCCCAGGAGGAATGCTCCGGCGATGTTGACCCCGAAGGTGGCCCAGGGCCAGCGGGACGGGTCGGACACGAGGGTTTCGGCCAGCGCTGCTCGCAGCAGTGTCCCTGCGGCCCCACCGACGAAGATCGCGACCAGCTCGCGACTGTCAACTGCGGCCAACGACCTGCTCCTGGCTCACCGGCCCGCGACCTGACTCAGGCACCACCGGCGGACACGATGGCGTCGGTGATGAAGCCAGCGAGCAGCCCGAGCAGCAGTCCGTAGGCGACGAGGTCGCTCCGCCTTGCCCTGGCGGCGACGCCGAGCAGCTGGGCGATGACATACACGATCGAACCGGCGGCCAGCGTGAGGAAGACCACACTGACGGGCTCAGAGGAGAAACTGTGACCGACGGCGGTGCCCACGAAGGTCGGGCCGCCGCCGATGGTGGCCATGGCCAGCAGGAAGCCCCACCCCGGCCGGGTCGCGACCCCGTCGATATCGACGTCCGCAGCGAGGGGGGCGACGATGCCGAACCCCTCTGTTGCGTTGTGGAGGGCGAAACCGATGACCAGGACCGTCGCGAAGGCGATCTCGCCGCTTGCGGCGGCCTGCCCGATGGCGAGGCCCTCGGCGAAGTTGTGCAGGCCGATGCCGATGGCGATGAGCAACGACAGCCGGCGGGCAGCCGACCAGCTGCTGATCCCTGCTCGTCGCGCGTTGCGGTCAGTGACCGCCATCGCGCCTGGGCCGATGCCGGCCGCTGGCATGGCGGGTTTCGCGTGGGCCATGTAGCGGTCATAGCCGACCAGGCTGAGCAACCCCACCGAGAGGCCGCCTACGAACAGTGCCCCGTAGCCCGCGACGGGGGCGAAACCACCGCTACCCGCGTGCAGCGCCGACAGCGCCGAGTCGATCGGCTCCCAGGCGGCAGTGGTGACATCCCAGAACAAGAACAGCAGCACGCCGACGGCCGTAGCGTTCAGGAAGACCCGCAACCGCGGTGCCGGGCGACGCAACCGCCCGACAGGCAGTCCCAGCACGATCGTCACCCCGGCGATGAACCCGAGCAACAACGTCGTTGGCAGACCCACAGCAACTCCTATCGACGATCCGTGTGCAAGGTAAGGCTTACCTCATTCTCGCACTGGCGCAAGTCGACTCTGGTTACAGGCCTGTCACAGCAGGCCGAAGCTGGCGCCCCCCGGGGTGTCTTCGGTGCGGGCCGAGCGCCGTCCCTGGGTCGGAGTCGGCGAACGACGACGGGGCCGCGGCCGCGGGGGTCGGGTCCGCGAGCCCGTCGACAGCGGGCGTCAGACCTGCCGGTATCGCGGCGGGCTGACGCCCAGCAGGGTGAACCGACCCAAGTGGTGGTACTTCCAGCGGATCGGGTCCTCGAGGGAGTGGGTGCGCGTGTTGCGCCAGTGTCGGTCCAGGTTCATCGACCTCGCCGCCGCGGCCGGGCCCCCGAGCTCGAATGCTCCACTCGTCACCGCAAGCGCGGCCCGCTCGGCCAGCACCTTCACGGTCGCGACGGCGACGGCCGCCTCGGCGGCCGACCACTCCGACGGGTTCAGCATCGACTCCGTCACCGCTCCCGACGCCACCAGCAGAGCGGCTTCGGCGGCTACCACCTCGACTGTCAGCTCTCCGAAACGCTGGACCAGCAAGGGATCGTCATGCGCACGCTGGACGATGCGCCTCGTGGACCGCGCGAGCCGACGTGCGCACGAACTCGGCAGTCTCTGCGAGGACGGCGCCGGCGATACCGACCTCGATGGCCGCGTGCAGCAGCTGCGCGAACGACCCGACGGCATGGGTGCCGACGAGTGCTTTGCCACGCCGCAGGATGTGCTCCGAGGGGATGCGGACGTCGAAGAACTCCACTGTGCCGCTGGCAGCGGTGCGCTGCCCGATGTCGTCGGAGTCGTCGGTGACGACCACTCCGTCGGCAGACCTCGGTACGAAGGCAACCAGCTCCTCGCCGCCTTCGGGTGTGCCGTCGTCCAGCCTGGCCAGCGTCGGCAGCCACCGGGAGAAGAGCGCGCCCGTCGCGTGGCCCTTGGTCCCGTTCAGCCGGAAGACACCGGGCTCGTCGCGGGTGAGCCGGGTAGGCACCGCGGCCGGCTGGGCCACCGAGCCCGGGCGGCCTGGTGCGGATAGAGATCCGTCTGCGCCGTCCCCAGCACGGCACCGGACAGGATCTCGCCGAAGAAGAACCGCTTCTGCTCCGGGTTACCGGCCACCCGCAACAGATGGGCGTTCACGAAGTGACCGTGCTGGATCTGGGCGATGTTGGGGTCGGCCCGGGCGATCACACGGAAGACCTCCGCGACCGTCTCGGGCGAGACGTCGGCACCGCCGTACTCGGCCGGAACCGTGACCGCCAACAGACCAGTGCGGACGAGCTCACGGACCTGCTGGTCGGGAACCACCCGGCTACGGTCGCGTTCGGCCGCGCCGAGCGCGAAGACGGCGCCCAGCTCCAGAGCAACCGCGCGCGCCGACGCGTCGTCCAGGACCGGCACCCGTCCCGGCTCGAGTGCCGTCGACTCATGATCTGCGGACGCGTAGGTCATCGCTGTCCCTCCGGAGCATTGCCGGACCCGATGAGGGGCCAGGCGGCATCTCGATCGTGCGGTGCTCTGGTGCTCTGGGCGATGCGCCGCGGGATGGCGGAGTCGTCGGTATGGGAGAAGGCGCAGCAGCCTCAGGGCGGGGCGGCCGCGGCGGGCGGCGCTGGCGTCAGCCAGCTGCTGAGCCGCCGCAACATCGGCGCGCTGCTGTTCCTGATGGGGATGTACGGGTTCTGGAACCTGTTTGCCGGGACCAACGGCTTCTTCCTGCCCTACATCTTGAGCACCGTCGGCTCCCAGAGCCAGGCCACCAGTGTCGCCCTCCAGTGCGCCATCTTCGTGTTGTCCATGCTCTCGATCGCCTTCGTCTTCATGCGGCTCGTGGACACGGCCAACCAGAAGTACCTCCTCGGCTTCGCGTCGGCGATCCAGGTCGTCGGAATCGGCTGCTCGCGGTCTTCCACCTCACCTTGCCGGTAGCGTTGATCTATGTCCTCCTGATCGGCATCGGGCAGGGGATGGGCCAGCAGTCGTTCTTCCAGCTCTGGAGCGGGGAGCTCTTCCCGACGCTTCTGCGCAGCACCGCCCAGGGGCTGATCTTCGCCGTGGTCCGGATCGCGCTTGGCATCTGGAGCCTGTTCGTGCCGACGCTGACAGACCATGCGGGCTTCCACACCGTGGCATGGATCCTGACGGCGTTCGTCTTCACCAGCGGCCTGATCGGCTGGTTCTTCGCGCCCTCCAACGGCGGCAAGTCGCTCGACCAGATCCAGCAGGAGCGCCGAGAAGAAGACAGCGTTGGCGCCGCACGCGGTCAGCCGGCTCGTTGAGGCAGGTACCGCACCGGCTCGTTCATCGCGGCTACCATCGGCCGCAGCGCCTCCAGGTCCCCGTGGATCTCCCCCAGCGCCCGGGCCTGGATCAGCACGTTGCCCAAGGCAGTCGCCTCGACGGGCCCGGCCAGCACCGGCTTGCCACTTCTGTCGGCGGTCAGCTGACAGAGCAGCCGGTTCTGCGAGCCGCCGCCGACGATATGGATGACATCGACCCTGCGACGCGTCAGCTCAGCCGCCCGGTCGACGCTGCGTGCGAACGCCTCGGCCAGGCTCTCGAGGATGCAGCGGACCATGGCCGGTCGACTGTCCGGAGTCGGTAGGCCAAAGTCGCGGCAGTACTCAGCGACGCGCTTCGGCATGTCCCCAGCGGCCATGAAGCGGGCGTCGTCCACGTCGAAGACCGGTACCGGCTCGCCGACGTCGCCGGCCTGGGCAACCAGGGCCGGCAGGTCGATCGCGTCGCCGTCGCGCTCCCACTGGCGGATCGCCTCACTCAGCAGCCACAGCCCCATCACGTTGTGGAGGAACCGGATCCGCTGGTCGACGCCGCGCTCGTTGGTGAACCTGGCCCCCCGGGCTTCGTCGCTCAGCACCGGCTGCTCCACCTCGACACCGACCAGGCCCCAGGTGCCGCACGAGATGTAGGCGGCGTCGCCGGCGTCCATCGGCATGGCGACGACTGCGGAGGCCGTGTCGTGCGACCCGACTGTGGTCAGGGCCAGCGAGCCAGGTGCGCTCAGCTCCTTCGCCACGGCGGGACGCAGTCCGCCGAGGCTGGTACCCGGCTCGGTCAAGGGCTGCAGGATCCGGCTCGGCAGGTTGAGCCGCCCGGCCAGGTCGGTGTCCCACTCTCGCGTGCGCACGTCGACCAGACCGGTGGTCGACGCGTTCGTCGCCTCGCAGATCTGGTATCCGCCCAGCCAGTAGGCGAGCAGGTCAGGGATGAGAAGCATGGCGTCGGCACTGGCGAGAAGGTCGTCCTCGGCCGCAAGCTGGTACAAGGTGTTGAAGGGCAGGTACTGCAGCCCGTTGCGCGGGTAGAGCTGCTGCGGGGTCACGGTGCCATGGACGGTCCTGGCGCCGGCTTCGCATCGCCGGTCCCGATAGTGGTACGGCGTGCCGACCATCCGGCCGCCGTGCATCAGCGCATAGTCACAGCCCCAGGAGTCGATCCCGATGCTGGCCAGACCGGGTTCCTCGCGCACCGCGAGGCCGAGCCCGTGGACCACGTTGCGGTACAGCTCCAGGATGTTCCAGTGCAGCCCGTCGGAGGTCTCGACCGGCGTGTTGGCGAAGCGGTGCACGGTGGACAGCGCGAAGGACGGCCCGTCGAACCGGCCCAGTATCACTCGCCCACTGGTCGCGCCGAGGTCGACGGCTGCGACGACGCTCGACACGGGACTACCGGAGGAATCCGGCGGCGACGCCCGCGTCGACCGGGATGTGGAGTCCGGTGGTGTGGGTCATGTCGGGGCCGCACAGGACGAAGACGGCGTTGGCGACGTGGTCGGGGAGAACCTCGCGCTTGAGGATGGTCCGCTGTGCGTAGAACGCCCCCAGGTCCTCCTCGGCGACCCCGTAGACGGCCGCTCGCTTGGCGCCCCAACCGCCGGCGAAGATCCCGGACCCCTGGACGACGCCGTCGGGGTTGATCCCGTTGACCTTGACGCCGTACTCACCCAGCTCGGCGGCGAGCAGGCGCACCTGGTGGGCCTGGTCGGCCTTCACCGCGGAGTACGCGATGTTGTTGGGCCCGGCGAAGACGGCGTTCTTGGAGCAGATGTAGACGATGTCGCCGCCCAGCTTCTGGTCGATCAGGACCTTGGCTGCGGCCCGTGAGATCAGGAACGAGCCCTTGGCCATCACGTTGTGCTGCAGGTCCCAGTCGGCGACCGTGGTCTCGAGCAGCGACTTCGACAGGGACAGACCCGCGTTGTTGACCACGATGTCCAGCCCGCCGAAGGCCAGCACGGCCTCGTCCACGGCCGCCTGGACGAGCGCCTCGTCGCTGACGTCGACCTGGACGCCGACGGCGACGTCGCTAACGCCGATCCCGGCGGCCGCGGCCTGCGCCTTCTCCAGGCTCAGGTCGGCGACCACCACACAGGCGCCCTCGGCGGCGAGCCGTTCGGCGATCGCCTTGCCGATTCCCGAAGCCGCCCCGGTGACCAGCGCGATCCTGGTCGCCAGCGGCTTCGGCTTCGGCATCCGCTGGAGCTTCGCCTCCTCCAGCGCCCAGTACTCGATCCGGAACTTCTCCGCCTCGTCGATCGGGGCGTACGTCGACAGCGCCTCAGCGCCGCGCATCACGTTGATCGCGTTGACGTAGAACTCGCCCGCGACCCGAGCGGTCTGCTTGTCCTTGCCGAAGCTGTACATCCCCACGCCCGGCACCAGCACGATCAGCGGGTCCGCGCCCCGGATCGGCGGCGAGTTCTCGGTGGCGTGCCGGTCGTAGTAGGCCTGGTAGTCGGCCCGGTACGCCTCGTGCAGCTCGCCCAGCCGGGCGACGCACTCCTCCACGGTTGCGGTCGCCGGCAGGTCGAGGACCAGCGGCTTCACCTTCGTCCGCAGGAAGTGGTCCGGGCAGCTCGTACCCAGTGCGGCCAGCTCCGGGTGCCGCTCGCTGCTCAGGAACTCCAGCACGACCTCGACGTCGGTGAAGTGCCCTACCTGCGGCTTGTCCATGCTGGCAATCGACCGGACGACCGGTGCCAGCGCGACGGCCCTCGCGCGCCGCTGATCGGTCGGGAGCGGCTCGTATCCGGTGAGCGCAGGGCCGAAGGGCTCGGGTCTGCCGTTCTCTGCGATGTACGCCGCGGCCGTGTCGATGATCCACAGCGAGTTGCGCTCACAGTCGGCGCTGGTGTCGCCCCACGCAGTGATGCCGTGGCCGCCGAGGATGCAGCCGACCGCGTCGGGGTTGGCCACCTTGATCGCGGCGATGTCCAAGCCAAGCTGGAAGCCGGGGCGCCGCCACGGCACCCACACCACCTGGTCGCCGAAGATCTTCGCTGTCAGATCCTCGCCGTCCGCTGCCGTCGCGACGGCGATACCGGCGTCGGGGTGCAGGTGGTCGACATGGGCGGAGTCCACCAGGCCGTGCATGGCGGTGTCGATCGACGGCGCCGCCCCACCCTTGCCGTGCAGGCAGTAGTCGAACGCGGCCACCATCTCGTCCTCGCGCTCGACGCCCGGATACACGTCGACCATGGACCGGAGCCGGTCCAGGCGCAGCACCGCCAGCCCCGGCTCGGTGAGCGTTCCGAGGTCACCCCCCGACCCCTTGACCCACACCAGCTCGATGTCCAAGCCGGTCACGGGATCGGTGCCGGCGCCCTTCGCGGACGTGTTGCCGCCGGCATAGTTCGTGTTCTTCGGGTCCGCGCCGAGCCGGTTCGACCGCTCGATCAGCTCAGAAACGGTACTCATGCCCCCCATCCCGCCTGCTGGCCGCCGACCCGCTCGGCCACGATCTTCTCCGCATACCCCGACCCCGCATAGGCCCGCATCGGATCGGGGTCGAGGCCCTGCTCGGTCCGGAGCTCCGCCAGCAGCGGCCTCACGTCGGTGTTGTAGGCGTCCATCAACACGCCGTGGGCACCCAGCACATCACCGGCCGACTGCGCGGTCGACAACGCATCGGTGTCGACCAGCAGTGCCTTCGCGGTCGCCTCCTGGACATTCATCACCGACCGGATCTGACCCGGGATCTTCGGCTCGATGTTGTGACACTGGTCCAGCATGAACGCGATCTGCGTCTCGGAATCGAGCCCGCCGGCCGTCACCACCTCGAACAGGATCCGGAACAGCTGGAACGGGTCGGCTGCACCCACGATCAAGTCGTCGTCGGCATAGAACCGCGAGTTGAAGTCGAACGCCCCCAGCTTGTCGGCGCGCATCAGGAACGCCACGATGAACTCGATGTTGGTCCCCGGCGCATGATGGCCTGTGTCCACGCATACCTTCGCGCGCTCGCCCAACGTCAGGCAGTGGGCGTACGACGTCCCCCAGTCCGGCACGTCCATCGTGTAGAACGCCGGCTCGAACAGCTTGTACTCCAAGATCAGCCGCTGATCGCTGCCCAACCGGCCGTACACCGCCGACAGCGCCTCGGCCAACCGGTCCTGACGGGCCCGGATGCTGTCCTGGCCGGGATAGTTCGTGCCGTCGGAGAACCAGAGCTTCAGGTCCCGCGACCCGGTCTGGTCCATCACGTCCACGCACGCGAACAGGTGGTCCAGCGCCTTGCGCCGCACCTGCGGGTCGGGGTTCGTGACGCTGCCCAGCACGTAGTCGTCGTCCTGGAACACGTTGGCGTTGATGGTGCCCAGGCGGATGCCCTGGTCACGCGCGGCCTCGCCGAGGAGGGCGTAGTCGTCGACGACGTCCCACGGGATGTGCAGCGCGATGCTCGGCGCCACCCCCGTATAGGCGTGGACCTGGGCGGCGTCGGCGATCTTCTCGAACGGGTCGCGCGGCACGCCCTTCTGAGCGAACACCTTGAACCGCGTGCCCGAGTTGCCGAACGCCCACGAGGGCAGCTCGATCTGCTGGCCGCGTAGTACGTCCTTGACTCCGTTGGCGTCGACCACCGGCGAACCTTCTTTCGAGCTCATGTGTTGGTGTGGAGGTTGGGGCGGGTCAGCCGTTGTCACGGGGCGACCTCGACCAGGTCGGTGCCGAGCAGGTCTGCGGCGGCCCGCAGCTCCGGGAGCAGGTCACCGATACCCAGCGCCCAGTGATGCGAGATCCCGGTGGCACTCCACTGGTCGGTCCACTCGCCCGGGTCGCAACCGAAGTCGACTCGCGAGGTGGTGTTGCCGATCTGGAGCAGTGGGCCGGGGACGACGTTGCCCGTAGACGCCACGAAGCGATAGGACCCGTCGCGCTGCTGCGCGATCCCGAAGGTCGTCACCGGGCCATGCCGCACGTCGAACTCGACCGACACACCCCAGCCGCGTTTGCCGTGGTAGACGCCCAGCCCCCGCAGCAGCGGTCGGCCGTCGCTGATGGCCAGATGCGCGGGGCCGTCGTGGCCCATCTCGACGACGCCGTCGTCGAAGTTCAGCGCCTGTAGCTCGGTGAACGAGCCGCCGCCCCCGAGCCGGTCGACGACCAGCATCGCCAACGACGTCCGCAGCTCGTACTCGCCGACCGCTGGGACTCCGCGGGCGGTGAGGAGGGAGGCGCCGAGGATCATGCCCGCTCCGAGGCGCTCGTGCTGCTCGCCCTCGAGTCCGCGGTGGTAGTAGGCGAGGCTGTCGAGGCCGAAGTCCTCCACCAGCTGGTCGAGGCCGAGCGAGACCTTGGCGCCCCAGCGGAAGTCCTCGGTCCGGACGGTCCCGTCGAGCTGGAAGACCTCGCGGGCGAGCCCCATCCGCTGCTCGACCTCCTCGTCGGTGACGGCCGCGACACGCACCCGCAGGTCGTCGAACTCGAGCACCTCCATGTGACCGCCGAAGTTGGCTGTGACCAGGGTGAGGTCGGTCGACACGTCGAGCATGCCGGGGTACAGGTGGCCCATTAGCCCGTGCCGCCCGTGCCGCAACACCCCGCGCACACCGGCGGCCTTGATCCAGCGGGCGATCCTGGCCCAGGCGCGCTCGTCGTCGAGGTATCCCGACACCGACCGGAACGGGATCCCGCACCGCAGGAACGCATTGGCCATCTCCGGCACCGGACAGGCACCGCAGTACGCCAGCCACTGGCCGGTGTCGAAGCTGGCGTGGTCCATCGACGTCGTGGGCTGCAGGTTGATCAGCAGCATCGGCGCGTCGCTGCGCTGGGCTACGGGAATGAGCATCGAGGCGGTCATGTAGGTCGTCAGGAACCCGACGATGAGGTCACAGCCCGCCACGCGAAGCTGCTCCGCGGCGCGGGCGCCGTCCTCGGCGTCGGAGATGAAGCCGACGTCGACGACCTCGCAGTCCATCGCCTGGATCCGCTCGGCGACTCGCCGGCTCGACGCTTGGAGCTGGGGAAGCAGGTCGGGGAACTGGGGCCAGTAGGCGCCGAGACCACCGGCGACGAGTCCTACCTTGGTCGTACGGCCGGTGACACGGGTCAGGCCGGAACCTGATGTCGCCGTCACAGCGGGGTCGGGCATTGGCGCTCCTACGCGGTCTGCTCAGCGCCGGCCGAGTCGGCTGAGGCGAGCTGGTCGTCGAGGTTGAAGATCTCCTGCAGTGGGCGGACGGCCTTGTCCGGCCCGCCGTCGTCGAGGCCGACGAAGAACCGGCTCATCTCCGCCTGCCACCGGACATTGACGTCGGTGGCGGCCATCGCCTGCTGAGCAGCGTCGAGGTCATCGGCCTCGACGTATCCCACCAGCAGGCCGTCCGAACGGGCGAAGAGCGAGTAGTTGCGCCAGCCGCTGTCTCGTAGCGCAGCCAGCATCTCCGGCCAGACCGCAGCGTGCCGGTCCACGTACTCGTCGAGCCGCTCCGGCCGGACCTGCAGCAAGAAGCAGTACCGCGCCATCAGGGGTGTTCCTCACATCACGTTGGGGGGAGTGGCTGCCGGCCGCCACCGAGGTGACGGCCGAGCAGCCGCTCAGTCGGTCAGAAGTTGAACTTGTCGATGTTCGACTTGTCGAACACCGTGGGAGGGCCGAGCACCACCGAAGGGCCGGTCTCGCCAGCGGGCGCGAGCACCTTGTACGTGCCGAGGTGGCCAGCCTTGAAGGAGGAGTTCGCCTGCAGGCTCGCGGATCCGGAGGCGAGGCTGGCGGCGGCGTAGCCCGCGAGGTAGCCGAGGTCGCTGGGGTTCCACAGCTCGAACGCCGTGACCGTCCCGTCCTTGACATACGTCTTCATCTGCGACGGCAGTCCGAGCCCGGTGAGGGTCAGGTGGCTCAGCAGGGACTTGTGGCTGTCGAGGTACTGGGCGGCGGTGGAGATGCCGACCGTTGTCGGCGAGATGATGCCGCGCAGGTTCGGGTAGGCCGACAGCAAGCCCTGGAGCACCGTCAGGGAGGTTTGCGGGTCGTCATTGCCGTAGACGGTGGTGACCAGCTGCATCTTGGGGTACTTCTTCAACTGCTCCTTCATGTACCCGATCCAGGCGTTCTGGTTCGTCGCGCTGGCTGCCGCGGAGAGGATCGCGATCTGACCGCTGCTGTTGATCTCCTTGGCCAGCAGGTCGACCTCGGAGGTACCGATGGTCTTGGTGTCCGCCTGGTTGATGAACAGATGGCTCGGGCTGGACCCGCAGCTGATGTCGGAGTCGAAGGCAACGATCTGGATGCCGGCCTGGGCAGCCTGGTTGAGCTGCGGGCAGAGCGCCTTCGGGTCGTTGGCGGCGATCACGATCGCGTCGGCCTTGGCCTGGATCGCGGCCTGGATCGACGGCAGCTGCGCAGCGGCGGTGTCTTGCGTACCGCTGCTGACGACCACCTTGCCACCGAGCTCCGCCAAAGCGGCCTGGCCGCCCTTGTCGGCCAGGACCTCGTAGGGGTTCTGGGTGTCCTTGGGGATGAAGTAGACGGTGAGCCCTGACTTGATTCCCGTCCCCGTCGCCGAGGCAGTCGGGTTGGTTGCCGAGTTCTTGCTGGACGAGCTGCACGCTGCCAGCGACAGGCTTGCCACCACTACGGTGGCGACGGCAAGCGTCGTGTGGCGCGTCAGACGGATTCTGCTCATGCTAGTGAGGCCTTTCGTGAAACCGATGGTGTGGAGACGTGTCTGTGACGGACCTACGCTGCCGAGCGAGACCGGCCGCGCCGGACTCTGGCTCGGAGTCTGCCGATGACCTCACCCCCGTTCGGGATGACGACGCTGAGCAGCAGGAGAATGCCGGTGATGATGTTCTGCTTCTCTGGCTGCACCTGCATCTGCGTGAGCGCCATTTGAAGGCTCCCGATGATGGCGACCGACAGCACGACCCCAAGGATGGTGCCGCGACCACCGAAGATCGAGACACCGCCGAACAGCGCGATCGCGACGACGTTGAGCTCCAGGCCCACTCCGGCGTTGTAGCTCACTGACGAATTCTGCAGCGTGAGCAGGATGCCGGCGAACGCGCTCAGCAGACCAGAGAGGACGAACAGGCCGAACTTGATCCGGGTCACCCTGATCCCGGCGAACTCCGCTGCCTCCGGCTGGAGCCCGATGGCGACCATCGACCGGCCTAGCGGAGTGGCGTGCAGGACGACGCCGAACACCATGGCGAGGATCAAGAAGATGAGGAGCGACCACGACAGCTCCGTGCCGCCGACCGGCAGCACCCCGATGTTCGTCAGCGAGACGGGGAACAGCCGGTCGCCGATCCCTGGGACGGTCACGGACCCCAGCAGGATCTCCGCCAGCCCGCGAAACAGCGTGAGCGTGCCGATGGTCACGGCGATCGAGGGCAGTCCGAACCTGGCCACGAGCAGGCCGTTGAGCGCGCCGCCGGCGAGGCCGACCAGGAGCGCCACCCCGAAGGCCGGCCAGATCCCCCAGCCGTGGTGCCACAGGTCCCCGACCACGGCACCAGACAGGCCGAGCATCGACGCCACGGAGAGGTCGATCTCGCCCGTCATGACGACGAAGGTCATCGGGAGGGCCATGATCGCGATGTAGCCGATGTTGATGCCCATGAAGAAGAGGGTCGAGGAGGTCAGGAAGACCGAGGACTCGGCGGCACCGAAGATGAGCACGCCAAACAGGACGACGAGCAGGCCGGTCTCCCAGCGCGCCACGCCGCTCCAGAGCCGGCGCGCGCCGGAGTCGGCTGCGGGCGCATCCACCTTCGGCGGCGTCGGGGTCATCACGTCAGACATTGCGGTGCGCTCCTTCAGCCGACGCCAGTTTCCGGGCGTTGCGCAACGTCAGCCATCGGTCGAAGGCGATGGCGGCCAGCAGGAGTCCGCCCGCGATCGCCCCGTTCCAGAAGGCAGAGATCCGCAGCGCGACCAGTGCCTGCTGGATGGTATGGAGCAGCACCGCTCCTAGAGCAGCACCGACGACCGTGCCGCTGCCGCCGAAGATCGCGACACCTCCGACGACCACGGCAGCAATGACCTGGAGCTCGTAGCCTTGCCCAGCACTGTTGTCGACCTGCGCGTTGAGGGCCAGGAAGAGAGCCCCGGCGAGGCCGGCGAGCGTGCCGCTGATGACGAAGGCGGCGAAGACCCGCCGGGTGGCCGGGATACCGATGAGTGCGGCGGCGGCGGGGTTCGAGCCGATGGCGTAAAGGTCCCGGCTGGCGCGGTAGCTCCGCATCGCGTAGGCCGCGACGACGACGACCCCTGCGACGATGATGAACAGCCATGGGACGCCGAGAAGGTTCTGGTACCCGACCGCCGTGAACGAATGTGGGATGGCGGTGGGGTTGACGATGTGCCCGTTGACGATGACCCCGTCGATGCCGCGGACGATGTAGAGCATCGCCAGCGTGACGACGAGGCTCGGCACCCGCATGACAGTGGTGATGAAGCCGTTGACCGCGCCGATGCCGGCGCCGACCGTCATCGCGATGAGGAAACCGGACCAGGCCGGGATGTGCTCGTGCTTGAACAGGTCACCCACGATGTAGGCCGACAGGCCGAGCACCGAGCCTACCGACAGGTCGACATTGCGGGTGACG
The DNA here is from genome assembly GCA_038239485.1 of Propionibacteriales bacterium. Classification (GTDB taxonomy): domain Bacteria; phylum Actinomycetota; class Actinomycetes; order Propionibacteriales; family Nocardioidaceae; genus DASQEH01. The sequence continues at coordinate 23,232 of JBBSET010000008.1, forward strand.
ATCACGAGCGTCTCGCCGACACCGAGCAGGGCGATCAGCGCGGCGCCGGAGAGGAGCTGCTGGATGCTGTTGGCGCTGAGGAAATGGTGGTTGTCGAGACTGGTCAGTCCGACGAGCACGACGATGAGCAGCCCGATACCGGCCTCGCGGGCCCGCAGCAGGTCGACCAGTCGACTGGTTCGGGGCTTGTCGACGTCGGCGGCCGGCTCGACGGTCCGGGTGCTCATGCTGCCGCCTCGTCGGTGCTGGCCATCGTCGCCGCCCGCATGATCAGGTCGTCGGTCGCCTGGGCTCGGCTGAACTCACCGGTGAGCCGTCCCTCCCGCAGGACGAGGACCCGGTCGGCCATCCCCAGCACCTCGGGAAGCTCCGAGGAGATCATCAGGACTGCCATGCCGTCGCTGACGAGGCCGTCGAGGATGCGGTGCACCTCGGCCTTCGTCCCGACGTCGATCCCCCGGGTCGGCTCGTCGATGATCAGCAGCTTGGGGGCTCGGGCCAGCCACTTGCCCAGAACGACCTTCTGCTGGTTGCCGCCGGACAGCGTGGAGACGGCGTTGCGAAGCCGGCCGAACTTGAGCTGGAGCCGGCCCGCCCACGTCATCGCCAGCTCCGCCTCGCTGGATCGCCGGATGATGCCGAACGAGCTCAGCGGGTACAGCGACGCGAGCGCCATGTTCTGGTCGATCCCCATGTCCATGACCAGCCCCTGCTGTCGACGGTCCTCTGGCACCAGCGCGACCCCGGCGGCCATCGCCGACTGCGGGTCACCGTTGGGGAGCTCCGATCCGTGAAACCGCACGGACCCGCCGTCGTGGCGGTCGATGCCGAAGACCGCACGGGCGACCTCGGACCGGCCGGCCCCGACGAGCCCGGCGAGGGCGACGATCTCGCCGCGGCGCACCGTGAACGAGACGTCCTTGAACTTGCCGAGACTGGTGAGCCCCTGCACCTCGAGGATGACCTCGCCGGGCTCCGTGACCGTCTTCGGGAAGAGCGACTCCAGGTCACGCCCCACCATCAGCCGGATGATCTGGTCGACGGTGATCTCCTCGATGGGAGCCGTGTGGACGAAGCTGCCGTCGCGCATCACGGTGACGCGCTGGCAGCAGGAGTACACCTCTTCCAGTCGGTGGGAGATGAACATCACGGCAGAGCCCTGGGCACGCAGAGTGCGGATGACGACGAAGAGCCGCTCGACCTCGGTGGACGTGAGGGCGGCCGTGGGCTCGTCCATGACCAGGACGCTGGCGTTGAGCGACAGCGCCTTGGCGATCTCGACGATCTGCTGGTCTGCCACCGACAGGGCTCGAGCGAGCCGACGCGGGTCGAGGATGACCCCGAGCCGCCTGAAGATCGCCGCCGCCTCGCGTTCCATCGCGGCGCGGTCGATTCGGCGCCGCGCACCGAGTGGCTGGCGCCCGACGAAGATGTTCTCCGCCACTGTCAGGTCGGCGAACAGCGACGGCTCCTGGTAGATGATCGACACGCCGGCATCGCGTGCCGCCGCCGGGCCGGTGAACACGACGGGGGCGCCGTCGAGGAGCAGCTCCCCCGAGTCGGGGTAGTGCACACCCGCCAGGATCTTCACGAGGGTCGACTTGCCGGCGCCGTTCTCGCCGAGCAGCGCGTGCGCCTCTCCCGGATACAGGGTGATGCTGCCGTCGACCAGGGCAGCGACCGGACCGAAGCTCTTGGCGGCCTTCGAGAGCACCAGGCGAGGACCTGTGTCGTCGTCAGTGGTCATCTCGTCCGTCCTGCCAGCTGGGTCGTGGCTCCGTGGTCCGTTCGCGTCGTGTGACCAGGCGCGGACTGCGGTAATTGCGTGTGAAACCTTTCATTCCGGGAAACTGTAAGGTGCGTCACAGTCCGTGTCAAGGGGGTGTGACGATCTTGTTACCATCTGCAGCCTGCGCCCAGATGTCGTCGCAGAGTGTCAGATACAGCTGCCTGTGGAGTGGGCAGGAGTACCCTCCGATTGAGACGATCAAATCCGTGGCAACTGATGGGAATGCCTATGATCGAGCCGGCCAACGTCCTCGACGTGGCCGCTCATGCCGGCGTCTCAGTCGGCACGGTCTCCAACGTCATGAACCGGCCGGAGCGCGTGTCGCCCGCCACCCGAGAGCGCGTGCTGGCGTCGATCAGCGCCTTGGGGTACGTCCGCAACGAGGCTGCCCGCCAGCTCCGGGCCGGCAAGAGCCGGACCATCGGGTTGGTCGTGCTCGACATCGGGAACCCGTTCTTCACCGATCTGGCTGCAGGTGCGGAGGTCACGGCCACCAAGCACGGTCTGACGCTGATCCTGTGCAGCAGCAACGACGACGTGCACCGCGAGTCCCACTACCTGAGCCTGCTGCAGGAGCAGCGCGCGTTCGGCATCTTGATCACTCCGGTGGCACGCACGAACACCGCGATCCAGCAGCTTCGCCGGCGCGGGACGCCCGTCGTCCTCGTGGACCGGACCGCCGGGCGCCGGCAGTGCTCGGTATCGGTCAACGACCGGCTCGGCGGCGAGCTGGCCATCGACCATCTGGTCAGCCGCGGACATCGCAGGATCGCCTTCGTGGGAGGTCCGATGTCGATCAACCAGGTGGTGGAGCGGCTGGCCGGGGCGCGGGCGGCGTTGCGGGCGGCCGACCTACCCGACGACGCACTGACGGTCATGGAGACTCCCGCCCTCAATGTGGCCGCCGGCCGTTCGATGGGGGCCGAGATCGTGGCGCTGCCGGCGCCGGGCCGCCCGACCGCGGTCTTCTGCGCGAATGACCTCCTCGCGCTGGGGGTGCTGCAGGAGATGACGCGGAGCAGGCTTCAGGTGCCGGGCGACATCGCGATCGTGGGGTACGACGACATCGACTTCGCTGCAGCGGCCGCGGTACCACTCACGTCCGTGCGACAACCTCGGGCCCAGCTCGGCCTGGCCGCGATGGACCTGCTCATCGAGGAGGGGCTCGCACCCGACGAGCACCAGCATCGTCAGGTCGTTTTCGAGCCCGAGCTCGTGATTCGCGATTCGACGGGCCATCCCTGACCGGGACGCCTACCCGCAACTCGACGGCAGGGCGCTGACCGACGCGCTCTGCTGCGGATGTCCGTGGACCGTGCCCGGGCGGCTCAGACCCGTGCTCCCTGCGGTCGGGGCAGCGTGCCACCGTTTCGGTGGACTGCCAGGCAGCGACAGGTATCAATGACGCTCAGCAACGACTCTTCCTATCAACGTCAACGTCTCACACCCATAAACCGTTGACAAAGCCTGAGACCGCAGGCACGGTTACTAGCAGTCACCGCGTCGGCCACGTCGAGGTGACATATACGCGCGCAGCTCGGGCGCTTGTCGAGGGAGGCAGACGTGGTCGCAGGTCGATTGCCGGTGGACGACGACATCGCGGCCGTGCTCGTGACGATCAGCGAGCCCGGGGCCGATCCGGAGCGCCTCGACGAGCTCACGTTGATGCTTCGTGGCGAGCTGATGGAGATTGCCGCCGACGTCCGGCCTGTGTCGGGTGGCGAGGCGCCCCCGGGTACCCGGGCGATCGACATCGCGACGGTCGGTGCGCTCCTCGTCGCCGTCAAGGGGTCGGTGGAGTCGGTCAACGCCATCGTGTCGGCGGTCCGCTCCTGGCTCCGGCGCGGGACCACGCCGCGCGTCGTCGAGCTGACGATCGCCGGTACGACGCTGCGCCTCGACGCCGCGAGCGAGCAGCAACAGCAGCAGCTTGTCGACGAGTTCGTACGCGCCGTCCGAGCTGGCTGAGGTGCCATGGCCAACCAACGCAAGGCCCTCGTCGTCGCGACCGACCGCTATGCGGACCCGTCGTTGCGGCAGCTCGCGGCGCCCGCCGCGGACGCGGCGGCGCTCGCCGAGGTCCTGTCGGCACCTGATCTCGGCGCGTTCTCGGTCGACCTGCTGACCAACGCCCAGTCCTGGGAGGTCGACGGGGCGGTCGAGACGCTCTTCACCGAGAGCGACGCCTCAGACCTGCTGCTCCTGCATTTCTCCTGCCACGGCATCAAGGACGAGCGCGGCGAGCTCTTCCTCGCCGCGAGCAACACGGTCCCGAACCGGCTGATGTCGACCGCGGTCGAAGCCGCTCAGGTCAGTAGGCTGATGCAACGCAGCCGGGCCCAGCGGATCGTGCTGTTGCTGGACTGCTGCTACGGGGGGGCCTTCGAGCGTGGCATGGTCGCGCGGGCGGCGGGCGACGTGGACGTGGCCGACCAGTTCTCGCAGACATCGCTTGCGGCGGGGCGCGGTCGAGTGGTGATCACCTCGTCCAGCGCGATGGAGTACGCCTTCGAGGGCGCCCAGCTGACCGACAGCCGCAAGCCCACGCCCTCGCTCTTCACCGGTGCCCTGGTCGAGGGAATCCGCACCGGCGAGGCCGACCGCGACCAGGACGGCCAGGTCGCGCTGCACGAGCTGTACGACTACGTGCACGACAAGGTCCGACAGCAGACCCCGAACCAGACACCGAGCAAGTGGGAGTTCGGCGTCCAAGGGGACTTGTTCGTCGCTCGGAACCCGCGCCGTCGCATCGTGGCCGCGCGGCTGCCGACCGAGCTGGTCCGGCTGACTGAACACCCCACCACGCCGATGCGGCTCGCCGCCGTTCTCGAGCTCGAGCAGCTCGCGGTCGGCTCCGATCTCCCCGTGGCTGCCGGAGCGCGCGTCAGGCTCGGCGAGCTCGAGAACGACGACAGCCGCCGGGTGTCCCTCGCGGCGACGGACGCCCTGCGCCGAACCTCGGTCCGGGTCACTCCCGAGGCCGTCGACACGGGTGAGGTGGCGTCCGGGCAACCCGTGCATCTCAACGTCAAGGTTGAGGGAAGCCCGCTCGCGCTCGCTTCGGAGGTCAGCTCGTCGCTCGAACGCCTCGACGCCCGCATCGAGGGCCACACCCTGCGCATCTCGGTCCGAACTGCCGAACCCGGGCCCCTCGACGGAGCCATCCGGCTCAGCGGACCCGCCGGCGAGGCGAGCGTCACGATCCGCGGCGTCGTCGTCGCCGGCGCTCGGACCCCGACCCGAACCCTGCTCACCGAGCCCACGACGACCGAGCCCAGAGCCACCCGGCCGACTACGACCGAGCCCACCACGACCGAGCCCACCACGACCGAGCCCACCACGACCGAGCCCACCACGACCGAGCCCACCACGACCGAGCCCAGGGCCACCGACCAGCAGGCCGGCGTGGCAGGCAACCGTGAGCTCGCCGCGGTACTCATGGTCGCCGGTTCGGTGGCGATGGCGCTGTCGTTCATCCTGGTGGGCAGCGGGGCTCTCGCTGACTCGTCGAACAATCTGCACATGAACCCGTCAACCAGGAATGTCTGGCTGCTGGGACTCCCGATGGCCGCGTTCGCCGCAGCGCCGCTGCTCTTCCGTCCCGGCATCAGCCGCTCCCACGGGATCGCCGTCGCTCAGGGGATCGCGCTCGCGTCAGCACTGTGGAGCTGGGTGCTCGTCGTCCGTGTCGTCGTACCAGCGATCTACGTCGACGGGCTTGGGACGACCCTGCGGGGTATCTTCGTCACCGCCCTCTGGCTCCGCCTGCTCGCCGCGGTGGCCTTCACCCTCGTCAGCGCGGTTCTCGTCGAGCGGTCGGAGGCTGCTCGGGTGCCACCGCGGCTACGCAGCGACGCACGCGCGCTGCTCGGCGCGGTCATCGTCTTGGGCGGTGCCATGGTGCTCCCGATCGGGCTCCAAAGCGATGGGTACACGGCCGCCCAGGTCGCGGGTGGCTGGGCGCAGGCGGCAGTCTTCTGGGTGGTGATCCTGCCGCTGGCAGTCATCCGGCTCACGCCGGCTCAGCGCGAGGCCGTACTGATCTTCATCGTGGCGTTCACCGTCTTCGCCGGAGCACGAGCGGTCAGCGTGTCCGGCAGCCACGGCTTCTTCCAGACGGCAACCGGTGCCGGTCTCGTCATGCTCGCCTGCCTGCTCATCGGTATCGCTGTCAGCCAGGTCCCGACGGGCGCCCGGACGCCATGAGAATGCCCTGGCGGTCGAGAACACCACGCGAGCCGAGGTCGCGCTACCGGTCCAGCCTGCTGTGGCGCGTCTACGACGGGGTGTCGACGTGGGCCGACCGCCAGCGCGGCTGGGACCGGTATCCGCTGCCGATCGGCCTGGCGGTGCTGATCGGGCTTCGCAACGAGCTGCGCCGCCACAACCTGCACGACACGAACCTGCTGCCGACGGTCGATCTGCCGCCGCTGGGCCCGCCCCCCGGCGACGACACGACGCGCACCGTCGACGGCAGCTACAACGACCCCCAGTCGCCGCGGACGGGGATGGCTGGTGCTCGCTTCGGCCGCAATGTGCCGCTCGACCGGGTCACTGCCGACACCGCCGCCACGATCCTCGACCCGAACCCGCGAGAGGTCAGTCGGCGCCTGCTCACGCGGCACGAGTTCCAACCCGCGACGTCCATCAACGTCATCGCGGCCGGCTGGCTGCAGTTCATGATCAAGGACTGGTTCAGCCACGGTCCCGGCGACGCCGACAAGCCGTGGCGGCTGCCCCTGTCAGCAGACGACGACTGGCCACAGCGGCCGATGCTGGTGCCGAGCACCGTCCCCGACCCGACCAGGCCGGCAGGCTCGGACGGGCCGCCGACCTTCGCCAACACGCTCACCCACTGGTGGGACCTGTCGTCGATCTACGGCACGTCGGAGCAGGCGCAGGCGGCCTTCCGCTCCGGAACCGACGGCAAGCTGCTGATAGCACCCGGCGGGATCATCCCGCTGCCGTCCGACGACCCGGCGACCGACCCGACCCGCCAACCCGGGTTCTGGGTCGGGCTGGGCATGCTGGCCAGCCTGTTCGCGCACGAGCACAATGCGATCTGCGACCGGATCCGGCACGACTTTCCGCGCTGGTCCGACGACGAGGTCTTCGAGCGGGCTCGACTCGTCAACGCCGCGGTCGTAGCCAAGATCCATACCGTCGAATGGACCCCCGCGATCATCGCCCACCCGACCACCAAGGTGGCGATGCGCGCCAACTGGTTCGGCATCGAGGGCGAGCGGCTGCACCGCCTCTTCGGCCGGCTCAGCTCGAGTGAGGTGATCAGTGGGATTCCCGGTTCGCCGAGGGAGCAGTACGGGGTCCCGTACTCCCTGACAGAGGAGTTCGCGGCCGTCTACCGGATGCACCCCCTGCTGCCGGACGACTTCCGGATCAAGACGGCCGCAACCAGCGGACAGCCTCGCGAGCTCGACTTCACGCAGCTCGCCGGACCAGCGAGCCGCGAGGTCTTCGGGCAGTCATCGCTGTCGGACCTGTTCTACTCGTTCGGAACCGCCTACGCGGGAGCGGTGGTCCTCAACAACTATCCGCGCGGACTCCAGCACTTCATCCGCCCCGACAACGGGATGCCGATGGACATCGCCGCCGTCGACATCTTGCGCATCCGCGAAGGTGGCGTACCCCGCTACAACGAGTTCCGCCGGCTGCTGAGACTTCGTCCGGCGCGGGACTTCGAGGACCTGACCCAGGACACTCGCCTCGCCGCCGAGGTGAGCGAGGTGTACGGCGGCGACATCGAGAAGGTCGACCTGATGATCGGGCTGTTCGCCGAGAAGCGGCCCGAGGGCTTCGGCTTCAGCGACACCGCCTTCCGCATCTTCATCCTGATGGCCAGCAGGCGGCTCAACAGCGACCGCTTCTTCACCAGCGACTACGATCCACGGGTGTACACCACGGCGGGAGTGGCCTGGATCGACGACGCAACGATGAGCACGGTGCTACGCCGTCACTGCCCTGACCTGGCGCACCGCCTGAATGCCAAGGCGAATGCCTTCCAGCCCTGGCCCGGGACCCCCTGACCGCTTTCAGCGCGACCCCGCTCAGGTCGGGATGACGCTGCCGCCCGCCGTCGTCCGGTCGCCCACCCGGATGGTGAGACGCGCTGTCGAACCCAGCACCGGCAGCTTCTGAGCGACCGCGGGCAGCGGCACCGAGCACAGACGCACACCGTCGACCAGCTCGAACGCGACCGGCGCCCGCTGGTCCGCAGGCAGCCCGTCGCTGATCGGGTCGAGCTGGTCGTTGACACCGCCGACCTGGCTGACCCAGGCGACCCGCGCCTGTAGGCCCTTGCCGTCCTCGTTGGGACCGACATCCACGACCAGCGAGTCGGCCCAGTCGGGGACCTGCTCGAGGTGCTCGGCGAAGCGGAACGCGTTACCGCGCTCCACCAGCTTGAAGACCTTCATCGTGAGCACGTAGCGCAGCCGCCCGGCGTGGCGCTGAGGAAGCTCGGTCTCACCGCGCTCGCGGGCGAGCTCGGCCTCGTGACCGGCGTCGAGCAGGACTGTCGTGACCAGTGGCACGGGGGTGTCGGGGGAGTCCACGTGCCGGCGCAGCTCGTCGTTGATCTGGATCGGGCACCAGTGCTCGGCCTGCTGCTCGCTGATCACCACCGACATGCCGCGAATGGCCAGCCGGACGTCGGCCTGCCATACCGGCCACTGTTGCTCGGGCGGGAGGTTGCCCATGTCACGCGGGTAGGCAGGCAGCCCGTCCAGGGCCACGCTGACCTCCCAGCGGCCGAACAGGAACCGACGCAGGTTCTGGTATCCCTCCTCGGAGTTGACCTCCCCGTAGGACCCCGAGTGCGACTTGTAGACATAGGCGCGATGGGCGCGGCGGACGTACGCGTGCTCGATCCTGACCAGACCGTCGCTCTTCGGCCCGACGACCATGCGCGACAGGCCGAAGTCCTTCGGGTCGGTGCCGATCAGGCAGAAGATGTCAGACGGAGCGAAGACGGCATCGGGGATCTCTTGGGGGTCCCAGCCGGAGCCGGCCGACGGCACGTCCCCGAAGGTCTTGCCCGGCGTCAGGTAGCCATACATCTTCGGCGGCGAGAAGATGTCCGCCCCCGCCGGGCCGAAGGCCTGCTCGGCCCAGTCCAGCGCCTTCACGTCGAAGGTGATGCCGCCGTGCGGCGTGCCGTAGGTGAAGAGCTTCGCCACCAGCTGCTTGGCCTTGATCCGGCCATCGCTCTCGCAGACCTTCTGCATCATCGACCGAACCACGAGGCCACCCATGGAGTGCGCCACGAGGAACACCTTGTCCGCACCGGTCTTCTCCCGGACCGTCAGGATCAGGTCGTACAGGCCGCTCGCGGCGGTCTCGATGTCGAAGCCATCCGACGTCACCCGCTGGTGCAGACCGGTCCACAGCCGCTCCAGCACCCCTTCGTGCTTCGGCGAGACGAAGGTGGTTGCCGCCTGGTCGTAGAAGCGGTACACCCACAGCGAGCGCTGCGGGACCGAGCCGTCCGCCGCGTCGTTCAGGTACTGCTGCTGGTCGCCGCTGACCAGGAGCCGGTAGTTCTCGTCGGTGATGAGCCGAAGCATCGGCCCTTCGAACTGGTAGAACATCGGGTCCCCGTCCCCACCGACCCGCACATGGGTGGCGCCGCGGTTGAACCCGTAGAAGGGGTCGTCGACCTGGCTGTCGATGCCGGCTGTCGCCCCGGCGTAGCCGCGCACGTACACGATCGGCAGCCTGTCCATGACAACCTTCTCTCGCTCACGCCTCGCGCAGTCTGCGCTCGTACCACAGGGTCGTCACGACGTAGCCGCTGAGGAAGCCGACGACGAAGTAGAGCACCAGCAAGGACCCGGAGATCACCAGGGCGGTGTCACTGGGCTGGCCAGCGCCCGAGTCCTCCATCCCGCGTGCGACTGCGGTGACGAGGCCGCCGAGCGGAGCCCCCAGGTGCGTGAGCTCCACCAGGCCGGCGCCCAGCAGGAGCTTGGTCAGCCAGTCGCTGACCTCGGCAAGGTTCGAGCTCTGCGTGAACTGGGCCACCGGCGCGGACTCGCGGATCTCGAGGCCACCCTGGGCGCCGGACGGCGATGCCGACTCGTCGACCATCAGGCCGCCTTCAGTGGCGGTCGTCGTCCCTGAGGTCGCAGGGATCGTGGTCGTCGTCGTGGCTGTGGTGTCGGTCTGGGTCTGGGTGACGACTTTGGGGGCGTCGGCCTTGTGCCGGACCTCGCCGGAGGACACCGCTCGGGGGACGCCGAACAAGAAGCCGAGCAGGCAGCCCGTGACGAAGGCCGCGAATGCGGTCAGCAGGCCGACGCCGAGATAACGGACAGATGGCCCGGGCGTGGCGAACGCGTAGGCGGCGACCAGGACGAGGCCGACACCGAGCACAGCACCCGCAGTCATGAGCAGCCACTCGCTGACTCTCAAGGACCGCACCGGCGCCTCGCTCACCTCGTGACCCTGTGGTGGGTCCGAAAAACACGATAGGGCTCGCTGGAGGGCGCGTAAAGAGCTGCGTCTAAGAGATCGCCTTCAGTGTCTGTGAGGGAGGGACGACTGCTACTGCTCGGCCTGCCGCTGGCTGGGGATGCCGGCAAGCAGTTCTCTGACCTCGGACTCGCGGTAGCGGCGGTGGCCACCCAGCGTGCGGATGGAGCTGAGCTTGCCCGCTTTGGCCCAGCGGGTGACGGTCTTCGGGTCGACGCGGAACATGGCCGCGACCTCGGCGGGCGTTAGCAACGGTTCTGAGTCGGTGGGTCGTGCATTCACGAGAACTCCTTGTGTGTTGTAGCCGGCGGACCCATAACGATACCCACCGCTCTCGTATCATGTCGTACGGTAACGTCGTGCCGCCCCCCGTGGCGAGTCTCAGTCAGACTCCAGGCGTAGGAAGTTTGGGGTATCCCGACTCAAAGGGTAGCCGAGCGGCCTTAAAAAGGCTCGCTAAATGTCCGCCGACATACGACAAAAATCCATCTGGCGTGGCAAATACCCAAATTTAACTAATTGGCGCGCTCAAAACCGTTGACAACCCGCCAGCGCTCCTCGAACGACCGGTACGCCCCGCCGGCGGTCGCGAGGTCGCCGCGGCTGATGGCGTCGAGCGCCTGATGAATGTCGCGCGCGGAGTGGTCGGATGCCAACTGGTCGCCCATCAGCTGGGCCACGCCCGCGTAGTCGATCTCGACCCAGCTGTCCTCGTGGAAGGACTCCAGCCACGACTCCAGTCCCGCGAGCTCGTCGAGCAGGTCCGCATCGTCGATGACTTTGGCCAGCGTGCGTTGGGCGAATGCCGCCCGTCTGCGCGCGTCGAGCATCCTGGTGCGGTACCTGACGCTGGCGCCGGCACCGTCGTCGTAGCGGGCCCGCTCGTCCTCGACGACCAGCACGAACCAGGTGCGCGGCACCCCCCAGGTGACCTGCCGGATGTGTGGCGCGGCTCGAGGGTTGTCCCGCCGCCACCGCAGGAACTGCTCGTCGGCGAGGGCGAACGACTCCGGCGGGACGATCAGGCTGACCGCGGCGCTGCCGAGGCTGTCGATCAGCGAGGTCATCGACAACCATGAGCGCAGCGGCATGTCGACCGGACAGAAGAACGAACGGCCCTCTCGCCGGAGCACGTACACGTCGGACTGGCGGACCGGTTCGATGGCGATCGTCGACGACGTGACCGCCCGCCGGATCACCGTGCGCTGCTCGGCCGCCAGCGTGGCGGCGCTGTCCTGGGGGTCGACCTCGTCTGCGGCCAGCAGGTCGCGGAGGTCACGGCTGAGCGCCTGGAACGGCTCGTAGACCCGCAGATAGGACGGATACGGCAGCATGATCCAAACCCTATCGAGGATCGCCCGGCCGACCCGGGGTCCGCGAGGGGTGCCCAACCCGACCGAGGCATATCGTGGAGCCAGCCGTGGCCGCCACCACCCATCGCGGCCCACTTCTGGAGGAAGGTCACTACCGTGACCGACGAGACACGCCTCGCTGTCTTCGACGAGACCAGCGGACACGAACAGGTCATCTTCTGCCAGGACGAGGCCAGCGGGCTCCGAGCGATCATCGCGATCTACTCCACCGCTCTCGGCCCCGCGCTCGGGGGGACCCGCTTCTTCCCGTATGCCAGCGAGGCCGACGCCCTGCGCGACGCGCTGAACCTGTCACGCAGCATGGCCTACAAGAACGCCCTGGCGGGCCTCGACCTCGGCGGCGGCAAGGCGGTCATCATCGGCGACCCGGCCACCCAGAAGACGGAGGCGCTGCTGCGCGCCTACGGCCGCTTCGTCCAGTCTCTCCACGGCCGCTACATCACCGCGTGCGACGTCGGCACGTTCAGTGCCGACATGGACCTCGTTGCGCGCGAGTGTGACTACGTCACCGGCCGCAGCGTCGAGTACGGCGGCGCGGGTGACTCCAGCGTGCTGACGGCGTACGGACTGTTCCAGGGGATGCGCGCCGCGGCGGAGGTCGCCTGGGGCGAGCCCACGCTCAAGGATCGTCGCGTGGGTGTCGCCGGCGTCGGCAAGGTGGGGTTCCATCTCGTCGGGCACCTCGTCGACGACGGGGCCGACGTCGTGGTCACCGACATCAGCGAGCCGGCGGTGGCCAGGGCACTGGCCGCGTATCCGGGCGTCGACGTCGTGCGCGACGCTGCCGAGCTGGTCGAATCCGACATCGACGTGTTCGCCCCCTGCGCTCTGGGCGGTGCGATCAACGACGACAATGTCGAGGTGCTCAAGGCGGCCATCGTGTGCGGAGCGGCCAACAACCAGCTCGCGCACAGCGGCTTGGAGGACGTGCTGGCGCGGCGCGGCATCCTGTACGCCCCGGACTTCTGCGTGAACTCGGGCGGGGTCATCCAGGTGGCCGACGAACTGGAGGGCTTCTCGTTCGAACGGGCCAAGACCCGCGCCACGGCGATCTACACGACCACCAAGCGGGTGCTCCAGGCCGCCGCCGACGGCGGCATCACCCCCGCGGTCGCCGCCGACCGGCTGGCCGAGGAGCGGATGGCGGCGGTGGGCCGACTGCGGGGACTGTGGCTGGAATGACCCACCTGGTCTGACGGCGCCGGGTCTGATATCGCCGGGTCGGTGAGTGCTGTGTCAGTCAGTGCTGGGCGGCGGACTCGGAGTCGTCGTAGAGATCGTCGTACTCGTCGTCATCGGAGTCACCGCTCTCGCGCGGAGCATCCTCGGCTGGTCGAAGCTCACCATCGCCGTGAAGCTCTCGCTGCAGCTCGCTGAAGTCCGTGCTGTACTCCCGGTACTTCAGCTCGCGAGCAACCTTGGTCTGCTTCGCCTTTGCACGGCCGCGCCCCATAGGCTCGACCCCCTCGCACGTCTTGGCCGGGGTTGCCCGCAGGGTGCCCGGTATCTCTACAGTTCTTTCGTGGGGGCAACGATACCTGGCCGGGGCGGCCCTTACACCTCCAACTGCGCGGTGTCGTGCGTCACGGTTGAGCGCCAGGATCCGGTGGCGCGATCACCAGCCCGAATGGCTCCCGGACATCGTCACGCGGGCCCCCGGATCCGGGGTCACCTCACCGCATACCCAGGCGGCGACGCCTGCTGCGGTCAGCCTTCTCACGACGTCGTCTGCCGCTGCCGGCGGCACCAGCGCCACCATGCCCACTCCGAGGTTGAGCGTCTGCTCCAACACCCTCAGGTCGAGCCCACCGACGTCGCGGACGAGGCCGAAGACGGGCTGCGGGGACCAGGTGGACCGGTCGACGACCGCACTCAGATCGGTGGGCAGGACTCGCTCGAGGTTGGCGGCCAAACCGCCCCCGGTGATGTGCGCCATCGCGTGGGTGTCGGTATGACGGGCGAGGTCGAGGCAGGGGAGGGCGTAGATGCGGGTCGGCTCGAGCAGCTCCTCCCCGAGGGTCCGGCCGAGGGTGTCGACATGGGTGTCCAGCGACCAGCCGGCCTGCTGCAGCAGCACGTGACGGACAAGGGAGTACCCGTTGGAGTGCAGCCCGCTGGAGCGCAGCGCGATGAGCACGTCGCCGGCCTCGACTCGATGCGGGCCGAGCAGGTCGGCCGCCTCCACGACTCCGGTCGTGGATCCCGCGACGTCGTAGTCGTCGGCGCCGAGCAGGCCTGGATGCTCGGCGGTCTCTCCGCCGAGCAAAGCGCACCCGGCCGCGACGCAGGCTTCGGCGATTCCCTTGACGATCGATGCGATTCGCTCGGGGACGACCTTCCCGCAGGCGATGTAGTCGGTCATGAACAGTGGCTCCGCGCCACACACGACCAGATCGTCCACGAGCATGCCCACCAGGTCGAAGCCGATCGTGTCGTGCTTGTCGAGCTGCTGCGCGATCGCGACCTTGGTACCGACGCCGTCGGCGCTGGTGGCCAGCAGGGGGCGGGTGTAGCCCGTGAGCGCGGAGGCGTCGAAGAGCCCGGCGAAACCACCGATCCCGCCGACGACCTCCGGCCGGCGGGCCTTCTCGACCCACTGCTTCATCAGCGAGACAGCGCGGTCGCCCTCGGCGATCGACACACCGGCGTCGGCATACGTGGGTCCGCCCCCGGCACGGCCGGGCGGCTCCTCAGGCATGACCCACCTCGGCTGGTGCGGCCAGGTCAGGGCCGAGACAGCGCATCCGCCGCGCCCTGGCTACCGAGGGACACTGTCAGACCGTCGACGTCGAGGTGGCTGACCGACTCGATCTCGAGCATGTGCTTGCCGAGCAGCTCAGGCTCGGGCAGCGGCACCGGGTACACGCCGTCGAAGCAGGCCCGGCAGAGCTTGTCCTTCTCGACCCGGGTCGCCGCGACCAGCTCGTCGAGCGAGACGTAGCCAAGCGAGTCGGCTCCGATGGACCGGCAGATCTCGTCGGAGGTCAAGCCGTTGGCGATCAGCTCAGCGCGGGTGGCGAAGTCGATGCCGTAGAAGCACGGCCACTTCACCGGGGGGCTGGCGATACGGACGTGAACCTCCTTGGCGCCGGCCTCGCGCAGCATCCGCACGAGCGCCCGCTGGGTGTTGCCACGGACGATCGAGTCGTCGACCACCACCAGCCGCTTGTCCGCGATGACGTCGCGCAGCGGGTTGAGCTTCAGCCGGATGCCGAGCTGGCGGATGGTGTTGCTCGGCTGGATGAAGGTCCGACCCACGTATGAGTTCTTCACGAGGCCCTGGCCGTAGGGGATCTTGCTCTCCTCGGCGTACCCGATGGCCGCCGGCGTGCCGGATTCCGGCACCGGAATCACCAGGTCGGCCTCGACCGGATGCTCTCGGGCCAGCCGCCGGCCGATCTCGGCTCGGACGGTCTGGACGCGCTGGCCGGTGATGATGGTGTCGGGCCTCGCCAGGTAGACGAACTCGAACAGGCAACCCTTTGGCGCCGGCTCGGCGAAGTGCTGGGCGCGGAGCCCGTCCTCGTCGACGACGATCAGCTCCCCCGGCTCCACCTCACGGATGAACGAGGCGCCGACGATGTCGAGGGCGGCCGTCTCCGACGCCACCACCCAGCCGCGTTCGAGACGCCCGAGCACGAGTGGCCGGATCCCTTGGGGGTCGCGCGCCGCGTACAACGTGCCTTGGTCCATGAAGACGAAGCAGAAGGCCCCCGCCAGCGTTGGGAGTACCTCTAGCGCCGCCGCCTCGAGACTGCGGTCGGGGTAGGAGGCGAGCAGCGCGGTGACGATGTCGGTGTCCGTCGAGGCGTCGGGCTGGTACGACGGAAGGTCCAGCTGGCCGTTCGTGCCGGCGAGGACCTCGACCCTGGCGGCGAGCTCGCCGGTGTTGGTCAGGTTGCCGTTGTGACCCAGCGCGATCGAGCCCGTCGGAGTGGAGCGGAAGGTCGGCTGGGCGTTGCGCCACACGCTCGAGCCGGTCGTCGAGTACCGCGAGTGGCCGATCGCGACGTGGCCTTTCAGGGAGTCGAGCGTCGACTCGTCGAACACCTGCGAGACCAGGCCCATGTCCTTGTAGACCAGGATCTGACGACCGTTGCCGACGGCGATCCCGGCGGACTCCTGGCCGCGGTGCTGGAGCGCGTACAGCCCGAAGTACGTCAGCTTGGCAACGTCCTCGCCGGGAGCCCACACGCCGAAGACTCCACAGGAGTCCTGGGGTCCGCGGTCGTGAGGATCGAGATCGTGGGTCAGACGCCCATCTCCGCGAGGCACCCCCGCAGTCTACGGGGTCGAGGGGTCCGCGCGGAGACCATCCCGCGACGGGCGGGCGGGTGGCAGGCTGGCGGGCGTGACAGTGATCACAGGCCGGTGACCCCTGTCGGAGCGAGGGTGGCCAGCAGGAGCGCCTCGGCGAGGCAGACACGTGCGAACTCCGCCAGGTGCAGTCCTTCGTTGGCCCCGTGTGCGCGCGTGTCAGGGTCCTCGACGCCGGTCACGAGGATGGCAGCGTCGGGGTAGACCTCGGCGAAGGCCGCGATGAACGGGATGGACCCCCCGACGCCGATGTCCACCGGCCTGACCCCGTCCCACGCCTCGGTGAAGGCTGCGCGAACGGCGTCGTAGGCGGGCCCGTCGGCGGCGATGGCGAACGGCTCACCCAAGTCGCCGTCGGTCACCGTCACCTCGGCGCCCCACGGAGCGTGGACGACCAGGTGGTCACGTAGGGCGATGAGCGACATCGCGGCGTCGTCTCCGGGTGCCAGGCGCAGGCTGATCTTGGCCCGGGAGGCCGGGATCAGGGTGTTGCTCGCGTCGGCGACACTCGTCGCGTCGAGCCCGATGACGGCCACCGCCGGACGGGCCCAGAGCCTGTCGACGATGCTTCCGCTGCCGACGAGTTGGACGCCGTCTCGCACCCCCGCCTCGGCTCGAAGCCGGTCCTCGGGATAGTCCAGCTGCGCGGCCGACGAGGACGTCAGCCCCGCGATGGCAACGTTGCCCTCGTCGTCGTGCAACGTCGCGAGCAGCCGGCACAGAGCTGTGAGCGCGTCGGGGACGACTCCTCCCCACATGCCAGAGTGGACGGCGTGGTCGAGGGTGCGCACCTCGACCACGCAGTCGGCCAGCCCGCGCAGGGAGACCGTCAGCGCGGGTGTGCCGATGTCCCAGTTGGTGGAGTCAGCGATCACGATGACGTCGCTGCGGAGCAGCTCGCGATGCTCGTCGAGCAGGGCGTCGAGGGTGGGAGACCCGATCTCCTCCTCCCCTTCGACGAAGACGGTGACACCGACAGCCAGGTCGTCGCCGAGTGCCCTGACGGCGGCCAGATGAGCGGCGATGCCCGCCTTGTCGTCGGCCGCGCCGCGACCGAACAGCCGGCCGTCCCGCTCGGTGGGCTCGAAGGGCTCTGACTGCCAGTCGTCATGGACGCCCTCGGGCTGGACGTCGTGGTGGGCGTACAGCAGCACGGTCGGCGTCCCGGGCGGCGCCGGCTTCCGCGCGACAACCGCAGGCAGGCCACCAGGGGCGGTCAGGATGTCGACGTCGAAGCCCTCGTCGCGGAAGAGGGTCGCGGTGGCGTCGGCCGAGCGACGTACCTCGTCGTGCCTGGCGGGATCGGCGCTGACGGACTCGATCCGGACCAGCCTCTCGAGGTCGCGCCGGACAGCCGGGAGGACGGCTGCAACGGCCGCTCTGAGATCGCGCATCCGGTGACCTTAGCGCCCGCGTCATACGAGGGGGAGCTGGTCGGTGAGGTCCGAGCGCTCGCCCGACGCCCGTACCGCTCCGCGGGACGCAGCCTCGCGGAAGGTGGTCCGGCCCCTCGCCAGCGCGAGCCAGGTCGCGGCGTCCATCTCGACCACGGCAGGCGGGGTGCCTCTGGTGTGGCGAGCACCCTGGACACATTGGACAGCGGCATACGGCGGAACCCGGACTTCGACGCTCTTGCCCGGGTACTGCTGCGCGAGCCGCGCGAGGAAGTGCTTCACCGCGGCGCGGGTGTCGTCGTCGGAAGGGCCGGCGGGTTGGTCGGGGTGGTCGATTCGCTGCAGCAACGCCGCGAGCTCGGCGGGCCGGAGCGGACGCAGGCGCACGGGCACGTCCGTGAGCCTAACTTCCCGCTCGCACATGTTGGGCCACTACCACCGCCGGGCGGCTGGGAACGTGCGCTCTGACCTAGTGTTGCCGATCGGTCACTCTTCGTCGATAAAGAGATGTTATCGGATAGAACAGTGGGATTTCAGTTATCTTCGGGGCTGAGTATCTGTCAACCAGGACCTCCCTATGAGTTTCCTGGCCGCAGCAAAGAGCCGCACCATTTTCCACCACACCCAACTCCGTCGAAAGAGCATCATGAGACTCAACAAGCTTGTCATCGGCCTGGGGACCGTCTGCTTGGCGGTGGCCACTGTGGCACCGGCCATGGCGACCAGCGTGTCCCTGCCCGCTGTCGTCACCGCCACCCCGGCCACCTTCACCCCGCAAGTCGATGACAGCGCTGCCGTCAGCCATTCGGCGGTCTACGCCGTCGAGCCCAGCCCGGACGGCACCACCATGTTCACCGGGGGTGACTTCACCCAGGTCGCTGACAAGAACGACGCCAACCCGGTGACCCGCACCGACGTGTTCAGCTTCAGCGCCAGCACCGGAGCCTTGACCACCTTCGCCCCGGTCCTCGACGGGCCGGTGTGGGCGATCGCCTTCTCCGGCGCTGACGTCTACGTGGCGGGCAGTTTCACCCATGTCAACGGCCAGGCTCGCCGGGGCATCGCCGAACTCGACGCCAGCACCGGAGCGCTGATCCCCGCCTTCAACGCCGGTCTCAAGACCGGCGGTGTCACCCAGGTCCGGCTGGTCGCCAACCGGCTGATCATCGGTGGCGACTTCGCCAACAAGCTGCTTGCCATCGACCCGGTCACCGGGGCCGACACCGGCTATATCGAGATCCCCATCACCGGCCAGGTGGCCGCCAACACCGGCAACGCCAATGTCTACCGGTTCGCGGTGAGCCCTGACGGCACCCGCCTGGTCGCCATCGGGAACTTCACCACGGTGGGCACCAGCACCCGCTGGCGCGCGTTCATGCTCGACCTGGGCCCCACGACGACCACGTTGGACCCGTGGTACTACCAGAACCTGGTGAACCACTGCAAGGCCAGGACCGAGTCGGCCAACCTGCGCGACGTTGACTTCGCCCCGGACGGGTCCTACTTCGTCCTCGTGGCCACCGGCTATCTGCCGCTGAACCCCGGTGACATCTGTGACGCCGCTGCCAAGTTCTCTACAACCGCCACGGCCCCCTATGCCCCGGACTGGATCAACTACACCGGTGGCGACACCTTCCATTCGGTCGCGGTGACCACCAGCGCCGTCTACGTCCAGGGGCACTTTCGCTGGCTCGACAACCCCGGTGGCAACGACTCCTGCGGCCCGGGCTGCCAGCCCCGGATGGGGATCGGTGCGATCGATCCCACCTCCGGGCAGGCGCTGAGCTGGAACCCGGGGAAGACCCGAGGGGTCGGCGGCAAGGATCTGACCATCACTCCCCAAGGTCTGTGGGTGGGCTCTGACGGTGCCCGGATCGCCGGCAAGCAGCACAAGGATCTAGCCCTGATGCCCGAGTAGTCCCCACGACCGCCATACCTCCCCTTCTCGTCGGCGTCCGGGAGAGGCCCTCCACCCTTGCACCTGTACCAAGACCTTCGGGAAGGAACCCCATGCGCAACAAGACCAAGCTCAGTGCCCTCGTGATCACAGCGACCGTTGTGATGGCTCTCGGGGCCAACAACGCCTATGCCAGCACCCCGCCACCCCCGCCGCCGACCCCGACCATCGTGGCCGACTGGGAGATGAACGACGCTCCCGGCACCACGGTGATGACCGACTCAGGTCCGAACCACCTCAATGGCACGGTGTCGCCTGGCAACCAGCCAGGCACCAACGGCGTCAACGCCACCGGCACCTACTTCCACTGGCAGTTCCGCTGCCCGGCGTGCGCTCCGGTGGACGACACGCGGGTGATCGAAGTGCCGGACCCGCTCAACCTGACCGAGCCCGTCGATCCCGCGATCACCTACGCGCTGGAGTTCATGATCCGCACCAACCACTCGGCGGGGAACGTGATGCAGAAGGGTCACTCCACCACCGCTGGTGGGCAGATCAAGGTCCAGAACGTCGCTGGCAACGTCCAGTGCCTGTTCAAGGGTGCCAGCGGTGTCAGGGTCGGTACCGGCTCGTCCAAGGTCGCCCCCCTCAACGACAACCTCTGGCACGACGTCAGGTGTGTGCACACCGCCACCAAAGTGCAGGAGTACGTGGACGGGGTGCTGGTGGCCACCAAGAACGGCAGCACCGGGCCGATCACCAACACTGCCAACTTCACCATCGGCGGCAAGACCCAGTGCGACCAGGTCAAGATCACCTGCGACTACTACTCCGGCGACCTGGACGGCGTGACCATCTCCACAGACGCCGCCCCTGTCGGCTGACCCTGCGACGACCTTGATCAGCCATTGAGGTCCGCTTTGATACTTCTCCTGTATATTCGCGACATTCAGTGACCTTCCCTACGAAAGAGACGAATCTTCCTATGATCCGCCCCCTTCGTTTCATGCTGACACTGGTGATGGCCGTTGCCGTGGTGATGCTGACTCTGTCGTTCGGTCCGCTCTCCGGCGTGACGCTGGCCAGGGCCCACGCCGCTGCCGGCGACATCGTCGTCGGGGCAGTGGGCGACATGGCCTGCGACTCCTCCGACCCGGCCTTCAACGGTGGAGCTGGCACGCCAGGGAACTGCGCTGAGCAGCGGACCTCCGACCAGATGCTCGGCGATCCTGCGATCGGGTCCGTGCTGGGCCTCGGGGACTACCAGTACGACTGCGGTGACATCAGCGACTACCAGGTCTCCTACAACCCCACCTGGGGGCGTCTGGACAACCGGATGGATCCGGTCGCCGGGAACCACGAGTACAAGACCGGCAACGACGTATACGGCCGGCCGTGCCCGACGACGAACAAGACCGCCGCCAACTTCTTCACCCACTTCGGGGCTTCGGCGCACCCCGAGACCAACGGCCACTTCTCGTTCGACCTCGGCAGCTGGCATCTGATCGGGCTGAACGCCAACTGCGCCAACCAGTCCACTGGCGGCTGTACCGACACCTCAGCTCAGACGACCTGGCTCAAGGCCGACCTGGCCTCGACCACCCAGCCCTGCATCCTCGCCTTCTGGCACCAGCCGTTGTTCACCGGTCTGGCCAACAACCGTGGCTGGAACCGGACGTACCAGCCGTGGTGGAACACCTTGCAGGCAGCCGGGGCCGATGTGGTCCTGAACGGACACATCCACAACTACCAGCGCTACCCGGCCCTGGATGCCAACGGCAACCAGACCTCCGCCGGCATAACCGAATACGTTGTCGGTACCGGCGGGGAGAAGCAGGTCGCCGTCTCCTCGGCGGCAACTGTGGACCCGATCACCTGGCGCAAGTCCTTCGGGTATCTGCGGATGACGCTGCTGCCCACCGGCTGGACTGCGGACTTCGTCAGTGACTCAGGTCAGGTTCTCGACTCGAGTGCGGGAGCCTGCCATCTCTGAGCTGTCAAGGCGATGAATGCTGACCCCTTCTACGCTGGCGATTGCGTGAGGACCCGGTCCGTCAGCGGAGCACCGCGGGAAGAGTGGCCGTCGACGCCACGCGCAGCTCGGCCAGCGGCACGTCGAAGTACCCGACGACGCTGAGGCCGGCCCCGCCGCCGTGCCCGCTCGTCACGCCGAGCCGGCCGCACGGGACTCCGTGCGCCTCGCACAGCTCGGCCAACTGGGTCGCCTCGCTCTCGCCGACCGCCACGAGCGCCCGGGCCGTCGACTCGCTGAACAGCGCGACGAACGGGTCGACGTCGCCAAGCAGCGCGATGCAAGCCCCAACGTCATGCCGCAGGCACGACTCGACCAGCCCCTGCGCCAGGCCGCCGTCCGAGAGGTCGTGGGCAGCACCGACGATGCCCGCCCATGATGCCTCGACGAGCACCTCGGCAAGGCGCTGCTCGGCAGCCAGGTCGACCACCGGGGGTTTCCCGCCAAGGTGCCCGTGGACGACATCGGCCCAGACGGAGCCGTCGAGCTCGTCACGGGTCGTCCCCAGCAGGTAGATCGAGAGCCCCGCGGCCTGGAAGCCGATCGGCGTCCGCCGGGTGACGTCGTCGATGACGCCGAGTACGCCGATGACCGGTGTCGGGAGAATCGCGACTTCTCCGGTCTGGTTGTAGAAGCTGACGTTGCCGCCGGTGACAGGAATGCCCAGCGCCCGACAGCCTTCGGCAAGCCCGCGCACCGCCTCGGAGAACTGCCACATCACGTCGGGATCTTCGGGCGAGCCGAAGTTGAGGCAGTCGGTCACGGCCATCGGGCGTGCGCCGGCAGTGGCGACGTTGCGGTACGACTCGGCCAGGGCGAGCTGCGCCCCGGCGAACGGGTCGAGCTTGGCGAAACGGCCGTTGCAGTCGGTCGAGAGCGCGACTCCCAGGTTGGACTCCTCGTCGATGCGTATCACGCCGGAGTCCTCGGGCGAGGCCAGTACCGTGTTTCCCCGGACGTATCTGTCGTACTGGTCGGTGACCCACGACTTGTCGCAGAGGTTGGGTGAGGCGACCAGCGCGAGCAGGGTCGAGCGGAGCTCGTCGCCAGAGGTCGGGCGTCCGAGGTCCGCGCTGGATCCGGCCTGCAGGGCGTCCTGCCACGACGGCCGAGCGTAGGGACGGTCGTACACCGGTCCCTCGTGGGCGACCGTGCGCGGCGGCACATCGACGATCGTCTCGCCGTGCCACTCGATCACGAGCCGTCCGGTCTCGGTGACCTCGCCCACAACGGTGGCGTCCACGTCCCAGCGTGCACAGATGGCGAGGAACGTGTCGACATCATCCGGTTGGACGACGGCCATCATGCGTTCCTGGGACTCGCTCATCAGGATCTCCTCCGGCACCAGCGAGGCGTCACGTAGCGGCACCCGATCGAGCCACACGTGCATGCCGCCGTCGCCGGCGCTGGCCAGCTCCGACGTGGCGCATGACAGGCCCGCTCCGCCGAGGTCCTGGATGCCGACGACCAGACCAGCAGCGAACAGCTCGAGGGTGCACTCGATGAGCAGCTTCTCCATGAATGGGTCGCCGACCTGGACGCTGGGCCGCTTGGTCGTCCTGCCCTCGTCGAATGTCTCGGAGGCCAGCACCGAAACGCCGCCGATCCCGTCGCCGCCGGTCTTCGCGCCGTAGAGGATGACCTTGTTGCCCTCTCCCGACGCCTTGGCGAGATGGATCTGGTCATGCCTCATCACCCCGACGCAGAGCGCGTTGACCAGCGGGTTCCCGAGGTACGACGGGTCGAAGACGACTTCGCCACCGACGTTGGGCAGGCCGAGGCAGTTGCCGTACCCGCCGATCCCGGCCACGATTCCCGGCAGCACCCGTCGGGTGTCGGCGGCGTCGAGGGGGCCGAAGCGCAGGGCATCCATCACGGCGACCGGGCGTGCACCCATCGCCAGGATGTCCCGGACGATCCCCCCGACTCCGGTGGCAGCGCCCTGGTACGGCTCGACGTACGACGGGTGGTTGTGCGACTCGATCTTGAACGTCACTGCGTACCCGTCGCCGACGTCGACGACACCGGCGTTCTCACCGATTCCGACCATCAGGTGCTCTCGCATCTGGGCGGAGATCTGCTCGCCGAACTGGCGCAGGTGAACCTTGCTCGACTTGTAGGAGCAGTGCTCGCTCCACATCACCGAGTACATCGCGAGCTCCGACGACGTGGGCCGGCGACCCAGGATCTCCTGCAGCCGGGCGTACTCGCCTGCGCGCAGACCGAGATCGGCCCAGGGCTGTTTCACATCCGGCGTCTGCTGCGCCGCGGTTACCGTGTCGAGCTGGCGTTGCGTGGTCAACAGGCTCCCGATCGTCAAGTGCTGGCGCGGCTGGGTCGTCGTACGCGGTTGACGTGCCAACGCTACCAACGGCTAGCCGGCGCCCGAGCCGCTGGCAGTGGCGGCGGGCCGGGTTATCGGGTGGGATTATCGGGTGGCGGCGATCTCGCCGCCACCGACCGGGTCAGCTCGAGGCGAGACTCTCCGCCGCAGCCCACGAGCTGACGACGGACGCGAAGAAGGCCAACCCATCGGTGCCGGGTCCGCACAGCGCCTCGACGGCGTGCTCGGGATGCGGCATCAAGCCGACCACGTTGCCGCGCTCGTTGGCGATGCCGGCGATGTCGTGGAGCGAGCCGTTCGGGTTCGTCTCGACATACCTCGCCACGACCAGCCCGTCGCCCTCGAGCCGGTCGAGCGTCGCCTCGTCGGCGACATACCCGCCCTCGCCGTTCTTGAGCGGGATCGTGACCTCCGCGCCGGCGGCGTATGCCGATGTCCAGGCCGTCGACGTGCTCTCGATCCGAAGCCGCTGGTCGCGACAGACGAACTTGCAGTGGTCGTTGCGGATCAGCGCCCCGGGAAGCAGATGCGTCTCGCACAGGATCTGGAAGCCGTTGCAGATCCCCAGCACCGGCATGCCGCCGACGGCGGCGTCGACGACCTCGCGCATAACTGGCGCGAACCTGGCGATGGCCCCGCAGCGCAGATAGTCACCGTAGGAGAAGCCACCCGGAAGGACGACCGCCTCGACCCCGCGCAGGTCGTGGTCGCCATGCCAGAGAGCGATCGCCTCGGCGCCGGCGATCCGAACCGCCCGGCGGGCGTCGACGTCGTCGAGGGAGCCCGGGAAAGTGACGACGCCGATCTTCACGCCTGCTCGACCCGCACGGTGTAGTCCTCGATCACCGGGTTGCTCAACAGCGTCTCCGCAGCCTTGCGTACCTCCGCCAGCCGCTCCTCGGTGATGTCGCCCTCGAACTCGAGCTCGAAGCGCTTGCCCTGGCGTACGTCCACCACGCCGCCGAAGCCCAGCCTCGGGAGGGCGCCGAGCACGGCCTTGCCCTGCGGATCGAGGATCTCGGGCTTGAGCATCACATCGACGACGACGCGGGCCATGGTCTGGGGGTGCTCCTCAACAAGCTCGAGCGGGGGGCGGTGCCGACAGTCTAGGCGTTCGGTCGGCGGCGGCCGCCCCCACGATGGTCGTCGCGGACCACACGTCGCTGGGTGACCCGAACGCGTGCGTCATTCAGGTGTCCGTACGAGCTCCCGCTTCAGGATCTTGCCCGTGCTCGTCATCGGGAGCGAGTCGCGGAACTCGATGGTCCGCGGGTACTTGAACGACGCCATCTGCTCCTTGGACCACGCGACGAGCTCCTCCTCGGTGATCTCGGCCCCGGCGCTGCGGATCACGAACGCCTTCACCTCCTCGCCGTGGCTCTCGTTCGGCACGCCGACAACGGCCACCAAGGAGACATCGGGATGGGTCATCAGCACATCCTCGACCTCGCGCGGATAGACGTTGAGCCCGCCCCGGATGATCATGTCCTTGGCCCGGTCGACGATGTAGTAGTAGCCCTCGGAGTCGCGGCGGGCCAGGTCACCGGTGCGGAACCACCCGTCGCGCATCACGTCAGCGGTGTCCTTGGGGCGCTTGTAGTAGCCCTTCATCACGTTGTATCCGCGGATCGCGACCTCACCGACCTGGTCGACGTCGTCGATGACAGTCCAGTCGGGATCGATCAGCCGTACCTCGACGCCCCAGATCGGCGTCCCGATCGAGCCCGCCTTCGGAGTCAGCTTCGGCGGGTTGAAGGTAGCGACCGGTGCCGTCTCCGACAGGCCGTACCCCTCCTTGATCTGCACCTGGAAGCGCTCCTTGAACTCGCGGATGATCTCGACCGGCAGCGACGATCCGCCAGAGACGGAGACCCGCAGGTTGGCGGCGATCTTCTCGACGTCGACCGAGTCGTCGAGCGCTCCGAGCAGGCCCCAGTACATCGTCGGTACGCCCGCGAAGAAGGTGATGCTCTCTGACTGCATCAGCTCGAGCGCCGCTTTGGCGTCGAAGCGCGGCAGCAGTATCAGGGTGCACTGCTCCGCGAAGCCGCCGTTGAGCTGGACCGTCTGGCCGAACGAGTGGAACAGCGGCAGGGTGACGAGGTGGGTGTCGTACCCGTCGTCCGGCTTCCCATGGAGGCTTGCATCGCTCAGCGCGTTGAGGACCATGTTGGCGTGGGTCAGCTCGGCGCCCTTCGGCTGCCCGGTGGTGCCGCTCGTGTAGAGGATGACCGCGGTGTCGTCGGCAGCGGTGACGACGGTCTCGAAGGTCGTGGGCTGGTCCGCGATGGCGGCCGCGAAGCTGGGCGAGCCGTCCATCGGCGACGCCGGCACGTCGGTCGGATCGGACCTGATCAACGAGAAGTACTGACAGCTCTCCACCTCGGTGAAGCCGCCCCAGCCGTCCGTCCCCATCGGGAGGTCCTCGGTGCCCTCGAAGCAGAAGTACGCCTTCGCATCGGAGTCCTTCAGGTAGTAGACGACCTCCCGGGCTTTGAGGAGGACGTTCAGCGGCACGACGATGGCGCCGGCCTTCAGGATGCCGTAGTAGACCATCGGGAAGTAGGGGAGGTTCGGGCACGACAGGGCCACCTTGTCGCCGGGCTCGACGCCGACCGACACCAGCAGGTTGGCGACCTGGTTCGCCGCGGCGTCGACCTCGGCATACGTGAGCCTGTTCGGCCCACACACGACGGCGTCACGGTTCGGGACGTTCCGGGCGCTGTCTTCGAGCACCATCGCCAGGTTGAGCACGTCGCACTCCTGAGATCAGAACGTCTCGCCGGTGAGTCGCTCGTAGGCCCCAACATAGGTTGCACGCGTCTGCACGACAACGGCTGGCGGCAGCTCGGGCGGAGGCGCCCCGGACCCTCGGTCCCAGCCGGACTCCGCTGACGTCAGCCAGTCGCGGAGGTACTGCTTGTCGTAGGCGGGCTGGGCCTGGCCAGGCTTCCACGCATCGGCCGGCCAGAACCGCGACGAGTCCGGAGTCAGCACCTCGTCGGCAAGCAGGATCGTCCCGTCGCCGCGCCGGCCGAACTCGAACTTCGTGTCGGCGAGGATGATTCCCCGCTCGCGAGCCATCTCCTCAGCCCGCTCATAGACCGACAGCGTCAGGGTGCGCAGCTCCGCCGCGAGGTCGTCGCCCACGGTCTCGACGACGCCCTCGTAGGTGAGCGCTGTGTCGTGCCGGCCCAGGTCCGCCTTCGTTGTCGGGGTGAAGATCGGCTCAGGCAGTCGCGATCCCTCGACCAGGCCGGGCGGCAGCTCGACGCCGCAGACGCTGCCGTGGGCGCGGTAGTCGACCAGTCCGGAGCCGGCGAGGTATCCGCGGGCCACGCATTCGACCGGAAGCATGTCCAGCCGCTCGCAGATCACGGCCCGACCAGCGACCTCGGCCGGCACGTCGGTCGACAGGACGTGGTTCGGCATCAGGTGGCGGAGCCGGTCGAACCACCACAGCGACATCCGAGTCAGGATCGCGCCCTTGTCGGGGATGGTCGGGCTGAGCACGATGTCATACGCCGAGATACGGTCCGACGCCACCATCAGCAGCCTGCCGTCGTCGAGCTCGTACAGGTCCCTGACCTTGCCCGAGTGGAGGTGCCGAGTCCCGGCGATGTCGTCAGCCATGGCCACATCTTGCCAACAGCGCGCCACACCCGCCGACCCCGCGTCCGTCCCTCGTCGGCGGGCACGCGCGCGGCGAGAGAGGATGCAGGGGTGACAGACGCGGTGGTGATCGGATCCGGGCCGAACGGGCTGGTGGCGGCGAACCTGCTCGCCGACGCGGGCTGGTCGGTGACGGTGCTCGAGAGCCAGCCGACGCTCGGCGGAGCGGTGCGCACCGACACCGAGGTGCACGAGGGCTTCCGGCACGACACGTTCAGCGCGTTCTACCCGCTGGCGGCAGCGTCGCCGACGATCGAGTCGCTACGCCTGGCGGAGCACGGCTTGACCTGGCTCCATGCGCCGGCCGTGCTCGGGAACCCGCTCCCCGGAGCAGGGTGGGCGATGCTCTACCGCGACCCCGAGACGACCGCAGCGTCCCTCGACGCGCTTCACCCGGGTGACGGTGAGGCCTGGCTGGAGCTTCACCGGATGTGGAGGGTCTTCGGCGACGACCTGGTCAGGGCTCTGCTGACACCGTTCCCGCCGGTCCGCGCCGGCGCCCGCCTGGCGGTCAGCATGCCGCGCGCCGGCGGCCCGTCGGCGTACGCGCTGACCCTGATGTCGGCCAAGCGGCTGGGCGAGCGCTTCTTCGCCGGTGAGGGGCCGCGGCTGCTCCTCGCCGGCAACGCGCTGCACGCTGACTTCACCCCCGCGAACCTCGGTTCGGGCATCTTCGGGCTGATCTTGGTGATGCTCGGCCAGACTGTCGGCTTCCCGGTGCCTGCCGGCGGCGCCGGCGAGCTGATCGCCGCGCTGGCCCGGCGGTTCGAGTCGCTCGGAGGCACGATCGTCGCCGGTACCGCGGCCACATCGGTCGTGGTCCGAGACGGGCGCGCGGTCGCGGTCCGGCTGGCCGGCGGTGGCGAGATCGCAGCCGACCGTGCCATCGTCGCGAACGTCTCCGCGCCCGCGTTGTACGGCGGTCTGGTCTCGCTCGACGACCTACCAGCGCGCACCCGCTGGGGGATGAGGCGCTTCCGCTGGGACCCGTCGACGATCAAGGTGGACTGGGCCTTGTCGTCGCCCGTCCCGTGGGAGCCGGCGCCGCCGGTCGCACCGGGCACGGTGCATATCGCGCACTCGGTCGAGGAGCTGACGACCTTCGCGGAGCAGATCAAAGGGCGCACGGTCCCAGCCGCCCCCCTGCTTCTCGTCGGCCAGATGACGTCGACCGACCCGAGCCGGTCGCCGGCGGGAACCGAGTCGTTGTGGGCGTACACACACGTCCCCCAGGACGCCCGCTCCGACGCCGGCAACGGGGGGATCCGCGGCGTCTGGGACGGTTCGGACCTCGAGCGGATGGCCGACCGGATGCAAGCCCGGCTGGAGCGGTTCGCCCCCGACCTGGCGAGTCGGGTACTGAGTCGGCGGGCCCTCGGGCCGCGCGAGTTCGAGGCGCGTGACGCCAACCTGCACGGTGGAGCGATCAACGGTGGCACCGCCGGGCTTCGCCAGGAGCTCGTCCTGCGTCCGGTGCCCGGGATGGGCCGTTCCGAGACTCCCATCAAGGGGCTGTATCTCGGGTCGGCGTCCGCCCATCCCGGCGGGGGCGTCCATGGCGCGCCGGGTGCCAACGCCGCGAAGGCGGCGCTCGCTCACGACCGGCTTCGCCAGCTGTCACGTCGACGCAGCCGCTAGCTCCAACCGCGCCAGGTCAGAGGATGGCGTCGGGGCGGTACCGGGCGGCCTCGGGGTTCGCCGACACGAGCTCCTCGATCCGGCGTACCACGTCCTCGACCTGGCCGGCTGCCGCTCCGGTGAACGACAGCGGGTCCGCCACCAGTGCCACCAGGTCCGCCGCCGACAGGCTGAGCCGTGAGTCGGCCGCCAACCGGTCGAAGAGGTCGTTGCGCTCGGAACCCTTCTCGCGCATCTCGAGCGCGACGGCCACCGCGTGCTCCTTGATCGCCTCGTGCGCCACCTCTCGCCCGACGCCGCGGCGCACGGCCGCCATCAGCACCTTCGTGGTCGCCAGGAACGGCAGGTACCGGTCCAGCTCACGCTCGATGACCGCCGGGTACACCCCGAACTCGTCCAGGACCGTCAGGAACGTCTCGAACAGCCCGTCGGTCGCGAAGAAGGCGTCCGGCAGCGCCACCCTCCGCACCACGCTGCACGACACGTCTCCCTCGTTCCACTGGTCGCCGGTCAGCTCGCCCACCATCGACAGGTAGCCGCGCAGGACGACCGCCAGGCCGTTGACCCGCTCGCAGGAACGGGTGTTCATCTTGTGCGGCATGGCGCTCGACCCGACCTGACCGGCCTGGAAACCCTCGGTGGCCAGCTCGAACCCCGCCATCAGCCGGATCGTGGTCGCGAGGCTGCCCGGCCCGGAGACCGCCTGCACGAGGGCCGACACGACGTCGAAGTCGAGCGAACGCGGGTAGACCTGGCCGACGCTCGACAGCACGGCCTCGAACCCGAGGTGACCCGCTACCAGGTCCTCGAGCCTGGCCAGCTTGGCTGCGTCACCGTCAAGCAGGTCGAGCTGGTCCTGCGACGTACCGACGGGACCCTTGATCCCGCGCAGCGGGTAGCGCGCCAGCAGGTCATCGAGACGATCCAGGGCGACGAGCATCTCGTCCGCGGTCGAGGCGAACCGCTTGCCCAGCGTGGTCGCCTGAGCGGCCACGTTGTGCGAGCGGCCGGTGATGACCTGGGTGCTGTACTCGGCCGCGAGCGCGCCGAGCCTGGCGATCGCGGCGACCATCCTGATCCGGATCTCGAGCAGGGACTGACGGATCTGGAGCTGCTCGACGTTCTCGGTGAGGTCGCGGCTGGTCATCCCCTTGTGGATGTGCTCGTGGCCGGCCAGCGCGGAGAACTCCTCGATCCTGGCCTTCACATCGTGCCGTGTCCGGCGTTCGCGCTCGGCGATCGACGCCAGGTCGACGTCGTCGACCACGTCCTCGTACGCCTCCACGACACCCTCGGGGATGTCGACGCCGAGCTCGGCTTGGGCTCGGAGGACGGCGAGCCAGAGCCGGCGCTCGGCGATGATCTTGTTGCGCGGCGCCCAGATCTCGCGCATCGGTCCCGAGGCGTAACGGGCGGCGAGGACGTCGGCGATCGCTGTCACGGCATCAAGTATCCCGCAGCGCCGACCGGGCCATGTCGCCTTGCGCACCGGCCTCCTGCGCGGCAGCCACGCTCCCGATGTCTGCGCGAACCTGTGCTCCGGGGAAGTGGATCTCCCCGACGCCCGCGTAGGCCCGCTCTCGAGCTTCGGCGAGGGAGGCACCCGTGGCCGTGACGGCGAGCACCCGGCCACCGCTGGTGACCAGCTGCGAGGATCCGTCCGGCCCCGAACCAACCGACGTACCCGCCTGCAGCACCTGCACGCCCTCGGCAGCCTCCGCGGAACCGACCCCCGTGACGACATCGCCCTTGCGCGGGGAGTGGGGGTATCCGGCCGACGCCATCACCACCGTCACAGCGGAGCCCGGGCGCCACGTGAGCGGCCCGACGTCCGCAAGCCGTCCTGTCGCGGCGGCGTAGAGCACCCCACCCAGGGGCGTCTCGAGCAGGGCGAGCAGAGCCTGGGTCTCCGGATCCCCGAAGCGGGCGTTGAACTCGATCACCTTCACCCCGGCCGTCGTCAGCGCGAGCCCGGCATACAGCAGGCCGACGAAGGGCGTCCCCCGCCGGGCCAGCTCGTCGACCGCGGGCTGCAGCACCGTATCCCGGACCTCGTCGACAAGCCCGTCCGGTGCCCACGTGAGCGGGGTGTAGGCGCCCATGCCCCCGGTGTTCGGTCCCTCGTCGTGGTCACGGAGCCGCTTGAAGTCCTGCGCGGGCTGCATGGGAACGACCGAGGTGCCGTCGCAGAGTGCGAACAGCGAAACCTCCGGGCCGTCGAGGAACTCTTCGACCACGACCCGGCCACAGGACGCGGCGTGATCCAGGGCGATCCCTCGGTCGCTGGTCACGACCACACCCTTCCCCGCCGCGAGCCCGTCGTCCTTGACGACGAACGGCGGACCGAGCTCGTCCAGCGCCGCCGCCACCTCGGCCGCCGTCTCGCAGACGCGGGCTTCACCGGTGGGGATACCGGCCGCCGCCATCACCTGCTTGGCGAACGCCTTGGAACCCTCGATGGCGGCCGCTGCCCGGCTCGGCCCGAAGCAGGCGATGCCCGCCGAGCGGACGGCGTCGGCGACCCCGGCCACCAAGGGCGCCTCCGGCCCGATGACGACGAGGTCGACGGCGAGACGTCGCGCCAGCGCCGCCACCGCCACGCCGTCCAACGGGTCGACCTCGTGGAGATGAGCGACCGCCGCGATGCCCGGGTTGCCAGGGGCAACGCATACACTCTCGACGCCCGGGTCGCGGGCCAGAGCCGCGGCCAGTGCGTGCTCGCGTCCCCCGGCACCGATGACCAGCGGCTTCATCCGGCGGCCCACGGCTCACAGCAGGTCATGCACCACCACTGTCTGGTCGCGGCCGGGGCCGACGCCGACGGCGGAGATCCTGGCATTCGACATCTCCTCGACCGCAGCGACATAGGAGCGCGCATTAGCGGGCAGGTCGGCCAGTGTCCGCGCCTGCGAGATGTCCTCCCACCAGCCCGGGAGCTCCTCGTAGATCGGCCTGGCGTGGTGGACGTCGCTCTGGTTGACCGGCATCTCGTCGTGGCGCACTCCATCCACCTCGTAGGCCACACACACCGGTACCTTGTCGAGGCCGGTCAGCACGTCGAGCTTTGTCAGGACGAAGTCGGTGACCCCGTTGACCCGTGCCGCGTATCTGGCTATCACCGCGTCGAACCAGCCGCACCGCCGCGGCCGGCCGGTCGTGGTGCCGTACTCGGCCCCCATCTTGCGCAGGAACTCACCGCTGTCGTCGACGAGCTCAGTGGGGAACGGCCCGGAGCCGACCCTCGTGGTGTACGCCTTGACGATGCCGATCACCCCCTCGATCCGCGTTGGAGGTATGCCGGACCCGGTGCAGGCGCCTCCCGCGGTCGCGGACGACGAGGTGACGAACGGGTAGGTCCCGTGGTCGACGTCGAGCAGCGTTGCCTGCCCGGCTTCGAGCAGGACGGTCTCGCCGCGCCCCAGCGCGTCGTTGAGGAGCAGACCGGTGTCGGCCACCATCGGGCCCAGCCGCCCGGCATGGGTCAGCAGGTCCTCGAGGACGTCGTCCACCGAGATCGCTCGCCGGTTGTAGACCTTGGCGAGGATCTGGTTCTTCAGCTCGAGGGCGGCGGAGACCTTCTGGTGCAGGATCTTCTCGTCGAAGAGGTCCTGGATCCGCACGCCGATCCGGCTCATCTTGTCGGCGTACGTCGGGCCGATCCCGCGGCCGGTCGTGCCGATCCGGCTCGATCCGAGGAACCGCTCGGTGACCTTGTCGAGCGTTCGGTTGTACTCGGCGATGACATGGGCGTTCGCGCTGACAACCAGCCGCGAGGTGTCGATGCCTCGTTCCTGCAGCGCGTCGAGCTCCTCGAACAGGACGGTCAGGTCGACGACGACGCCGTTGCCGATGACGGGGATGCAGCCAGGAGTGAGGATCCCGCTCGGCAGCAGATGCAGGGCGTACTTCTCGTCGCCGATCACCACCGTGTGCCCGGCGTTGTTGCCACCGTTGAACTTCACGACGTAGTCCACCCGGCTCCCGAGTAGGTCGGTGGCCTTTCCTTTGCCTTCGTCGCCCCACTGGGCTCCGACGATCACGATCGCGGGCATCTGAGCACCCTCTTTCGACTGTCGACAGCGCGAGAGCCCGGCTGTTCACCACCAGCCTGGGCTCCTGCGGCTGAATGCTAGCCGACAGCTGACGGGCACGTCACCAGCGTCGCGGCGCAACGGCATGTCGCCTCGACCCGCTAGGGTTCGCGATAGTGAAGGACGTCGTACTGATCACCAACGCCGGGGCGGGTACCCTTCACGACTCCGCGGTGGAGGAGGCGGTCGCGGTCCTGCGGTCGCACTGCCAGGTCGAGGTGGCTGAGACCAGCGAGCCCGCTGACCTCGACCGCGTCCTGGCGGCTCGTGGGGACCGCGACGTGGTCATCGCCGGCGGGGACGGCAGCCTGCACCAAGCGGTCGCAGCCCTGCAGCGGTCCGGTGAGCTCGGTCGACCGACGATCGGGCTGATCCCGCTCGGGACCGGCAACGACTACGCCGCCGGCCTGGGACTGCCGCTCGACCCGGCAGCGGCGGCCGAGGTTGTCGTGTCAGGCATCCCCACGTCCGTCGACATCCTTGTCGACGACGAGGGAGGCGTCGTGGTC
Source organism: Propionibacteriales bacterium (assembly GCA_038239485.1). Lineage (GTDB taxonomy): Bacteria > Actinomycetota > Actinomycetes > Propionibacteriales > Nocardioidaceae > DASQEH01. The sequence continues at coordinate 56,778 of JBBSET010000008.1, forward strand.
AACGTGGTCCACGCCGGGGTCGGGGCCGATGCGGGAGTCGAGGCGAAACCGTGGAAGGCCCGCTTCGGCAAGGCCGGATACGTCGTTGGGGCGATCACCGCGTCGTTCCGGTCGCAGGGTCTGCGGCTGCGCATCGTGGCCGACGGGGACGTCATCACGGACCGCTCGCGCCCGGTGCTTCAGGTCGCGCTGGGCAACGGCACCCGCGTGGGCGGCGGCTTCACCCTCACCCCAGGTGCTGACCCCACCGACGGAAGTGTCGATGTGCTGGTGTCCTTCGCCGTCCGTCCGGTCGACCGGCTGTGGTACGGCATCCACCTCAAGCAGGGCCGTCATCACGAGCGTGACGACGTCGTGACCCGACGCGCCTCGGAGGTCGCGATCAGCGGTGACGAGTTCTGCTGCGACACCGACGGCGAGCTGGAGGGGCCGATGAGGAGCCGCCGCTGGAAGGTCGTGCCCAAGGCATTCACGATGATGTACCCGCGGGCGGGCGACCCCGAGGCATGATGGCGCCATGAGCTTCGACAACCTCCTGAACGGCCCGCCCCCGACCTACCTGCCAGTCGACGAGGCCGCAGGGAAGCTGCACGGGGGCGACCCGCGCGAGATCGCACGCGCCCACTCGTCGTCGTCGCTCGTCTGGGGCGTCCTCGCCGAGGGCGCTCTCGAGGACGGTCAGGACATCGAGGGGTACGCCTTCGCCCGTGTCGGATACCACCGCGGGCTCGATGCACTTCGCCGCAACGGTTGGAAAGGGTTCGGCCCCATCCCGTGGTCGCACGAGCCGAACCAGGGCTTTCTGCGCTGTCTGGCCGCGCTGGCGACCGCCTCGGACCAGTTCGGCGACTCCGACGAGGCGCTGCGCTGCCGCCAGTTCCTGCTCGACGCGGACCCCAGCTGCCCGTTGCTCTGAGCCGGGTCAGTCGTCGCGTTCCTCTGCCTCCCGCCGCAGCACCGCGCGGCGCTCGGACTCGTCGTCGTAGCGGGTGTCCCGGCGCCCTGAGCGGGCCTTGAGGACCTCGACGAGGATCGGGACCAGCGAGAGGGCGACGACGCCGACCAGGACCAGGTCGATGTGGTTGCTCAGGAACGACACCTGGCCCAGCCAGTACCCGAGCAAGGTCACGCCGGTGGCCCAGGCCACCCCTCCGATGGCCGAGTAGATAACGAAGCGCCGCATCGACATCCGCCCCACGCCCGCGGCGAGGGTGATGAACGTCCGCACGATGGGGACGAACCTGGCCAGCACGATCGCACGGCTGCCGTACCTGTCGAAGAACGCGTAGGTCTTGTCGACGTACTCCTGCTTGAAGAACCTGGAGTCCGGGCGGTTGAAGATCGCCGGGCCGACCTTGGCCCCCACCAGATAGCCGACGACGTTGCTCAGCACGGCCGCCACGCTCAGGACGAGGCAGGCCAGCCAGATCGGCACCGTCACCTGTTGGTGCTGAGAGATCAGGAGGCCGATGAGGAAGAGGAGGGAGTCGCCCGGCAGGAACGGAAACAGCCAACACTCGATGAAGACGATGATCGCAACGCCCCACAGCGCGAAGGAGCCGAATCTGTCGATCCAGGAGTGTGGGTCGAGAAGGCCGTTGAGCAGCATCACGTGCTGGAGATCGTAGAACACACGTCGAGGGTATCTGCAGATCTACGCTTGCCCGGTGACCTTCGACGCATCCCACCCGGTCGGCGTCGGCCCGTGGGAAGGCGACTGGCCGCCAGGCGGCCACTACGACCCCGTCCTGCTCCAGGCCGGCGACCGGAGAAATGTCGTCGACCGGTACCGCTACTGGCGGCTCGAGGCGATCGTCGCCGACCTCGACGCCCGGCGGCACCCTTTCCATGTCGCAATCGAGAACTGGCAGCACGACTTCAACATCGGGTCCGTCGTCCGCACGGCCAACGCCTTCCTCGCCAGCGAGGTCCATGTCGTGGGGCGCAAGCGCTGGAACCGGCGCGGGGCGATGGTCACCGACCGGTATCAACACATCCGGCACCACCTGGGCGTCGATGACTTCGCCGGCTGGGCCGCGGACGCCGGGCTACCCCTTCTCGCCATCGACAACCTGCCAGGGGCGGAGCCGATCGAGCGCACCGCACTGCCGGTCGCCTGCGTTCTCGTTCTCGGCCAGGAAGGTCCCGGGCTGACCCGCGAGATGCGAGACGCCTGCCAGACGACGCTGTCGATCGCGCAGTTCGGGTCGACGAGGTCCATCAACGCCGGCGCCGCCGCAGCCATCGCGATGCACAGCTGGATCCGCCAGCATGTTTGCGGCATCGACAGGTGATCTCTACGCGGTCATGGTGGCAGTGGCGCTGCGATCACGCGATACTGGTCGGCGTACGCAACCCGGATCCAATGGAGGACGGCCATGCCCATCGCGACGCCCGATGTCTATCACGCCATGCTCGAGAAGGCGAAGGCCGAGCAGTTCGCCTACCCCGCCGTCAACGTGACGTCGTCGCTGACCCTGCACGCTGCCCTGCGCGGGTTCGCTGAGGCAGGCAGCGACGGCATCGTCCAAGCGTCGACGGGCGGCGCTGAGTTCTGGTCGGGCACGACTGTCAAGAACATGGTGGCCGGATCACTCGCCTTCGCCGCCTTCGCCCGGGAAGCGGCAAAGGCGTACCCCGTCAACGTGGCGCTGCACACCGACCACTGCCCGAAGGACAAGCTGAACGACTTCGCCAAGCCGCTGCTGGAGATGTCACGCGACAAGGTCGCGGCGGGCGGGCTGCCCATCTTTCAGTCCCACATGTGGGACGGGTCGGCTGTTCCGGTCGAGGAGAACCTTTCCATCGCCAAGGAGCTGCTCGACATCGCCCGTGCTGCCAAGATCGTCCTCGAGATCGAGATCGGGGTGGTGGGAGGCGAGGAGGACGGCGTCGAGGGCGCGATCGACGACAAGCTCTACTCGACGCCGGAGGACGCCCTTCGCACGGTCGAGGTGCTCGGTCTCGGCGAGAACGGCCGCTACATGGTGGCGCTGACATTCGGGAACGTGCACGGTGTCTACAAGCCCGGCAACGTCAAGCTCCGCCCGGAGATCCTGAAGCAGGCCCAGGACGCGGTGGCCCAGAAGTACGGCCTCGACGACGGGGCCAAGCCCTTCGACCTGGTGTTCCATGGCGGGTCGGGCTCGCTGCTGGAGGAGATCCGGGAGGCCCTGGACTACGGGGTGGTCAAGATGAACATCGATACCGACACCCAGTACGCGTTCACGCGCCCGGTCGCCGACCACATGTTCAAGAACTACGACGCCGTGCTGAAGGTGGACGGAGAGGTCGGCAGCAAGAAGTTCTACGACCCCCGATCGTGGGGCAAGTCGGCGGAAGCCGGAATGGCGGCCCGCGTCGTGACCGCGTGCGAGGATCTGCGCTCAGCAGGTACGTCGCTGGGTCAATGAACAATGCGCTCAGCGGCAGTCACTGTCTTTGTGGGAAGCCAGGCTGAGGTGACGCGGCGTAGGTAAGGGGTGGAGACCGAGGCGAGTATCACTAAACGTACATATCGAAATACATGGAGTAATTAATTGATCCATCAGTGGACGTTCGCGGCGGGGGAAAGTCCATTTGGGGATATGTGGGGACTGCGATAGAATCCTCTGCACTTGCCCTCCCATGCTTTCCGGAGCTGAGAATGACCTCGTTGCGACCGATGTTCGCCGGGATGACTTTAGCGGTCGTCGCAGTACTGGCATTTGCCAGCGGAGCCGCCGAGGCTTCGATTGCTCAACCCTCGGTGGTCAGCGACTATGCCGCCTCGTACACCCCCAACCTCGTCGCGTCATCCACGGTCAAGCACCCACACGCGGATGCGGTCAGTCAAAGTGGCAACACGATGTACGTCGGCGGGCTGTTCGACTCCATCACCGACTCCACCGGGTTGCCATTCACTGTCGAGAACATGGTGTCGTTCGACGCCTCTACCGGCGCGATAGCGACGGGCTTCACGCCCGCCTTCAACGGCAACGTCTGGGCGGTCGAGGCGACTAGCACTGCCGTGTATGTCGGAGGGGCTTTCACCACGGTCGACGGCGTCACGCATCCCGCCCTGGTCAAGCTCGACCCTACGACTGGAGCCATCGACCCGGCATTCGACGCTCACTTCCAGGGCGGCCAGGTCAACCAGATCCAGCTCCTCAACGGTGTGCTCTACGTCGCCGGCAGCTCTGGCAAGAAGCTGATGGCGCTGGACCCGCTCACGGGTGCCAACGTGGGCATATTCAACAATCTCGCAATCACCACTCCCATCCCCAACGCCTGGGGAACCGTGTCGGTCTATCATTTCGCCATCAACCCGGCCGGCACGCAGCTGGTAGCCACCGGAAACTTCGAGACGGTCGGCGGGCAGTCTCGGACCAGGTTCTTCATAGCAAATCTCGGCGGCGGCACCGCCACGCTCGACCCTTGGTACTACGCCGGGTTCGCCAAGCCGTGCTCCTCGACCGCGCCTCGTCGGATCGCCTACTTGCAGGATGTGGATTTCTCCCCTGACGGTAGCTACTTCATCGTCACCGCCACCGGACAAGTGCCCCTCTACCACTCCGACATCTGGCACAACGGCGTCACGAACCCGACGGGCACCACGGTATGCGACGCAGCGGGCCGCTTCGATATCAGCAACGGCGACTCCACGCACCAGCCGGTCTGGATCAACTACACCGGAGGCGACAGCATCTGGGCCGCAGCCGCCACGGGTGTCGCAGTGTATGTGCAGGGCCACTTCCAATGGCTAGACAACCCAGACGGGATCGGCAGCCGACCGGCGGGTAATGCAGTGAACCGCCGGGGACTGGGCGCCATCGACCCGACCACCGGACTGGCTTTGTCGTGGACCCCGGACAAGCCAGCGCAATCAGGCGGCAAAGCGCTTCTAGCCACCACGACCGGGCTCTGGGTGATGTCGGACAGTAAGCTGTTCCACGGCCAGCCCCACTATGGAATCGCCTTCGCGCCGCTTTGAGCTTGAGTATCGGGGCCGTTCGTTCCCGATCTCCTGAATCTCGGCGGCAGCTGATTTTCGGGATCGGGAGCCTGTCCGCCCTCCCTCCCACCGGGGGAGATCGAGTGTCAGAACCGCCCGAACGTCGGCCGGACGACCGCTCAGAACGCTCGAGCGCTCGAACGTCGGCTTGACGACCGCTGTGCCGGCACCGGCCCGCGGCCGATCGCTTCGACATAAGCGGCGTCCAACCTGTCGACGACCGCTTTGGGGCTGAACAGCGTCTTGGCGCGAACTCGTCCTGCTGTGGACATATTGGCTGTGTCACCGCTGTCGTTCAGCAGACGCTCGCATTCCGCGAGCAACCCGCGCATGTCTCCCAACGCGACAATGCTGCCTGCGGCGGGAAGATCGCCAAGAGTCATGATGTCTCGTACGCCGTTGACGTCTGTGGCCACTACGGGACGCCCAACCGACATCGCCTCGGCCACCACGACCGGAGTTCCTTCATACCGGGAGGGCAGCACGACGAGATCACAGGCCCACATCCAGCGCGGGACGTCTCGGTCTTCCCCTACGGCCCGGATCGTGCGGCCCCACTCGGTCGGCGCCAAGGCTTCCAGCTCAGTGGTGTCTCCGGGTCCCACCAGGACGAGCTCAGAGTCGGCAGGGTGGTGCTTCTCCCATGCCGCCACCAGGAGGTCCTGTCCCTTCTGCCGCGCAACCCTGCCTACACATAGGACCATGTGCTGCGCCTTCACCCCGAGCAGGTCCCGGTACTGTTGCCGCGTCGCCTCATCGACCTGGGTGAACAGACTGGTATCCACAGCGACGCCGATGACTCGCCCCTCGGTCGTGACCCCTGCGCTTTGGCCCTCGTCGATCTCGTCGGTGCAGTTGGTCACCAGGACGTCGGTTCGCCGGCCGGCGAAACGCTCCCACGCCGACAGCGCCCGACGAAAGCCATCCTCGTCGCGCAGGTCGAAGGACCATGAATGCGGCTGGTAGACGACGGGGACACTCTTGGCTCTGACCGGCAGTCGCCCCACGAAGCCGGCCATGAACGAATGTAAATGCATTACGTCGGGTTTGAATTCTTCGATTGCCCGGCGGAGCTCCATCACGGCCGGAGCATAGGTGCTTGCACGGCGTCGCTTGAGGCTCCACTGCCGGTAATCGACGTCCACCACAGGCGGGAATATGGGGGGTGACAGCAAACCAACGATATGCCCGCGCTCGTTCTGTTCGGCGGCGAATTCGCGGATGAGACTGACGACACCGCCCCAACTGACCTCAGAGACGTGCAGAATATGCATGCGCATTCCGTTTCCGCTGCCGACCAAGGTTCAGGACCTAGCCATGAATGGGACACTTCGATCGATACTGTATCGCAACCGCGCCTGATGCGAGAGCCCGTCAACCCGACCGTGGGAACTACGCAGCGTAGCAGCTCACTACTCACCGGCTCCTTATCCTCGTGGCAACCTTACGGGTGGTACAAAAATGGATAAATGCCATATTTCCTCGACAAATCTGCGCATCACTCCGCATCGACTCGAGCCGGTGTAACACAAAGTTAGGAAGCTGTTCACACGTGAGATCCGGCTTCGACCTGCTGCTCAGACCAGATCGCCGGCCTCGTAGAGCGCCATGTATTCGAGCCCTGCCCGCTCGACCGCCGCTCGAGCACCGCGATCGACGATGACCGCGACGCCGACGACATCGGCGTGATGCTCGCGGAGCGCCTGCACCGCGGCCAAGACGGACTCGCCCGTCGTCGAGGTGTCCTCCACTGCCAGAACCTTCACCCCGGCGACGTCAGGACCTTCGATCCGGCGCTGAAGGCCGTGCGCTTTACCCGACTTTCGGACGACGAAAGCGTTCAGATGGCCACCATCTGCTGCGGCGGCGTGAATCATGGCGGCCGCGACTGCGTCGGCGCCCATCGTGAGCCCACCGACCGCGGCATACTGCACCCGCGCGGTGACGTCGAGCATCAGACGTCCGACGAGAGGGGCGGCCCTGCCGTCGAGCGTGATCTGACGCAGATCGACGTAGTAGTCGGCGCGCCGACCCGACGACAGAGTGACAGGCCCATGGATGAGCGCCTTAGCCCTGATCTGGGCAAGCAGGTCACCACGTTCGCTCACCTCACGACCTTAGCGACATGTTGCCCCGGCACATTGTCGAAGGGTCTTGACGACGCCCGCCAAGCGGCGACGCTGAGCCGCATACGCGGGGTTGGACGCCTGGTTGTCAAGCTCATACGGGTCCTTGGCCATGTCATACAGCTCGGTTTCGCCGGTCTGGTAGTGGACATACGTCCATCTGTTGGTACGCACTCCCGAGTAGCGTGGCGTCGAGGTACGGGACGGACCGGTCTCGAGGAGCAGATTGCGACGGGTGCCGACTGACGGGCTGGCGGCTACTCCGAGCAGTGACGTGCCATCGATCACCATGCCACCGGGGTTGGCGTGAGCGGCGGCGAGAAAGGTCGGCGCGAAATCGATGTCGCCCACGATCTGGGCGCGGGTCACTCCCGCGGGAAAGCCCGGTCCGCGGATCACGAGCGGCAGCCTGATCGACTGCTCATAAGGGACTGTCTTCCCTGCATGGATCCGATGCTGGCCCATCATCCAGCCGTTGTCGGTGGTGAAGACGATGATGGTGTTGCTCAGCTCCCCGGCGCTTCGCAGTGCGTCCACGGTCGCCTTGACGGCCTCATCCACAGCCTGCAGGGACTCCAGGCGCTGCTCGTATGAATTCTTGAGCATCGACTGCATCCTGCTCGTCAACCGGCTGAGCCCCGCCACATAGGCTGGCTTGTCAGTCACGTCGGCCTCGTTGAAACTGGGGTCCTTGAGCAGAGGCGTACCGGCGAAGGTGCCGCGGAAGCGAGCCGGAACGGCTGGTGTCCCGATGGCTGGGTCGCCGGGCTCGGTCGGTAGACCGACATGCGGCGCGAAGTACGACTCCCACAGAAAGAAGGGAGCCGGCTTGGGAGCGTCCCGGGCGATGATGCGAGTCGAGATCTGAGAGACGAGATCGACCTGGTAAGGCCCGTTGTAAACGTGCGTCCCACCGTTCTCGACCAGGTGGGTCTGGTAGTAGTTGCCGCCGTCGATCTCCCCGTGCCAGTCGCTCCATCCGGGGGGAGCAGTCACCGGCGGAACCTGGCCATAGCCGTTGACGTACTTCCCAACCAGGGCGGTCGTGTATCCGGCCGCAGTCAGCGGTACGGCGAATGTGCCGGAAGGATTCATCGCACCATAGCCACCTTGAGGTGGGGTGTTCTCTAGTACCCCGTGATTGTGCGGATACTGTCCCGTCAGGATCGATGCACGAGAGGGCGCACACAGCGAGTCTGGTGTGTAGAAGTGACTGAAGGTGGTGCCGTGATTCGCCAGCAGACTTTGCACTGACGGCATCGCCCGCAGATCGGTCGCGGACTGATCATCGGTTGTGATGAGCACGATATTGGGTCGCGTTTGAGTGCCGGCTGTGCCGGTTGCCGGTGGATTTGCTGCCAGGCCCCCACCCGCCGTGAGAGGGCTGGCGCTCACCGCACCAGTTACCAGCGCGCAGAGGGCTCCGGTGAGAAGAAGCTTGCGGGTCATGGGGGCTCCTACGATCGGACGGCTCGCAGACTCGCGCCGCGATGGTCTACCCTAAGCCATCGCGTAAACACTCCATGTCAACGGAGACCAGGCACCCTGGCAGCGCCCTCGAGGGATCGACTTCCTAGACTCGACTTGTTGAGTCGACTTGCGCGCCCGAGCCATGACGCACACGGCGATGACCACAACCCTTGGAGGACGCTGGATGAGCGACGATGGCTGCTGTGCGCCTGCGCGATCTGCGGATCCGTCAGCCGCGGCGCATCTGCCCGAACCGGGACTCAGCAGACCTGCATCGCACAGCGACACGATGCACTTGATCGCAGCCGGCACGTTCTCGATGGGATCGGACGATCCAGGCTCTTATCCTGACGACGGGGAGGGTCCGGTACGCCCGGTCACGGTGAACCCCTTCATGCTCGACTCCCGATGCGTGTCGAATGCCGAATTCGCGGCGTTCGTCGCCGCCAGTGGCTTTCGCACCGACGCCGAGCGTCTCGGTTCGTCGTTCGTTTTCGCAGGGCTGCTCCCGGACGACGTCGGGCCGACTCGAGCGGTTGTCGGTGCCGAGTGGTGGCGCGAGGTCCTCGGAGCCGACTGGATGCACCCCGAGGGACCTCACTCCACACTGGACGGACGCGAGCTCGAGCCGGTCGTGCAGGTCTCCTTCAACGATGCGGTGGGCTACTGCCGATGGGCCGGGCTGAGGTTGCCGAGCGAGCCGGAGTGGGAGTTCGCCGCTCGCGGGGGGCTGGAAGGGTGCAGGTTCCCTTGGGGCAACAAGCTCCAACCCGATGGCGAACATCGCATGAACGTCTGGCAGGGGCGGTTCCCTACTCACAACTCCCTCGCAGACGGATACCTCGGACCAGCACCCGTCGATGCCTTCCCTGCCAACGGGTACGGTCTGCACAACATGACAGGTAACGTCTGGGAGTGGACCGCCGACACGTTCGTCACTCCCTGGTCCAGCGCCGTCCCGGCGGCCCGGCCAGGCCAAGAAGTCGCTCGCCGGCAGGTCCTGAAGGGTGGATCGTACCTGTGCCACGCGTCCTATTGCTTCCGGTATCGGGTGTCCGCCCGGATGGGCAACACGCCGGACACGTCGACAGGCAACATCGGGTTCCGCTGTGCCGCCGACCGAGCCGCCGACTGAGCCGGGTGCTGATCGCGCCGGTGACCTGCGACGAGCCTCGGCCGGCCGATGTGGCAGCATAACGGCAACGGACTGAGTTGCGTCGTCGGCGGCACCGTCCGGCCGATCGGCATGCGACGCGGGAGGGAAACCGTACCGATGAGGATCCTGCAGCTGCACAACCTTCATGAGTCCCGCGGCGGGGCTGATGATGTGCTGGATCACGACGGACACCTGCTTCGCGACGCGGGCCACGACGTCGAGGCCTACACCCTCGCCTCGGCCGCCGACATGGGCCTGTCGCCCATCCGCGCTGGCGCCAAGGCGGTCTGGAACCAGGAGGCCTGCCGGGCCCTCGAGCAGCGCATTCTCCGGTTCAAGCCTGACGTCGTCCATGTGCACACGCCCTATCCGCTGATGTCGCCGGCCGTCTTCCGGACGGCTCACCGGATGGGCGTTCCAGCCGTTGCCACCCTGCACAGCTACCGCTACTCCTGCATCGCCGCGACATGCGTGCGAGACGGCCACATCTGCGAAGACTGCGTCGGCAAGCGACTCAAGCTCTCCGGCATCCAGCATCGTTGCTATCACGACAGCCTCGGTGCCAGCGTCGCCCTGACCGCGTCACTCGTGCTGCACAGGCATATTGGCACCTTTCACCACTCGGTCTGGCGCTTCTTGGCTTTGACCGAGTTCTCCAAACGCCTGTTGGCGCGTGACGGGATTCCTGGCCACAAGATCTTGGTCAAGCCGAATTCAGTCTCCGATCCTGGACCAAGAGACGCCGATCTGACGCAGCCGTACGTGGCTTTCGTCGGCCGCCTCATCGACGTCAAAGGCATAACCACGCTGCTCGAGGGCTGGTCGAGGTCAGACCATGCGGGCCTACGCCTACGTATCGGCGGAGATGGCGAAATGCGCAGTGTGGTGGAGGAGTACGCGCAGAGGGATCCGTCGATCGACTACATCGGCTGGCTTTCCGAGGCCGCCGTTTTCGACTTCATGGGCGCCGCCAAGGCAGTGATCGTGCCCTCCCACTGGTACGAGGGAGGCGTCCCGTTGGTGGTCTTGCGAAGCCTCGCGGTCGGGACCCCCGTCATCGTCACGGATTTGGAGAGCATTTGTGAAAGCGTGCTTGCCGACGGCGCCGGCTACTGTTTCGGGCTGAGAGACCCAGCATCCCTTGCCGACGTCCTTACTTATGTCTCGCGCCACGATGCGGAGCTCGCGGGCAAGCGCGCCAACGCCAGGGCGTCATACGTGGCTCGGTACACGCCACAAGCAGACCTGCAGGCGCTGGAGACCATCTACCGAGAGGCCGCCGAGAATCGGTCTCCGTCCGGGCGTGGAGCCTGAAGACGCTCGCAGATGGTTACGATCGGCGGGCAGGTGCTCGGTTGGCAGGCTTGACGCGTCGTCGTCTGCTCAAACAGACGGCGCTCGCCGCGACAGTAGCCGCCCTCGGCACGGCATGCACGAACCCGGCGGCGCCAGGGATCTTGCAACCAGTTGCCGCCAGCAGGTCAGAGGACCTGGTGCAGCACTACGGCTTGAATGCGAGCGTCGGCTTCGGAAGCGGCATCTACAGCTACACCAGTGCGGTCATCGACTTGATCGCGGAACTCGGAGTACGAACTATTCGTACCCGGATCCTCACCGTGGAGTCCGAGGGAACCCAGAATCTGCGGCAGTCCGTGACGACGCTCGCCAACACCTACGGCATCCGTTGGCATGCGACCTGCCTACTTCTCGAGGACATCGATGCGGACTACCAGGCCACGATGGGGGCCATCGTCAAGGAGCTCACGACACAGTACGCGCCGGCGGCACCTGGCCACGATCTGTCGAGGATCGTCGCGTCACTGGGCGGCCCCAACGAGGTCAATGCTTCACAGCTGCTCGGCGCCATAGGCACGCCTTGGTACACGGCGGCGCGAACCTTGCAGACGACGCTCTGGGAGCAGGCCCGGGTCCAGAACGCCTACTGGTCCGGGTGGACAGCAGCCGGCGGCGACCGGATCGTGATCGCCGGACCTTCCACGCGTACCAACACGACCCGCGACGAGCTGGTCGAGCTCGGAGATCTCACGTCGGTCTGCGATGCCGGGAACGCCCACATCTACCAACGTGGTGTCAGCCCCTCGACCGACCTGGACGCCACCCTCGCTGAGCTGTCCATCTGCTTCGGCGACTACCCGTGCCTGGTCACGGAGGCCGGATACAACAACTCATTGCAGACGAACGGCAGCCTCACGGTGCCGGAATGGGCATCGAACATCTATGCCCCGCGAGCGGTCTGCGACTTCTTCAAGCGCGGAGCCGCATACTTCCGGTACGAGCTGCTCGACGACCCCGACAGCATCGACTTCACGTCGCTCGCCACTATCGACGCCACAGCAGATGACAACTCCCACTTCGGGATCGTCGCCATGACCGCCAACTCGGCGGTGGTGTCGGACAATCCGCCAGCGACCTGGCGCAAGAAGCCAGAGTTCTCCACGATGCAGAGGTGGATCGACCTCCTGTCCGATCGGGACCCCACCACGTTTCAGCCGTATGACTTCACGCCGACCCCGCTCACCTACTCCGTCACGGGCGGCTCGGCCGTTCAGCAGCTGCTCGTCCAGAAGCACGACGGCCACCACTACCTCATCCTGTGGAGGGACGTCGACGTCTATGCGCCCGACCCGCAGGTCCGAAGCGACCTCCGTGCGACGATAACTCCTCAGCTCATCGACGTGACGCTGCGCGATCAGGCCAACATTCGGATCTTCAAGCCCGCGTCGGGCGGAAGTGCCTCGACTGCAGCTCCTGTTGACCGGCTCAGGGTTTCCGCGGGCAAGACGGCCCAGGTCGACCTCGACTACGACCTTGTGGTCCTCGAGATCTGGTAACGCGTCGCTCGCTCACGTTGGGTATCAGTCCGAGGGCGAGCAAGGCACTCCACGCGCAGCTATCCCGGATATGTCGCCTCCCACTGCATGTCCCGTCCGATCGCGGCGTAGAGGGCGGCGTTGTACGGCCGGTAGTAGTCAGCCAGCCAGGCGCGCGTGTCCGGGTCGATCGGGGGACGTCGGCGCTGGTTGTACGTCCGGAGCGAGGACCGCTCGAGTGCGGGAAGGCCGAGGAAGCGCTGGACCTCGAGGAACGTGACCACCGGATCGTCGAACATGTCTTCGGCGCGCACGACCAAGACTTGTCGGCGAGGGAAGCGCTCCAGCCAGCTGGCCACGTGCTCGACATAGCGGCCGCGAGCGAGATAGGTGTGGTTGTCATGATGTGCGGAGTAGTAATGAGGGTCAGACAGCAGACGCGACGCATCTACGGTGTCCAGCCGACTCGACTCCGCTGCTATCGCCGCCTCGAACGACTCGATGAGTTCCGTGCCCGCGGCCACCCTGTCCCAGTAGTTCGAGTATGCCCTCGCGACAGGATCACGAAGCGAGATGATGAGCTTCACGTGAGGCAGGTCTCGCGCCACCCGGCCGGGAACGGCAGGGTGGAACATGTAGTAAGGGCTGGCTTCTCCCACCACCGTGTCAGCTCCGACTCGTCGCTGCTGGCGGTGCCGCGAGCGCGCGCTCGGGAAGTGTGATCGATACCAGCGAGCCCCTCGCCAGTAGTTGATGTCGAAGTAGTGCGGGCTCTTGAGGCCCTGCATGTGAGGGAAGGGACGAGCTACGGCCGGATGTGACATCAGCCAGTTGATGAGCGAGCTGGTACCGGCCTTCTTGGCGCCGATGACCAGGAAGTCCGGCGCTGGCCGCCACGAGGCCGTCGCCATCCCGTAACCGCGAAAACCTGCTCTCGCAAGGTGGCGGAGGGGCCGGGGGATGGGTTGCCGGATCAAGCGCAAGTGTTCGGGCAGCTCGATGCCGCGGACCACCTCAGCCTGCTCGTCCATGCTGGTCACGTTAGCGACCATGACGGAGGAGTTCCGAACCCAGGGGCATGTGCAAGCCCTCGCCCGCCATGCAGGGGGCTAGAGGTGCTGCGCGCTGTCGAACCGGGGTGCGGGGCGACTGACCCCGAAAGGTGCCGACGCTCCGACCGAGCCGGGACGGACATCGTTGTACACGACTCCGGTGATGTGTGCGCCGACCTGTTGGATCCGCTGGAGGGCGTCGCTCAGCGCACGCTGGTGCGTCTGTCCTTCTCGAACCACCAGCAGGCTCTGATCGGCGAACGGAACGAGCTCCAGCGGGTCTGCTACCTCCAGGACAGCGGCGCTGTCGAGCACGACGAGATCCGCGGACTCGGCCAGCCCGGCGATCAAGGACTGCAGCCGTGGCGAGGCCAGCAGCTCGGCCGGGTTCGGCGGCGTCGTGCCGGCCGGGAGTACCCGGAGCCCTTCGATCCCCACGTCGGCCAGGACGCCATCCTGCACGCTGTTGCCGGCCAGCAGATCTGAGAGTCCGCTCCTGTCACCCAAACCGAAGACCGTGGCCAGGTGAGGGTCGCGCAGGTTGGTGTCGACGAGAACCACGCGCAGACCTGCCCCGGCGGCGGCGGCGGCCAAGTTGGCGGCGGTGGACGTCGTGCCCTCACCTGGCCGACCGGAGCAGACGAGGAGGACCTTCGCGCGCGGGACGGTACTCGACTGCGGTGGGACCGCCCCGAGCAGGAACCGCACATTGGCGCCGAGCCGCCGATACGCCTCACCCCCAGGCGTGTGCTGGTCGGCGAGCCTAGTCGAAACGCGGGCATGCGGTATCCGGCCCAGAATCGGAGTATCTCCGATGGCGCCGCGCAGGCTCGACTCGTCACGGATGACGTCGTCGAAATAGTCACGGATGTACGCCAGCGCGATGCCCAGGATCAGCCCGAACGCTGCCGCCAGAATTGCGCTGCGCAGCGGCTTGGGTGACGACGGACCCGACGGTTGGACGGCGGGAACGACCACCTGCCCGCTGGAGTCCGTCTGTGACATCGACAGAATCTGGTTCGCGTGCTGTTGCGTCAACACGACCCGCTCGGCCACCAGACCGTCGCGCTGAGCGCTGAGCGCCGACTGCTGACTCGTGGTGGGATTGCGAGCGAGTTGGGTCGTGATCCGACCGATCTGGTTGTTCAGGCTGCTGATGGAATCCGCCAGGGACGACGCCCGCTGGCTCATCTGCTGCTGGCCGAGCGAGAGGTAGCCGTTCGCGAACCCGTTGGCAACATCGGCAGCCTTTGCCGCCGTGCTCTGCGTCGTGGCAACCGTGACGACCGCCCCACCGTTGGCGTCGAGGGTCACGGTGGTCGAGTTGATGAGATCAGTAGGGCTCTCATCGAGCTTCAGCTGCTTGATCACGAGCTTGGCCACCTCGGTCGACGTGACCATCCGCGACTCGGTGGCGATCTGCGCGGTTGAGAGTGTGCTCACCGGGCTGCCGGCGCTCGTCGGGTTGGGAGCCAGCACAACGGTCGCCTGGGACCCATAACTGGATGGCTGCCGCATCGAGAGGGCAAGGCTCAGGGCGACGGCGAGGATCACGACAATCGCGACGACTTTCCATCGCCGGCGTAACGCCGCGACCTGATCCCGTAGCTGGACCGTGTCAGTCTCCACTGATGCTCCTCGAAACTCATCCAGAATCCGTTTCGCACAGGCTACCTCACGGTGCTCGCGGCGACTTACGATTCGAAAGGTGCGGTACCCCCAGCGCTGGATTCGGAGACGCCAGCGGGTTAGCGAAAGGTTAAATTCCGCGGCGTGTCGGTGCTGACATGAAGATTGGCGCCGCCCTTGCGGAGCCCGACCCGTGTTTGCGTGTGAGGCAAAACACTTCGCATACGCCATCGCAGTAGTCGCGGCCCGAGCCTTTGACGGCAGATCCCCCTCCATCGGTCACGGAAGGTGTTGATCTCTACCGCAAACGGTCAAGTTGTCGTGCACGCTTTGCGGCCTGTAATCTCGGCTCGTCGCATCCGGTGGTGTCCGCCACCTCACCGTCTACGGGCGCCCGCCGTGGGTGCGGCCTCACCCACAGCGCTGTGTCAGCCACCACGTACGAGGAGGTACTGCGTGACCGAACCAAGCACAGCAGGCCCAGATCTCGTGGTCGCAGGGGCCGCCCGAAGCGGCACCTCAACACTGGTCGCGCACCTCTCCCAGCATCCTGACGTCGATATGGGGGCCGTGAAGGAGCCGAACTACTTCAGCCGGCACTTCGACCGCGGTCCCGACTGGTACGACGGCCTGTTCGCCAGACGGACCGCCGGGCTGGTTCGGCTCGATGCCAGTACGTCGTACACCTATCCGCAGTTTCCCGAAGCTCTCACGCGTCTCGTCCAAGCATCTCCCGACGTCTACGTCATATACACGGTTCGTGACCCGATCGCTCGCGCGGTCTCTCATTTTCTCTTCTACCGATACTTCTTCAAGCGTGAGCCGGCTGCAGACTTCGGTGCAGCCCTCCGTGACAGTTCGTACTACACCGACGTAAGTGACTACGCACATTGGCTTCCCATTCTGCGCGACCTCTTTCCCGGCCGCCTGCTCGTCGTCCCTTTCGATGCTCTGACGCATGCCACCGACGACGTGCTTTCACGCATCTATACGGAGTTGGGTATTGACGCCGACCGCTCCGAACATGACGGTGTCGAGGCTCATCAGAACCAGGTGGTCGAGTTTCGGTCGGAGCGAGTGCGAGTCGCTGTCAAAGCGGTGCGCCGAACACGTCCATATCTGTTGCTGCGGTCCTTTGCCGGCGCCAATCGAATCCGCAAGGTGCGGTCGATGTTGACCCGTGACACGGTTCTTCCCACCACTGAACAGGTTCTCGAGAGCTGTTCCCCAGATCAGCTCGCAGACCTGCACCAGCTGCAGACACGAGCATGCGCGGCGGTGCGCCAGCACCTGCAGGAGCAAGACGGCCGCCTGTCTCTGGATTGGGGTCGCTACTGGACACCGGCCTCGACGGTTCGGGTGCCCGGAGCGGCACCATGAGCGGGACGGCGAGCAACACACCGCCTCGGCGCCCGGCGCGATCCGGTCTGAGGCTTCCAGAGGTCTACTTGATCGGCGCGCCGAAGGCAGGGACCACGTCGTTGGCGCACTGGCTTGCCGAACATCCGGACATCTACTTCTCGGTTCCGAAGGAGCCGTACTATTGGGCCGACGATTTCCCTCGCCTGCGAGATCACTATGGGTCCGGCAACCGGCCGGCCTATGAAGCCCTGTTCGCCAGTGAGACGGCTCAGTCGGCCACGTTGCGGGCAGAGGGTTCGACCGTCTACCTCTATTCAACGCAGGCATTGCGCAACATCACCTCAGAGGTTGAGAACGCCAAGTTCCTGCTCTTGGTTCGCAACCCGGTCGACCTACTGATCTCGTGCCACCGCACGCAATTGGTCGCCCTCAACGAGAACGAGCGCGACTTCTTGACCGCGTGGCGGCGCAGTCTCACCGGCGTCTTGCCCACAACCGACCCGCTGGACGCCAAACTCGTCGACTATCCACTTATCGGCGCCCTAGGCCAGGCGGTGGCCAAGGTCCTCGACGTTGTACCGCGTGAGCAGCTGCACGTCATCGCCTTCGATGATCTCCGGCGTAACCCGGAGAGCATGTGGGCGGATTTGACCCGCTTTCTTGATGTGCCTGCGGGTCCGACGCCCTCGTTCGCAACCTTCAATCCCAGCAACAAGATGTACCGGTCGGAGCGCGCCCGACGGATCACGCATCGGCCACCGGCGGTGATATCGACGCCGATGACCCACCTGCGGCAATGGTCTCGGACGACCCGCCTGCCCGGCGTCGCTTGGGCGAAGCAGCAGATGTGGCGACCGGAGCAGCGCCCAGCGGTCTCCGCGAAGGCCAAGGCCGAGGTCGCCGACTACTTCCGAGCCGACGTTCGGCTCCTCAAGGAACTAGTCTCCGTCGACGTGTCGGAAGCCGGCTAGCGCACGTCGACACGTGCAATCTGCTGATCCGCGCTCCCGCTGCGCTACCCCGTGGTTTGTCGCATCAGCCGCAAACTGGGCCGGAAGGTCAACAAGGTGTTGAGGCCCATCCTGCGCCTGGTGATCGTCCACATCACCACGTACATGCCCGTCGAGATAGCCGCCGAGCTCACCGCCAGCCCCGTTCCGCCGAACGTGATCGCCACGGCTGATCCGACGACGACGCGCATCCCGACCGCTAGCCACTGCACATTTGCGACGACCCGCTCGTGCCTCGACATCGTGAGCGCGGTGCCGCACAGACCCGACACGACATTGCTGATGTTGCCGATCGTCAGCAGCAGCAGAATCGGGGCGCCCGCCCGAAACGCGGAACCATAGACGGCGCCGAGCAGTGGGCCTGGGACGAGCAACATCGGCACCCATGCGGCCGACGTGAGAACCGCGGCATAGGTGGCTCCGGTCCGAAGGAGCTTCTCCAGCCGCCTGTCGTCCTTTCCTGCCAGCCGCGAGATCACCGGCGAGAACACGACTCCCAGTGAAGCGAGAGGTACCGACAACAGCAAGGAGAGGCGCTGAGACGCACTGAACAGCGAGACATCGAGGCGGCTGAGGATGAAACCGGCCAGCCAGAGCTCGATCGTACTGTTCAGGTAGGCGCCGAGCAGGTTGCTGGCGAAATGCCAGTTTCGGGTGATGGCTCTACGCAGGTCCTCGAAGATGGGACCTCTGCCGTCGACATGCGACCACAGCTTGTTGACGCGGCGCCAGGCGAAGTAGACCGGGATCGCGCACCCGAGCGCCAGAGCCGCCAAGGCCCCAGCGAGCCCTAGTCGTGGGACGAATACCCATACCGCCCCTACCAGTACGCCCTGGCACACGGACGCGAACGCCCCACCGGATCTTCCCTCGAGCAGGCTGGCGAATCTGACTTGGCCGAAGCCTCGCAGGTAGTTGGCCAGAAGCTTCTGTTGACCGCCCACCCAGACCAAGACAGCCATGCCGACGGCAACCGCCCATCGGTTCGCCGGATCACTCGGATTGACGAAGATGAAGGTGCCGATGCCGGTCAGCACGCTGGTCACGGGAAGCATGATCAGCGAGATGGCCCGGACGCCCCGACGTAGCTCTGCCAGCCCTGTCAGGTCTTCCGACGACATCTTGGCCGCTTCCCTCAGGCCACCTCGATGCACGCCGACCAGGCCCAGCTGTCCCATCAGGGTGGACACGGTGACCGCGATCACGAAGTACCCGAACGAGTCCTTCAGCAGGCGAGCGGCGAAGGCGTTGACGGCGAGATAGCCGAGGATCGCGCCACCGTAGGCGAGCGCGAACCACAGGGTTGCCGCGCTGAGTGAGGTGTTGCCCCTCGCGACCATCGGCTTCGGGACGAGCAGGGTGTCAGCCGCCGTGGAGGAGACTGCCTGGTCCATGTTCTCGCTTTCGCCTCCGCCCTCGCCCCCCGGGTCGGCGGATGTCATGTCGGTGTGCCGACTGTCACCCGCCGTGTTTGGACGCTTTCAGGTGCGGTCGCTCGGCGTGAGGCCAGCAGACCGAAGACGAATGCCAGCACCATCCACGAGACGGGCGTGATGAGCCCACCACCGGAGGTTCCCATCCGAACGAGAGGGAGTGCGAGTGCCGCTGCGACAGGAACCATTGACTCAGGCAAGGTCTGCAGGCGCGCAAGGAGTCGCGTCATCGTCAGCAAGGTAACACCGACGACCACGACAGCGGCCATTCCCGCGAGCAGGCCGCCCCTGATCCAGTTGTCGAGAATGAAGTTGTGGGAGCTCCCGTTGGAGCCCCCGGTGACCGCACCACCGATGAGCCAGTGGTCTCGGAAGGCACTGAAAGCATTCTCGTAGTGCACCGCGCGTGCACCGTAGCCCGTCGTGTCGGTGGTGAAGCGGTTGTAGATCACCAGCCCGAAGCCGGAGAAGCCCAGCGCGGCCACGCCGAGGAGGCCGGCGAGGACGATAGCCAGCTGACGCGTCGAGACCCTTCCCATCAGGACTGATCGCCAGAAGGCGATCACCGGCCAGATGATGGCAGCGATCAGCACCGATCGGCTGAGTGACAGCGCAAGCAGAACGACCCCGACGACCATGGCGGTTGAGTAAGCGAGCCGCTGCGCCTTCGTCACGACCCCTCCGCGCCGCATCGCCCAGGCCGAGACATACATCGAGAAGAGCAGCGACCCGAAGATCTCGTGCCGAAGGTTGCCCTCCACGGCAGACGGGTCCAGCCCGAAGTTCTGGAAGCTGGACTTGAAGACCTCCTTCTGGAAGAGCTCCGGGTTACCCGTCGCCACCGTCTTCGCGAGCACGACCGCCGGGTTCACGCCGTTCTTCACCATCGCCAAGGCGAAGCCGAGGATCAAGGAAGAGCAGACGATCGGCAGCGCCCAGCGCAGCACGGAGATGGCCCCGGTCTCCTTGCCGGCGGCCGCCCGGTAGAAGTAGGTGGCGACCGCCACGAAGGAGACGATGAACAAGACATCCTGGATCGATCCGAGCGGCTTGCTGCCCTGGTACATCGACGCGACGGCCCAACTGGCATCAAGCACGAAGGTCGCAGAGAGGAAGACGGTGGTGACCTGAAGGACCGGTGAGTACGCGCGAAGCCGATAGCGCACCAACACCGCGAGGGCGAAGACGAAGATCGCGAGCTGGTGGAGCCGCGCCTCACCGAAGGGGGTAGCGCCCAGCCCGAACCATTGCAACGGAAGTGCCACAAACAGACCGACGACCAGCCATTTCAAAGGTCCTCCAAGGTGTCTGTCTGGCCATCTGCTCGAGTTTGCGAGTATATCGTGCCTCGGACCGCCGAGATGACGATCGAGTCATCAGTGTGATCTCCGTCATGACCACGCGATCACACCCGTGAGGTCTCCTCGTCAGTCGAGGTCCATCTCCGCGGCGATGGTCAGCATCTCGGGGTACATGCGCGAGCGCCAGCCCCCTCCACGGGCGGCCAGGGTGACGTTGCGCAGATAGATGGCCAAGAGATACAGCGAGGCCGTCAGTTTGCGAGCAGGCGGTGAGACACCCATGGCGCCGAGCCGCGCCGACGTCTCCACGACCTTCGCCGCAGCCGCCGCGAGACCGACTTCCGGGAGGGCGAGCTGATGATGCCAGTGCAGCGCGTCGAGACCCAGGGGGATCTCGGTGCGGGTGTGCTCCCAGTCCCAGGCGACCACTTGGCGATCGAGAGTGGCGAGGTTGTAGGGAGTCCAGTCGCCGTGCCATCGGCCGAACTCCAGCTCAGCCGGGCTGCGCTCCAGCCGATCCAGCCATTGCAACAAGACCTTGGCCTCGCCCGGGGTCACCGGTTCGGCGGCCTCCATCTCCTGTCGTGCGCACGCCGCGTACTGCGATCCTGCGAGCGGCCCGGTCGTCAACGGTGCGCTGTGCGCCACGCTCAGGACGACGTCGGGCGCGTCAAGCGGGTCGGTCGAGTAGGCGCGCAGCTCACGGGGCAGAGGTGACGAGACCAGGTACTCGCAGTGGGCGAACGTCCCGCGGGTCTCGAGTTCGGGGATGACAAGTCCTTCGATACCATCCCGAAGCTCCACCAACGCGTCTGCCTCACATCGCACCAGCTCTTTGGTCGCTTCGGACCATCCCAGCTTGGCGAAGCCGATGGCGTCTCCGCGAGCGTCGAACAGCTCGAGCACTGGCTTGGCGTTCGGTTGGATCGGGCGCACCGGGATGCTGGCGAAGAGCTCGCCAGCACCCAGCTTTTCGGCTAAGTGACTGACCGCCAGCCAGACCGGATAGTCGTCGGTGGCAATCCCCCGGTCGATACTCACGACGAGACGATCACGAAACGCCAGCTCGGCCACCCTTGTCCTGAACATCGCCGCCAGCGTGGCCTCAGCTGCTCCTCTGAGCGGCCGGCGGGCCGAGTGGTAGCGCCACAGGCTCTCGAACGCCGCCAGCCGCGATCCCAACGGGATGAGGAACCGTGCCGTCCGCACGTTGGGCACCACGGCGTACGTCTCGACCACGACATGGTTGGGGGGCGGACGCCCGAGCGAGACCGCCACCGGTAACGACGCCGACGGCGACGGCAGCCAGACCTGATCGATCAAGGCCCGGAGTGCCGGACTCAGCCTTGTCTCAGCCACAGATCCCGCGAACATTCCCACACCCCCTCGTCGGGACACCATCTTGCCTCCAAGGCAGCCCGTCTGTGCACAGCCATACCGGTAGCCGAGGTATTTCACCTCAGCTAACTGAGGCAATCCCTCGGCTGCCCAGCATACGATTCATGCAGATCCCTGCGCCCTGCCCGGGGAATCCGGGAGTCGATGTCGGGCCAGCCAGTCGGGAACCGGCCCGTCCACGAGCTCACCCACGCGTCTGAGGTCCTCGTCGAAGCGCCCGGTCACCTGCTCGCGGACCTCAGGGGGAACCGAGGATGGCCGCAGGCTGCTCCGCCGCAGGCGTTCGCGGAACTCGAAGCTCGTCATCTTCTTGACAGTCGAACGAAGCGCCTCGTTCCGCGTGAGCCATGGGATGGCTCGGTGGACGAGCGCGTTACGCGGCGTTCCTGACACGTTGACGCGTCCGACACCCACCGCTTCTGCATCGTCGGGCGGAACGTCGAGGAAGCGCAGCACCTCACTGACGACCGCCGCGTAGCGCGCCTGCAGATCGTCGTAGAACCACACGCCCACCCGGTCGCGACCGACGCTGTTCTGCAGCCGGGAAAGCCCGTCGGCGTATCTGCTCATGGCTGTGTAGTGCCACAGGTGGTGCCAGTTCAGCTCGCGGCGGCGCTCTTCGTCGTCGAGAGCGTCGGAGAATCGGTCACAAGGCTCGAAGCCGCGACCTCGCATGTAGAGATAGCTGGAGTAGGCCCGGTCGACCGGCTCGCGGAGCATGACAACCAGCCGCATCTGTGGGTTCATGTCCAGGATCTCCGGAACAGCATGCCCGGCGTAGTACAGCGTCGACACCGAGCCGTCGCCACGCGCCAGGAATCCGTCAGTGTCAGCGTAGAGCGTCAGATAGGAGGCGCGGTCCGTCATTGCGACCCGGTTGATGGTGGCGTCGTCTCCCGGTCCCTGGAACTGCACTCGTGTGTCGTGCAGGCCGAAGTAGTGCGGCTCCTTGGGAGACGTGACGAACACGCGAGGATGAGTGCGAAGGCCTTCGACCAGGCCGGTGGTCCCCGCGCGCCCCGCGCCGACGACGAGGAAGTTCGGAGTGGTCATGATCGGGCTCCCGGGAATCTGCCGCCTGGCGGACTGTAGACCGTCACCTGACTGTGGCCATCACTGGCCAGCAGGCGGCACGAGGTCATTGCCATTACTTTGGCTACGGTAACGGGACGTAGGCGATGCCGAAATGAGACTCCTTGTCGAAGGAATGGCTGTCCGACACTGCCCATAGCCCCGTCGAGGTGGGAAGGAACTGCTTGCCTCCCATGGACGATGGCACGGGGGGATTCCACGACAGCGCAAGACCTGTCTGCGGGTCGATGGCGCCGACGCCATACCGCTGAACGGCGTTGCCGACTCCATGGCTGCCCCGCCCATCGGGATTGTCCAGCCATTGGAAGTGGCCCATGACATAAACGGCGGCGCCTGTGTCGGCATCTGACCAGATACTGTCGCCACCTGTGTAGTTGATCCACAGAGGCTGATGAGTCGAGTCGCCATTGCTCAAGGAGAACCTCCCGGCCCCATCACAGACCATCGTGCCGGGAGGGTTGCTCGCGCCCTGGTGCCAGATCTCGTTCGTGTGCAGCGGGACGTTTCCCGTCGCGGTGACGGTGAACTCGTTGCCGGTCGGCGAGAAGTCGACGTCTTGGAGATAGGCGATTCGGCGTGCTTCGGTCGACGAACAGGGCTTGGCGAAGCCGGTGTAGTACCACGGGTCGAGGCTCGCCGTGCCGCCCGGCTTTGACGGCAGGTCGGCGACGAACAGTCTTGTCCGCGACGCGGAGCCGACCGACTCGAAGTTTCCGGTCGCCACCAAGCGGGTGGCGCCGCTGTTGATCGCGAAGTGGAAGACCGACACGTTGCCCCGGGCATGGGGAATCGCGCCCGTGATGGGCAGGTTCGAGAAGGTGCCCACGTCGGCACCGGTCATCGGGTCGAGCGCCATCAGCTTCGTCCCTGCGCTCCCCGCCACAAACAGCTGACCGTTGACGAGCTGAATCTGGTTGATCTGGCCGTGGACGAAGTGCGCGTCGAACGACCTCATGATCTTGCCGGTGGTCGGACTCAGCTTGACCAAGGCCGGATCCGACGAGCCGTTTACTTTGGTGAACGCGCCTCCGACATAGATCCCACGCCTGGTCGCCTCCACGGCCCAGACGGTTCCGTTGAACGTCGCGGCGATGGATGTCTGCACGGCGCCGGTGTCGACGTCGAATGCCACGAAGTTCTTTTCGGCGTACTGGGTCTTTCCCGTCGAGTCGGACACGTCGTTGAAGCGCCCGCCGACGTACGCTGTGCCGCCCGTGACGTCGATCGCGTCGGCATGCGGGTGCCGAGCTCTTGTGGTGGGCACCAGGTCAGGGGTGTAGTCGACCGGGTTCTCAGAGACGACCGCCGGCTGGGCGACCGAGGC
>JBBSET010000009.1:0-80415 GCA_038239485.1 Propionibacteriales bacterium
CGCGGCCGGCCGCGACCTCGGTCGTCATGAGGTGGCCCCCACCGGCGTGGGGTTCGTCCGCTCGCTCCTGCCGTCGCGGCCACTCATACCCTCGCTCCTGCCGTCGCGGCCACTCATACCCTCGCTCCTGCCGTCGCGAACAAGGTAGCGGCGGCCGGGTCGAAGGGGCAGCCGCCGTGCGTCAGGTGGGCGAGGTACTCGTCGCGGAAGTACTGGATCGACGAGGTGATCGGTGAGGTCGCGCCATCGCCGAGGGCGCAGAACGACCGGCCCAGGATGTTGTCGCAGAGATCCACCAGCAGCTCGAGGTCGGCTTCCTGCCCGTCGCCGTTCTCGAGGCGTTGCAGCGCTTGCACCAGCCACCAGGTGCCCTCGCGGCAGGGCGTGCACTTGCCGCACGACTCGTGCTTGTAGAACTCCGTCCAGCGCAGCACGGCGCGGACGATACAGGTCGTCTCGTCGAAGATCTGCAGGGCCTTCGTGCCCAGCATCGAGCCGGCCTTCCCGACACCTTCGTAGTCGAGAGGCACGTCGAGGTGCTCGGCGGTGAGGATCGGGGTCGAGGACCCTCCCGGAGTCCAGAACTTCAGCTCGTGGCCCTCGCGCACGCCCCCGGCCAGGTCGAGCAGCTCGCGCAGAGTGATCCCGAGCGGGGCCTCGTACTGGCCGGGGTGGACGACGTGGCCGGAGAGCGAGTAGATGGTCATGCCCTTGCTCTTCTCGGTCCCCATCCCGACGAACCAGTCCGCACCGTTGGCGACGATGCACGGCACCGAGGCGATCGACTCGACATTGTTGATGACCGTCGGGCAGGCGTACAACCCGGCCACGGCCGGGAACGGCGGGCGCAGCCTGGGCTGCCCGCGACGACCCTCCAGCGAGTCGAGCAGGGCCGTCTCCTCGCCGCAGATGTAGGCCCCGGCGCCGGCGTGCACGACCAGGTCGAGGTCGAACCCCGAGCCGTGGATGTTCGAGCCGAGGTGACCCGACAGGTACGCCTCCTGGACGGCGCGCTGGAGCCGTCGCACGACATGCAGCACCTCGCCCCTGACGTAGATGAAGGCGACGTTGGCCCGGATCGCATACGACGAGATGATGACGCCTTCGACGAGCGTGTGCGGGCTCGCCATCATCAGCGGGATGTCCTTGCACGTGCCCGGCTCGGACTCGTCGGCGTTGACGACCAGGTAGTGCGGCTTGCCGTCGCCCTGCGGGATGAACCCCCATTTCATCCCGGTCGGGAACCCGGCGCCGCCGCGCCCCCGCAGACCGGAGTCCTTGACGATCTGGATGACGTCGTCCTGCGACAGCCCCAGGGCCGTCTCGAGGGCGGAGTAGCCGCCGCGGTCCTCGTAGGCGGCGATCGTCCACGCCCGGTCGGTGTCCCAGTTGTCGGTGAGGACGGGGGTGAGTGTGTCGACCATCAGGTGCCCTTCGGTTTGCGGTCAGCGTCGGCCGTCGTGTCATGTCCCGGCTGGGCGCTGGGCGCGGTATCGGCCGGCGACTGGTCGACCTTCGTCTCAGACTCGGCTCGCGAGGTGTCCGCGACCTCGGCGGCTGCGACCGGCTGGCTGTCGACGCCGTGAGATGAGTCGCGACCGTCCGCGTCCGGCGCCCGCCAGCCGCGCTCACGCGCCAGCCGCAGTCCCACGATGGAGGCGGGACCGGCGGTCGGGCCCTCGTCGGCCCGGTCGTCGGAGAACCCCGCCAGCACCCGCTCGGCCGCCCGCCAGTCACCGACCCTGGCGCCGCGGGTCGCCTGGACGACCTGGCCGCTGCGCAGTTCGTCGACCAGGTCGACGGCTGACTCCGGCGTCTGGTTGTCGAAGAGCTCCCAGTTGACGGTCATCACCGGCGCGTAGTCGCACGCGGCGTTGCACTCGATGTGCTCCAGCGTGATGGTGCCGTCGTCCGTCGTCTCGTCGTTGCCCACCTCGAGGTGCGACCTCAACCGGTCGAAGATCACGTCGCCGCCCATCACAGCGCACAGCGTGTTGGTGCACACCCCCACGTGGTACGTGCCAACAGGGCGGCGCTTGTACATGGTGTAGAAGGTCGCGACCGCCGCCACCTCGGCCGGCGTCAGCGCCAGAATGTCGGCGCACGCCTCGATCCCGGCAGGCGTGACGTACCCCTCCACGCTCTGGACCAGGTGGAGCATCGGGATCAGCGCCGAGCGGGCCTGCGGGTAGCGGGCGGCGACCTCGCGCATCTCCGCCAGAGTCACCTGGGGGAGGCCTGGCTGTACGCCTAGCTCTGCCAACGACGGCGCCGGCGTCTCCAGCTCATTCACCGGTCGACACCGCCCATCACCGGGTCGATGCTCGCCACGGCGACGATCACATCGGCGATCATGCCGCCCTCGCTCATCGCCGGTGCGCTCTGGAGGTTGACGAAGGACGGGTCGCGGAAGTGGGCCCGGTACGGCTTGGTCCCGCCGTCGGACACCAGATGGCAGGCCAGCTCGCCGCGGGGTGACTCGACCGCGACGTACGCCTGTCCCGCGGGCACCCGGAAGCCTTCGGTGACCAGCTTGAAGTGGTGGATCAGCGCCTCCATCGACTCGCCCATGATGTGGCGGATGTGGTCGAGCGAGTTGCCCATCCCGTCGGAGCCAACCGCGAGCTGGCTGGGCCAGGCGATCTTCTTGTCGCCGACCATGATCGGCGAGCCCTCGAGGCCCTGCAGCCGCTCAGCAGCCTGCTCGACGATCTTGAGCGACTCCCACATCTCGTCGACCCGGATGCGGAACCGCCCGTAGGCGTCGGCCGTGTCGCGGGTGATGACGTCGAAGTCGTAGGTCTCGTAGCCGCAGTACGGCTGCTTCTTGCGCAGGTCCCAGTCGTAGCCAGTCGACCGCAGTACCGGGCCGGTGGCTCCCATGGCGAGGCAACCGGCCAGGTCGAGGTAGCCGACGTCGACCAGGCGGCCCTTGAAGATGGGGTTCGCGTTGCAGAGGGCGGCGTACTCCGGGAGCCGCTTGCGCATGAGCGCGATGAACTCGTGGATCTTCTCCAGCGCACCGCGCGGCAGGTCCTGGGCGACCCCGCCCGGCCGGATGAACGCGTGGTTCATCCGCAGGCCGGTGATCAGCTCGAACAGGTCGAGGACCAGCTCACGCTCGCGGAACCCGATCGTCATCACCGTCAGCGCGCCTATCTCCATCCCGCCAGTCGCGATCGCTACCAGGTGGGACGAGATCCGGTTCAGCTCCATCAGCAGGACGCGCATGATCTGCGCCTTCTCCGGGATGTCCGCCTCGATGTCGAGCAGCTTCTCGACGGCCATGCTGTAGGCCGTCTCGTTGTAGAACGGCGACAGGTAGTCCATCCGCGTGCAGAACGTCACGCCCTGCACCCAGCTGCGATACTCCATGTTCTTCTCGATGCCGGTGTGGAGGTAGCCGATGCCGCAGCGGCACTCCGTGACGGTCTCGCCGTCGATCTCCAGGATCAGCCGGAGCACGCCGTGCGTCGACGGGTGCTGCGGGCCCATGTTGACCACCACACGCTCGTCGGACTCGAGGTCGAGCCCGCTGACCACGGAGTCCCAGTCCTGGCCGGTGACGGTGAACACCTTGCCGGAGCTGGTTCGCTGCCCGGTGGCGTAGGGATCGGTGGCGTACGGGTCGGAGAGCGTGTCAGTCATCAGTTGTAGGACCTCCGCTTGTCGGGCGGCGGGATCGTCGCGCCCTTGTATTCGACCGGGATGCCGCCGAGCGGATAGTCCTTGCGCTGCGGGTGTCCCGGCCAGTCGTCGGGCATCTCGATCCGGGTCAGCGCCGGATGCCCGTCGAAGACGATGCCGAAGAAGTCGAACGTCTCGCGCTCGTGCCAGTCGTTGGTGGGGTAGATCGCGACCACCGAGGGGATGTGCGGGTCCTCGTCGGGGCAGGTGACCTCGACCCGGATACGCCGGTTGTGGGTCATCGACATCAGGTGGTAGACCGCGTGCAGCTCGGCGCCGGTCTCGTGCGGGAAGTGCACCCCGCTGACACCACTGCAGAACTCGAAGCGAAGCTCGGGGTCGTCGCGGAGGTTCTGCATGACCGGCAGCAGCAGCTCACGCTCGACGTGGAAGGTGATCTCGCCGCGGTGGATCACGACCCTGCTGACCGCGCCGGAGACACCTACCGACTCGAGTGTCTGGTCGAGCCGGTCCGCGGCGGCGTCGAACCAGCCTCCGTACGGCCGGCTGGTCGCGCCCGGGACAGCGACCGGGCGCACCAGCCCGCCGTAGCCGGACGTGTCGCCGGAGCCGTGGACGCCGAACATCCCCTCTCGGACGTCGACGACCTCGAGGTCCTGGTGCGGGAGCGGCCCGGGGTCGTCGCTGACGACCAGCGAGCCGTCGTGCAGCGACTTGTCCTGCACCGACCGCTCCGCGACCGGCTTGTCGTCGAGCGTGCGCTCGCCGGTCGGCTTCTCCGGCACGCCGCTGGGCTGCCCGGTCGGGGGGGGCCCGGGCGACGGCTTCTCGTCGCTCATCGCAGCAGCCCGGTCAGGTCGATCGTCGGGGTCGCCGCCAGGGCGGCCTGCTCGTCGGCCTCGATCTCGGCCTTGCGGTGGGACCCGAGGTGCGAGTGCTGGATGTCGTCGTGGAGCTTGAGGATCGCATCGATGAGCATCTCCGGTCGAGGCGGGCAGCCGGGGAGGTACATGTCGACGGGCACGACGTGGTCGACGCCCTGCACGACCGCGTAGTTGTTGAACATGCCACCGCTGCTGGCGCAGACGCCCATCGCGAGCACCCACTTCGGGTTGGGCATCTGGTCGTAGATCTGCCGGAGCACCGGAGCCATCTTCTGGCTCACCCGGCCGGCCACGATCATCAGGTCCGCCTGGCGCGGCGAGGCACGGAACACCTCCATGCCGAACCTGGCGAGGTCGTACCTCGGCCCGCCCGAGGTCATCATCTCGATCGCGCAGCAGGCCAACCCGAAGGTGGCCGGCCAGAGCGAGGCCTTGCGGAAGTAGCCGGCCAGGCCTTCGACCGTCGACAGCATGACGCCGGACGGCAGCTTCTCCTCTATCCCCATCTGACTGCGCTTCCTTGGTCTAGTCCCATTCGAGCCCCCCACGCCGCCAGACGTAGGCGTAGGCCACGAAGACCGTCGCGATGAACGTCAGCATCTCGACCAGGCCGAACATCTTCATCGAGTCGAAGTACACCGCCCACGGGAAAAGGAAGATGATCTCGATGTCGAAGACGATGAACAGCATCGCGGTGATGTAGTACTTCACCGGGAACTTGCCGCCGCCGACGGGCTGCGGGGTCGGCTGGATGCCACATTCGTACGAGTCGAGCTTGGCCCGGTTGTAGCGCTTCGGGCCGATCATCGTGCTGACGGCCACCGAGCCGACCGCGAACAGCGCGGCGAGAAGCATCAGACCGAGGATGGGGATGTATTCCTTCATGCTGGCTGGCTCCCGTCTGTGGTGTCGAAGATATCGTCGCGCACGCGTCGTCCGATCATGGGACCGCCCCGCCTCACGCGGCCGGGGCGACCCTGGACAGGCCGTTGATGATGCGGTCCATCGCGTCGCCCCCCGTCGGCTCGGTCAGGTTGGCCAGCAGCTTGAGAGTGAAGCGCATCAGCGCGGGACGCGGCAGCCCGTACCTGGTGGCGAGCCTCATCACCTCCGGGTGGCCGATGGCCCGGACGAAGACCCGTCCGAGCGTGTAGTAGCCGCCGTAACGGGCGTCAAGCGCGCCGACGTAGCCCTGCAGCGCCTGCTCGTGCGCGGCAACGGTCCGCCGGGCCAACGCCTGGGTGATGACCTCGGCCGCCATCTCGCCGGACTCCATCGCATACGCGATGCCCTCGCCGTTGAACGGGTTGACCATGCCGCCGGCGTCGCCTACCAGCAGCATTCCTCGTGCGTAGTGCGGCTTGCGGTTGAAGCCCATCGGCAGCACGGCGCCGCGTACCGGCGTCGTCATGTTCTGGTCGCGGAAGCCCCACTCCTGCGGCGTGTGGTCCAGCCAGGACTTGAGCAGCTGCTTGTAGTCGACGTGCTGGAAGGCCGCGGACGTGTTGAGGATGCCCAGCCCGACGTTGACCGTGCCGTCGCCGACGCCGAAGATCCAGCCGTATCCGGGCAGCAGGTTGCTGGTACCCGGCTCGCCGTCCCACAGCTCCAGCCACGACTCGAGCCAGTCGTCGTCGTGGCGGGGGCTGGTGTAGTACGTGCGCACGGCCACGCCCAACGGGCGGTCGTCGCGCTTCTCGAGTCCCATCGCGAGGCTCAGCCGGGTGGAGTTGCCGTCTGCCGCGACCACGATGGGTGCGCGGTACGACTGCTCGTCGCCCACCTTGCGGCCGCGCTCGTCGACGGCCTTCGCGGTGACCCCGACGATCCGGCCAGCGGAGTCCAGCACCGGTCCGGTGACGAACGTGTGCTCCCGCAGCCGCGCGCCCTGCTTGAGCGCGTTCCGGACCAGGATGTCGTCGAAGTCCAGCCGGGTCCGAACCAGCCCGAAGGACGGGTACTCGCCGAGGGCGGGCCACGGCAGCTCGAGACTGTGCCCACCACCCACGATCCGCAGCCCCTGGTTCTTGATCCAGCCCGGCTCGTCGACGTCGATGCCCATCGCGAGCAGTTGCCGGACGGCCCGCGGTGTCAGTCCGTCGCCGCAGACCTTCTCCCGCGGGAAGGACGACTTCTCCAGCAGCAGGACGTCGACACCCGCCTGGGCGAGGTACGCGGCGGCGGTCGAGCCGCCGGGTCCGGCGCCGACGACGAGGACGTCGGCATCGCGCGAGTCGCGCCCGGTTGAGGAGGGATCGGTCATGCTGATTACCCCTCCTTCCCTGCAAGTGAAATTCTTCACGAGCGAAACGACGACGTCAGTCTAGGCTGCCGGAAAACCCGGCGTACACCGGACAAGGGCGGGCCGCGCTCAGCCGTGAACGGAGCCGTACGCGTAGGTGACGGCCAGCCTCAGCACGAGCCGCTTGTCGGCGACCATCGCCTGGCGGTACTCGTCCCAGTCGGGGTGGTCGCTGCCGCGGATCGCCCGGAAGAGCTCGACCAGCTCGTCGACCGTGGCGTCGTCGGGAGCCACGGCGACCGGTGACAGCTCGGCGTCGCCCTCCAGGACGGCGTAGCTCCAGCCGTCCTTGCTCGACACCAGCAGCGACACCCGGGCGTCGCGACGGACGTTGGCCACCTTCGCGCGGTCGTCGGTGACCGAGATGGACACCCGTGCGGTCTCGGGGTCGAGGTGGTAGTTCAGCGGTGACAGCTGCGCGCGGCCGTCGCGCTTTCAAGGTGGCGAGGACGCCGAGCTCGTGGGTGGCGGCGAAGGCGAGCAGACGTGGGTCGACGGTCATGGCGCCATTGTGCTCCCCGCCGCTACCGGGTCGCGCGATGCAGTGCGACGATGCCACCCGTCAGGTTGCGGAACCCGACCTCGCGCCAGCCGGCATCGGCGATGACGGTGGCCAGCGCGTGCTGGTCGGGCCAGGCCTGGATCGACTCGGCGAGATACACGTACGAGTCCGGGCTCGAGGACACCTTGGTGGCGACGGCTGGAAGCGCCCGCATCAGGTACCCGTTGTAGAGGGTCCGCAACGGCCGGAACGTCGGCGAGCTGAACTCACAGACGAGCAGCCGCCCACCCGGCGTCGTGACCCGGAGCAGCTCCCGCAACCCGAGCGCCGGGTCCACGAGGTTGCGCAGCCCGAACGAGATGGTGACCGCGTCGAAGGTCTCGTCGGCGAATGGCAGCCGGCTGGCGTCGCCGGCCACGAACGGCAGCCGTGGCCTGGCCCGCTTGCCCACGTTGAGCATGCCCACCGAGAAGTCGCAGGCGACGGCCGTCGCGCCGCGCAGCAGGAACGGGACGGTGCTGGTGCCGGTACCGGCGGCGAGGTCGAGCACGAGCTCGCCCGACCTGGCGTCGACGGCTGACACGACAGCACGGCGCCAGCGACGGTCCATGCCGAGCGAGAGCACATCGTTGGTCACGTCGTACCGGTTGGCGACCGCGTCGAACATGGCGGCGACCTCGTGCGGCTGCTTGTCGAGGCTGGCGCGGGTCATCGCCCTAGCCTCGCACGCGGCTGCCGCGACCGACGACCTAGTCTTGGACGCTGTGACGAGTCTTGCGGCAGGTACGCCCGAAGGGCTGCCGCTGGTGGCCCGGAGCATCCTGATCGACGATCCCGGTCCGCTGGTCGCCCTGCTCCCCGACGACTCTCCCCTGTCGTGGGTGCATCGGGGAGACGGTCTGGTGGGCTGGGGTGAGACCGCCCGCTTCTCGTCGGCCGGACCCAAGAGGTTCCAGGCCGCCCAGGACTGGTGGCGCGGCATCTCCGCGCACAGCGTGTCACGAGACGCCGCCGACGTGCCCGGCAGCGGGCTGGTGTGCTTCGGCTCGTTCGGATATGCCGACTCTCCCGGCGACTCGGTGCTCGTCGTACCTCGCGTGGTCGTCGGCCGCCGGGGGTCGCTGTGCTGGGTCACGACGATCTCCTCCGGCGCCGTCCTGTCGGCCCCCGACGTCCGGCCGACGGAACCGCCGCCGGCACCAGCGGGTGCGGTCTTCAGTGACGGCGCGATGAGCGGCGCCGGCTGGGAGCTCGCCGTCGCGGAGGCGGTCCGGCGGATCCGGGCCGGGGAGCTCGACAAGGTGGTGCTTGCGAGGGACCTGGTGGCGGAGCTCGACGAGCCGCTGGACGTCCGCGCACCGCTGGCACGGCTGGCTGAGCGGTACCCCTCCTGCTGGACCTTCCACGTCGACGGTCTCTTCGGCGCCACACCTGAGATGTTGGTGCGGCGCGAGCGCGGCATGGTGACGAGCCGGGTGCTGGCGGGCACGATCCGTCGGACGGGCAACGACTCCTCGGACCTCGCCCTCGCGGCGACGCTTGCACGCTCGTCGAAGGACCTGGAGGAGCACGAGTTCGCCGTCCGTTCCGTCGCCGACGCGCTGACCCTGTACTGCTCGAGCATGAACGTGCCGGAGAGCCCGTTCGTGCTGCATCTGCCCAACGTGATGCATCTGGCCACCGATGTGACCGGTGTACTGGCCCGGCCGACGACCTCGCTCTGGCTGGCTGCGGCGCTGCATCCGAGCGCCGCTGTGGGCGGCACCCCGACCGATGATGCTGTCGCGCTCATCGCGGAGCTCGAGCAGATGGGGCGGGGACGCTACGCCGGGCCGGTGGGCTGGATGGACGCCGACGGTGACGGCGAGTGGGGGATCGCGCTGCGCTCGGCGCAGTACGACGGTCGGCGGGTCCGGCTCTTCGCTGGTTGCGGCATCGTCGCGGACTCCGAGCCGGCAGCTGAGCTGGCGGAGGCGGCAGCGAAGTTCGTCCCGGTTCGGGACGCGCTCTCCAGCTGAGCAGCCGCCGATCGCTGGGCGGCGGGTGGCGGGTGGCGGTCCGAGGTGAGAGGAGCTGGGATGGAGGCCACGACCAGGCAGCGGTTGGGTGCCAGCTTCGAGCGGGGCTCCGAGGCGTATGCCGCCAATCGCCCGACATACCCGAGGGACGCAGTCAGGTGGCTGGTCGGGGGCGGAGGCCTCGACGTACTCGACCTCGGTGCGGGAACGGGGTCGCTCACCGCACCGCTGACCACAGATGGGCACCGGGTCACAGCGGCGGAGCCGAGCCGGTCCATGATCAGGGCGCTCGTCGCTGACAACAGATCCGTACCCGCAGTCCAGTCCCGCGCGGAGCAGCTTCCTTTCACGCCCGGGTCGTTCGACGTGGTGACGGTCGCCACGGCGTTCCACTGGTTCGACGCGGCCGCGGCGTTGCCGCAGATCGCCGCGGTGCTACGGCCGCGTGGATGGCTCTCGCTGGTGTGGAACTCGCGGGTGGTAGCCGAGGGTGGCTGGCCAGGCGAGCTCGACCAGCTGCTGAGGTCGGCCCAGCCGGGCGGACTCGAGGGCCACCTTGGTACGGCGTCCGTCGCCCGGGTCGTCGCGTCGCCGCTGTTCGGAGAGGTCGAGCAGGCCGAGTTCCCGTTCAACCAGACGCTCGACCGGGACGGGCTCGTCGGGCTGGTCGCCTCCCGGTCGTACGTCATCTCCCTCGAGCCCGACCGGCGCAGCCAGCTGTTCGCCCGGGTCGGGCGGCTGTTTGACGCGACGGTCGCCGACAATGCCCTGGACAGGCCGGCGACCGGCGAGCCTGCCACGGTCGAGCTTCCCTATCGCGTTCGGTGCTGGCGGGCGTATCGGCGCTAGGACGCCGGACTGGTCACGACGCCGGCTCGGCCACCCAGAGCATCGGGTCCCCCCAGCCCAGCTCGGTGATCCCGGCGGCGTCCAACGCCCCGGCGACCAGGGTCCGCCGGTACGCGGCGAAGGTCAGCACGTGGGCGATCATCCCGCCGTAGGTGAAAATGCGAGGAGGCTCACAGATCGCATCCACGAAGGTCTCGTCGAGGCGACCCTGGTCGGTGACCTCCCGGACCTGGTCGAGAAACGCGGGCCCGGCGACCGCGAGTCTTGCGCGCATCGACTCGATGCTCTCGTGCTGCTCCTGGGCCCAGTCGTACGCGCGCATCGCGATGGTGTGGTTCCACATGTCCAGCTGGCCGATCAGCCGCGAGAGCAACGAACGCATCGACGGCAGATCCTCCTCGATCCCGGTGCCGGTGGTGGCGTCGAGCTGCTCGTCGGATAGCGCCGCCGCCCGGTCGACCATCTGGCCGACCAGCCAGATGTGATGCTCCACCATCTTGTTCAGTAGGTCCATGGACGTCACCTTCGCTTGGGCGGGCAGCCGCAGGCCGCCCGGAGGATGGAAATGCACGCCGTTCGGCGAGTCCAGCTGGATCCGACGCGGCCGGCTGCGCCACGAGGAGGGTCCGACGCCGTACGCCCGCTGGAACGCCCGAGTGAAGGCCTCGTTGGACGAGTAGCCGGCCTCGACCGCGATATCGAGGACGCCGGTCCGGCTCGTCACGAGTCGGTAGGCAGACCGCTCCAGCAGCACCCGCCGACGGAACCTGGCCGGGGTCTCACCGGCAGTGGCTGCGACGACGCGGTCGAAGTGCGAGCGTGACATGAACGCCCTTGCGGCGAGGTCCTCGCCTCGAGCCTCGTGGTCGTCGAGATGGTCCGACAACGAGTCGACGAAGCGGACGAAGGTGTCGCGCGACGTGCTCATGGCCTCACTCTGCCTCGCCACGGACACCCGGCGCTTGATCGTTCTCGCCGACTCACGGCAGCTAGGTCGCGAGCCCTTGCAGCCGGGCATCCAAGCTCCGACGTTGCGAGCGGTCCAGGCGCACCTCCACCACACGGATGCCGACGGCATCGTCGGCCAGCAACGCACGAAGCGCAGCAGCGTCCCCGGCCAGCTCGTACGTCGTACCGGTGGCTTCGCACCAGCCCGCGACCGAGACGCCATGTGGGGTGCCGAAGACCCGCTCGAAGGACGCACGATGAGCCTGGCCGCCCTGCTCGAGGGTGGAGAAGATCGCGCCGCCGTCGTCGTTGGCGACCACGATCGTGAGGTCGGGGCGCGGCTCGGCCGGCCCGATGACCAGGGCGTTCGCGTCATGAAGGAATGTCAGGTCCCCGACGTAGGCCAGCGCACGCGAGGAGTCGCGGCGGCCCAGGGCGGCTCCGATCGCCGTCGAGAGCGTGCCGTCGATCCCGGCCAGGCCGCGGTTCGCCACGATCAGGCGACGTTGCCCCGAGGGGTACGGCGCCGCCATCACGTCGAGGTCGCGAACCGGCTGCGAGGAGCCGACGGTGAGCAGGGCTTCGGGCGTGACAGCCGCCGCGACCTCGGAGGCCACCCGAAGCGGCAGTCCGTCGTGCCCAGCCGCCAGAGCGTCGACTGCAAGGCCGGTCCGGCGATCGGCCTCGCGCCAGGCGGTCATCCAGTCGTCGCCGTCGGCTGCCTCGACCTCGGGTACGACCTCGACGTGGCGGGCGACCCTGCCCGGGTCGGTGCACACCCCACCGGGCCCACGGACCGAGATCACCTCGATGTCGGAACGCGAGATCAGCCTGGTGACCGGCCGCGAAAGAGTGGGATGGCCGGTCACGATCACCCGTTCGACCTGGCTGCCGAGCTCGCCTGCGAGCAGCAGCCGGTAGGTCCGCAGGGCGTTGGTGCCGGTCCGCGAGCCGGAGGTCGGCTCAGCGAGCAGCGGCCAGTTCGCGTCCTGGGCGAGCAGTCGCGCGTTGGGACCGGCGTCGTCACCGGCCACCACCACGGTGTTCGGGCCGGGCCTGAGGCGCACCGCGCCGTTCGGCAGGTTCGGCCGGTGTCGCCGTGGCTCGGGTGCCGCCTCCTCGTCCGAGAGCAGCTGGTCGGCAGGTCCGTCCGGCAGCATCGGGTCGTCGAACTGGAGGTTGACCTGCGACGGGCCCCAGTGGCGGACGGCCCTCGCGACGGCGTCCACGGCTGCCTCTGCATCGCCGGGCGCGATATCGGCCGTGGGGACGCGGGTGCCGAACAGACCTGCCTGCTCGGTCGTCTGGTTGGCGCCGGTACCCCGCAGCGCGGCCGGCCGGTCGGCGGAGACGACCAGCAGGCGCTCGCCGGCATGAGCGGCCTCGAGGACCGCGGGGTGCAGGTTGGCCACGGCCGTGCCGGATGTGACCACGACAGCAACCGGACGATGCGAGCCCTTCGCCAGCCCGAGCGCCAGGAAGCCCGCGGTGCGCTCATCGATCCGGACGTGCAGGCGGACCAGCCCCTGAGCGTCGCCCTGGTGGACGGCGAGCGCAAGGGCTGCGGACCGCGAGCCGGGGGCGAGCACGACGTCGCGGACCCCGCCGCGGCGCAACTCGTCCAGGACCGACCTCGCGACAGCTTCCGACTGGTTCATCGCTGCCGTGCCAGCAGGACGGCATGGCAGCGGGCCAGCCGATCCAGCCAGGAGGCGACAATGCAGTCATCCGGTCGGGCTGAGCCGAGCAGCTCCTCGTCGGGTACGGCGCGACGTACCGCGAGGTGTCCGTCGACGGGCAGCATCGGCTCGCTCACCAGGTCCGCGGCCAGCATCGACGCGGTGGCGAGCCCACAGGCGTACGGCAGCTCCGGCAGCGCGGCGGCCAGCGCCAGCCCGGCGGCGAGTCCCACCGACGACTCGAGGGCGCTCGACACGACCACGGGCAGGTCGATCTGGTCCGCGATCTGCAGGCAGGCCCCGACGCCCCCGAGTGGCTGAGTCTTGAGCACCGCGATGTCGGCAGCCTCGAGCAGCTTGACCCGCATCGGGTCCCCCGATCGGCGGATCGACTCGTCGGCGGCGATCGGCACGTCGACCCGACGACGCACGTCGGCCAGCTCGGCGACCGTGGTGACGGGCTGCTCGACATACTCCAGGTCCAGCTCCGACAGCGCGGCGATCGCGTCGACGGCTTGCTTGACGGACCAGCCGCCGTTGGCGTCGACTCGTACTTTGCCCGCGGGGCCGAGGGCGTCGCGGACCGCGGCCACCCTGGCCAGGTCCGCGTCGAGGCGCTGGCCGGGCTCGGCAACCTTGACCTTGGCGGTTCGGCACCCGTGCCCGGCGAGCACGATCGCGGCGGCGGCAGCGGGGCTCACGGCGGGAACGGTGCAGTTGACGGCGACCGACTGCCTCACCGCCGACGCGACGGTGCCCTCGGCGGCCTCTATGGCGGCGGCGAGCCAACTGGCGGACTCGTCGTCGCCGTACTCCTCGAAGGGGCTGAACTCCCCGACGCCGCCCGATCCCCAGATGAGTACGCCCGAGCGGTGTCGGACGCCCCGGAACCGGACGTTCATCGGCAACGAGAACACCTCGACCCGCGCAGCGGGGAACGCACCCGAGGCGGTCGTTGCCGACTCAGCCGAGGAGGTCACCCGGACAGCCTACGGAGCCGACCTGGTCACCTGGGCACGAGCGAGGGCCAGCCGGTCGACCTTGCCGGACTCCAGCATGGCGATCGCGTCCGTCACCACCAGGTCCCGTGGCGCCCAGCTCCGCGGGTACGTCTGCGCAACGAAGTCACGGGCGGCGGCCAGATCGGGCCCGCCGGTACCGGCGGCGGGGACGACGTACGCGACCAGCCGCGAGCCCCACTCCGGGTCCGGCACGGCGACGACGGCGCACTCTGCGACGGACCGCATCGACGCGATCCTGCGTTCGACGGCAGGGATCGCGACACTGACGCCGCCCGACATCACGACGTCGTCGGTACGTCCCAGCACCTCCAGTCTGCCGGCGTTGTCGAAGCGGCCGATGTCCGACGTCTGCAGCCATCCGTCGCGGAGCACCTCGGCGGTCGCCTCGGGTCTGCCGGCGTACCCGTCGAACAGGACCGGGCCGCCGAGCCGGATCCGTCCGTCGGACCCGAGCTCGACGACGACTCCGTCGAGCGGTGACCCGTCGTAGACACAGCCACCGCACGTCTCGCTCATGCCGTAGGTCGCCACGACCGGCACGCCGCGGTCGCGCGCCGTCTCGAGCAGGGCGGGGTCGGTCGCCGCTCCGCCGACGAGCACGGCGTCGTACCGGCGCAGCGCCACCAGGTCCGGTGGGCTCGCCAGCCAGCGGAAGAGCTGGGTGGGAACGACGGAGAGGTACCGCCGCGGGCCGACGACGGCAGCCGTCGCCGAGGCCAGGTCCGCACACTCGTCCAGCACGACGGGCGACGACCCGGCGAGCACCGAGCGGACCACGACCTGGAGGCCGGCGACGTAGTGGACCGGCAGCGCCAGCAGCCACCCGCCTGGTCCGCCCAACCGGGACAGCGTCGCATGCGCCGACGCCAGCACCGCAGCACACGACAG
Source organism: Propionibacteriales bacterium (assembly GCA_038239485.1). Classification (GTDB taxonomy): domain Bacteria; phylum Actinomycetota; class Actinomycetes; order Propionibacteriales; family Nocardioidaceae; genus DASQEH01. The sequence continues at coordinate 14,741 of JBBSET010000009.1, forward strand.
CGCCACGTCCTTCGGGTCACCGGTCGAGCCGGAGGTCCGTATGGTGAGTGGCTCCTTCCCAGGCTCGGCCAACCACTCGCGGAGCAGCCGCTCGACGTCGCGCGGCGACCCGGTGACAGGCCGCAACGAGGCGGTGTGGGCACGCGGGTCGGGCACCCGTCTACCCTAGGCGCGGCCCTCTGGGACACTGGGGCCAACTATGGCCACCACCTCCGAATGGATCGAGGGCGCCCGCCCGCGTACCCTGCCGGCGGCGATCTCACCTGTGGTCGCGGGGACCGGGCTCGCCGTGTTCGCGGAGTCGGCTGTCTGGTGGAAGGCGCTGCTCGCGCTGGTCGTGGCGCTCTCGCTCCAGGTGGCTGTCAACTTCGCCAACGACTACTCCGACGGCGTCCGCGGCACCGACGCCGACCGGGTGGGACCACTTCGGCTGGTGGGGTCGGGCGCGGCCAGTCCCGGCGTCGTGAAGCTCGCTGCGTTCTCCGGCTTCGCCGTGGCCGGGGTGGCTGGACTCGCGCTGGCGCTGACGACGGCGTGGTGGCTGGTCCTGGTGGGGGCCGTGGCCATGGTGGCCGCCTGGTACTACACCGGCGGGTCGACCCCCTACGGCTACAACGCTCTGGGCGAGGTCGGTGTCTTCGTCTTCTTCGGGCTCGTCGCCGTCGGCGGTACCGCGTACGTGCAGACCGAGCAGGTCGACCCGGCGACCGGCTGGGTCGCCTGCGGGATCGGCGCCCTGGCCTGCGCGATCCTGGTCGCAAACAACCTGCGCGACATCCGCAGCGACGAGCTGTCGGGCAAGCGGACGCTGGCGGTGGTCATCGGCGACGCGGCGACAAGGGGGCTCTTCGCGGCGCTGCATGTCATCGCCCTGGGCTGCGTGCTTCTCACGGGGTGGCAGACGTCCTGGTGGGTTCTTGTCGCCTTGGTGTCGCTGCCGCTGTCGTGGCGGGCCCAGTCGGTCGTACGCAGCGGCGCCACCGGGGGGGCGCTGATCCCGGTGCTACGGCTGACCGGTCTGACCGAGCTGGTGTATGCGCTAGGGCTGTTCGCCGGTCTCGCGATCGGCGCCGCCACCTGACGGTTGCGGCTCGGCCCAGGGCTGGCCCGCCGTCGTCTGGGGCATGTCGGCCTGGTCGTCGTCGACTGACAGGTGCGAGGTGTCGTCGGCGTCCTCCGCGCTCCGGCGGGCGTTGAAGGCCGCAGTGGCACGCTGCGCCCTCGCCTCCACGTCGGCCGCGAACCGGGCCCGCAGGCCCCTCAGCCGCATGAACGCGATCACGGACGAGACGATCAGCGCGACCATGGCCGTCGACAAGGCGTTGAGGGAGTCCCACTCAGTGAACCAGCCGATGACCAGCCAGATCGCCGCCCAGCAGGCCAGGAAGAGGCCGGCGCGAGCAGCGGTGTAGAGCGCGAACATCTTCACGGAGGAGACCTGCTGACGTAGTGGACGACGGGCCTGGCCAGCGTAGGTCAGATGCGCACCGGACACGAAGCCGCCGACAGCACCGGGGCCGCAGGTCGGCGCGAGGGGTCAGCCGGTGAGCACGGCGGACAGCAGGTCGGGGGAGACATTGCCGCCTGATACCACGGCCACCACCGGCCCCGGGCCGACCGTCTCGGGGTGCGCGCGCAACCCTGCCAGGGCCACGGCACCGCTAGGCTCGCAAACCAGCTTGGTGCCGAGCACGACCGCCCGCATAGCCGACCGGATCTCGTCCTCGGTCACGGTGACGACATCGTCGACCAGCGCTTCGATGTGCAGCCAGTTCAACTCGCCCACCGACGAGGAACGCAAGCCGTCGGCGATGGTACGGCCGGTCAGCGCGGTGTCCCAGCTGACCCGCTCGCCCCGGGCGAAGCCCTCCGATACGTCCCCGGCCAGCTCGGGTTCGACCGCGACGATCCGCGCGCCGGGTGCCAGCGACGTGACCACGGCCGCGATCCCACTCAGCAGTCCGCCGCCGCCGACGGGCACGAGAACAGTGGCCGGCTCAGGCAGGTCTGCCAGGATCTCGAGGCCGACGGTGCCCTGGCCGGCGATGATCGCCCGGTTGTCATAGGCCGAGACGAACACGGCGCCGGTGCGCTGCCGGATCTCCTCGACCGCCGCCGCCCGCTCGGAGATTCCGACCAGCACGACGGTTGCGCCTTGCGCCTCGGTGGCCACCCGCTTGACCTCGGCGGACTCCTCGGGCATCACGATAGTGGCCCGGACGCCGGCCATCCGGGCGGCGCGCGCGAGGGCTTGCCCGTGGTTGCCGGAGGAGTGGGTCACGACGCCACGAGCCCGCTCCTCCGAGCTCAGGAGAGCAACAGCGTTGAGCGCCCCTCGGAGCTTGAACGAGCCGCCGATCTGCAGGCACTCGGCCTTCAGGAACAGCGGCGCGTCGGACCGGCCGAGGTCGGTGCGCAGCAGCGGTGTGCGATAGATGCCGCCGTCGATACGAGCCGCCGCCGCCTGGATCTCGGCCCGGCTCACCAGCTGGTCAGTGCTCATCTGGCGACCATAGCCATGACGGGACACGGGGCAGGCAGCACACTGTTGAGGGCGCGATTACCCTGAAGATATGCACACCAGCGAAGGTGGCCCTCGATGAGATACCTGCCCATGATCCTGTTGGTCGTTCTGGCAATCTACTGCTGGGTGGAAATCGTGATGTCGGACCGCCATCAGGTCCGCCAGCTTTCCAAGGGCATCTGGGCGCTGATCGTCTTCGCGCCTCTGGTCGGGCCGCTTGCCTGGCTGACGTACGGACGCCCGAACGGCTCCGATGTCTCGCAGCCGACGCCCCGCCCCCGGCCTCACGCCGTCGCGCCCGACGACGACCCGGACTTCTTGCGCAGCCTCAGGCGTCCGCCTCGTCCCCCGCGTCCGCCCGACGAGGTCTGATACCAGCCCCGATCCCATGGCCGAGGCTCGCGTGCCCGGCGAGACTACATGCCGGAGTAGGAGTGCAGGCCGGTCCCGAACAGGTTGATCCCGACGAAGTTGAACAGGAACGTCGCGAACCCGAGCAGGGCGACGTAGGCAGCCGCCCGTCCCCGCCACCCAGCGGTGGCGCGGGCATGCAGGTAGGCGGCGTAGACCACCCAGGTGATGAACGCCCAGACCTCTTTCGGGTCCCAGCCCCAGAACTTGCCCCAGGCATACTGCGCCCAGATGGCGCCCGCCATCACCGCGAAGGTCCAGAGCGGGAAGGCGAAGGCGTGCACCCGGTAGGCGACGCGGTCGATGGCCTCCGCGGGAGGCGTTCGCCACAGGAAGCCCGTGCGTGGGGCATCGGGGTTCGCCAGCGCCTTTGCCTCGAGCCGGCTGCGTAGCAGGAAGAGCACCGAGGCGAGCGCCCCGACCGCGAAGGCGCCCCCCGCGATCGCCGCCGACGAGACATGGATCAACAGCCAGTACGAGTGCAGAGCCGGGACCAGCGGTCCGACCGGGCGGTAGAGCACGATGACGGCGATACCGAGCACGATGGACACGAAGCCGGTGACGAGGAGCCCCAGCCAGCGGATGTCATAGCGGCGGACCAAGATGACGTAGGCCACCACGACCGCGAGCGAGCCGGTGATCGCGAACTCGTACATGCTGCCCCACGGCACCCGCTGCGCCGCGATGCCGCGAGCGACCACACCGACGGCATGGACGAGCAGCCCGAGCACGGTCAGCGACAAACCGATCCGACCGAAGCGGTCGCTTCGCTCGGCCCCGTCGTCATCGACGGGTGCCCTAGCCGCGGCCGAGCCTGCGGGAGGGAGCGCTGTGACGCCGCGTGTGACTCCGCCGGCGGACACCAGGGCGGGTCGGGCCGTCACCGCCGGCGCGGGCAGCTCACGGGCCATCGACCACTCGACCACATGGGCCAGCATCGCCAAGACGTAGATGAAGGTCGCGGAGTACAGCGCGTTGTTGCTGATGTGGGCGAACGTCTCGGTCACGAGTGCTCCTTCGTCTCTGTGGCACTGTCTGCGGTGGCACAGTCTGCGGTGATGCCGGCCTCCCCGCCGTCGACGTCGGCGGCTGGGCGCAGCCGCCTCGCCACGTCGGCGATGTGGGCGTCCGGGTCGCCACCTGAGGACCGGTCCAGCGCGGCGGCCTCGACCACGGTACGCCCGTCGACGGTGCGCAGCCGGACCCAGGTACGCCGCGGTCGGATGAACAGCGAACCGAGCAGCCCGGCGATGGCCAGCAGCACCCCGACGAGCGGCACGATCTTGTGCGGAGAGTGGCTGATCTGGAGCTTGACCCAGCGCTTGTAGCCGTCGAATTTGATCGACCCCGCGCCTCCCGGGAGGGCGATCGTCTTTCCCTCACGCAGCAACAGCGCCTCTGGTTTGCCGTTGCCCATCGTGAACGGCGTGAGGTGGTCCTTGTTCAGGACGTAGACCGACTGGGGCGGCCCGCTGTCGACACCGAGGTCGCCCTTGTAGGCGATGAGGGACAGCACCGGGTTGTCGGCGTCGGGGAAGGCTGAGTAAGGCTGCCCGGCGTTGTTCAGGGCCGCAGTCGGGAAGAAGTAACCCTCGAAGCCGAGCTGGGTGGGCGACGCGTCTGGCACCTTGATGACGCCGAACGACGTGAACGAGCTGTCCTGCGGCAAGAAGATCACCGGCCCCTTGAACGCCACCCGCCCCTTGCCGTCGCGGACAGTCACCACCGGCGCGTACCCGTGGCCGACGAGGAAGACCGAGACGCCGTCGACGTTCAGCGGGTGGTTCACCTGGAGGTCGTAGTTGGAGGGCTTGGCGCCGGGCCGGCTGGTGACGGACAGGTCCGCGTTGAACGTCAGTGGCGTCCCCACACCGGCCCCGCTGCGCTTCCAGGACACGTTGAAGTCGTCGACGGTGAACTGGAACGGGGGCAGACTGGCGGTGTCGTAGCGTCCGCCCGGCGTGAAGTCGGCGTACTGCGTCAGGGTGTCGGAGAAGCCCTGACCGCTGATCACCGCCGCCGACCCCTTGAAGCCGTACAGCCCGGTCACGGCGAACCCGATCAGAACAATGAGGACGGCGACGTGGAAGAGCAGGTTCCCGGCCTCGCGCAGGTACCCCTTCTCGGCGCTCACCACGGTCTCGTCTGCGGTCTCGTAGACCTCCACGCGGCGTCGTTGGCCGGCCAGCAGGTCCCGCGCCCTGGCGGCGGCCACGGCACGCGGCTCGGCGGTCTCCCAGGCGTCGTACGCGGGGAACCGGCTCAGGTTCCTCGGCGCGTTCGGCGGCCGAGCGCGGGCGTTCTTCGCGTAGACCCGGGCCCTCGGGACGATACAGCCGACCAGCGACAGCATCAGCAGGATGTAGATCGCGCTGAACCAGACCGAGTTGAAGACCGCGAACATGCCGATCCGGTCGAACAGCGGCGTCAGCGAGGGATGGTTGGCCTTGAACGCCAGAACGGCATTGGGGTCGATGCGCTCCTGCGGGATCAGCGAACCGGGGATCGACGCGATCGCGAGCAGGAACAGCAGGACCAGCGCGGTCCGCATCGAGGTCAGCTGGCGCCAGATCCAGCGGGCGAACTCCACCGGCCTGAGCGCCGGCGCGGCGGGCTTAGCAGGCACGCCGGCCGGACGGTCACCCGGAGGGCCGGAACGCTCGGTCTCCGTGTCGGGGGGCTCGAGCGGCTCCAGCTGGTCGAGCGGCCCGGCGTAGTCGTCCGGGCGGTCAGATCGGGGTGGCATAGCCCGACACCCATATCTGCATGTGCTGGATCATGGTCGTCCAGGTGCCCGTCACCATCAGGACCCCTACCGTGACGAGCATCGCCCCGCCGAGCCGCATCACCCAAACCTGGTGCCGGCGAACCCACGCGACTGCGCCCATCATCTTGCGGAACGAGAACGCCGCGACCAGGAACGGCAGGCCCAACCCGAGGCAGTACACGAGCACCAGGAACACGCCACGACTGGGGTTGCCCTGCCCGCTGATCGTGCTGGTCAGGGCCAGCACCGCCCCGAGGGTGGGACCGATGCACGGTGTCCAGCCGAGGCCGAAGAGCACCCCCAGCAGCGGAGCGGCTGCGAGACCGACGGCCGGAACGGTATGCACCCGGACATCGCGCTGGAACCAGGGCACCACGCCGGCGAAGACGAGCCCGAGCATGATGGTGACAACACCCAGGACCCTCGTCACCTGCTCCTGATGGGCCAGCAGCTGGTACCCGACCTGGAACGCCCCGGCGATCGCGACATACACCAAGGAGAAGCCGAGGATGAAGAGCAGGCTCCCGACGACCATCCGGCCCCGGACCCCGGTGCTCCCGTTGGCCATGATGTCGGCCCCTGACAAGCCGGTGATGTACGACAGGTAGCCCGGCAGCAGCGGGAGCACGCACGGGGAGAAGAAGGACACCGCTCCGGCGGCGAAGACGACGGGGATCGCGAGAAGCAGCGACCCGTTGAGAGCGGTCTGGTGGAACCACAGCCCCACCGACGCAGTCGGTATCACAACAGCCGGCATCAGCATGGCCGTCACGCTCCGGTGGAGACGTCGTGGACCAGGCCGAGCAGGGTGGTGGTGTCGACCGAGCCCAGCACGAGCGCGGCGATCCGGCCCTTCTTGTCGATCACCATCGTGGACGGCAGCGAGTTGGGGGCCAGCATCCCGTAGAACGAGAGCATCGCGCTGCCGTCCTGGTCGTAGATGCTGTCGTACGGTACGTGGAAGTCGCGCACGAACGCGTCGGCGTTCGCCCGGTTGGACTCCTGGGTGTCGATGCCGATGAAGGCGACGTACGGCAGCCGGCGGGCGGCAGCCGCCACGGCTGGCGCCTCCTCGCGACACGGTGTGCACCACGACGCCCAGACGTTGATGACCACCACCTTGCCCCGATCGTCGGCGATGTCGATCCGCTTGCCGCTCAGACCGTCGCCGACCAGGTGCGGCACGTCGCTCCGGTCGGCCGCCGCGATGGTGGTGACGGTGCCGTCGCCGGCGATGAAACCGGCGCTGCCGGTGCCCTGACCCGACGACGCGCAGCCCGCCAGGGCGCTCGCCAGCGCGCCCAGCGTCAGGGCGGCGGACAGGCGGCGAGGTCGAGTAGCTGATGTCGGCATCAGGCTCCGGCGGTGAACTTCTTGCTCGTCTTGACCGGTACCAGGTCGGCCGCCGGCTCGGAGTACGCGAGGTGTCTCACGGCATCGCCTTCGTAGGTGACGGTCGTCAGGCTGGCGAGGCTGCATTGGCGCTTGCGGGGGTCGTGGAACAGCCTTCGGCCCTCCAGGAAGGACCTGGCGATCCAAACCGGAAGCTGGTGCGACACGATCAGCGCCTCGTGCCCGGACGCCGCCTCCCTTGCGTCGTGCATGGCGGCAAGCATCCGCACCACGATGTCCTTGTAGGGCTCGCCCCACGACGGCTTGACCGGGTTGTAGAGGTAGCGCCAGTACGACGGCTTGCGCAGCGAGCCGTCGCCGACGCCGAAGCTCTTGCCCTCGAACCTGTTGGAGGCCTCGATCGCCCTCGCGTCGGTGACGATGCCGAGCCCGAGCGCATCGGCGGTCGGCGCCGCGGTCTCCTGAGCTCGCTCCAGGGGGGAAGAGACGACGTGGGTGATGTCGCGGCCCTTGAGGGTCTCGGCCACCCGGTGCGCCATCTGCAGGCCGAGCTCGCTGAGGTGGTAGTCGGGGAGCCGGCCGTAGAGCACCCCGTGCGGGTTGTAGACCTCGCCGTGCCGCAGCAGGTGGACGACGGTCGTGGCTGTGGTGGCTGCCGATGTCATACGTGCCCCTCGTCGTCGGGTCGTGCGGCGGCCGCGGCGGCGGCCGCCTTCGGCAGTGCCGAGGCGATGCGGTCGATGGCACGGGCATCGTGTGCCGCGCTGACGAACCAGGCCTCGAACGAGCTGGGCGGCAGGTAGACACCCTGGTCCAGCATGGAGTGGAAGAACGCGCGAAACCTGGGCTGCACCTGACGCGATGCCTGGTCGAAGTCGTGGAGTGCGGTCACCTCGTCTGACTCCACGAAGAACGGACTGAAGAGGTTCCCGGCCGCCTGGACGACGTGCGGCACCCCGGCCGCGCTGAGCGCGTCAGCGACCAGCCGGGCGATCTGGTCCGCAGTCTTGTCCAGCCGGTCGTAGACCTCCGCCGTCGCCAGCCGCAGCGTTGTCAGGCCGGCGGTGGTGGCGATCGGGTTGCCCGACAGGGTGCCGGCCTGGTAGACGGGCCCGACGGGAGACAGGTATGCCATCACGTCGCGCCGGCCACCGAAGGCCGCCGCCGGGAAGCCGCCGCCCATCACCTTCCCGAAGGTCATCAGGTCCGGGATCCAGCCCTCCAAGGCGCCGTCGAGGCCCCAGTAACCCGACGGGCCGACCCGGAAGCCCGTCATCACCTCGTCGCTGATGAACAATGCCCCCGCTTCGCTGCAGAGACGCGACAAGGTGGCGTTGAAGCCGTCGACCGGGGCAACCACGCCCATGTTGCCCGCCGCCGCCTCGGTGATCACGCAGGCGATCGCGTCGCCGTGGGCGGCGAAGGCGGCCGTGACGGCGGCGATGTCGTTGTAGGGCAGCACCAGGGTGGCGGCCGTCGCCGCGATCGGGACACCTGGTGTGCCGGGCAGCCCGAACGTGGCGACACCGGAGCCGGCGGCCGCGAGCAGGCTGTCGACGTGTCCGTGGTAGCAGCCGGCGAACTTCACGATCAGCTCGCGACCGGTGAAGCCGCGGGCCAACCTGATCGCCGACATGGTGGCCTCGGTGCCGGACGACACGAGCCGCACCTGGTCGACTGGCGTACGTCGCACGATCTCCTCGGCGAGCTCCACCTCAGGCATCGAGGGCGTGCCGAACGACGTACCCGCGGACACCGCCCGCTGGACCGCGTCGACCACCTCAGGATGCGCATGGCCGAGGATCATCGGTCCCCAGGAGCACACCAGGTCGACGTAGGAGTTGCCGTCGACGTCGTAGAGATACGGCCCTGCGCCCCTGGCCATGAACCGCGGAGTCCCTCCAACGGCCCGGAAGGCGCGGACCGGGCTGTTGACGCCCCCAGGGGTCACGTCGAGGGCCCGGGCGAACAGGTCGCCGGAGCCGGCGGTCACGGCCAGGTCGTCGGCTGGAGATGTCACCCCCCCATTGTCACCGAGACGCCTCGAGGCCGCGCAGTTGGCTCCGCCACTGTCAACTTCTGGTTACAACGGTGCCGGGACAGCAGGCCGCTCTTGACTGCACGGTCAAGGAGGAAGCACAGTGCCTACGACGTTTCGGCCGGGGATTGAGGAGCATGTGATGACCGCACCCCACGTGATGGCTGTCCCTGACACGCTGGAGACGACTGCTTCGGTCGAGGAGAAGGCGAAGCTCAGGAAGCACTTCGGACGCTTCGACATCTTCTTCTTCCTGATCTGCACCATCGTCGGCCTGGACACGCTGGGGGCTGTCTCCAGCTATGGCGCGCAGGCGTTCGTCTGGCTGCTGTTCATGAGCGTGTTCTTCTTCCTGCCGTACGCCATGCTGACCGCCGAGCTCGGCTCGACCTTCCGAGAGGAGGGCGGCTGCTACGTCTGGATCAAGATGGCGATGGGACGCCTGCCCGCGTCGATCAACTCCGTCCTCTACTGGCTGTCCAACCCGATCTGGCTCGGCGGTGCCCTGACGATCACCGCGTACTCCGTGTTCACCGAGTTCTTCTACGACCCTGCCCCCCACCTGGGGTCCAACGGCGTGCTTGCGATCCAGGTCGTCTTCGGCCTCATCTTCATCTGGATCGCGACCTGGTCGGCCATCTTGTCGTTCGGCATCGGGAAGTGGATCCCGACCGTCGGCGCCTGGGTCAGGGTGCTGTTGCTGAGCGTCTTCACGCTCTCGGTGGTGCTGTATGCACTGCAGCACGGTGTCCATGGTGTCTCGGGCGGGGACTTCAAGCCCACCGGCACCGTTTTCTTCGCCGCGATCCCGGTGCTGTTCTTCAACTTCGTCGGCTTCGAGCTCCCCAGCTCTGCCGGTGACGAGATGGAGGACCCCCAGAAGGACGTCCCGGTGACCATCGCCCGGGCCTGGCTGGTGTCCGTGCTCGCGTACGGGGTCCCGGTGCTAGCGATCCTGCTGGTCCTCCCCGCGACGCAGATCACCAGCCTCGGTGGATTCGTGGACGCCATCAAGACCGTCTTCACCGTCTACGGAGGCGAGGTCGTCCAGCACGACAACGGCACCGTGACCGCGAGCCTGACCGGGTGGGGCACGTTCCTGGGCCGTATCGCGGCGATCGGGTTCATCTGGGCGTTGCTGTCCAGCGGCGCCACCTGGATCATGGGCGCCGATCGCGCCGAGGCCGTGGCCTGCTATGACGGCGGTGGCCCTCGGTGGCTGGGCGTCTTCTCCAAGAAGTACGGCACGCCGATCGCCGTCAACTTCGCGTCGGGGGGGATCGCGACGGTGGTGATGGTGCTGGCGTTCAAGCTCAGCGGCAGCGCCCAGACCTATTTCAGCGCCGTGCTCGGCTTGGCGATCTCGACGACGACTCTGTCGTATCTGATCATCTTCCCCTCGCTGTACCTGCTCAGGCGCAAGTACCCCGGGGTCGAGCGTCCGTACTCGGTGCCCTTCGGTGAGACCGGCGCGCTGGTCGTCAGCGTGCTGACGACGCTCTGGTCGCTGATCGCGTCGATCGCCCTGATGTGGCCGGGCCTGTTCGACGCGCTCACCGGCGGCAGCCCCGACGACAGCCTGCCGGAGGGGTTCACAGGTCGGCGCGGCGTCTACGAGCTGACCCAGTTCGTCCCGCTGGCCGCGATCATCGTGCTGGCTCTGGTCTTCTACGCCGTCGGAGCCACGACACGCCATCAGACGGTTCGGGCGCCCAGCGCTGTGCCTGCCCCCGCCTGACCCCGCGGACCCTGAGCCCCTACGCTTCGCTCAGCCAGCCGGCGGCCTCGGTGGCCCAGTAGGTCAACACGATGTCGGCACCGGCCCTGCGGATCGACGTCAGCACCTCGAGGATCGTCGCCTCGCGGTTCAGATACCCCGCCGCCGCCGCCGCCTCCACCATCGAGTACTCGCCTGAGACGTTGTAGGCGGCCACAGGTACGTCCGACAGCGTCGCGACCTCCCGGAGCACGTCCAGGTAAGCCAGCGCCGGCTTCACCATCACCATGTCGGCGCCCTCTGCCAGGTCCAGGGCGGCCTCACGGAGCGCCTCGCGGCCGTTGGCGGGGTCCTGCTGGTAGGTTCGCCGGTCGCCGCGGAGCGTCGACGACACGGCCTCCCGGAAGGGTCCGAAGAGGGCCGAGGCGTACTTGGCGGAGTAGGCGAGGATGGCGACGTCGAGGTAGCCGGCGGTGTCGAGCGCGGTCCTGATCGCACCGACCTGGCCGTCCATCATGCCGCTCGGTCCGACCACGGCCACCCCAGCGGCCGCCTGCGAGACGCCCATGGCGGCGTACTGCTCGAGCGTCGCGTCGTTGTCGACCGTGCCGTCGGGCGCCAGCAGCCCGCAGTGGCCGTGGTCGGTGAACTCGTCGAGGCACAGGTCGGCCATCACCACGGTGTCGCCGCCGACCTCCGCGACAACGTCGGCGATGGCGACGTTGAGGATCCCGTCGGGGTCGACACCGCCGCTGCCCACAGCGTCCTTCGAGCCGGGCACGCCGAAGAGCATCAGCCCACCGACGCCGGCGGCCACCGCCTCGGCAGCCGCTTTGCGCAGTGAGTCGCGTGAATGCTGCACGACGCCGGGCATGCTCGTGATCGGCTTGGGTTCGTGCAGCGTCTCGGCCACGAACATCGGCAGCACCAGGTGGCGCGGCCGCACGTCAGTCTCCGAGACGAGCCGCCGCAGCGCCGCTGTGGATCGCAGCCGGCGCGGCCGTGACTCGGGGTACCCCATGGCTCAGACCCCGCGACGACGACCCGGGGCGCGTCGCTCCGACGGCTTCGTCACCGGCTCGCCCGCCTCGACCAGGGCCAGCCGCCGCGTCGCGCCGAAATCGGCGAGCGCCTCTGCCAGGGCCTCGACGGACGGTGTCGGCGCGAGCACGTCGACGCGCAGACCGTGCTCCTCGCAGATCTTCGCCGTGGCCGGCCCGATGGCGGCGATCACCGTGCTCGGGTGCGGCTTGCCCGCGATCCCGACCAGGTTGCGGACGGTCGAGGACGAGGTGAAGACGACGGCGTCGAACTTGCCGGTCTTGATCGCGTCACGGACCGGTGCCGGTGGCGGTGCTGCGCGGACCGTCCGGTAGGCCGTCACGTCGTCGACCTCCCAGCCCAGGTCGTGCAGACCCGCCACCAGGGTGTCGGTGGCGATGTCGGCTCGCGGGAGGAATACCCGGTTGATGGGGTCGAGCAGGTCGTCGTACGGCGGCCAGTCCTCGAGGAGCCCGAGCGCCGACTGCTCTCCGGAGGGCAGCAGATCCGCACGGATCCCCCAGCGGGCGATGCTCTCGGCGGTCTTGTCGCCGACGGCGGCCACCTTCAGCCCGCTGAACGCACGGGCGTCCAGGCCGTACTCGTCGAACTTCTCGCGCACCGCCTTGACCGCGTTGACGGAGGTGAAGACGATCCACTCGTACCGGCCCTCGACCAGGCCGCGGACGGCCTTGTCCATCTGCAGCGGGTTGCGCGGCGGCTCGACCGAGATGGTCGGGACCTCCTCGGGGACGCCGCCGTAGTTGCGCAGGCTCGCCGACAGTGACCCGGCCTGCTCCTTGGTACGCGGGACCAGAATCCGCCAGCCGAAGAGCGGCTTGGTCTCGAACCACGACAGCGCCTCGCGCATCATCACCACCTGCCCGACGACCGTGAGGGCCGGCTCGGTGATGCGAGCGGCCTTCGCGTCGTCGCCGATGCCGGCGAGCGTGGACACGACCGTCCGCTGCTGCGTGGTGGTGCCGACGGCCGTGATCGCGACCGGAGTGTCGGCGGGGCGCCCGGCGGCGATCAGGGCGCGCGCCACCTCGCCGATGCACCTGGTCGCGGCAAGCAGCACCAGGGTCTGCGCGGCGGCGTAGGAGGCCCAGTCGATCTTGCTGTCGGCGACGTGGAGGACAGTCAGCTCCCGCGACGTCCGGGTGGTCAGCGGGACGCCCGCATACGCCGGCACAGCGGTGATGGAGCTGACACCGGGCACGATCTCGAAGAGCACGCCGGACTTGGCGCAGGCCGATGCCTCCTCGGCGCCGGTGGTGTACATCCAGGGGTCGCCGGAGATCAGCCGGACGACCTTACCGCCGCCCTGCGCCTGGGTGACGACGAGCTTGGCCCGTGAGGCGTGGGTGAGAGGCTGTCCGTCCTCGCCGTATCCGCCGTCGATCACGGTCAGTTCGGCGAGCCTGCTCCCCAGCAAGGTGGTGAGCAGGGCCGCGTGCTCGGGTACCTCGGTGATGACCACGTCAGCCGCGGCGATCAGCTCCGTCGCCCGCACCGTGAGCAGACCCGGGTCGCCCGGTCCGGTGCCGACGAACGCTACCGAGCCCGTGTGGCGGCGGGCAGCGACGGCATCGTCGACCCGACCGGTCGCCAGGTGGGTCGAGGTCTTAGCTGCAGCAGTCTTCGGCATCTTCTCTTTCACCGTCTTGCTCTGAATGGACTGGTTGTCAGGGGTAGGACGTGACGTCGCCGTGCTCACGTGGCGGGCTCCCGCATCAAGGTGGCGGCACCTTCGGCCAGCAGCTCTTTCGCCAGGGCCGCGCCGAGGGTCTCGGCCTCGGCCGGACTCCCGGCCATCGAGAGCCGGACCTGGTCGCTTCCGTCGAGTGCGGTCACCACGGCCCGCAGCCACATCTCCGGCCCGTCGTCACCCTCGGCTACGTCGGCGAGCGCCCCGATGGGCGCCATGCATCCGGCCTCAAGGGCACGCAGCAACGCTCGCTCAGCGGTGACGGCCGCTCGGCTGTCGGCGTCGTCCAGAACCTCGTACAGGGCACCGGCGAGTCCCGTGGAGGTGGCCGCGACCTCGACGGCGAGGGCACCCTGGCCCGGGGCGGGCAGCATCTGGATCGGGTCCAACGTCTCGGTGATCTCGTCCTGCCGGCCCAGGCGGACGAGCCCTGCGCGGGCCAGGACCACAGCGTCGACGACGCCGGCGGCGACCTTCGTCAGCCGGGTGTCGACGTTGCCACGGATGTCGACCACCTCGACGCCGAGCCCCAGGGCGCGAAGCTGTGCAGCCCGGCGCGGTGAGCCGGTCCCGACGGTTGAGCCCCGGGGAAGCTCACCCAGAGTGAGGCCGTCACGGGCCACGAGGGCGTCTCGCGGGTCCTCCCGTCGTGGCACCGCGGCAAGCGCGACGCGATCGTCGACCACTGTCGGGAGATCCTTGAGCGAGTGCACGACGAGGTCGACGTCGCCGACGACGAGTGAGTCACGGACGGTGCCGACGAAGACCCCCGCACCGCCGATCTCGACCAGCGGCGCCGCGGTCCGGTCGCCCTCGCTCACGACGGGTACCAGCTCGACGGTGACCTTCAGGGCAATGCGCAGCCGGTCGGCGATCGCCTCGCTCTGTGCGCGTGCGAGCGCGCTCGAGCGGGTGCCGATGCGCAAATGGCTCATTGCGGTTCGCCGGCCCGGGACACAGCCTCCACGGCTGAGGAGTCGAGTGCGAACAGCTCGGCGAGCGCGTCGGCGTACGACGACTCCGGTGAGCGGCCGACGAACTGCTTGATCCGCACCGTCGGCTCGTGCAGCAGCTTGTCGGCGACCCGGTTGATGGTGTGGATGACCTCGTCGCGCTCGACCGGTGACAGGTTCGGGACACGACCCCAGAGCCGTTCCAGCTCGGCAGCGACGACGCTCGTCGCCATCGACCGCAGCGCGACGACAGTCGGTGCCACCCGTGCCGCCTCGCGGGCGGTGGCGAAGGCGGTCACCTCCTCGTCGACGATGGCTCTGACCCTCGACACGTCGGCGGCGGCCGAGCCGTTGTGCACCGAGTCGGCCAGCGTCTCCAGCCCGACGAGCGTGACGGCCCCGAGCTCCGCGACGGACGGGTCGACATCGTGCGGCAGGGCGAGGTCGACGATCGCGAGCGGGCGGGCATCAGTGCGGCCCGCCATCGCGCTCGCCACCATCGCGATGCTGATCACCGGCCCGGTCGAACCCGTGCAGGAGATGACCAGGTCGGCTTGCGCGATCTGCTCGCCAACCGTGTCCATCGACGCGGCGCGGCCGCCGACCGACCTGGCGAGCCGGACAGCGGACGCCAACGTCCGTGACGCCACGACGATGTCGCGAGCGCCCGCCCGATGCACCGATGCCGCCGTCAGGGCCGCGACGGACCCCGCGCCGACGATGAGGACCCTCGACGACTCGAGCGGCCCGACCACCTCGGTCGCGTGGGCCAATCCCACCGAGACGACCGACTGGCCCGCGCGGTCGATGTCGGTCTCGGCGTGGGCCCGCTTGCCGACCCGCAGGCCCTGCTGGAACAGCGAGTTGAGCGAGGCGCCGACGGACTCGTCGAGCTGGCTGTGGCGCAGCGCCTCGCGTACCTGTCCGATGATCTGGCTCTCCCCGACAACCATCGAGTCCAGCCCGGTGACGACCTCGAACAGGTGAGCCACGGCGGCCTCGTCATAGTGGACGTAGAGCGAGCCGACGACGTCCTCGGTCGTCATCCCGGAGTGCTCGACCAGGAGCGCCGTGAGGTCGTCCACGCTGGCGTGGAAGCGCTCGACCGCGGAGTAGACCTCGATCCGGTTGCAGGTCGCGAGCACCACTGCCTCGTCGACGCAGTCGGTGGCGAGAGCGGCGGCGCGGAGCTTGCCGGCACGGTCGGCGTCGAGGAAGAGCCGCTCGAGCAGCTCGACCGGTGCCGTCCGGTGTGAGGCGCCCACGACGAGGATGCTCATCGGGCACCGGCCTTGGCGACTCCCGGGCCCGCGCCAGGCAGGACGGACAGCCCGTTCTTGCGCTGCTCGTGATAGGCGAGGATCTGCAGCTCGATGGACAGGTCGACCTTGCGGACGTCTACGTGTGGCGGCACGGTCAGCACGGCCGGCGCGAAGTTGAGGATACTGCCGACCCCGGCCAGGACCAGCCGGTCGCAGACATCCTGCGCTGCGGCGGCAGGCGTCGCGATCACGCCGATGGAGACCGACGACTCCCGGACCACCCGGTCGAGGTCGTCGATGGGGGTGATTGCGAGATCACCGATCTTCTCCCCCACGCGCGCGGGGTCGCTGTCCATCAGGGCCGCGACCTGGAATCCGCGGGTGGCGAAGCCGGAGTAGTTCGCCAGCGCGTGCCCGAGATTGCCGATCCCAACGATCACGACCGACCAGTCCTGGGTCAGCCCGATCTGCCGGGCGATCTGGTAGCGGAGGTAGTCGACGTCGTAGCCCACGCCACGGGTGCCATAGGTACCGAGATAGGACAGATCCTTGCGGAGCTTGGCGGAGTTCACCCCGGCCGCACTCGCGAGATCCTCACTGCTGGCGGTCCCCACGTCGTGCTCCGCGAGCGACGTGAGGGCACGCAGATAGATCGGCAGCCGGGCGACTGTCGCTTCGGGTATGTCGCGTCCGACCCGCTCGTCGTCCGAGCGCCCAGTCTTGCGGCTGCCTCCAGTCACGGTGCTCCCCGGCGCGCCTGCACAGGATGTCGGCTTCGGCTGTCGAGGCGGTTCCTGCAGCGGCACTAGAGGGCCACTCTAAGAGTTTGTGAACGAGAGAACAAACCGAAGCAATGTCGGGCGGGCTTCGTGACACAGGTCACTTCATGCCTGCGATTCCGCTCTACCGGAGGGTCACTGTCAGCGCGGCGGCGGCGCGAGCGCGGCACGGAGGCGGCCGGCGTCGACGCGCCAGAAGTCGTGCTGGCGGCCGTCGACGAGGGTCACTGGGATCTGCTCGCCGTACCGGCTCATCAGGGCCGGGTCCGTCGTGATGTCCACCTCGTCGAACGTCTCGCCGAGATCGGCGCAGACGGCGACCACGACGGCACGCGCTTCTTCGCAGAGGTGACAACCCGGCTTGGACAGCAGGCGAACTCGTGACATGACAGCAGCGATGGTACGGGACCGGCCGGCAGCGGCCGGTCGATACAGTTGCCTGGTGGAAGCCGCCGGTCGGTCCGATCACGCGGTCGCTGCGTTCTTCGACGTCGACAACACGGTTCTGCGCGGCGCGTCGATCTTCCACCTGGCCCGTGGGCTGCACCGACGCGGCAATGTCTCGACGCGCGACATCGCCCGCGCGGCATGGGACCACGCCTACTTCCGGCTGGTCGGGGTCGAGGACCTCGAGACGGTTGCCGACGCCCGCGCCTCCGCCCTCTCCTTCATCGCGGGCCACCAGGTCGAGGAGATCGAGGCACTGTCGCGCGACATCTTCGACGAGTCGATGGCGTCGCGGATCTGGCCGGAGACGAGGGCGCTCGCCCAGATGCATCTGGACCGCGGCCAGCGCGTCTGGCTGGTGACCGCGGCGCCGATAGAGATCGCCACCATCATCGCCAGTCGGCTCGGGCTGACCGGGGCGCTGGGAACCGTAGCGGAGGACGTCGACGGCATCTACACGGGACGGCTGGTGGGCGACCTCCTGCACGGACCGGCCAAGGCGGATGCGGTGACGGCTCTCGCCCGCGCCGAGGGACTCGACCTCGACCGCTGCTCGGCATACTCCGACTCCTTCAACGACCTGCCGATGTTGTCGCTGGTGGGCTACCCGTTCGTGATCAACCCGGACGGTAGGCTGCGCCGCCACGCCAAGGCGATGGGGTGGCCGATGCGCGACTTCCGCACCGGGCGCCGGGCCGCAAAGGTCGGGGTCGCCGTGGCCGGGGGCGCTGCGATGATCGCCGGCGTCGTCGCGTGCCTGCAGGCGCTCAGGCGTCGGCTCGCGCAGGCTGCCTGACAACCCCGCGCTCCGTCCGCTCGGGCGCGGAGGACTCTTCGGCCGAGGGTTGCCACCGGCTGGTCCCGTCGGCGTACTATCAGCAGTCACGCATCGCGGTGTGGGGAAGGCGGAACTGGTGACTCGGCTGGGACGCCCGCTCGTCGTCGGCTACGACGCCCTGCGGCTGGCCGTGGTCGCGCAGCTCGGCGGCGACCTGCTACTCACCACCACATCGACACCCAGCGGAGATGCGGGCGGTCCCGGCAGCTCGTTGCCGCCCCCCGGCTCGGACGCGGACTCGCTTCGCGTTGCGGCCCTCGTCGACCTCGCCCGAGCCGGCGACGCCGAAGCCTTCGGGCAGCTCTTCGACCATTACAACGGCGCCGTCTACCGGTTCATCTACTATCGGCTGTCGACGCCGTCGCAGGCAGAGGACCTGACCAGCGAGACGTTCTTCCGGGCCCTCCGCTCGATCAACTCGTTCCAGTGGCAGGGCAAGGACTTCGCCGCCTGGCTGATGACGATCGCCCGCAACCTGATCATCGACCACCACAAGTCCGCCCGGAACCGGCTCGAGAGCCCGACCGGGGAGATCAGCGACCGCGAAGAGTCCTCCGCGACGCCCGAGGAGCATGTCGTCCAGACCCTGACCCACGAGCTGCTTCGGGAGAAGCTGGCCGAGCTCCCCGCCGAGCAACAGGAGTGCCTGGTACTGCGGTTCCTCAACTCGTACTCGATCGCCGAGACGGCGAAGGTCATGATGAAGTCGGAGGGAGCAGTCAAGCAGCTTCAGCTGCGGGCCATCCGGAACCTGGCGCGCCTGATGCCCGAGTCCCTTCGTTGAGCCGGCCGCCGGGCTTCGAAACGCGGCCCATAACTTTTGGCCGCTCTGGGTCGTTTCGCACCTTGACAGCGGTTCACCACATGCGGACCGAGTGTGGGAACCGGTATGACGTCACGGAGAGTCGACCATGATCTGGCCGCCATCAGCGCAGCGCCGCGTAGACAGGTTCGCTGCCTCGTTCGAGGGACAGCGACCTTTTGGGAGCCTCGATGCCGACACAGCTGCCCTCGTACAGCTCGCCAGGAGCCTCGAGGCCCTTGACAAGCCGGCGCCCCGCCCAGAGTTCGCCGCCGATCTCCGGGTCAGGCTGCTCGAGGTGGCTCCCCTCCATCTCGTTACGCCGGAGCCGACCCCGCCTCGATCGGGACGGGCGCCCACGGCGCGACCGGTCCGCGCGAAACGTCGTGGCCGGTTAGGTGTCGTGGCTGTCGGTGCCATCGTGGTCAGCACATTCGTCGGCGTGGGGCTCGCGAGTCACTCGGCGCTGCCCGGTGACCCGTTGTACCCGATCAAGCGAACCCTGGAGAGCGTGCAGGTGGCCACCGCCGGCTCGCCCGCCGACAAGGGCGGTCAGCTCCTGTCCCAAGCTTCGACCCGGCTGTCCGAGGTCCAGAACCTGGTCGACGAGCACTCCTCGGACCCTGCCGTCTCGGTGCTGATGGGTGGGACCCTCAGCGACTTCTCGACGCAGGCGCACCAGGGCGGCGCCGACCTGATGACGGCCTACCGAAACAACGACGACACGTCTGCGATCGTCGACCTGCGCACCTTCACGAGCTCATCGGCGACAAGGCTCGAAGCGATGAGCACCCAGGTCCCGCCGGCCGTCCTCGCCGACGTCGCAGGTGCGGCGTCGGAGCTGACGACGCTCGACGCGGGTGCGGTGAGGACGTGTCCGAGCTGCAGCGCCTTGGCGCCGCTGGCCCTGCCTGCCAACTTGGAGACCCTGGTCAGCGACGTGCAGGCCGGCAAGCAGCCGACCCTTCCCACCACCGCCGGCCCCGCGGACCCCGGAGCACCGACCAGCCTGCTCCCCCCAACGACCATCGCACCGGTGGCGCCCGGCACCACCCCGGCTCCGATTGTGGTGCTGCCCACCATCGATCCTGGCACCGGTGGCCTCCCGACGGACCCGACCGACGTGCCGACGACGGCGCCCGTCCAGCCGACGACCGGTAATCCGACGACCGACCCGGTGACCGATCCGACCACCGATCCCGCCTCCACGAACCCGACGACGGCCCCCACGACGGCGCCGCCGACGACTTCCCCCCCGACGACCGACCCGACGACGGCCCTCCCCACGACGGCGCCTCCGACGACCAACCCCCCGGCGACGGACCCCAATACGACCAATGGCACGTCGACTGACACGCCGACCACGATTGCGTTCACGGCACCCACGACCGATGATCCGACGAGCCCCGGCACTATCGGCTCGTCCGCGTCGCTCGGCTAGCACCTCTCCACCGGAGCGCCGGCGCGCCGCGGCTAGGAGAACACGGTGGTGCGCTGGACCAGGAGTGCGTAGAGGGTCTGCTGGATCGTCTCCCGTACCTGGTCGGTCACGTTGAACACCAGCATCGGGTCGTCGGCCGCCCCTGCGACGTAGGTGTCGGTCCGGATCTGGGCGCCGAACTCGATCAGCCACTTGGACGGGAGCGGGATCAGCCCGAGCAGGCCGAACCACGGGAAGAACGGCGTGATGGGCAGGTACGGCAGCCCGAGCAGCCGTGCCAGCGAGGCGACATTGCCGACCAGCGGGTAGATCTCCTCGGCGCCGACGACTGCGCACGGCACGATCGGGACACCTGTCCGCATCGCGGCCGAGACGAAGCCGCCACGGCCGAAGCGCTGCAGCTTGTAGCGCTCCGAGAAGGGCTTGCCGATCCCCTTGAAGCCCTCCGGCCAGACACCGACCAGGTCTCCGCGCGACAGCATCCGCTCCGTGTCCTCGGTGCTGGCCATCGTGACTCCGCCCTTGCGCGCCAGCTCGCCGACGAAGGGCAGCCTGAACACCAGGTCGGCGCCGAGCATCCGTAGGAACCTGTCCGCGTGGTCGTGGACGACGAGACCGGTCATCATGCTGTCGAGGGGCAAGGTCCCGGAGTGGTTGGAGACGACCAGCGCGCCGCCGGTGCCAGGCAGGTTCTCGATGCCCCGGACGTCGATCCTGAACCACTTCTCGGCCAGCGGGCGAAGGGCGGCCAGGATGAAGCGCTCAGTGATCTCTTCGTCGAACCCGAACTCGTCGACCTCGTAGTCACCGGTCAGCCGCCTTCTCAGCAGGTGGGTGAGCTCCACCAGCCGCTGCTGCCACACCGACTCGCCGAACGTATCGCGCGCCGCGTCGGCGAGGACATCGGCAAGGTCGTCCGCGGCGAGGGGCGGATCGACCAATCGCCCGTCTGCATCGGCGCCGGCATCGGCGCCCGGGTCCGCCGCCGGAGCAGGCTGGGTATCTCCGCCAGGGCCTCTACGCCGCCTCGAAGGCGCTCGCGGAGACGATGCCAACGCCCGGGCGGCCGCCGACGGGGTCGTCTGCGACCCGCGACCGGGCCGACCGCGCCCGCCGATCGAGATGACCTCCGCGTCAGCCACTGGCCACCATCCGGGCGGTCCAGTCCGTGAACTGCCGTTCCAGCCGAGTCAACCGTTCGGCGTTGAGAAGTCCCGGCCGCAGCCGCCGAGCGAAGGCGTCGAACGCCTGCGCGGTGGTGAATGCCGGCTCGAACCGCAGCAGCTCGCGCATGGCTGTGGTGTCCACGCCACGGCCGTAGGTCAGGAAGGATGTCTCCTCCGACGACAGGTCTGCACGTCGTGCCGCCGGGAACAGAGACGAGATGGGACCGAATGCCAAGGTGGGCACCGCGACACTCGGGCGCCCCAGTCGCCGGACGGCCTGCGACAGCATCAGCACGCCGTCACCCGCGATGTTGAAGGTGCCCGTGGCATTGCCGAGGGTGGACAGATGCAGTGCGGCGAGGGCGTCCTCCTCATGGCAGAACTGCAGCCGCGGGTCGAACCCGAGGACGGTCGGGATGACGGGAAGCTCGAAGTACCGGGTGAGGGTGGTCTCGATCTTGGGTCCGATCAGGTTCGCGCAGCGCAGCATGGTCACGTCGACATCAGGTCGGCGGCGCGCGAAGGCCCGGACGTAGCCCTCGACCTCGGCGGAGTCCTTGGCGAAGCCCGATCGCGGCGGCCGCCGCGGGGCCATCTCCTCGGTGAACATCGACGGGTCGTTGACGGACGACCCGTAGACCTTGGCCGACGACTTGACGACCAGTCGCTCGACACCGGACGCCTCCTGGCAGGCGGCGAGCAGCTGCATGGTGCCGATGACGTTGATCTCCTTCATCGACGTGCGGCCGCCGGCCCCGCTCGGGGTCGCGATCACACTCAGGTGCACCACGGTGTCGACGTCGTTGGCAGCGATCACCTTCGAGATGACCGGGTTGCGGATGTCGGCCCGCACGAACCTGACATCGCCGAGGTCGTGGCGAGGTGGGACGACGTCGACACCGATGACGCGGTCGACCTCGGCGTCGGCTGCGATCCGACGGGCGAAGCGCCCACCCAGGTCGCGGCACACTCCGGTGACGAGAACGACGCGACCCATCGCGCTCAGGGCCTTACTTGCCCTGACGGCGACGTTGGATGCGGGTCTTCTTCAGCAGCTTGCGATGCTTCTTCTTCGCCATCCGCTTGCGGCGCTTCTTGATAACTGAGCCCACGGTCTACCTTTCGGGCGTTGCTTCGGTGACCGGCGGGCGGTCAGCCCACTCGTGGTCGAGGAATGCCTATGACGTGACCGACCTACTCTAGCGGCCGAGGCTGGCTGGCCCCAATAACGCGGTGTCGCCGCCGCAGACGCCCGCGCCCGATGCGTACCGTGGCCCCCAGCCGAAGGCTGAATTCCAGGGCGGCCGAGCGGCGCCGGTCAGCCCGCTTGGTAGAAGGACTTGCGCAGGTACTCGTTGACGGCGTCGGCGGGTACCCGGAACGACCTGCCCACCCGGATCGCGGGCAGCTCCCCGCCGTGCACCAGCCGGTAGACGGTCATTTTCGACACGCGCATCGCTGCAGCGACCTCTGCGACCGTCAGGAAGGTGACGTCGGAGATGTTGTCTCCAGTCGAGCTCCCGGCCATCCGGCACCAACTTCCGACACAGACGTCCTCGGCTTCCCGCCGACGAATACGATCGCTGCGCTGACGTGAGAGTAGTGGCAAATGAGGCGGCTGGGGAAGCAGAGTTGATTTTTCGGTACCAAATCGGAAGATAAAGGAGTGATCAGTCGGCGTGGAGGTTGTCCCGGGTCTCGTGGAACTTGAGGTGGCGGTCCCCCGCCTGACGCCTGCCTTGCGGTAGGTGTTGGGCGTCCGCCAAAGACGACCCAGGAGACAGGGGACCACCGTGAACAAGAGGTACCAGACCAAGACTGGCGACGCGAACGCGCTCGCCGTGCCCGAGCAGGTGAGCGTGGCGATGGACGAGATCGCCGCCGACATGGCCGAGGGGCTGCTGGCCCTCGCGGTCGGCGCCGGCCTGCAGGTGATGGGCCAGCTGATGCAGTCCGACGTAGCGGCTGTGTGTGGGCCGCGTGGCAAGCACGACCCTGAGCGCACGGCGACCCGGCACGGCACAGAACGAGGCTCGGTCACCCTCGGTGGGCGCCGGGTGCCGGTCGTTCGGCCCCGGGTCCGTGCCATCGACGGCAGCGGCGAGGCGCCGGTGCCCGCGTATGACCTGTTCAACTCCACCGAGCTGCTGGGGAGGATGGCGATGGAGCGGATGCTCGGCGGGCTCTCGACCCGGCGCTACCCGGTCGGGCTGGAGCCGGTCGGCGAGGCCGTCGAGGACGGGGCGAGGTCGACGAGCAAGTCGGCGGTCTCGCGCAAGTTCGTGGCGATGACCCAGCACGCATTGACCAACCTGCTCGCCGCCGACCTCGGTGAGCTGGACCTGGTGGCGTTGATGATCGACGGGGTGCACTTCGCCGACCACCTGTGCGTGGTCGCGCTCGGCATCGACATCGAGGGGACCAAACACCCCCTCGCGCTGGTCGAAGGCTCCACGGAGAACACCACCCTCGTCAAGGCTCTGCTGGTTGGGTTGCGCGAACGCGGCCTGGACGTCACCACGCCGATCCTGGCGGTCCTGGACGGCGCGAAGGCGCTGTCCGCGGCGGTGCGGGAGGTCTTCGACAAGCCCGTGATCGCTCGATGCCAGCTGCACAAGATCCGCAACGTCAAGGAGCACCTGCCCGAGAAGATGCGGTCCACCGTCGAGCGCAAGATGCGGGAGGCCTACCACGCCGGTTCCGCGCTCGAGGCCGAAGCTCAGCTGACCGCCCTGGCCGCCGAACTCGACCGGACCCACCCCGGCGCCGCCGGCAGCCTGCGCGAGGGCCTGGCCGAGACACTGACCGTGCTCCGCCTCAACGTGCCGCCCACCCTGGCCCGGACACTGCGCAGCACGAACGCGATCGAGTCGATGATCTCGATCTGTCGCGACCACTCCCGCAACGTCAAACGCTGGCGCGACGGGCAGATGGCGCTGCGCTGGTGCGCCGCCGGGATGCTCGAGGCCAGCAAGCAGTTCCGCCGCGTGAACGGCCACCTGCACCTGCCAGCCCTCCGAACATCGCTCGAACGCCATGTCGCCGCCCAGACGATCGGTGCCGACTGCAACACTCAAGACGTGAGCGCAGCCTGATGCTCACCGGACCGCCACCGAAGTTCCACGGAACTCGGGACATCCTCGTCGGCGTGTCGCTGGAAAGTCCCTAGCTGTTTACGCTATGTGCGCACAGCGCGGCTCAGTACGCCGGGTCCAGTCCGTGCCAGGGGAAAATCTCTTGCCGGGCTTCTTCGATGCTGCGATCGAGCCAGGAGTCGGGGTTGTAGCCGCTGCTCCAGTCGCGGTAGACCGGGTCGCGGCCGTCGGTCATCTCGGTCGGCGCCTGTCGTCCCGTCAGCACCTCGACAGCGGTGCGCCACTCCTGCGGGGTCGCCGTCTCCGGATCGATCGGCGTACCGGCGACGGTCGCGAGCAGGTGCGTCCACGTCCGCGGGACGACGTCCACGACGGAGTAGCCTCCCCCGCCGGTCGCCACCCAGCGACCGCCGCACACCTCGTGTGCGAGGTGGTGCAGCGCGAGCTGGATCTGCCGCTGCCCGTCGACGCTGAGCATCAGATGGGCCAGCGGGTCGTCCATGTGGGAGTCGCAGCCCAGCTGGGTCACCAACAGCTCGGGCTCGAAGGCCCGGGCCACGGGCGGGACGACGGCATGGAAGGCGCGGAGCCACCCGCCGTCGGCAGTGCCTGGCGGCAGCGCGACGTTGACCGACATGCCGACGGCGTCCGGGCCACCTGACTCCGAGGTCTCCCCGGTCCCTGGGAACAGCGTCCGGGGGCTCTCGTGCAAGCTGACGGTCACCACCCGCGGATCGTTGTAGAACGCCGCCTGGACCCCGTCGCCGTGATGGACGTCGGCGTCGACGTACAGGATCTTCTTGGCACCCAGCGAGAGCAGCCACGCGATCGCCACCGCCGGGTCGTTGTAGATGCAGAATCCGCTGGCCGAGTCCGCCATCGCGTGGTGCAGGCCGCCACTGATGTTCACCGCGTGCAGCGCCTCACCGCTCCACACCTGCCGGGCCGCCTCGAGGGTCCCACCAACGATGTGCGCACTCGCCTGGTGCATACCGGCGAAGGTCGGGTTGTCGTCCGTGCCGAGCCCATGGACGAGGTCCTGCTCGTACGGCCGGTCGCTGAGGTGGCGTACCGCCGCGATGTACGCAGCGGAGTGGACCAGGCCCAGCTCGGCGTCGGTGGCGGTCGGCGCACCTACGACCGAGACGTTGGGGTCGTCGAGAACGCCGAGACTGCGCGCGAGCCGGATCGTCAGGTCCACCCTGATCGGGTGCATGGGATGGTGGGGGCCGAAGTCGTAGCTGGTCAGGTCCTCGTCGAAGACGATGCACCCAGGACCGGTCATGGTCGGACTCTATCCCCAGCCCGAGTCACAGCAAGGCTGACGCCGTGTAGATGAGCAGACCGGCGAGGCCGCCGACGATCGTCCCGTTGATCCGGATGAACTGCAGGTCGCGGCCGACGTACAGCTCGATCCGCTCGGCCGCCTCCTTGCCGTCCCAGCGGTCGATCGTGTCGGTGATGACCGTCGTCAGCTCCTCGCCGTAGCGTCCGACCAGGAACGCTGCCGCGTCCGCGACGTAGCCGTCCATGCGGGCGCAGAGCTCCTCGTCGTCGACCAGGCGAGCGCCGAAGGCCCCGAGACTCGTGATTGCCCGGGCCTTGACCGCGCTGTCCGGCGTCGCGAGGGAGTCGAGCAGGGCGCGGCGCAGGGCGTTCCAGAGCGAGGTTGCCGTCACCGCCACCTGAGGCTGGCTGAGGACCCGCTTCTTGAGGCGCTCGGCGCGCTCGATCGTGCCGGGGTCGTGCTGCAGGTCATTGGCGAGCTGGGCCAGCAGGTCGTCGATCGCGTGCCTGGCCTGGTGGTCGGGGTCGTCGCGGATGTCAGCGACCCAGGCGGTGGCCTCGGCGTGCAACCGCCGCGTCACCCGCTCGTCGAGCCAGAGGGGCGTCCACCAAGGTGCTCGGCTGCTCAGCGCCTCGGCAACGGCCGCCTCGTTGCCGCTCAGCCAGCGGTGCGCCTCGAGCAGCGCCAGGTCCACCAGCCCGTGGTGCGCCTTCTCCTCGACGACATCCTGCAGGAGTCGGCCGGCGACCTCGCTCAAAGGCTCGTCGGCGAGGCGAGGCAACAGCTCGGACTCGATGAGGACGGCAACATCCTCGTCGGAGATCCTGGTCAGCGCGGCGCTGAGCAGGATCGCGCCCTCGTCGACCACCCAGGTGCTGTTGGCCGGCTCGGTCAACCACGCCCCGACCCGTTTGCCCACCTTGGCATCGGCGACCCTCGTCCGGACCACCGGCTCGGACAAGAAGTTGCCGGTGACGAACTCCTGAAGACTGCGGCCGAGCGCCGACTTGCGGGTGGGGATGATGGCGGTATGCGGGATGGGCAGCCCGAGCGGATGGCGGAACAGAGCCGTCACGGCGAACCAGTCCGCGATCGCCCCGACCATGGCCGCCTCGGCGGTGGCGTGGACGTACGGCCAGCCACCGCCTCGATGCAGCGTCAGCAGGTACACCAGGCCGGCGAGCAGCAGGAGTGACAACGCGACCGCTCGCATCCGACGCAGTCCGCGGCGACGGAGCGCGTCGTCACTGGTCGCGAAGACGGGGGCGGCGCTCACTCGCGCGACTGTACCCGCGCCCTGCGCCGCGGCGGAGTCGTCAGTCGAGGTCGCCGCGTGCCAGTGCACGCGAGCGGTCGCGCGCGCTCTCCAGCGCCGTCATGAACGCCGCCCGGACCTTGTGGTCCTCGAGCTTGCGGATCGCAGCAGCGGTCGTACCGCCTGGCGACGTGACCTGTTCGCGCAGGACTGTCGGATGCTCGCCGGTCTCGCGCAGCAGCTTCGCGGACCCGACCATGGTCTGGACGACGAGCTCGGTCGCGGTCGACCGAGGCAGGCCGAGGTGCACGCCGGCCTCGATCATCGCCTCGACGACGAAGAACAGGTAGGCAGGTCCAGAGCCGGAGATGGCCGTCACCGCGTCCTGCTGCTTCTCCGGCACCCGGATCACCCGGCCTGTCGCCCGCATCAGCTCCTCGGCCTCGACCAGGTGGTCCTCGTCGCAGTGGGTGCCGCGCGAGATGGCGGCCATCCCCTCGTCGACGAGCGCCGGGGTATTGGGCATCACCCGGACGACCGCGACCCCGTCGGTCAGTCTCGACTCGATCAGGGCGGTCGTGATACCCGCCGCCAGGGAGATCACCAGCTGGCCCTTGCGCACCACCGGCGCGATCTCCTCGAGGAGCGCGACCATGTCCTGCGGCTTCACGACCAGCATCATGGTGTCTGCCTTGGTGGCGGCCTCGGTCGTCGTGACGGCGTCGACGCCGTACCGCTCGCGCAGCTCGTCGGCACGCTCGGAGCGGCGGTTGCTGACCAACAGCTCCGAGGGCGCGCGTCCAGACCTGACCAGCCCGGACAGCACGGTCTCGCCCATCACACCCGCGCCGATGATGGCCACCGTCATCGTTGCCTCCGAGTCCGCCGGGTCAGCTCTTGCTCATCAGGGAGCGAGCGAAGAAGGTCAGGTTGGACGGACGCTCGGCGAGACGCCGCATCAGGTAGCCGTACCACTGATCACCGTACGGGACGTAGACGCGCATCTTCTCGCCCCTGGCAGCGAGCCGCCTCTGCTCGTCGGGGCGGATGCCGTACAGCATCTGGTACTCGTAGCTGCCCGGCTCGCGCCCGTTCTCCTCCGCCGCCAGGAAACCGGCGATCCTGATCAGCTTGGGGTCGTGGCTCGCCATCATCGGGTAGCCGTCACCGGCCATCAGCACCTTCAGGCACCGGACGTACGACAGGTTGACCTCGTGCTTGTCCTGGAAGGCCACGCTCTCGGGCTCCTTGTAGGCGCCCTTGCAGAGCCTGACACGCGAGCCGGCGTATGCCAGCTGCTGGCAGTCCTGCTCGGTGCGGCGAAGGTACGCCTGGACCACGGCGCCCGTGTCGGGGAAGTCCTGACGCAGCTCGTGGAGCGTAGCGAGGGTCGCGTCGGTCGTGGTGTGGTCCTCCATGTCGAGGGTCACGGTGGTCCCGGCGTTGACTGCCGCCTGGCAGATCTTGCGGGCGTTGTCGAGCGCGATCCGGTCGCCTTCGCCCGTGAGCGACTGCCCGACGGCGGACAGCTTGACCGACACCTCGGCGCCATGGGAGAGACCTTCGGAGGCGAGCCTGGACAGCACGGTCAGATAGGCGTTGACGGTCGCGTCGGCCTGGGCGCGGTCGAGGGTGTCCTCCCCGAGATGGTCGAGTGTGACCAGTCGGCCGTCCTCGACCAGTGACCGGGTCGCAGCGATCGCGTCGTCCACCGACTCCCCGGCCACGAAGCGGGAGACGATCCCGCTCGACACCGGCATCGACGCGACGAGACGCTTCAGCTCGTCACTGCGCGACAACATGAGCAGGGAGCGGCGAAGCACAGATCCTCCTTCGACCGGGGCATCGGCGCTGGTCCGGCGCGGACTAGGTTACGCCGTGCCGGGCCCGGGTCAGATCTCGCTGCTGGGGCCCGCGGCGGTGACTAGGATCAGGGCCACGTGCCCATCGTCCTCGCCGCTGTTCCCAGCGGCATGCGCCTTGGCCGTCCTGAGGAGATGCAGTGAGCCATCTGGTCAACGCCGAGCTCGTCGCCAACGTCTTGAAGGTCGTGGCCAGCGCCGGGGACAAGGTCGGCCCCCAGGACACGCTCGTACTGCTGGAGTCGATGAAGATGGAGATCCCGGTTGCGGCGGAGGTATCGGGCACCGTCACGGAGATCGCCGTCAACGAGGGCGACGTCGTCACCGAGGGCGACCTGCTCGCCGAGATCGAGGAGGACTGACCTGGCCTAGCGGTCGGTTCGGGGTCCTCAGGCGGTTCGCCGGCGCAGGGTGGCCGCGCCGAGGGCGAGCGTCGCGGCGACGTACCCGACGATGACCGCCAGATCGAGCCAGAAATCGCCGCCCAGACCGGTCGAGCCCTGCAGGCGTTGCATGGCGTCGACCGCGTAGCTCAACGGGAGCACGTCGGACAGCCCGTGGAGGGTGTCGGGCAGACCAGCTCGGGGCACGAACAGACCGCACAGCAGGATCTGCGGGATCACCACGACCGGCATGAACTGGACAGCCTGGAACTCGGTCTGCGCGAATGCCGAGACGAACAGCCCGAGCGCCGTACCAAGCACGGCGTCGAAGACCGCCACACCGGTCAGGGCCCAGACCGGCCCTGCCACGTCGAGCCCGAGCAGCCCCACCGTGAGCCCGACTGCCAGCAGGGCCTGGACGACGGCGACGGCGCCGAAGGCGAGCGCATAGCCCAGGAGGAGGTCCAGCTTGGCCATCGGCATCGAGAGCAGCCGTTCGAGGGTGCCCGACGAGCGCTCACGCAGTGTCGTCACCGACGTCACGAGAAACATCACGATGAACGGGAACATCGCCAACAGGGGCGGCCCCAGCCGGTCGAAAACCAGGGAGTCGCGGTCGAACATCCACCAGAGCAGCGTGAGCAGCAGGCAGGGGACGAGGAGTAGCAGCGCAACCGTCCGACGGTCGCGGCGGAGCTGGCGAAGGACCCGGTGGGCCACGGCGAGCGCGATGACCGGATTCATGCCGGCGACCCCGATTCGACCAGCGCCAGAAAGGCGGACTCCACGTCGGAGGTATGGGTGGCGGCGAGCAGGTGGCGCGGGCTGTCGTCGGCGATCAGGGCACCGTCTCGCATCAGCAGCAGCCGATCGCAGCGCTCGGCCTCGTCCATCACATGGCTGGACACGATGATCGTCGTCCCCCCGGCCGCAAGCTCGGCGAAGGTGCGCCAAAGCTGCCTGCGGAGCACCGGGTCCAGTCCGACCGTGGGCTCATCCAGGACGAGGACGTCGGGGTCGCTCAGCAGTGCCACCGCGAGTGAGACCCGGGACCGTTGGCCGCCGGAGAGCCGGCTCACCACCTGGTCCCCGGCGTCGTTCAGGTCGACGGTGGAGAGCGCTCTCGACCTCGCGGATGGTCCGGCACCGACCACCGCCGCGAAGAAGTCCAGGTTCTCCTTGACTGTCAGGTCGGCGTACACGCTGGGTGCCTGGGTGACATACCCGACCCGCCTCCTGAGCCCAGCGTGGCCGGCGGGCGTGCCCAGCACCTCGACGGTCCCGCCCGCGACCCGCTGGACGCCGACGATGCTGCGCATCAGCGTCGTCTTGCCGCACCCGGACGGGCCGAGAAGGCCGGTGATCTGCCCGGCCTCGATGTCGGCGGACAGGTCGGCGACGACCTCCTTGCCGCCGCGCACCACCCGCAGATGTGCGATGCGTACGCTCACGGATGAATTCGCCATGTGATGAATTATTGTGCCGGCGGTCTGCCCCCGTCAACCCCGCGTGCCCAACCGGCCAGTCAGCCGGCCGTGTCGATGTAGTGCTGGAGCGTGGGCGCGATCTGGGCGACCACGTCGTGAGCCGATGCTGAAGCGAGCGGCTCGATCCGCATCACGTACCGCAACATCGCCAAGCCGAGCAGCTGGGAGGCGACGTACTGCGCTCGCACCAGCGCGTCGGGGGCGTCGATGGCCATGCTGATGGGGGTGAAGATCATCCGGAGCACACCATTGGTCAGCAGGTCGGCCGCGACGTCGCTGCTCAAGGACGCCCGCAGGACGGCCACCAACCTGGCTTGGTTGCCTGGGTCGTCCCAGATCGAGACGAACTGGGTGGCTATACGTACGCCCAGCTGCTGGACTCCTGCCTCCGTGAGCGCCGGGATCACCTCTCGCGGGTCGAACGGCACGTCGAGGCTGGCCAGCAGGACGTCCTCCTTCGAGCTGAAGTAGTGGTGCACCAGAGCCGGGTCGACCCCGGCGGCCTTGGCGATTCCTCGCATCGACACCCGGTCGAAGCCGTTGGCGGCGAACTGGGCCTCCGCCGCGGCGAGGATGGCCGCCCGGGTATCGGGGTTCCCCGGCCGTCGCCCGACCCGCCGACCGACCTGCCGCACGTCCGGCCGCGGGTCAGCGGCCATGTCGCGGTCGACTCGCAGCCCGGGGGGTACGCACCGCGAACTGGGGGTCGCGGACGGCGAAGTTCAGCCGGGTGAACGCCAGCGACTCTGCCAGGTCTGCTTGGCGCTCCGCGCGGGTCGTCGCCCGGCGGGTGTTGATCTCGACCACGATGCTGCCCGGATACCCCTGGGTCGCCAGCAGCTCCAGGAGCTCGACGCACGGCTGGTTCCCATGACCCGGTACCAGGTGCTCGTCCTTCGCCGACCCGCTGCCGTCAGCCAGGTGGATGTGTTTGAGCCGGTCGCCCAGCTGCCGCACCATCTCGATGGGGTCGCTTCCGGCGGTGGAGCTGTGCGAGAGGTCGATGGTGACGTTGGCGTAGCCCTGGTCGACCGGGTTCCAGCCCGGGGCGTACGCCTGCAGCGTTCGCTTGGACGCCCGCCAGGGATACATGTTCTCCACCGCGAACGCGATCCCGGTGCCGGCCTCGAGCTCGAGGATCCCTTGGACGAAGTCGCGGGCGTAGTCGCGCTGCCAGCGAAAGGGCGGGTGCACGACGACGGTGTCGGCGCCCATCGCGTCGGCCATCTCCGCGCTTCGACGCAGCTTCGCCCACGGCTCGGTGCCCCAGACCCGCTGCGTGATGAGCAGACAGGGCGCGTGCACCGCACAGACCGGGACCCGGTGGTACTCGACCAGGTGCTTGATGGCGCCGATGTCCTGGCTCAGCGGGTCGATGCCGACCATCACCTCGACAGCGTCGTACCCCAGCTTGGCGGCGAGCTCGAAGGCGGTGGCCGTGGACTCGGGGTACACCGACGCCGACGAGAGCGCGACGCGCGCAGCCGGAACCCTGACCGGGCTCACTGGTCGCGCTGGCGCCTCACTCACGCCTCCAGCCTAGGCGCGGCCTACGGATCTCGGGCTGGCTCACAGGGCGTCGAGCTTCTGCAGGATGACACCCTCCCGGAGCGCCCACGGGCAGATCTCGAGCTCGTCCAGGTCGAACAGGTCCATCACCGCCTCGGCGACCACTCCCCCAGCGACCAGCTGGTGGGCCCTGGCGATCGACACACCCGGCAGGTCGGATCGCTCCCGGCTCGCCATCTTGGCGATGCGCGGGAGCCTCTTCTTCAGCTGCGCTCGCAACAGCAGCCGGCGTACGAACGGACCCTCTTCCGAGGCCGGCGCCCCACAGACGCGGGCCAGGGACCGGAATGTCTTGGACGTTGCCACCGAGTGGTCACCGACACCCGCGCGCAGAAGCTGGCCGGCCTCGCGGGCGATCTCCGTACGGACATACCTGCGCAGGGCCCGGAACTCCTTGTCGGTCGGTATGTCCCCGGCGATCCAGTCCCGGGTCAGCCGCCCGGCGCCGAGCGCGAACGACCGGGCCACGTCCGGCCGCTCATCGCTACCGGCCGCGATCTCGAGCGACCCGCCCCCGATGTCGAAGACCGCCAGCCGCCCGGTGGACCATCCGAACCAGCGACGCACGGCGAGGAAGGTCAGCCGGGCCTCGTCCTCGCCCGACAGGATGTCGACGCCGACCCCAGTCTGTCGACGGACCAGGGCGATCACCTCGTCGGCGTTGCTGGCCTCCCGGATGGCCGATGTCGCAAATGCCGTCACCGACTCGCAGCCGTAGTCCTCGGCCGCGATGACCGCCTCCTTCACGAAGGCGATCAGGGCCGTGACGCCGTGGTCGGACAAGGCGCCGGCCGAGGTCAGGCTCTCCGAGAGCCGGAGTGGCTCCTTCACCGAGGCGGCCGGGAGCGGCGCCGCCCCGCGATGGGCGTCGACGACCAGCAGATGACCGGTGTTGGACCCGATGTCCAGAACGGCTTCCCTCACGTCGGCCAGGCTATCCGGCCGGGGAGCCGCGGCCTGACGCTGCGCTAGCGGACGGGGCCCGGCGGACAGGGGTCGCTAGGACGGGGGCGCCGGGGCCGCGAAGCATTGCCTAAGGTGGCGGCGTGCCCGAAGTGATGCTCGACTTCCCCCGCGCCTGGGTCGAGTTCGCCGACCCTGCCGACCCGACCCAACGCTTCAAGTGCGACCTGACCTGGCTGGCCTCCAGCTGGAGCTGCATCTTCGGCGCGGGCTGTCAGGGCATCTACGCCGACCGGCCGGCTGACGGCTGCTGCACCTTGGGTGCCCACTTCTCCGACAAGGCCGACGAGAAGCGGGTCCGCAGCTTCGTGAAGCTGCTCGGTCCGGACGACTGGCAGCACCACTCCGTCGGAGTCCGCAAGAGCGCCTGGGTCGAGACCGATGCCGAGGGCGAGCGCAAGACGGCGGTCCACGAGGGCGCCTGCATCTTCCTGAACCGCCCGGACTTCCCCGGCGGCCCCGGCTGCGCCTTGCACCGGTGGGCGCTGCGCGACCACCGTCATCCGCTCGAGACGAAGCCGAACGTGTGCTGGCAGCTCCCCGTCCGGCGGCTCTTCCGGGAGGTGGAGCGCTCGGACCGAACGTCGTACACCGAGGTCACCATCACCGAGTACGACCGGCGCGGGTGGGGTGAGGGCGGCCATGACCTCGACTGGTACTGCTCGGGCAACACCGTCGCCCACGGGGCTCGGCAGCCGCTCTACCTGTCGTACGCTGCGGAGCTCACCGAGATGATGGGCGCGGCCGCGTATGAGGTCCTGACCGGTCACTGCCGGGCCTTCGTCGAGAGCCACCCGACCCTCACCCGCCACCCGGCCGATCCCGCGGTACACCACCTCGACCATCGCCGGGTAGCGACGCCAGGCGTCGACCCCGATGGCGGGTCGGCGCCGGCCGATGACGAGAATGACTGACATGCACCTGGACCACATCTCGTTCGCAGCCGGGCCGGCAGGGCTGGACAAGACAGCCGACTATCTGTCTGATCTGCTGGGGGAGGGGTTCACTGACGGAGGCGACCACCCGCGGTTCGGGACGCGCAACAAGGTGCTGGCACTGTCGGGCGGGCAGTACCTGGAGGTGGTGGCCGTACTCGACCACCCCGCTTCGGACAAGGCACCCTTCGGCCAGGCGGTTCGGTCGCGCGCTGAGTCCGGCGGCGGCTGGCTCGGCTGGGTGATCGCGGTCGACGACATCGCTCCGGTCGAGTCGAGACTCGAACGGAGCTCCGTACCCGGCAACAGGCACCGCCCCGACGGCATCGAGCTGCGCTGGCGGCAGATCGGCGTCAAGGGGCTCCAGTCGGACCCCCAACTGCCCTTCTTCATCCAGTGGGAGACGCCTGCCGACGAGCATCCGTCGGTGGGAGCTTCGGGCCGGATCACCCTCACGGGGCTCGAGATCGCGGGCGACCCGCACCGGGTCGCCCGGTGGATGGGCACCTCCAGCTCGGAGTCCATCGGCGACACCGACATCACCTGGGTCGCCCCCAATGGGACCCCCGGTCTGCTCACGGCCACCTTCTCGACCCCATCCGGCGTCGTCGAGATCTGAGCGGGCGGCTCGATGAGCCGGATCGCCGACGGGGCGGTGCCAAGCCCCAACATCTGGCGCTCTCCTGATCTCTACGAGACGGAGAACCGTGCGGTCGACCCCGACGCCGTGATCGAGAAGCTGATGCAGGAGGTCCGCCCCTGGCACGGCTGCGTTGATCTGCTCGACGTCGGCTGTGGCAGCGGCTTCCATCTCCCCCGCTTCGCGGCGCAGGCGGCGCACGTATGGGGTGTCGAGCCGCACTCTCGACTGACGTCGCTGGCCCGGCGACGCTGCCAGGACCTGGCCAACGTCACGGTCCTGGACGGCTCGGCCCAGCGGCTGCCGCTGCCGGCCGCCAGCGTCGACATCATGCACGCCCGCTGGGCGTACTTCTTCGGGCCCGGCTGCGAACCCGGCCTGCTCGAGCTCGACCGGGTGATGCGACGGGGCGGAACCGGCTTCATCATCGACAACGACCCCACGCGGAGTACGTTCGGGCGCTGGTTCAGCCGGGCCAGGCCGGCCTACGACACCGCGGCCGTCGACGCGTTCTTCTCACGCCGGGGCTGGTCGGCCGTGCACAGGGAGATCCGCTGGGAGTTCCAGCGGCGCGCCGACTTCGAGTCGGTCGTCGGCATCGAGTTCGCTCCCGAGCTGGCGAAGCGCATCGTCGCCGAGCACGCCGGCTGCCAGGTGGACTACGCGATCACCATCCGCATCCGCAACTTCTAGATATCCCGGACAGAGGCCGGGGCGCGGCGGGAACCAGGAATGTCGGCGGGGTCACCTAGCGTCGAGCCCATGAGCAAACTGGCCTCGAGCCGATCGACCACGTACCGATGCGCCGAGTGCGGCTGGACCTCCATGAAGTGGGTCGGCCGGTGCGGCGAGTGCCACGGCTGGGGCACGGTCGACCAGACGGGAGCTCCTCCCGTCGCGAGGATGCTCCCCGGTCCGGTGACGAGCACGGCTCTGCCCATCTCGGACGTGGAGGCCCGAGCAGCGGTCTCGCGCCCCAGCGGCGTATCCGAGCTCGACCGGGTCCTGGGAGGCGGCATCGTGCCCGGAGCCGTGCTGCTGCTGGCCGGCGAGCCCGGTGTCGGCAAGTCCACCCTTCTTCTCGAGGTCGCCGCCCGAGTCGCGGGAGGCGGGGCCAAGGCCCTCTATGTTTCGGGCGAGGAGTCAGCCTCGCAGGTCAGGCTGCGGGCGGAACGGACCGGCGCACTCGAACCCCTGCTGTACCTGGCGGCCGAGACCGACCTCGGCGCCGTCCTCGGGCATGTCGAGCAGGTCGAGCCCGAGCTGCTCGTCATCGACTCGATCCAGACGATCGCGAGCAGCGACATCGACGGGATGGCTGGCGGGGTGACTCAGGTCCGGGCCGTGACCGGCGCGCTGGTCCGGGTGGCCAAGGAGCGCCATCTGCCGATCCTGCTGGTCGGCCATGTCACGAAGGACGGCTCGATCGCGGGGCCGAGGACGCTCGAGCACATCGTCGACGTGGTCCTCCAGTTCGAGGGCGAGAGGAACTCCCGGCTCAGAGTGCTGCGCGCGGTGAAGAACCGCTTCGGTCCCGTCGACGAGCTGGGCTGCTTCGACCTCGGGGACGAGGGGATCGTCGAGGTCGCAGACGCCAGCGGACTGTTCATCTCGCACCACCGGGTCGCCACGTCAGGCACCTGCGTCACCGTCACCCTGGAGGGCCGCCGCCCGCTGATGGCAGAGGTCCAGTCCCTCGTGATCGCCCGCGAAGGGCCTCATCCTCGCCGAGCCGTCAGCGGACTCGACTCGTCACGGCTCGCCATGCTGATCGCGGTACTCCAACGCCGGGTCGGTCTCAACCTGGGCCCGCATGACGTCTATGCCGCGACCGTCGGTGGAGCATCGCGTCGCGGTCCGGCAGCCGATCTGGCGGTGGCCCTGGCGCTCGCGAGCGCGGCGCTCGACCGTGTGGTGGCGGCCGGGACGATCGCGATCGGGGAGGTCGGCCTCGCCGGTGACCTGAGATGCGTTCCCAACATCTCACAGCGCCTGTCCGAGGCGGCTCGGCTCGGTTTCACGCACGCCGTCGTGCCCTCCGACCACGGGGCGGCTCCGACGGCCCGGACCACCCCCGGGGGGATGAGGGTCTCCGAGTGCGGCGACATTTCGTCCGCCTTGTCGGCCGTGAAGCTCGTCTCCACCGTCACGCCCATCAGCAAGGCCGACCTTCAGGTGGTCAGATGATCAGCGCCGTGACCGTTTGGAGACCCCGCTGGCACTAAACTGATGGCCACATCAGACGTCACCTGAGGGGCGATCTTGGCCAGCGGCGACCGGCACCCGGCAGATCCGAGGCTTCGCGCCACCCTGGCGGCCGTGGCTCCGGGCACCGACCTGCGCGAAGGCCTCGAGCGGATCCTCTCCGGGCGGACCGGCGCGCTCATCGTCCTCGGCTGCGACAAGACAGTGGAGACGATCTGCACCGGCGGGTTCACCGTCGACGTGGAGTTCAGCGCCACCGGTCTGCGCGAGCTGGCGAAGATGGACGGTGCTATCGTCTGCGACCAAGACGTCAAGCGGATCCTGCGGGCGGGCGTCCACCTGATGCCTGACTCGACGATCCCGACGGCCGAGACAGGCACCCGACACCGGACCGCGGACCGGGTCGCCCGGCAAACCGGCTACCCCGTCATCTCCGTGTCGCAGTCGATGCACATCATCGCGTTGTACGTCGGTGAGAACCGCTACGTCCTGGAGAACACCGGCGCGATCCTGTCCCACGCCAACCAGGCGCTCGCCACCTTGGAGCGCTACAAGATGCGGCTCGACGAGGTGTCCGGGACACTCTCGGCGCTCGAGATCGAGGACCTCGTGACAGTCCGCGATGTCGCCTCCGTCGTGCAGAGGCTGGAGATGGTGCTGCGCATCGCCAACGAGATCGAGGACTACGTACTGGAGCTCGGGACCGACGGCCGCCTGCTCTCCCTGCAGCTCGACGAGCTGGTGGCCGGGGTGGACCAGGAGCGCGAGCTCGTCATCCGCGACTACATACCCAGTGGCAGACGCCAACGAGACGCCGCCTCGGTGCTGGCGGAGATCGACGCGCTGTCATCGACCGAGCTGATCGACATCACTTCCGTGGCCGCCCCGCTGGGGCTCGGCGCGCCGGAGACCCTCGATGACGCGGTCAGCCCGAGAGGCTACCGGCTGCTGGCCAAGGTCCCGCGGCTGCCAGGTGCCGTCGTCGAACGCCTGGTGGACCATTTCGGCACCTTGCAGAAACTGCTGGCGGCGAGCATCGAGAACCTCCAGACGGTC
Organism: Propionibacteriales bacterium; assembly: GCA_038239485.1. Lineage (GTDB taxonomy): Bacteria > Actinomycetota > Actinomycetes > Propionibacteriales > Nocardioidaceae > DASQEH01. Next base: position 52,729 of record JBBSET010000009.1, read on the forward strand.
GACGGGGTCGGCGACACCCGGGCGCGGTCGGTCAGGGAAGGCCTGTCTCGGCTGGCCGAGTCCAGCATCCTCGAGCGGTACGTTTAGCCGTCGCGCCGCGGACCTTCGTCACCACTGGCGGAGGTGGCTAGGGCGAGATGTGAAAGGTGGCGGACGAGACGTTCCCGCCCACGAGGGCTACCTGCAACAGGTAGTGGCCCGCCTTGGGTTTGCCTACCGGCGATGAGCAGCCCTGAGCGGACCGCTGTCCATCCCACCGGAACCGGTAAGTCGTGGCCGGGTCCGCGCGGACGACTGCCTGCCGGACGGGCACCGCGTCCGGGCACTGGTCACTGGTCCAGATCAGCTCGTCGGACAGGCCGGTCTTCCGCACCCAGATGATCCGAAGCACCATCGACTTCGGCGTGATGTCGAGCGTGCACGCGGGCGTCGAGACGGACGTCAGCGACAGCTTCGCGGTCGCCGGGGCGCCGCGGACGGCGTCGGCCATGTCGACCCCGATCCCCACATCCGACGCCGCGCACGGCCCGGTCGAGACGGCGAGACGCGGCTGGTTGCCTCCCCGGTGATGTGGGCCCCTGCTCGTTCCGTGCTGTCCACGACGGTGCTGATGACGGTGCTTATGGTGCTTTCCGTGGTGCGAGCCCGGCGTCGCGCTCTGGTTGCTGGACTGGCTGCTCGGCTGGTTGCTGCCTGCCGTCGACCTCACAGACGCGGCCTGGCCGGCCTGCTTGGCGCCACCGAGCCCGCTCAACAGCCACCATAGGGCGCTCACGAGCACGAGGGCCAACGCGAGGAGCAACAACCGGCGCACCCAGTAGACACGCGGGGGCAACGGTCCTGACGGCCGGATCACGCTGCTCATCAGCCAACGCTAGCCGTCGGTGACTGCGATCCATGGCATCATCGCTGCGACATGCCTCAGTCCCCCGCCCACCACCTCGTCATCGGCTGGTACCACGCTCACCGGCGCGACCTCCCCTGGCGCCGCCCCGACGCGGATCCGTGGGCGGTGCTCGTCAGCGAGGTGATGCTGCAGCAGACTCCGGTCGCGCGGGTCCGGCCGGTCTACGAAGCCTGGCTGCAGCGCTGGCCGACCCCTCGCGCCCTGGCCGCCGACTCGGTCGGTGAGGCGGTCCGGATGTGGGGCCGCCTCGGGTACCCGCGGCGCGCCATCCGACTCTGGCAGGCCGCCTGCGCCATCGAAGCCCGCTTCGACGGCGTGCTGCCGGTGACGACATCCGAGCTCGCAACGTTGCCCGGAGTCGGGGAGTACACCGCGGCAGCCGTCGCAGCCTTCGCCTACCGGCAACGCACAACCGTCCTCGACACCAACGTCCGGCGAGTGCTCGCTCGGCTCGTCGGCGGGGAACAGCTGGCTCCGGCAGCGCTGACGGTAGCCGAGCGGCGCACCGCTCTGGACGTCCTTCCCGACGACCCCGACGAGGCGGCTAACTGGAACGTTGCTGTGATGGAGCTCGGCGCCCTGATCTGCACGGCCCGGGGGCCGCGATGCTCGCAGTGCCCCGTCAAGCTGCTGTGCCGATGGCGGCAGCGCGGCTACCCGGCGTCGCAACTGCCCGCGCGGCGGGCGCAGGCGTACGAAGGAACCGACCGACAGTGCCGAGGTCGCATCCTGGCGCTGCTCCGCTCCACCGACGGCCCGGTGTCGGCCGACGAGGTCCGGCTGGTCTGGGCCGACGCGGTCCAACGCGATCGTGCCCTCGCCTCCCTCATGGACGACGGTCTGGTCGCGGAGGGTGGCGAGGGCACGATCGCGCTACCGGGCGCGCTGAGCCCTTAGCTGGTCCAAGCGCCCTACGTGGTCGTCGGCGGCACTGCCTCTTCGACCGGCGGCGGAGCGTCAGGCAACTCGGACTTGGCGGTGCCGACGAAGGTGAAGTGCGCGTCCGCGCCTTCGCCCTCGACGTCCACCAGGACGATCTGACCAGGGCCGACCTCGCCGTACAGCATCTTCTCGGCCAGGTTGTCCTCGAGGTCGCGTTGCACGGTGCGACGCAGCGGCCGGGCGCCGAGGACGGGGTCGAAGCCACGTGTTGCCAGCAGCACCTTGGCGGCCTGGGTCAGTTCCAGGCCCATGTCACGGTCCTTCATCCGGATCTCCACCGCGTCGATCATGTAGTCCACCATCGAGATGATCTCGTCCTGGGTCAGCGGCGGGAACACGATGATCTCATCGACACGGTTGAGGAACTCAGGGCGGAAGTGCTGCCTGAGCTCCTCGGAGACCTTCGCCTTCATCTTGTCGTACGAGCCCTGGGTGTCGCTGGACTGCTGGAACCCGAGGTTGACGCCCTTGGCGATGTCGCGCGTGCCGAGGTTGGTCGTCATGATGATGACGGTGTTCTTGAAGTCGACCACGCGGCCCTGGGAGTCCGTCAGCCGCCCTTCCTCGAGGATCTGCAGCAGCGAGTTGAAGATGTCCGGGTGGGCCTTCTCCACCTCGTCGAACAGGACGACGGAGAAAGGCTTGCGCCGTACCTTCTCGGTGAGCTGGCCGCCCTCTTCGTAGCCGACGTATCCGGGAGGCGACCCGAACAGCCGCGAGATCGTGTGCTTCTCCGAGAACTCGCTCATGTCGAGCTGGATCAACGCGTCCTCGTCGCCGAAGAGGAACTCCGCCAGCGTCTTGGACAGCCAGGTCTTTCCGACACCCGAGGGGCCGGCGAAGATGAACGACCCGCCTGGGCGCTTGGGGTCCTTCAGACCCGCCCGCGTACGCCTGATGGCGCGAGACAGCGCCCTGATCGCCTCATCCTGGCCGATGACCCGCTTGTGCAGCTCGTCTTCCATCTTGAGCAGCCGGGTGGACTCGGCCTCGCTGAGCTTAACGATCGGGATTCCGGTCGCAGTGGCGAGAACCTCCGCGATCAGCTCCTCGTCGACCTCGGCCACGACGTCCATGTCGCCGGCCTTCCACTGCTTCTCACGCTCGGCCTTCGCCAGGATCAGCTTCTTCTCCTCGTCGCGCAACGACGCGGCGAGCTCGAAGTCCTGGGCATCGATGGCGCCTTCCTTCGAGCGGCGGACGCCGGCGATCTTCTCGTCGAACTCGCGTAGGTCCGGCGGTGCAGTCATCCGGCGGATGCGCAGCCGCGAACCGGCCTCGTCGATGAGATCGATGGCCTTGTCGGGCAGGAACCGGTCGCTGATGTAGCGCGCGGCCAGGGTCGCCGCCGAGACGAGCGCCTCGTCGGTGATCGTCACCCGGTGGTGCGCCTCGTAGCGGTCGCGCAGGCCCTTGAGCATCTCGATCGTGTGGGCGATCGTCGGCTCCGCCACCTGGATGGGCTGGAAGCGCCGCTCGAGGGCGGCATCCTTCTCGAGGTGCTTGCGGTACTCGTCCAGGGTCGTGGCGCCGATCGTCTGCAACTCGCCGCGCGCCAGCATCGGCTTGAGGATGCTGGCAGCATCGATGGCGCCCTCGGCCGCGCCAGCACCGACGAGCGTGTGGATCTCGTCGATGAACAGCACGATGTCGCCCCGGGTACGAATCTCCTTGAGCACCTTCTTCAGGCGCTCCTCGAAGTCACCCCGGTAGCGCGACCCGGCAACGAGCGCACCGAGGTCGAGGGTGTAGATCTGCTTGTCCTTCAGGGTCTCCGGGACGTCGCCCTTGACGATGTTCTGGGCCAAGCCGGCCACGATGGTGGTCTTGCCGACACCTGGCTCCCCGATGAGCACCGGGTTGTTCTTGGTGCGTCGCGACAAGATCTGCATGACGCGCTCGATCTCCTTGTCGCGACCGATCACCGGATCCAGCTTGCCCTCGCGAGCCGCCTGGGTCAGGTTCTGGCCGAACTGGTCGAGCACCAGCGACGACGACGGTGCCCCCTCGGTCGGGGCCCCAGCTGTGGCGGTCTCCTTGCCCTGGTATCCGCTGAGCAGCTGGATCACCTGCTGGCGGACCCGGTTGAGGTCCGCGCCGAGCTTGACCAGCACCTGGGCGGCGACGCCCTCACCCTCGCGGATCAGCCCGAGCAGGATGTGCTCGGTACCGATGTAGTTGTGGCCGAGCTGCAGTGCCTCACGGAGGCTGAGCTCGAGGACCTTCTTGGCGCGCGGGGTGAAGGGGATGTGCCCGCTCGGGGCCTGCTGGCCCTGGCCGATGATCTCCTCGACCTGGGCGCGCACGGCCTCCAGGGAGATGTTGAGGCTCTCGAGGGCCTTCGCCGCGACGCCTTCACCCTCGTGGATGAGGCCGAGAAGGATGTGCTCCGTGCCGATGTAGTTGTGGCTGAGCATCCTGGCTTCTTCTTGAGCCAGGACGACAACGCGCCGTGCGCGATCGGTGAACCTCTCGAACATATGCCTCATCGCTCCTTGCTTGTGGCGTGCACTCCCCATGGTAGTCCGATCAGCAGACACACAGGTGTCGCCGAGACCCGGGGGGTGTGATGGGAGCAACCGGGGAACCGGGTCAGATGTTCCCCTTCGAGGACTCGGGCAGTACGCCGGGAGCGAACGGTCGCCTCACAGCGGGGCGACAGCCGCGACTCGGCACCGCGTCGGCGCAGCAGCGGCGTCAGTCAGTCAGTCAGTGGGCGGCGTCGTAGGCCGTGCGCACATCCGCAGGCACGCGACCGCGGTCCGAGACAACGTGCCCCTCGGCCCTGGCCCACTCGCGGACGTCGGCGGGCGACGGCCCCGATGACGACTTGGAGGCACGCCCCACCGAACGCCGCGAGCCGCCTCGCCCCGTTGTGCGGCGGCTGTGAGCGACGTACTGCGCGAGTGCGTCACGCAAAGCCCCTGCGTTCTTAGCAGAAAGGTCAATCTCATACGTCACACCATCCAGCCCGAAGGTGACGTTCTCATCTGCTTCTGTACCGTCCAGGTCGTCTTCCAAAACAATGTGCGTGCGTCGAGCCACGAGAGGTGCCCTCCAAGTTAGTGGTGTGTGCCCACGCTAACAGGAAAAACTCCGAAAACACGAGCCGCGCGCCGTTCACTCGGGCCGGAGAAGTGGAAAGAGTATCGATTCGCGAATACCGACGCCGCACAGTGACATGACCAGCCGGTCCACGCCCATACCCATTCCACCCGCCGGGGGCATACCAAACTCCAAAGCCCTCAGGAACGACTCGTCCAGCTCCATCGCCTCCGGGTCACCCTGTGCCGCGAGCAGCGACTGCTCCAGGAGGCGCTCACGCTGAATGACCGGATCGTTCAGCTCGGAATACGCGGCCGCCAGCTCCACACCGTCGATCACGAGGTCGAACGCCTCCACCAGGCCGGGCTTCGAGCGGTGCGGCTTGGCGAGCGGGCGCACGGCTGCCGGGTAGTCCATCACGAACGTGGGAGAGATCAGCGTGTGTTCGACCAGCTTCTCGTAGAGCTCCAGCACAATCTCGTCCGCCCCCCAGCCAGGCTGGATCTGCACATTGTGCGAGGACGCATAAGTTTTTAGGGTGTGTTCGCTCGTTTCCGCAGTTATTGTGTCGCCGACAGCATCTGAGACCAGCTCCAACAGGCTCGCCTCGCGCCATTCGTCCTCGAAGTGGATCTCTGAATCATCGCGACCGATGACAACAGTCCGTCCCACTGCACGCGCCGCGTCCACGACGAGACTTCTCAGCAATGTGGTCATGGTGTGGTAGTCGGCGAAGGATTCATAAGCCTCGAGCATGGAGAATTCTGCAGCATGTGTAGAGTCGAGGCCCTCATTGCGGAAGGTCCGGCCGATCTCATACACCCGTTCGACTCCACCCACGAGGGCACGTTTGAGGTCGAGTTCCAATGCGATGCGCAGAAGCATGGGCTGGTCGAAGGCATTGAGATGGGTCCGGAAGGGACGCGCCGCCGCGCCGCCATTGCTGGACTGCAGCACCGGCGTCTCGACCTCGACATAGCCGCGCTCGTCCAGAGTGGAGCGCAGTGACTTCAAGATCGTCGCCTTGTCGCGCACGATCGTCCGAGGCTGTTGGCGCACGATCATGTCGACGTACCGCAGCCTCACCCGCGCCTCGTCACTCAGCGGGTGGTGCTCGTTGGGCAGCGGCCGCAGGGTCTTCGCCGCCATCCGCCAGGAGTGCGCCTGGATCGACAGCTCGCCCCGCCGGCTCGTCACCACTTCGCCCTGCACGGCGATGTGGTCCCCGATGTCGACAAGGGCCTTGAACTCCCCGAGCGACTCCTCGCCGACGTCGGACAGCGACACCATCGCCTGCAGCTCTGTGCCGTCGCCCTCGCGGAGCCGGGCGAAGCACAGCTTGCCGGTGTTGCGCAGGAAGATGACGCGGCCGGTGACCGCAACCATGTCACCGGTCCGATGGTCGGGCCCAAGCGACTCGATGTCGTACGCGGCCGTGATCTCAGCGAGAGTGTGGGATCGCGGGACCGTCAGCGGATATGCCTCGAGGCCACTCTCGATGAGCCGGCTGCGCTTGGCCAGCCGGACCTGCATCTGCTCGGACGGGTCGGAGGAGTCGGCCATGGCCGTGAGGCTACGGCATCGCGCCGGGCGATCTCGCGCCGATTTCCAGCCTGTGCGCGGCAATGGACAGCGCTAGGACCTCAGGTGTTGCGGTCGAAGATCAGCCGCAGCCCCTGCAGGGTCAGCCACGGCTCGATGCGTGTGACCGAGGCACAGTGACCGACCACGACAGGGGCCATCTCGCCGGTCGCCACCACCTCGGTGCTAATGCCGGACGGTATCTGGAGCTCGTCGAGGATCCGCCCGACGATCCCGTCGACCAGGCCGGCGGAACCGAACACCGCCCCAGACTGCAGCGCCTCGACCGTGTTCTTGGCGACCACCGAACGCGGCGCGACCAGCTCGACCTGCCGTAGCTGTGCTCCCCTTGACCCCAGGGCCTGCACCGACAGCTGCACGCCCGGCGCGAGCGCGCCGCCGACGTACTGGCCGGCAGCGTTGATGACGTCGAAGGTCGTGGCTGTGCCGAGGTCGACGACCACGCATGGTGCACCGAAGCGGTCGAGGGCGGCGACGGAGTTCGCGATCCGGTCCGTACCGACCTCACGAGGGTTGTCGGTGAGGACAGGCAGCCCGCTCCTGACCCCCGGCCCGACGACGACGGTGCGGGCCTCGGGCACGTAGTCGGCCAAGGTCGTGCGCAGCTCGCGGAGCGCTGCGGGCACGGCCGAGCAGACGCAGACCCCGGTGACGGGACCGGGCTGGCCGCTCTGTGCGAGCAGTGACGACAGGAGCAGCCACCAGTCGTCGGAGGTCCGGCGGTCGTCGGTGGCCACCCGCCAGTGCGCGATCAGCTTGTCGCCTTCATAGCTGCCGACCATCGTCTGCGAGTTCTGCACGGCCACACAGAGCAACGTCATCGCAGCAGCTCGACGGCGATGTTGTCGATCAACCGGGTCGCACCCACCTGGGCCGCCACAAGCAGCCGCGCGGAGCCTGCTCGGCCCGCCTCGGCCAGGTCCGGGGTGCGCACCTGCAGGTAGTCGACCTGGACGGCCAGCTCGGCCGCCAGCTCCTTGTCGGCGGCGGTCAGCACCGCGTCAGGGCCATCGGCCTGTGCCGCGCGCCCCGCGTAGAGGGCGCGGCTGAGGCTGGTTGCCGCCTGGCGCTCCTGGTGGCGCAGGAACCGGTTGCGAGAGCTGATGGCGAGCCCGTCCGGCTCACGAACGGTCTCGGCGCCGACGATGTCGATGTCCATGCACAGGTCGTCGACCATCCGGCGGATCAGGACCAGCTGCTGGTAGTCCTTCTGCCCGAAGATAGCGGCATCCGGCCGCACCAGACCGAACAGCTTCGCGACCACGGTGAGCACCCCGCGGTAGTGGCCTGGCCGGCTGGCCCCCTCGAGGATCGACCCCACCGGTCCGGGTTCGACGGTGACGAGCGGCTCCCCGCCCGGGTAGACCTCGGTGAACGAGGGCGCGAAGGCCACGTCGACACCGTGCTCGCGGCACAGTTCGAGGTCGGACTCCAGCGTCCTGGGATACCTGGCCAGGTCCTCGCCCGGCCCGAACTGCAGTGGGTTCACGAAGATCGACGCCACCAGTCGGCCTGGTCCGGCCGCGGCCTCGTCGAAGAGTCGCGCATGACCGTCGTGCAGCGCACCCATGGTCGGTACCAGGGTGACGGCGTCGTCCATCGGCGCATCAGCCCGGCCAACCGCACCGAGGGCGTCACGCAGGACCGCGCGAGTCTCGGCGACGATCACGTCGGCGAGAGGAGCGCCGCGTCCAGGACCTCGGCAAGGGCAGCCGCGCGGCGCGGTTCGAGCCGCCCGTCCGAAACAGCACGCTCGGCGGTGGCCCTGGCCAGGACGACGTACGACTCGAGTGCCGGCGACGAGCGGGCGAGAAGGCTCTGGAGGTGGGCGCGAACGGTCTCGACATCGCCGCGCACCACCGGTCCCGTCAGCGCGGCGTCGCCGTAGTCGAGCGCGTTGTCCAGCGCCGCGCTGAGCAACGGCCGCATGGTGGCGGCAGGATCGGTCGAGCCGGCCTCGCGCAGCAGGTTCATGGCCTGCGTGACGAGCGTGGCCAGATGGTTCGCGCCGTGGGCCAGTGCGGCGTGATAGAGGGCACGGTTCGCCTCGTCGACCCAGACCACCCGTCCGTCCAGGTCGTCGACCAGGTCACGCACGAAGCCCTGCTGGGCGGGCAGACAGGTCACGCCGTACGCACAACCGGCGAGGCGGGGAAGATCGCGATCGGTGCCCGTAAACGTGAGCGCCGGGTGCATCGCTACGCCGACGGCACCGATGTCGAGCGCAGGCTGGAGAACGGCCATGCCATGCCGGCCGCTGGTATGGACGACGTGCTGGCCGGGCCGGATCGCCTTGGAGGCGACAAGCATCCGAACCACGTTGTCGAGTGTGTCGTCAGGGACCGTCAGCAACAACAGGTCGGCCGCCTTCGCCACCGCCGTCGGCTTTGCGATCGCGACTCCTGGAAGGAGCGTCTCGATACGCAGCCGCGAGGCGGGCGACTCACCGGCAACCATGACGATCTCGTGACCCGACCGCTGGAGTGCGGCTGCCAGCACAGCACCGACACGACCGGCGCCGACGACGCCGACACTGGGCCTGCGCGTTTCACTGCCCACGATTGACCCGCCTTCCGTTCCAGTCCTCTCGGGGAGGTACCAGACGTCCATGCGCTCGACGCGTCCGTCGACCGGACGCACACCTACGATAACCGTCTCCCCAAGCCACCCATGCCCGACCACACCGTGCGATGGATCACACCCGTTCGGGTCGCTCGACGGCGGGGTCGGGGTCAGTCGGCGGCCGTCGGCGCAAACCGGTTGCCGCTATCGAGGCGCCCCGCCTACGGTCGGCCATGACTCTCGCGATCCAGTGCATGGCCGTGGGCTGGGTGGTGCTCACCGATCCCGAAGGCAACGAGTTGCTGCGGGCACTCAGCGCCGACGACTGACCTCGACCCCGGGCGCGCCACTCATCTCGCCCGGGCGGTATCGCGAGGACTCGGCCAGGCCTGGATCGTCAAGCCGTCGCCAGGCGAGAACGACACCTGCGCGGGGCGGCTCCGGTCGGCCAGCCGACGCAGGTCCAGCCGGGGCTGCTTGCTCCGGAATCGCCCGGTACGCCGAATGCCTTCGACCCGCACCTCCACCTCGACGGCTCTCGAGCCGGCCTGGGAGGTCGCCGGGTCCCCCGGTGGCTCCGCCAGGGCAGCGGCGACGTCGAGCCGGGCGACGAAGCCGCTGTCGTCGTAGTCCTGATCGGCTCGACCGACCCAGGCGGTCGCCTCCGGTGCGACGAAACGCTCGACCATCGCATCGACCCGGCTCGGCGCACTGCCGGGTCGACGGGGCACCGCACTCACGACGACGGCGGTCCGCGATCCCACGGTCGGGGCGCCCCTGATCAGACCCCAGCCCGTGATGACGAGGACCACGCCCTCCCAGCGCACGTCCACGAGCCGAGCGTCATGCTCGAGCTCGTGCTCCCCGAGCCAGCACACATGCGCAGGGACGCCGTCCGTGCGGTCACCCCCCAGCGGCAGGGCTGCGACCACATGGTCACCCTCTACTTTCAGGGACAGCGGCCCCGGGTGCTCGAGCAACCACGCCAGCACGGTCTCGGCGTCTGTGCGCCGATCCTCGTGGACCAGCCAGCCGACCAGTCGCATCGCCACACGGAGCACCGACTGCTCGATCGGAGGCAGCTCCTCGAACAGCTCCCGGACACCCGACACGAGGCGTCGCCAGTACACCTCGTCGGCGGTCGGGATCTGCTGGAAGTAGAGCGGTAGGTCCCCGACCAGGCCGTGGCGGGCCCAGTACTCGAGCAGCTGGGGGGAGCCGTACCGCCGCACGACCTCGGTCGTCAGCTTCTTGGTCGCGATCCGGTCCTCGAGGTCAGCGAGCTCGTGGCGGCGTTGGGTGATCGAGGTGCCGTCTGCACGCACCCGCCAGATGTAGACCGGTCGGCGAACGATGTCGAACCCGTCCGCCCTGGCATATGCCTCGGTCATCGCCACCTGGTCCTCGTAGCGGACCCCCTCGGGGAAGGACAGGCCGATCCGGTCGTAGAACGAGCGGCGGAACACCTTGTCCCAGGCAAAGACGTTGCGCATGATCGGCGGGTACTCCTCCAGCGTGAGTCCCAGCCGCCGCTGCAGATGGGCCTGACGCAGCCACGGCGGCGCCTCCACCCGCCGCCCGTCGACGAGCTGCTCCAGGCAGCCGACGGCGAAGTCGGAGCCGCTCTCGCGCAGAGTCGACACCAACAGCTGGTAGGCATAGTCGGGCAGCAGGTCGTCGGAGTCCAGGAACGCGAGGAACTCGCCGGTCGCCTCCTGAACGCCACGGTTGCGTGCGGCGCCAAGGCCGCGGTTGCCCGTCGTGACGAGGCTCCAGCCGTCGTTCGCACGGACGTACCCGGCAGCGATCGCCGCCGATCCATCCGTCGAGCCGTCGTCCACGAGCACGACCTCGGTGCCGGTGAAGGTCTGCGCCAGCACGCTGTCGAGGCACTGTGCGAGATAGGCCTCGACGTTGTAGACGGGGACGACGACGCTCAGCTGGGGGACGGCTCGCCGGGAGCCCAACAGGCGGGACAGCATGGGCTAGCAACGTACCGCGCGTCGGACCGGTCGCCAGGGATGGGGCGTGTGCCCCCGGCACCGATACCATCGCTGCATGCCGACCGTACCCCCGACCGCTCCGGCTGCGACACCGGCCGAGACGCCGGCCCGGGGGGGTCGGCGCATCGTCTTCGTCGCCGGTTCGGGTCGCAGCGGAACCAGCATGCTGTCGGGGGCGCTCCAGCAGCTCGGCCTGCACGTGCCCGCACCGGAGGTGCCTCCCGACGACAGCAACCCGAAGGGTTTCGCGGAGTCGCAGTGGGTTGTCGACTTCCATGACGAGCTGCTGCGGCGCACGGCTGTCCACGTCTCGGACGCGCGTCCACAGGCCTGGTTCGAGACCGCCAAGATCTCGCTGAAGGAGCGGCCCCGCATCCGCCTGCACTCATGGCTGGAGCGTCAGTTCGGCGAGGCGGACGAGCTGCTCATCAAGGATCCGCGTCTCGCCTGGTTCATGAGCATGTGGCGGGCGGCGGCCATCCAGTCGGCGGCTGAGCCGGCCTTCGTGACCATGCTGCGCCCACCGGCCGAGGTGGTGCGCAGCAAGGAGCGCCATTACGCGGGCCGGCTCGGCAATGCCGGCCGCGCGACCGCGTGGCTGAACATGATGCTGCACACCGAGCGCGCCACCCGCGGGTCCGAGCGCGTCTTCCTGCGCTACCACGACCTGCTCGACGACTGGACCAGTGCCATCTACCAGCTCGGTGACGCCTTCGGCCTGCAGGGGGTGCTGAACGCCGACATCCCCGACATCAGCCGGGTGCACGACTTCATCGACCCTTCCCTCCACCGCTCGGGGGGAAGCTGGGACGACCTCGATGTGCCCACCGGCGTGCGTGAGCTGGCCGAGGAGACGTGGCAGCAGCTCAACAAGCTCGTCGACGACCGTGGCGGGGCCACCGACGCCACCGACGCCCTGGACGAGCTGAGAACCGCTTACATCACGCTCTACGCCGACGCCGAGGCGATTGCTCGGTCCTCGATCATGGCAGAGCGCCTCAACCAGACGCTGCGGGCCGACCGTGCTATCGCCACCGCTGCCCCGGACGCGCCGGTCCAGGCGCTCGTCCCCACGGCTGCGGAGGCCGTCACTGCACAGCCGCCGGCCGCCAGGACGCAGGCTCACCGGCGCCGCCCGGCAGCGAGTCCGGCGGACCGACTGGCCGGCCTGATCCCGCACGGCCTCCGCGCGGCCGTGCCGAGTGGGATCCGGCGCCGGCTCCGGGCCCTCCTCGACCGGCGGCCACGCAAGCGATGACGCCCACATCGGACGGCTCGCCCGACCTCACCAACCTGGAGGGCCTGGGCGACTTCGATATCCGTTGGGGCTGGAACACCGGGCGGCTCGACCCGGGTACGACGACCGTCCTGCGCGTCAAGAACGAGGCGCGTTCGATGCCCTGGGTGCTGCCCCCGATGCTGGCGGCGACACAGCAGGTCGTGCTCGTCGACAACGCAAGCACGGACGCGACGGCCGACGCGGCACGAGAGGTCGCCGCGAGGCACGGCGCTCAGGACCGCCTGACCATCGTTGGCTACCCCTTCCAGGTCAGCCGATGCGGCCCGGAGCACCTCGCCACCCCGGAGCGCTCGGTCCACAGCCTGGCCTACTACTACAACTGGGCCTTCTCCCAGGTCCGCACCGCCTACTCCCTGAAATGGGACGGCGACATGGTGCTCACGGCCGAGGGTGTCGCCGTCCTGGACTCGCTCGGCTGGCAGGTCCAGTCGACGGAGGCGATCATCGCCATCCCGCGCCATCCGCTGTTCGTCGCCGACGACCGCGTCGCGTACCTCGACCTCGGGTGGCGCAACATGGAGTTCTACGGCTACCCGATGAACGCCGCCCATACGTTCGTCAAGGCCTTCGAGTGGGAGATGCGCGTCATGCGTGACGACGACCGCATCATCCGGGCGCCCGAGGGCCTTGCCGTGGAGCTGAAGTATCTCGACGCGGACGAGATCTCCCACTGGACCAGCCCGGACGCCTTCGCCACCAGCCCCCGGACCGGCCGCAAGCGACGTGAGTGGGAGGTGTTCTCGGCGCTCAAGGAAGGGCGCGAGAACGAGCTCGAGCGCGTCGTGCGCATCGAGTCCCCCGACGGTATGCACGTCATCGACCACGTCACCAGGCGATGGCTACCTGGCGCCGACAGACCCCTGGTCAAGGCCGACATCCCGCGGGGGCGGCGGCCACTGGGCGCGGCGCAGCATGTGCTGGGTCCGAACTCCTAGCGGACCAGGCAGCGATAGCCGCTCGAGCGAGATGACGGGCGGTACCCCAACCGAGCCACCTTGGCGATCCCTCCCCGGTTCGACGCGTCCAGGCAGACCACGTCGACGCTCAGCGCCCGGAGGTCGCGCCGGAGCACGGGGCGACCAACCTTCGCCACCCCACTGACGAACTCCGCCAGCTGCACCCGTTTGGCATGCTGGAAGCCTCGGTTGTCGCTCAGGTAGTCCATGAAGTAGTCGCGAGGGTCGACGGTATGGATCGTGGTCGTGAGCACGGTGATGGTGAGGGACAGTGGCGTCGGCGCCAGCACCAGATCGCCGGGGTCGGCCTCCCGGATCACCCGGTTCGCCAGGCCGACGGTGTCCGCCGGCCGCTGGTAGTGGAGCGGCGCGTCCCAGGACGCGAGGGTCGCCCCCGACCAGACGGGGTCGCCGAACACGACCAGCAGGACGGCAAGTCCGACCGGCCCCGCGGCTCGAAGCCCCGTCGCGGAGACCCGCTCGCTCAGCCTCGTCACCGCGACACCCACCAAGGCTCCCGCGGTGACCAGCCAGGACATCCGCCACAGGGTCGGGCCCAGCCCGACCAGGTCGAACGACAGATGGGTGAACCCGGGGATGTACGTGATGCCGACGAAGACCGCGCACAGGCCGGTCGTGACCCGCGCTGCCGGGTGCGGCACGAGGAGCACGCCGAGCAGCACGGCCGCCACGGCGACCAGGGCAGTGACTCCGTCGGCGAAGACCTGGTGACCGAACCAGGACGGCTCGAACCGGATGGTCCCCCGCACGAAGTCGTCGGCGGCACGACCTCCGACGGCCTTGGTCACGACACCGGCGGCCAGGGCGTAGCCCGCCATCGCCGCGTACCCGAACGCCGCGCGCCGCATCGAGCGGACCACCAGCGGCGCCATCCCGGCCGCCGCGATGAGCGGCACGAGGAACATGGCCGTCGTCGTCATGCCGACCGCTGCGACCCCGCCGAGAAACAGCCAGCCCGCCCTCTCGCGGGTGGGTCGCTCCAGATAGCGCACGGCGTAGACGAGCAGGACCGGCACCATCAGGCACAGGAAGACGACCTTGCCCTGCCACAGCCGCGACACGAACAACGTGGCCGGGGTGTGCTTGGAGGAGTTGTCGAGCACCAGGAATATCAGCGCGGACGACAGGGCGAGCCCGACCGCCTTGACCCGCCAGGCCCGGAGCAGTCGCCAGAGCGCCAGGACGGACAGCGCGGTTGCGACCGGCGGTACTGCGAGATAGGCGACGGCCGCGGCTCGGACGCCCGCGACGTGCGCGACGGTGCCCACCAGAGCGTCGTACGACGCCATCGGCGGCCACGCCGACATCGGGTAGACCAGGTTCGAGAAGATCGTGTCACGGACCGGGAACGTGCCATGGTCGGCAACCCACTGGGACAAGTTGAGGTAGTAGACGTCGTCGGGGTTCGGCCGCAGCAGCGAAAGCGAGACGACCGCCAGCAGCACCGCCCAGACCAAAGCCACGATGGCGCTTCGATGGTCGGCTGCGTCCTGGGCAGGCTCCGCAACGGCCGACTCGTCCCGTGTCTGGTCGTCGCCGCTGCCCGGAGAAGCCGGCAGGTCGAGGTATGCCCACGCCGTGCCTATCAGTGCCGCCAGCAGCCATGTCGTGGCGACCAGTGACCACGGGGCGTCGACGGCCATCGCGACCGCGGCGCCGAGAGCCAGTACCACCGTTGCCACCACCGCGGCGCGGGCTGTCTTCGCCGAGGGCGCTCGGCGGCGCCAGCGACCCACCGCGGAGCTTCCGCTCAGGGCAGGGGGATCAGCGTCGACGGGGTCTGGCGTAGCTGCGGGTCGCCGCCAGCGGCGGATCCGCCAGGCCAGGCACGCGCTGAGCGCCAAGCCTTCGAGGACCAGCGCCCATCCCACGCCGATGCTCGCGATGAGGCAGCCGTGGTAGACGACGGTCCAGGTGGCCATCGCCACGACGACAAGGTCGATGGCCGCGTCGCATCCTCTGACGAGGGCCGACGCCGACACGGTCGGTGGCGACGATGGGTGGCGACGCGGGGCGGCGCCCCTCACGTATCGGCGCCCGGGCCGGCGCCTGGCCTCCCCGCGATCGTCACAGGGGGAATCTACCCGGCGTGGTCGGGTGCTTCCGGTAGTGGCGCCTCGGCGCGGTGGCTCAGTCCCTGCGTGGCCCGCGCCTGACTCGGGCGTGGAACTCGCCCACCCAGTCATCGACCGGCCACGTCGACTCGATCAGCCAGGTGGCCCCGACGTCGGCGTACTCGTCGGCCGGGACACCGTCGGCCCACGACGCGACCACGTCCCAGCCGGGCGCGACGTCGTCGCCGAGGTAGTCGCTGAGCGCCTGCGGCGTCAGCAGGTCGGTCGAGCCGATGGGTACGACGCCGTTCCACCGGCGGGCCCGTCGAAGCGGGCGCTGGTTGGGCACGACACCGGCCACCCAGATCGGCGGCCTCGGCTGTTGGACGGGGCCGGGGCGGAGATCGCCGTCGACGCTCAGGTGGTCACCATGGTGGCTGGCGTGCCCGGTACGCAGCAGCTGGTCCAGCACATCGAGGCCCTCGTCGAGGATCGCCGCCCGGACCCGTGGGTCGGCCTCGTCGCCGAAGGCGCTGAAATCCCCGTCAGGGGGCTCGCCGAGACCGACGCCGAAGACGACCCGGCCGCCACTGAGCTGGTCGAGGGTGACCAGGTGCTTGGCGACCACCCAGGGTCGCCGTCTGGACAACGGGGTGACCAGGGTGCCGATGACCACCCGATCCGTCTGTAGGGCGATCGCGCCGAGGAGTACCCACGGGTCGTGAACGTCGGGCCTGGTCTGCGTCGACCATTGGAGGTGGTCCCAAAGGAAGACGCCGTCCCATCCCGCCTCCTCAGCGTCACGGGCCATCTCGAGGATGGTCGCGGGGTCGGTGAACGGCGGGATGTTGACGGCGAACCTCATGCGCGCAACGTAGCGCAGCCCGCCGACGCAATACGGTGACCAGATGACCTCAGCCGCCGGCTGGATGACGTGGCGGGCCGCTTGGTCCCAGGCGCTCTACGGGCCGGCCGGCTTCTACCGTCGGGCTGTTCCGCGAGACCACTTCCGTACGTCGGTGCACGCCTCGCCGCTGTTCGCCGGGGCGCTGCTCGAGCTCGCCCGCGAGCTGGCTGTCGACACCGTCGTCGACGTCGGTTCGGGGGACGGTGAGCTGTTGGGCCAGCTGCACGGCATGGCTCCCGACCTGCGGCTGGTCGGTGTGGAGCTCCGCGCGCGACCGCCGGCGCTGCCTGCGGGAGTCGACTGGACGAGCGAGATACCCGATGGCGTCGATGGGCTGCTGGTGGCGAACGAGCTGCTGGACGATATCGCGTGTGACGTGGTGGAGCGCGACGAGTCGGGAGTCGTCCGCCAGGTGGAGGTGCAGCCGAGCACCGGCCGCGAGCGCCTCGGCGCGGAGCTGGACGAGGATGTCTCGGCGTGGCTCGACCGGTGGTGGCCGATCCAGGAGCCCGGCCAGCGAGCCGAGGTGGGACTGTCGCGCGAGGACTTCTGGGCTGCCGCCTCCGCCCGGGTGCGCACGGGCTGGTGCCTGGCGATCGACTACGGCCACCTCCGGGACAACCGCCCTCGACGCGGCAGCATGGTGTCGTACCGCGACGGCCGGCTCCGACCGCTCGCCCTCGACGGCGAGCACGACGTCACCGCCGCGGTCGCGATGGACGCACTCGCCGACCGGGTCGGGGGATCTCTCGGCAGCCAGCATCAGATGCTGCGGAGCCTCGGCATCGGAGCCACACGTCCGCCTCTCGACCTCGCCTCCCGTGACCCCGCGGCGTATGTCCGGGCGCTGGCAAGGGTCGGTGAGGCAGCCGAGCTGACCGACGCAGCCGGGCTCGGCGGGTTCCACTGGTTGCTCACGGCCCGTCGGCGGACGGACGTGGGAGCATGACTCGCGTGAGTGAGCAGCGCATCGTCGGCATGGGCGCGGGCGCGACCGGGTTCGGCGGTTACGAGCGCGGCGGGTCGGGGGCCGGCAGCGAGCTCGCCACCGAGGACATGATCCTCAACATCGGTCCACAGCATCCCGCCACCCACGGCGTGCTCCGGCTGCGGCTCGTCCTCGACGGGGAGCGAATCGTCTCGTGCGAGCCGATCGTGGGCTATATGCACCGCGGCGTCGAGAAACTGTTCGAGGTGCGCGACTACCGCCAGATCATCGTCTTGGCGAACCGCCACGACTGGCTGTCGGCCTTCTCGTCGGAGCTCGGGGTGGTCATCGCCGTCGAGCGGATGCTCGGCATGGAGGTGCCGGTCCGCGCCGTCTGGGCAAGGATGCTGCTCGCCGAGCTCAACCGGGTGCTGAACCACCTGATGTTCCTCGGGTCGTACCCGCTCGAAGTCGGCGCGATCACGCCGATCTTCTACGCCTTCCGTGAGCGAGAGACGATCCAGGAGGTGATGGAGGAGATCTCCGGCGGCCGGATGCACTACATGTTCAACCGGGTCGGCGGGCTGAAGGAGGACCTGCCTGCTGGCTGGCTCGGCCGGGTCGCTGCGGCCGTGTCCGCCGTGCGCTCGCGGCTGCCGCAGATCGAGGATCTGATCTTCGGCAACGAGATCTTCCGAGCCCGTACCCGGGGTGTCGGTGTGCTGTCGCCCGCGGCCATCGCGCAGTACGGCGTCAGCGGGCCGATCGCCCGGGCCTCGGGAGTGGACTTCGACCTGAGGCGCGACGACCCGTATCTCGCGTACGACGAACTGACGGCATCGGGGGTGCTCAGCATCCCCACCCGCGAAGCCGGGGACTGCTACGCGCGCTACGGCCTGCTGCTCGACCAGGTCAAGGTGTCGCTGGGGCTTGCCGATGCCTGCGTCGACCGGATTGCGTCGCTACCGCAGGGGCCGATCAACGTGAGGCTGCCGAAGATCCTCAAGGCACCGGAGGGCCACATCTACTGCTGGACCGAGAACCCGCTGGGCATCAACGGCTACTTCCTCGTGTCGCACGGCGAGAAGACTCCGTGGCGGCTCAAGCTCCGCTCGGCGTCGTTCAACAACATCGCGGTACTGCCGTCGATGCTCACCGGGTGCGTCGTGGCCGACATGGTCGCGATCCTCGGCTCGATGTTCTTCGTCGTCGGCGACATCGACAAGTAGCCGAACCACTCTCCCGGCGGGCCCGATGGTCGGGCCTGCCGGGTGAGGGTCGTCTAGATCAGGCCCTTGCTCTGCAGGTACGCCCTGGCGACGTCTGCTGGCTGCTGCCGGTTGACAGACACGTCAAGGTCCATCTTGGCCAGGTCGGCTGTCGTCAACGTCGCCGAGAGCTTGTTGAGGACGGTGGCGACGTCCGGGTTGGCCTTGATGAAGGCGCTGTTGGTGGCCGGGATCAGGTTCTGAGCCGGCTGGATGCCCTTGTTGTCGGCCAGCGCCGTCAGCCCCTCCTGGCTCAGCGCACCATCCGTCGTGGCCACCTCGCCGAGCTGTGACTCGCCCTTGGTCACGGAGTCCTTGGCCGCCGCCGAGTCGAAGTCGAGCGGGATGATCTTGGTGATGTCGAGGCCATAGACCTTGCTGAGGCCGCCCTCACAGTCCGACCGGCCCATGCAGTCCGGTGGCGCCGCCAGCACGATCGGCTTCTTCAGGGCGGCAAGATCGGACAGTGTGGTGAGGTTGTTCTGCTTCGCGTAGTCGGTTGTGACCGCGAAGGCGTTCTGGTCGGTGGCCTGAGCAGGCTTGAGCATGGTGATACCGGCCGCGTCGGCGAGCGGCTTCAGCTTCTTGAGCGTCGCGGTCGGACTGTGCGTGGAGATGATCGGGGCGTTGGCGCCGTTCGCATCCGCCTGGAGGAAGTCCGCCATCCCGGCAAGGTAGTCGGGAACGACGTCGACGCTGCCACTCTTCAGCTCGGGTACGTACGTGTCGCGGGTCGTGACCAGCTTCGGCGTGGGCACCGTGTAGCCGGCGTTCTGGAGCACCTGCTGGTACATCGAGGCCATGATCTGCATCTCGCCGAAGTTCTGGCCGGAGATGACGACGGTGCCCTTGTCAGTGGTGCCGCTGCTTGTTGTGCCGCCGCTCGGTGTGGTGTTCGAGGACCCCGAGGGTGAGCTGTTGGAGCACGCTGTGCCGACCGTGAGCGTGGCTAGTGCCAGCCCGAGTCCTAGGGCACGTCCGATTCGCATCCCGTGTACCGCCTTCTGTGTCCCGCAACCAAGACGTCTGGCTACGCGTGTCCGGTCGGGTACCGGGTGGCACCCGAATCTGTCAGGAATCATGTCACCTGTGACCGACAAACCCCAGACCGTTACACAACCGCGACCAAAGCCCGCTGCCGTCGGTCCGCCTTCGCGAGCGGGTTCACGTACCGCTCGGCAAGGGCCGCAAGGCCTTCGAGGACGAGCGCGATGGCCGCCACAACGAGCGCGCCGGCGAGGCCCTTGCCGTAGTCGTTGCGGTAGAAGCCGGCGGTGATCACGTTGCCGAGTCCGGGCCCCGCCACCAATGCCGCGATCGTCGCGGTCGCCCAGACCTGGACGAGCGCCAGCCTCAGACCGGTGAGGATCAGCGGCATGGCCAGGGGAAGCTCGACCGAGAAGAACAGCTGGCGCCCGTTCATCCCCATCCCCTTGGCCGCCTCGACCGTGGCCCGGTCGACCTCGCGCATGCCGACGTACCCGTTGGTGATGATGGGCGGCAGCGCGAAGAGCACCAGAGCGATGAGAGTCGCCAGCCCCGCGCGTCCGTAAGGACCGAGGACGGCGGTTCCGACGGGGCCGACCGACAGCAGGATCAAGACGGCGAAGGTCGGCACCGCCCGGCCGATGTTCGAGATGTTGATCGCGAGGAAGCCGCCACGGCCGAGATGTCCGAGGACCAGCGAGACCGGGAGCGCGATGAGGGCCGTGAACAGCAGTGCCGTCACGGTGAGCAGTAGCTGCTCCCCCAGCTGCACGAGCATGCCCTCGGAGCCGCGCCAGTTCGCACCGGTGAAGATATAGGAGAAAGCGTCCTGGATCATCGGCGGCCCTTTCGTGCCCATGGCGTCAGCGCGCGCTGCAGACTGAGCAGCCCGGCGTCCAGGAGGAACGCGAGCAGCACGCACAGCACGCTCGCGGCCAGGATCTGGGCCTTGAAGTCCGTCTGGACGCCGTCGGCAAGCAGGTTCCCGAGGCCTCCGTAGGCCACGATCGAGCCGATCGTGGTGAGGGCAACTGTGGAGACGGTCGCAACCCGCAGGCCGGCCATGATCACCGGGAGCGCGAGCGGGATCTCCACGGTGAGGAGCAGGCGGGTGGGGCCGTAGCCCATGCCCCGAGCGGACTCGCGGACATGGTCCGGTACGCCACGGAGCCCGGCCAGCGTGTTGCGAACGAGGATCGTGAGCGAGTACAACGCCAGACCGATGATCACCGTCTTCTCTGTGATTCCGGTGAAAGGCACAAGGAGGGGGAACAACGCCAGCGAGGGGATCGTGTAGATCATCGTGGCTCCGCCGAGGATGAGGGTCTCCAGGCTGGAGAACCGGCGGGCGAGGACAGCCAGCGGGATCGCGACGAGCAGACCGACCAGCACCGAGATGACGGTGATCTCGGCATGCTGCTTGGTCGACGGCCACAGTCCGCCCTGCGAGTTCCAGTAGTCGTGGATGTACGACGGACAGAACCAGTGGTTGACGAAGAGGCTGTAGCACGAGTCCGCCGACGCCGCGGCTAGGGTCATGCCATGGACGGTAGCGAAGACCTGATGATCCGGCTCGCCGGGGTCGGCAAGACATATCCCGGCGGCACGGTGGCAGTCCGGGAGCTGGACCTCGACGTTCCGCGCGGAGAGCTCGTGACGCTCGTCGGACCATCGGGCTGTGGGAAGTCCACGACCCTGAAGATGATCAACCGGCTGATCGAGCCGACGACCGGCCGGATCGAGCTCGATGGGGAGGATGTCACCCATATCGACCCGGTGCAGCTGCGCCGGCGGATCGGCTATGTCATCCAGCAGATCGGGCTCTTCCCGCACCAGACCGTCCACGCCAACGTGGCCACCATCCCGAAGCTGCTGGGCTGGGACCGCAAGCGCACCAACGAGCGCGCCGACGAGCTGCTCGCCACCATGGGCCTCGAGCCGTCGGAGTTCGGCAAGCGCTACCCGGCCCAGCTGTCAGGCGGTCAGCAGCAGCGGGTTGGTGTCGCGCGAGCGCTGGCTGCCGATCCTGACGTGCTGCTGATGGACGAGCCCTTCGGGGCCGTGGATCCGGTCGTTCGGGCTCGGCTGCAGGACCAGTTCCTCGAGATCCAGGCCACCTTGGCCAAGACGGTCGTACTCGTCACCCATGACATCGAGGAGGCGGTCCGTCTCGGCAGCCGGGTGGCCGTGTTCGAGCCCGGCGGACGACTGGCCCAGTACGACACGCCCGCGCGGGTGCTCGGCGCTCCGGCCGACGACTTCGTGGCCGAGTTCGTCGGGGCGGACAGAGGGTTGCGGCGGCTCGCCGTTACGCCGATCGACCTGAGTGACCTGGAGCGACCGCCGATCGTCCACATCGACGACATGCTGTCGGAGGCTCACCTCGACATGGATGCCGCCGATGCCCGCTGGTCGGTGGTCCTGGACTCCGAGGACAACCTGCGGGGGTGGATCGGTGCTGACCGCAGCCAGGGCAGCGGGACCGTGGGGGACCGCGTCGAGCGGATGGACGCCTGGGTATCGCACGACGCCTCGCTCAAGGACGCACTGTCGACGATGCTGCAGTGGGACGCAGGCTGGGTGGCCGTCCTCGACGGGGACACCTTCCTCGGAGTCCTCACCCCCAACACGCTGCATGAGGCGCTTCGCCGCTCGGTCGCCGCCGAGGACGAGGGCGTCGGTATCGAGGGCGTCAGCGTCACGACGACGGGCCCGCTGCACTAGCGCAGTCCAGGGCCCCGTGCCCGGCCGGACAGGCCCTACCCGGAAACAGCCGAGTCCCAGGTCGGCGCAGGCACGCCAGACTCGGACTCCTCTGCTCGACCTGCCCGAAGGGTCCGGCCAACCGAAGCGGTCAGGCGTGCTTGCGTACGTCGGCTGAGGTGGTCGAGGTGATGGATCGCTCTTCCCATGCCAGCAAGTCGACGACGGTCGACAGCGCGTCAGCGTCGTCCTCACCCTCGGCGGGCTCGTCCGGCCGGAGCGGGGGCACCTGGTAGGCAAGGACCTCGTCGAGCAGCGCGCTCAAGCGACCTTGGGCATCATCGGCGCGTTGCTGCTCGCGTTCAGCCCGCAGCGTTTCGCGGACAGCCAGGGCAGCGGCCTCGTCGGCACGGCTGTCGACCAGCCGGACTGTCGCGGCCAGCTCGGCGATCGCCCGGTCCCGTGCCGCAAGCCGCGAGGTGAGTGTGGTCCTGAACTCCGTGTGCTCCACGTAGGCCGCCGTCAGCGCGGTGCCGAAGGCCCGGGCCTGGTCAGCGCGGTCGCGCGCAGCCCGGTGGCGTGTCTGAACCACCTCGGCGTACAAGATCCGGGCCGCGGCAACCCCAAGCAGCACCGACCCGACCGCCGCAAGCCCGACGACAACCGCGGCGCCGACGACGAGGGCGGCCGCCACGAGAACCGCTGAAGCCACCACGAGTCCAGCCGCTACGGTCGTCCGCACACTGCGCTGGACCCGTCGCCGACCGGACATGTGCCGATGCTATTCCTCGGGGTCGCGGGGAACCCGGCAGGCGCGCTCGAGGAGCAGCGCACTGATCACGATGGCGAGGCTCGCGGCGGCCGCCGCGAACGACGTGTTCACCCGCTGGCGGGGCAGCGAGACGTCGAGCCGGTCCAGGAACTGTGACGCGAAGCCGGTGTATCCGCCGGCGACAAGCGCACCCGCCAGCGCACACGCCTTGGCCAGCATCAGCAGGTTCACTGCTCGATGCGGCTCCAGCCGGGCCCGGTCGCGGTGGACGGAGCGGTACGTCGAGTAGGCGTGCGCGAGCAGGACGGCGGCGATCACCGCCAGCACCGCGACAGCGCTCCACTGGACGGTTGGCGCGGTGCCGCTGACCTGCTCCGAGAAGAGGACCAGCAGGTATCCGGCGCACCCGCCGACGGCGAATGCTGCCAGGAGGTAGCGAGCACGGGTGGGACCGATCGTCCCTTGCGGCGGGTCCGGCTGGTCGGCCAAGTCCCCCTTGCTCCTAGATCTCGAGCTCGAGGTCGGCCCGGTGCGTCACTCCGCTCGTGTCGAGGTCGGTCAGCAGGTCCGCGATCTTCCCCTTGCCCGGGATCTGCGCCTGCTGGTCGATCTCGTGCCACGGCACCAGGACGAACGCGCGCTCGTGCGCCCGCGGGTGGGGCAGCGTGAGCTCGTCGGTGTCGGAGAGCCGGTCACCGACGACGATCAGGTCGACGTCGAGGGTCCGCGGTGCGTTGGACTCGCCTCGCTCACGGCCGAAGGCCGCCTCGACCGCCTGGGCCCGCTCGAGCAGCATGTTGACCGACAGGGTGGTGTCCACGAGCAGCACCGCGTTGAGGAAGTCGGGCGAGTCTTGGGGGGCGGCGTCGACCGGGGCGGTCTCGTACACCGAGGAGACCGCGACGGTGTAGACCTCCGGGGTATCGGCGAGCGCGTCGACGGCGCCCTGCAGATTGGTGGCGCGGTCGCCGACATTGCTGCCGAGCGACAAGACAGCAGGGCGGATCGGGCGCATCTCGCCGGTGAGGGTGTCGGGGTCGATGTTGGGATTCGGCGTCTCAGTCATCTCGGCTCCGGTGGATAGTAAGGCTGACGTCGTCGAACGCCACCCGGATAGGTGCTTCAGGTTTGTGAACCGTCACGTCGACGGCGGTGACCGGCGCCTCAGCCAGGCAGACGTCTGCCAGCCGCTGGGCGAGAGTCTCGATCAGGTCGACCGGGTCGCTGCTGATGGCCTCGTGCAGCCGCTCGGCGAGCTCACCATAATGGACGGTCTCGGCCAGCTCGTCAGCCTCGGCAGCGCGGCGGGTGTCAAGGGCCAGCTCGACGTCGACGACGAACTCCTGGCCCTCTCGGCGCTCGACTTCGAGCACGCCGTGGTACCCGACGGCGCGAAGACCACGAAGCCTCAGCCGGTCCGTCGGCCGTTCCTCCCTGTGCGTCATCACGCACCTCCCTCGTCGGGCTCGGCCTCATCGGTAACAGATGCCGACAGTACCGGTGAAGCATGGTGGATCCACAACCGCCAGCCGGCCGGTGTCAGTCGGAATACGTTCGTCGCCGCGGCGCTTCCACCCGCGAAAACCCCGAGCGAGGTGTCGGGCGCGGCAGAGAGGACGTTCTCGGTGCAGGTCACCGAGGCGAGCTCGCCGACGACCACCGCGTCCACACCGGTGAGGAAGAACTGGATGTACGGCGTGTTGGCCATCAGCGCCATCCAGGACCGCATCACCGAGCTGCGGCCGCGGATCGGCTGCGCGCCCGGATGCACGCAGACGATCCCGTCGTCGGTGCACCAGAGGTCCTGCATGGCGTCGTAGTCTGCCTGCTCGAAGGCGGCGTAGAACTGCGCGTGCACGGCCAGCACGCTGTCGACAGCGCCGCTCACCGCCCCGCCTCCGCGGTCCACCGGGTGGCGACGGCGACGGCGTCGCGCGAACGGCGGACGTCGTGTACCCGCACACACCAGACTCCGCGCGTGGCGGCGAGACCGGACACGGCAGCGGTCGCGTCGTCGCGTCCGGCGGGAGGACGAGGCTGACCGGCCCCGTCGTCCAGCAGCGCACCCAGAAAAGCCTTCCGTGAGGCACCGACCACGACCGGGAGGCCGACGGCCACGAGCCGGTCCAGGGCGGCGAGGAGCGCCCAGTTGTGATCGGCCGTCTTGGCGAAGCCCAGGCCGGGGTCGATGGCGAGATGCTCACGGGCCACACCGGCCGCGACCGCGGCGTCGACCCGGCGGCTCAGCTCCGAGATGACGTCGCCGACCACGTCGTCGTATGTCGCCAGGTCCTGCATCCGGGTGGAGTGGCCTCGCCAGTGCATACAGATCATCGCGACGCCGAGGTCCGCCACGGTACGCAGCATGGCTGGGTCGGCGAGTCCGCCGGAGACATCGTTGACCCCCGCGGCCCCTGCCTTTACGGCGGCGCGGGCCACCTCTGAGCGCATGGTGTCGATGGTCACGACGGCACCTGCCTGAGTCAGCCCGGACACCACCGGGATGACACGGTCCAGCTCCTCGTCCGGGTCCGGCCTGATGGCGCCCGGACGGGTGGACTCGCCGCCGACGTCGAGAATGTCCGCGCCGTGAGACATCAGCTCCCGGCCATGGGCGATGGCACGGTCAGCCTCGAGCCACTGGCCACCGTCGGAGAAGGAGTCAGGGGTCACGTTGATGATGCCCATGACCAGGCAGCGTCCGGGCTGTGGCAGCCCTGCGACGACGGGCGCCGGAGCGAGGGTCATCTGGCTAGCCGAGGATGAGGCTCATCGCCTCGGCACGCGTTGCTGGGTCGCGAAGCTGGCCCCGAACAGCGCTGGTCACGGTTCTCGCACCAGGCTTGCGGACACCCCTCATGGTCATGCACAGATGCTCGCAGGAGATCACCACGATGACGCCGCGTGGTTGCAGGATCTGCATCACCGAGTCGGCGACTTGGGTCGTCAGCCGCTCCTGGACCTGCGGCCTGCGGGCGTAGACGTCGACCAGCCTGGCCAGCTTCGACAGACCGGTGATCCGGCCATCGCGGCTCGGGATGTAGCCGACGTGGGCCACTCCCATGAACGGCACCAGGTGATGCTCACAGGTCGACCACACCTCGATGTCCTTCACCAGGACCAGCTCGTCGTGCCCGACGTCGAAGGTGGTCGTCAGCACGTCGGCGGCCTCCATACGCAGTCCGGCGAAGATCTCGGCGTACGAACGCGCGACCCGGCCCGGAGTGTCCTGCAGTCCCTCTCTGTCGGGGTCCTCACCGACGGCGATCAGCAGCTCGCGCACCGCCGCCTCCGCCCGGGCATAGTCGAAGTCCGGAATCGAACGGACCTCGGCCTCGACCGCGGAGTCGGTGGTCATGTCAGTCCTGCGACGACATCGGCGGGCCGAGCGAAGGCCCCGACGGCGGTGTGCCGGGCGGGCCGGACGGCGGCAGCCCGACCTCACCCGGTAGTGGGCTCTGCGGAGTCTCCGTGCCTGGCGACACGGTGATCTCCCCGGCGGGCTCCGGTCGGCCGTTGAGCCCTGCGGGTACGTCGACCGGGGGGATCTTGGACGCGATTCGCGTGTCGGAGCCGGTCCAGGCCGGCCGCTCGGAGCGCATCCGGAGCTGCCCGAAGATCACGGCGAGGCCCTTGCGGTCGATCGTCTCGCGTTCGAGCAGCTGCCGCACCAGCTCGTCGAGCACGTCGCGGTTGGTCACCAAGATGTCGAACGCCTCCTGATGGGCGTTCGTGAGCAGCTTGTTGACCTCGTCGTCGATGATGGCGGCGATCTCTTCGGAGTAGTTGCGCATGTGGCCGATGTCGCGGCCGAGGAACGGCTCGCCGTTGTCCTCGCCCAGCTTGACCGCCCCGAGGCGGTCGCTCATGCCGTAGCTGGTCACCATCGCGCGGGCCACCTTCGTGGCCTTCTCGATGTCGCTGGACGAGCCTGTGGTCGGGTCGTGGAAGATCAGCTGCTCGGCGGCGAGGCCGCCAAGGGCGTACGCCAGCTGGTTGAGCAGCTCGTTGCGTGAGACCGACGACTTGTCGCCCTCGGGCAGCACCTGGGTGAAGCCGAGGGCGCGACCGCGCGGGAGGATGGTGATCTTGGTGACCGGGTCCGTGCCCGGGAGCGCCGCGGCGACGAGCGCGTGACCGCCCTCGTGGTAGGCGGTCATCAGCTTCTCCTGCTCGCTCATGATGTGCGAGTGGCGCTGCGGACCCATGCTGACCCGGTCGATGGCCTCGTCGAGGAAGGCCTCGTCGATCATCTTCTTGTCCTTGCGCGCGGTCAGGAGGGCAGCCTCGTTGAGCACGTTGGCCAAGTCCGCGCCGGTGAAGCCGGGGGTACGCCGAGCGACGTTCAGCAGGTCGACGTCGGCCGCGATCGGCTTGCCCCGCGAGTGGACCTGGAGGATCTTGTGGCGGCCGTCCATGTTGGGCGCCGACACCCCGATCATCCGGTCGAAGCGTCCGGGTCGGAGCAGCGCGGGGTCGAGCACGTCAGGTCGGTTGGTGGCCGCGATCAAGATGACGCCGCCCCGGACGTCGAACCCGTCCATCTCGACGAGCAGCTGGTTCAGGGTCTGCTCGCGCTCGTCGTGTCCACCGCCGAGGCCGGCACCACGGTGCCGTCCCACGGCGTCGATCTCGTCGATGAAGACGATGGCAGGCGCGTTCTCCTTGGCCTGCTCGAAGAGGTCCCTCACCCGCGAGGCGCCGACGCCGACGAACATCTCGACGAAGTC
>JBBSET010000010.1:0-73900 GCA_038239485.1 Propionibacteriales bacterium
GTGCACATCCAGACCGACACTCGTACGCTCGTAAATCACTGAGGCCTCCCGCAACTGTTGGCTCTACCTGACAGGCCCGAGCCTGCCCGGCAACCCACGACCACTTGCGAGCGAGGCCTCAGCCCTCACTCATACCGTCTACGACGCTGGTTCGCCTGGTGTGAGAGCAACGGTCTCGACCCCCTCGAAGGGATCCAGCGCGCCCACGTCGAGCTCTACATCCGGCAGCTCGGTGACTCGGGGCTGATGGACTCTTCAGTCGTCACGACGATGCACGCGGTGCGAGGGTTCTTCCGGTTCGCGCACATCGACGGCCTGATCGTGTCCGATCCGGCTGTCTACGCGCGACTCCCGAAGGTCCACCGTGACGAGTCCCGAACCCAGGGACTGGACCGGCTCGAACTCATCCGCTTCCTGCAAGTCGCTCAGACCCTCACCGTCCATCACGGCGCCTTGGCCTACCTGCTCGGCATCAACGCGCTCAGAGCGTCCGAAGCCGCGGCCGTGCGGATCGAGGACTACGTCGAGACGTTACGGGGCCACCGAGTGCTGCACCTGGTTGGCAAGGGCAACAAGCCCGCGACTATGCCGATCACCGTGCCCGTCCTCCGCGTCTTGGAAACCTGCCGGGGACAGCGCACCAGCGGTCGACTCGTCCTTCGGCCGTTGTCCGGCAAGCCAATCGACCGCCGCGACGTCTACCGCATGGTCACCAGGATCGCGAAGGTCGCCGGTATCCCGCGCCACATCAGCCCGCACTCCCTGCGGCACGCTGCCATCACCAACGCTCTCGACGCAGGTGTACCGCTCCGTGACGCTCAGATTCTGGCCCGGCACGCCGATCCACGCACTACCGAGCATTACGACCGAGCCCGCGGCAACCTCGACCGGCACGGGGTCCACTTTCTGACTGCCTACGTCGCCGGCGTGTAGGCAAGCGGCCCGCATCAACACCGCCCAGATAGACCGCGCGGTCGAGGGGCCCAAGGTCTTGGCAGCGGGAAAGCGTCAAGCCGGCCGTCAGCGCGCCCGCCCCGAGGCGCACGCTCGCTGGCGCGAGTCGAAGCGCTATTCAGCTTGCGTCTTTACCGCCGGGTCCCGTCCCGGTCGACGCGGCCAGGTCCATTCGCCTCGCGCGAATCCGCTCTACACGATGCGTGAGCACCCGGGTACGCCAAGGCGGGCGTGGCGACGATCAGAAGGCCCGGGCCGGGCCGAAGATCAGAGGCGCTTGGCGAACGTGGCCGCGATCTCGATCGGCCGGAATCCCATCCGCTCGTTGATGGAAACCATGTAGTCGTTGGTCTCGGCGTTCTGGGTAATTACCAGGGTCAGGTCGTCGCGCGCGCCCTGGACCGCGCGGAGGTTGACCGCCTTCGTGGCCAGACCGAGCCGGTGGCCGCGGTGCTCGCGGTGCACGAAGGTGTCCCACTGGTAGACCGTTGTGCTCTCCTCCAGCGACATGACAAGCGTGGATTGTGCCACCACCTCGGGGTCGGGTGTAACGGCGACCGTCTCATACCAAGCGCAGCCCATCGCCGCCGTGGCCGCCACCGCCTCGGCGTACCTCTGCGCGGTCACCGTCTCCTCCTCGAAGTCAACCGCGCCGGTCGGAGCGTCAACCGCGAGCTGGCCGAGCATTGCGCACAACGACTCGACGAGGTCCTCGGGCACACCGCCGACGAACGTCTCGACCGTGTAGCCCTCATGGTGCGGCGCGGCCTCGTCGATCCATTCCTGAATCCGCTCGTCGGGGACCGGAAGCGTCAGGTGGCGGACGACCTCCCAGTTCGAGAGCTCGTAGCCGCACGCCTCGGCGAAGCGCCGGTAGGCGTGGCCATCGCGGTCTCCGAAGGGCAAAGTGGCCTCCGCCAGGACCAGCGACCGACCGTCGTCCCTTGCGGTCTGCTCGAGCCGCTCGGCCAACGCCCGGCCAATGCCTCGCCGGCGCTCGGACACCTCGACGTTCAGCGTAAACCGCGCCTTCTCGGTGTTGTCGAGCAGGAACGACCGCAGCACGGCGTTGCCCACCATCCGGTCACCGTCATAGGCCGCGAACAGCTCCCGCCGCTCCCCGCTGTCGGGCGAGCGGAAGGTGCCAATGAACTCCCGGAACTCCCAGAACGGTGCGTGCGGCCGGCCGTGGAGGTCGGCGCGCCGGTCGAGCTCGTAGAACTCGCGCATCACCGCGTCGTCGGCCAAGGCCGTGTCGTCGAGCGCAAGGATGTCCACCAACCACGAGACTACCGCCGACGAGCGTTCGGTCGAACGCGTTCAATTGCAGTCGCCCATCATCAACGGCCGCTGCAGCCAACTCGACGAGCAAACCCTCGGCGGTGTCGCCCAATCCTCCCGAATGCATGCGGGCAGCCGCCAAACCCCCGAAAGCCGGGTCTTTCCGCCGCCTTCCAGCGCAGCACCTGACGCGGAATCCCCGGGGTGACTGACGGCGCCGGAAACAGTGACAGGCATGGAAGATGTCCGAGTCCGGGCGACTAGCGAAGTGCCTGTCGTGCGATCGCAACCGATCGAAGATCCAGCCACCGTGGTACAGCCGCTCGGTACGAGTCGTACTGAGCGCCGAAGTTGGCGAGCAGCGCGGGCTCCTCAGCAGCAATCTGGACGCGGTCGATGACAACTGTGAAGACCGCAACCGGGAGCAGGGCTGTCCAGGACCCGAGGCGCATCGCATTCGCGACGAGCAAGCCGGCCATGCCGACGTACATCGGATTGCGGCTCATCGCGTTGACGCCTGTTGTCACCAGTGCGGCCGCCCGGGAGGGATCGAACGGCTCGAACGTGGTGCCCTGGCGACGGAACTGTCGCGCTGAAGCAGCCGCCATAGCGATAGAGGCACCTGTAATCGCGGTGGCAGCCACAGCACGGACTGCTGAGGGCGGCGGCGCACCTTGGGCCAACGCCAAGAGTGGAGGAGGTGGACGCTTCACCTCACCTACCCTGCCACCGGCCGCAACCAGTCGTCTATGTCCACGGCCGCGACCAGCGCTTGACCGCCGCGTCCAGGGTGATGATCGGGTGAGTCATAACCGCGAATGACCGTCTACCGATGGTGCCGTCAAGGCCAGGATTGACCCGAAGACAAGGCGACGCACTCTTGGGCAGCTCACTAGGAAACCAACAGCCGGGTTGGCCCCTAGCCGCGGCTCGTCCTCGATCGGCCGGCGAGCAAGACGGAACTCCTCGTTCAGCGCCCCACCGGGCTCGGGGCTCCCCACAACGCAGCGACGTGGCTGGCATCGGTACCGCAGCACCCGCCCACGACCTGAAGGCCGGGAAGCGCCTCGCGCAAGTGCGCGGTGGAGCTGGTGAGCAGGGCGAGGTCGCCGGTATCAAGCTCGGCCATCTCGTCCAGCTCTGCATGACTGCGAGTCGAGGCGTTGGGACGGAACGCGGCGATCCGTGTCTTCCACGACGAGTCGCGCTCCGAGAGCTCGTCCGAGGCGTCGAGCGCTGGTTGCAGGTGTGTGGGGTGTGCACAGTTGACGCCGTACCAATCGGGTGCGTCCTCGGCGTCCAGCGTTCGGATGGCGACACCGAGCCGGGTGCCGTCGGGCAGTGTCCCGTCGGTCTCGACGGTGAAGGAGATGGCGACGGGAACGCCGGTTGCACGTGCGGCGCGGATCACGCCGAGCGCCTCGCTGGAGGTGGTGACCGTCATCGCGTGAATAATGTCGACTCCTGCCTCCACGAACGACCGGACCTGCGGGGCGTGGTACTCATAGGCCTCCTCCGCGTCGATGCCTGCAGCTACATATCCGTCGCCTCGGGGCCCGAGCACCCCGCTGACCAGTACCCGCGCTACGTCAGCCCGTTGAGCGACCGATCGCAGCAGGTCGACCGCGCGCTGGTTCATGGCGTCGAGCGCTGCGGCGTCGTAGCCGAGCTGAGCCGCCCAGTCGGGGTTCGCGCGCCAGGTCGGTGTCTCGAGCACGAGTCCCGCGCCCACGGTTGAGGCTATCGACGCGTACTCGGCGTAGTACTGCTCTAGCAAGGAGCGGCCGTCGGCATACTCGAGTAGCGGGAACGCCGCGAAGTGCGGCAGGTCGATTCCCTTGTTGAACAGGAGATCGGTCTCGAGCCCGCCATCGGTCACCCATTCTTCCTCGCCGAGCAGTTCTGCAGTCGTCATGACGCCTCCTAGCATTCCGGACCGGCTGGTCTGGTTCTAGCAGACTCAAATGGTCTGGGCATAAGCCCAGCGCGCGCTCATCCGCAAGCGAGACGCGGCCCGCGCGGCACCGCCGACGTCTCCCAGAGATACGTCATACCGCCTATGACGCGCAGCCATCGACGGCCAGCCGCGGCAAGAAGACGCTCTCGCCGTGAAGGGCGGCATGTCAATCCTCGTGTGAAGGCGGCTGTTGACCACCGTCGTTTCTGAGATGCGGGCTCGGCCCCCGTGGTGGACCCGCGCGGTCCGGCGACGCACCGACGGAGCGCGCCCGTTGGGCTGCCACACCAGTCGAGCGCGGGACACAGCCGCGAAGCGGGCACACCTCCGAGGACCAACTGAGACTAGAAGTGAGACTACGGGCGCTGGGACCGGCCGACGCCGACCGGAAGTCGCTCGGCCCGCGAACGCCGTTCTCCCAGGTCAGCGGCTGGTTCAGCGTGGCGGAGGATAGGGGATTCGAACCCCTGAGAGCTTTCACTCAACACGCTTTCCAAGCGTGCGCACTAGGCCACTATGCGAATCCTCCGCCGCAGACGCTATCTCTCCCGGCGCTCGGACCCTAAATCGGCAGGCCCCACGGGTGCCCTCCGACGGGTTGGCCGAGCTGTCGCCGGTCGCCTACACTCGACCGCAGCCCCTCGTGTGGCGACACCTTGCCCAACTCCCCCAGGGCCGGAAGGCAGCAAGGGTAAGCGAGCTCTGTCGGGTGCGCGAGGGGTCTCCTCATCTCGGCACAGAAGCTGTCGCCGCCCGGCGCTAAGGTCGACCCCGTGGATGCTCCGCTCGCTCTCTACCGCAGGTATCGCCCCGACACCTTCGCCGACGTCATCGGCCAGGGTCACGTGACGACGCCCCTGTCGCAGGCGCTCGACAACAACCGGGTCAACCACGCATACCTGTTCTCCGGGCCGCGCGGTTGCGGTAAGACGACGAGCGCGCGGATCATGGCGCGCGCCCTGAACTGCGCTGAGGGTCCGACCTCGACACCGTGCGGTGAGTGCGAGTCGTGCGTCGAGCTCGCTCGCGGCGGACCCGGCTCCATCGACGTGATCGAGATCGACGCTGCCTCCCACGGGGGGGTCGACGACGCGCGCGACCTCCGCGAACGCGCCTTCTTCACCCCGATGAAGGCCCGCTACAAGGTCTACATCATCGACGAGGCGCACATGGTCTCGACGCAGGGCTTCAACGCTCTGCTCAAGCTCGTCGAGGAGCCGCCGTCGCACGTTCGTTTCATCTTCGCGACGACCGACCCCGACAAGGTGATCGGTACCATCCGGTCGAGGACTCACCACTACCCGTTCAGGCTGGTTCCGCCGAAGCTGCTCGGCGACTATCTGCTGGACCTCTGCCGCCTCGAAGGGGTCTCGATCGAGCCGACAGTCGTCCCGCTCATCGTTCGGGCGGGAGCGGGATCCGTGCGCGACAGCCTCTCGGTGCTCGACCAGCTGATCGGCGGCTCGGGTCCGGACGGTGTCACGTATGCGCTCGCGACGGCTCTGCTCGGATACACCCCGGCCAGCCTGCTCGACGAGACGGTCGACGCGCTGGCCGCCGACGACGGGGCGACCCTCTTCGGGGTGATCGAGAAGGTGGTCGACACCGGGCAGGACCCCCGCCGGTTCGCCGAGGACCTGCTGCACCGGCTCCGCGACCTCGTCGTCGTCTCGGCGGTGCCCGATGCCGCCAGCCGCGGCCTGATCGAGCTGTCCGAAGACCAGGACGAGCGCCTGACCGGCCAGGCGGCCCGTTTCGGGCGGGCTGCCCTGACCCGGGCAGCCGACATCATCAGCCAGGGCCTGACCGACATGCGTGGCGCGACGGCCCCCCGGCTGCTGCTCGAGATGATGTGCGCTCGGATCCTGCTCCCCGGGGCCGATGAGTCCAGCGAGGGGCTGGGCGCGCGCCTCGACCGAGTCGAGCGCCGGCTGTCCGTGGTGGGTGAGATCGGCGCACCGCCGACTGCGCGCCCTGCCGTGTTGCCGCCTGCTTCGGCCGAGGGGTCACCCTCTCCCGCCGAGGGGTCACCCTCTCCGGACGATAGGTCACGTTCTTCGGTCGAGCGGCCACCTACTTCGGACGAGGGGTCACACCATGCAGCAGCGCCGCCGTCGTCCGCAGCCGCCAAGCCGCCGGCGTCCGCCACACCACCGGGAGTGGCCCTGGGGCTCGTCGACGTACGCCAGCTCTGGCCCGGCGTTCTGGACCGCGTCAAGAGGGTGCGCCGATACGCCTGGATCCTGCTGAGCCAGAACGCCCACGTCAAAGACGTCGATGCCGAGGTGATCACCATCGGGCTCACCACCTCAGGCGCCCGCGACAGCTTCACCCGCAGCGGCGCCGACGAGATCCTGCATCAGGCGCTCATCGACGAGCTGGGGGTCGACTGGCGGGTCGAGGCGATCATCGACGGGACGACGGACCCGTCAGGATCTCGTACGTCGCGAGCCGACGAGCCCGCGGCGACACAGGCCATCCCCGAGCAGCCGGACGAGGCAGGGCACCGACCCGCCCGCTCACCCGGTATCAAGGCCGCAAAGGGTGCGATCCGCCCGACCAGATCCGGAGCAGGGCAGTCCGTCAGCTCGGTCGAGGTCGCCGTCGCCAAGCAGTCCCGGGAGGCAGCCGACATCGACGACGACGATGATGTCATGGACGATGCGGCGCTGTCGTCCCACGACCTCCTCACCCGGGAGCTCGGCGCCGAGGTCATCCAGGACATCCGGCACGACCCGGTCTGAGCACATCGGCCGGACCGGCCCTAGTCGCAGCACGAGAGGCGTCATGTTCCCCGAGGGAATGCCAGACATGCAGTCCATGCTCCAGCAGGCCGCAGCCATGCAGCAGCAGTTGATGGAGGCACAGGAGCGGCTCGCCGAAGCACGCATTGACGGCACGGCCGGCGGTGGTGCCGTTCGGGCCACGGTGTCCGGCACGGGAGACCTGGTCGGCCTCGTGATCGACCCTTCCGTCTGCGACCCCGACGACTCGGAGGTACTCGCGGATCTGGTGCTCGCCGCCGTCCATGATGCAGCCGCCAACGCCCAGCGGATGGCCGCGGCCGAGATGGGTGAGCTCACCGGCGGTTTCGCTGACCAGCCACAGCTGCCGGGCAAACTAGGCTTCTAGTTCCGGTCGGGGTCGCTGCGCCGTGCAGCCGTCTCCCTCCTGCCCACATGCGGCGGGCGACACGAGGGAGGTGCGCGGGTGTACGAAGGGGTGGTCCAGGATCTCATCGACGAGCTCGGCAGGCTGCCGGGTGTCGGTCCGAAGAGCGCCCAGCGCATCGCGTTCCACATCCTCAACACCGACCCCGTCGACGTCCGCCGGCTGGCCAGCGTCCTGGTCGAGGTCAAGGACAAGGTGCGGTTCTGTGTCACCTGCGGCAACGTCGCTGAGCAGGAGCAGTGCAAGATCTGCCGCGACCCGCGTCGTGACCTGAGCCAGATCTGCGTCGTCGAGGAGTCCAAGGACGTCGTCGCGATCGAACGTACCCACGAGTTCCGCGGCCGTTACCACGTGCTCGGAGGCGCCATCAGCCCGATCGAGGGGATCGGCCCCGACCAGCTGCGCATCCGCGAGCTGATGCAGCGGCTGAGTGACGCCGAGGTGGTCGAGATCATCTTGGCGATGGATCCCAACCTCGAAGGTGAGGCGACGGCGACCTACCTCACCAGGCTGCTGCGGCCGATGGGTCTGCGGGTCACCCGACTTGCCAGCGGCCTGCCTGTCGGGGGAGATTTGGAGTACGCCGACGAAGTCACGCTAGGACGAGCCTTTGAGGGAAGACGAGCTGTTGATGACTAGCAACGCCAGTGAAGACATGTCCATCGAGCTGCAAGAGCTGGCTCAGGGCATTGCCGATCAGAGCGCCAGCTTCCTGATCGCCCTGCGGGCGATCGCCCTCGAGGGTGACCGTGGAACGGCCGTTCCGCTGCTGCTTCTCGAGGTCAGCCAGCTGCTCCTCGCCGGGGCGCGGCTCGGGGTTCAGGTGGACTTCGTACCCCGCGAGGAGTTCGAGCCTGATGCCGGACCTGATCCCGACCTGGACATCATGCGGGAGCGTCTCGCGGTCCTGCTGGAGGGTGTCGACGACTTCACCGAGGTGTTCGACCCCTACATCGACCCGCCCGAGCTGGTCTCCTCCCGGCTGTCTGACGACCTCGCTGACATCGCGGCGAGCGTGGCCCACGGCCTGCAGCATTTCCGGGCCGGATCGGCCGACGAGGCGCTGTGGTGGTGGCAGTTCTCATATGTGTCGAGTTGGGGCACCGAGGCCAGCGCATCGCTACGTGCGCTGCAGTCGGTGATCGCCCACGACCGGCTCGACGCCGCTGAGATGAACGAGATCGAGGTCGCCCGGGTGGCGGCCGCCAACGAGATCTGACCGCCCGCCCGGCGCTCAGGAGGCGTTTGACGGCGACATGGGGTCGCGCCTTTCGCGCCGATCATCGTGGCTTTCTGCTGCAGCGGTGGCACGAGACGTGGGCGGGTGCGCGCGGCAGCCTCGGTAGACTTGCGCCGCCAGTCACGACCCAAACCAGCGAACGCCGAAGGAGTACCCACCCGTGGGGATCGTCGTGCAGAAGTACGGAGGTTCCTCCGTCGCAGACGCTCAGGGTGTCAAGCGGGTCGCGCAGCGTATCGTCGCCACGAAGAAGGAAGGCCACGACGTCTGTGTGGTCGTCTCGGCGATGGGCGACACCACCGACGAGTTACTCGGGCTGGCGGAGCAGGTATCCCCGCTTCCGCCGGGCCGCGAGCTCGACATGCTGCTCACCGCGGGGGAGCGCATCTCGATGGCTCTCCTCGCCATGGCCATCGCCAACCTCGGCCAGCGGGCCCGTTCTTTCACTGGCAGCCAGGCGGGAGTCATCACCGACTCGGCGCACGGCCGGGCCAAGATCATCGACGTCACCCCGGGCCGGATCGAGGACGCGCTGCGCGAGGGCGACATCGCCATCGTCGCCGGCTTCCAGGGAGTCTCGATGGACACCAAGGACATCACGACGCTCGGCCGCGGTGGCTCCGACACGACCGCTGTCGCGCTGGCCGCCGCGCTCAACGCCGACGTGTGCGAGATCTACACCGACGTCGACGGCATCTTCACCGCCGACCCGCGGATCGTCGCCAGGGCGCGGCGGATCCCGCGGATCTCCTACGAGGAGATGCTCGAGATGTGCGCCTCGGGTGCCAAGGTCCTTCACCTGCGCTGCGTCGAGTACGCCCGCCGGCACAACATGCCCATCCATGTGCGTTCGTCCTTCTCCCAGAAGAACGGCACGTGGGTCACCGACTCGAGCGAGGTCGACACAGTGGAGCAAGCCATCATCTCCGGGGTCGCACACGACCGCAGCGAAGCCAAGATCACCGTCGTGGGTGTGCCGGACAAGGTCGGTGAGGCGGCTCGTCTCTTCGAAGCACTCGCGGACTCCGGCATCAACATCGACATGATCGTGCAGAACATCTCCGCAGCCCGGACGGGTCGGACGGACATCTCGTTCACGCTTCCGAGAGACGACGGCCAGATCGCGATGACTGCGCTGGCCCGGCTTCGCGACGAGGTCGGCTATGAGCAGCTGCTGTACGACGACCGGATCGGCAAGGTGTCCCTCGTCGGTGCCGGGATGCGGACGCACCCCGGTGTG
Organism: Propionibacteriales bacterium; assembly: GCA_038239485.1. Lineage (GTDB taxonomy): Bacteria > Actinomycetota > Actinomycetes > Propionibacteriales > Nocardioidaceae > DASQEH01. Next base: position 9,844 of record JBBSET010000010.1, read on the forward strand.
ACCGCCAGGTTCTTCGCGTCGCTGGCGTCGGCGGGAGTGAACATCGAGATGATCTCGACGTCGGAGATCAGGATCTCTGTCATCATCGACGAGGACCAGATCGACGTCGCGGTGACGGCGGCTCACCATGCGTTCGACCTGGACTCCGATGAGGTGGAGGCAGTGGTCTACGGAGGGACGGGGCGATGAGGGGCGACGACAAGCCGAGCCTGGCCGTGGTCGGGGCTACCGGTGCGGTCGGAAGCGTGATGCTGGACATCTTGTCCACCAGGCACGACACCTGGGGCGAGATCCGCCTGCTGGCGTCGGCCCGCTCGGCCGGGCGCACGCTTCGCTGCCGGGGCGAGGAGATCACGGTCCAGGAGCTGACCGCGGAGTCGTTCGTCGGGATCGATGTAGCGATGTTCGATGTGCCCGACGACGTATCGGCGCACTGGGCGCCCATCGCCGTCAGCCGGGGCACCGTCGTCGTCGACAACTCGGGCGCGTTCCGGATGGATCCGGACGTGCCCCTCGTGGTTCCCGAGGTCAACCCGCGACAGGTCGCGCACCGTCCCAAGGGCATCATCGCCAACCCCAACTGCACGACCCTGACCATGATGGACGCCCTGGGCGCACTGCATTCGCGGTGGGGGCTCCGCGAGCTGGTCGTCGCGTCGTACCAGGCCGCGTCCGGAGCCGGCCAGGCAGGTATCGACCGGCTCTACGACGAGATCGAGGTGATTGCAGGCAACCGCGAGCTCGGGCATTACCCCGGCGATGTCCGCCGCGCGGTCTCCAACAAGCTAGGGGACGACTCGCCCTTCCCTGGCCCGCTCGCGCTGAACGTCATCCCGATGGCCGGCTCGCCCAGAGAGGGTGGCTGGTCCAGCGAGGAGCTCAAGGTGCGCAACGAGTCGCGCAAGATCCTGGGGATTCCGGATCTGAAGGTCTCCGCCACCTGCGTCCGGGTACCTGTCGTCACCACCCATTCGCTGGCCGTGCACGCCGTCTTCGAGCGGGAGATCGATGTCAACGACGCCCGGCAGGCTCTGGTGGAGGCACCGAGCGTGGTGGTCATCGACGAGCCGGGCGAAGGTGAGTACCCGATGCCGGCCGACGTGGTGGGATCGGATCCGACCTTCGTCGGCAGGCTGCGCCAGGCGCTGGACTTCCCCAACACGCTCGAGCTCTTCGTCTGCGGCGACAACCTGCGGAAGGGCGCCGCCCTCAACACCGCTCAGATCGCCGAGCTCGTCGCGGCGGAGCTTCGCAGCTGAGAGCCCGTGCTGCGAACGCCACCAAGCTCTAGCATGACCGGCTTTATCACCTGGAATCGGTCGGCTCGAAACGCCCCACGTCAACGGGCGCGCCGACCATCTCGTTACGCAGCCTTCGAGCCAGCCGGCCCCCATGCCGAGTTCCAGACGACCGTCGCAGGCCGGTCGAGTTCTGCTGCCTCCTTGGCTGACGGGGCCAGCGTGATCGTCCCCGGCTCAGTTGTGGGCGACGTACGGAACCGGAGCGGGAAGCTTCGCTTCGTCGCGTACCTGAACAGCGAACCGCTCGATCGAGACGAGGGCGCTGGTGACGTCCTCGCTGCTGACGGCGAACGGCATCGAGTGGATCGTCTCCCCCTCGACGGTCGCGGCGTCCGCAACTTTCTGAAGGGAGTCAAGGTCGTCGGCCTTGAGCCCTACCTCGGTCAAGGTCGTCGGCAACCCGACCCGGGTGGTGAACTCGATGAACTCCCGGATATCGCTGGTCGGTGCACCCTCCAGTACGAGCTGGGTGACGGAGCCGATGTTGACTTTCTGCCCGTGGGCGAGCCCGTGCGTCGCTGCGACGGCGGTCAGGCCGTTATGGATCGCGTGAGCCGCTGCGAGCCCACCCGACTCGAAGCCGAGCCCGGACAGCAGGGTGTTGGCCTCGATGACCTTCTCCACCGCAGGCGTCACCTGGTGGTCCATCACGGCGTCGATGGCCGGCAGGGCGTTGTCCCACAGCACGTCCCAGCTGAGCTGAGCAAGCGCCGTCCCGGCGAGAGTGGGCAGCCCTCCAGCCATCGTGTTGGAGTTCGACCGCTGCGTCGCGCGAGCCTCGAGCCAGGTGGCGAGGGCGTCGCCGACGCCGGCGATGAGGAGGCTGACGGGAGCGTTCGCAACGACCTGAGAGTCCACGAGAACGAGGTCGGGGTTCCGAGGGAAGAAGCGGTACTCTTCGAACTCGCCGGTCTCGGTGTAGATCACCGACAGGGCGCTGCAGGGGGCATCCGTCGATGCGACGGTCGGGCAGTTCGCCCACCGGATACCGGCCAGGAACCCAGCAGCCTTGACCGCGTCGATCGTGCTCCCGCCCCCGACGGCCACGGCGACGTCGGCGCCCGTCGCCTTGATGACCTCGACCAGCCGGTCCACCTCGCGGGCGCTGGGGATGCCGTTGAACTTCTCCCGGTGGATGGGTAGTTCCGCCTTCTTCAGCGACGCCTCGATGTCATGGCCCACCAGTCCCCACACCAGGTCGTCGGCCACGATCAGCGGGGTACTGCCGAGCTGGGTGAGGTAGTCACCCAGCTGGTGCAACGCCCCCTTACCTTGGACATATCGGCCTGGGCTGATGACGGTCCGGACTGCCTGCGCCATTGGGGTGCTCCTCGCTGAGCGGCTGGGTGGGTTGGTGGGCCTGACCCAAACCAACACCAGCCGCGCACGGAAGCGCAATGCCGTGCACGCGAAAGTCTCACCCTTTGAGGCTGAAACCTCGCTTTGCGTAGAAGTGCCCCCTCAATGCACCGAGAAGCCGCCATCGATGCACACCGTCTGACCGGTGATGTAGCCGGAGGACGCCGACCCCAAGAACACCGCCATACCCGCGAAGTCGGCGGCCACGCCGATGCGTCCGACCATCGTGCGCGCAGCCAACCCCGCTGCCCTCCCCGGCCCGGCGAGGACCGAGGCGGTCATTGTCGTAGCAGCGGAGCCCGGTCTGAGCGTGTTGACGCAAACGCACCAGTGACGAGTGAGTGCGGTGCGTCCTTCCAGGCTGAAGAGCCGGCCGAGGTAGTCAGGCATGCGCCGACGCCACTCCGGAGGACCGCGGACCGGCCGAGGGAGCCGACCGAGCAACGACCCACCGCGGCGGCTACAAGCGGCGGGTGCCGTAGTAGGCGTTGCGCATGAGGTCGGCCATGTCGTCGAGCATGGGCATCCGGGGGTTGGCCGGTGCACATTGGTCCTCGTAGGCATTCATGGCCTGGGCTGGGAGCGCTGCGATGAATGCCTCCTCATCGATTCCCATCTCCTTGAAGCAGGTCTCGATGCCGATCGTGGCCCGGAGCTCCTCCACAGCCGCCGCAAGCGCTTCGACCCCTTGGGCCGCGTTCTCAGCAGGCAGGCCGAGGTGGCGGGCGATGTGGGCCAGCCGCTCCGGGGCCTCGTAGGCCTCGTACTTCGGCCATCCGTTCAGCTTGCTGGGAATGGTTCCGTTGTAGCGGATCACATGCGGCAGTAGGACGGCGTTCGTGCGCCCGTGCGCCACGTGGAAGGTGGCGCCGAGGGTATGGGCCATCGCATGCGCGATCCCGAGGAAGGCGTTGCCGAAGGCCATTCCGGCGATGGTGCCGGCGTTGTGCATCTTCTCCTGGGCCAGCGGGTCGCTCTTGCCGTTGACGACGGACCGCTCGAGGTAGCTGAAGACCATCTCGATCGCCCGCAGAGCGAGGCCGTCGGTGAAGTCGCTCGCATAAACCGAGACATAAGCCTCGATCGCATGCGTGAGGGCGTCGAACCCGCTGTCGGCGGCAACCTGGGGCGGGAGGCTCCGGACCAGCACCGGGTCGATGATGGCCACACTCGGGGTCAGGGCGTAGTCGGCCAGCGGGTACTTCTTGCCGGTGGCTCCATCGGTGATCACAGCGAACGGGGTGACCTCAGCGCCCGTACCGGAGGTGGTCGGAATGCACACCAGCTTCGCCAGCGCACCGAGCGTCGGAAACGCGAACGCACGCTTGCGGATGTCCAGGAACTTCTCTCTCATGTCCGCGAAGTCCACGTCGGGGTGCTCGTAGAGCAGCCACATGACCTTCGCGGCGTCCATCGGGGACCCCCCGCCCAAGGCGATGATCGTGTCGGGGCGGAACGCCCGCATCGATGCGGCCCCCCGCACCACCGTCTCCATGCTGGGCTCTGGCTCCACGTCGTCGATGACGTGGACGACGACCCGCTGGGCACGACGCTCGAGGACCGACATGATCCGGTCGACAACCCCGAGGCGCGTCATGGTGGCATCGGTCACGATCGTCACCCGGGAGACCTCGGGCATGGAAGCCAGGTACCTGATGGAGTTGGGCTCGAAGTAGATCTTGGCTGGCAGCTTGAACCACTGGAGGTTGTTGTTGCGTCGACCGATCCGCTTGATGTTGATCAGGTTGACGGCCGAGATGTTGTTCGACACGGAGTTGTGGCCGTAGCTCCCGCAACCCAGCGTCAGCGACGGGAGGAACGCGTTGTAGATGTCACCGATCCCTCCTTGCGATGCAGGCGAGTTCCAGATGATCCGAACCGCCTTGATGGCATGGCCGAAAGCCTCGGCCACGGCCGCGTCCTCGGTATGGATCACCGCCGAGTGTCCGAGACCGTTGAGCTCGACCATGGCCGCTGCCAGCTCGAATCCCTGTTCGGTCGTCTCGGCCCGAAGCACCGCCAGCACCGGGCAGAGCTTCTCGCGGGTGAGCGGCTCCTTCGGGCCCACCAAGGAGACCTCGACGAGGATGATGGAGGTATCCGCTGGGACACTGAAGCCTGCCTGCTCGGCGATCCATGCCGGGGGCATTCCCACGACCGTGGCGTTCAGCTTCGCGTCGTCACAGCCCGTGCCGTGGGCTCGTGCGCCGAAGATGAACTCTTCCAGCAGGCCCTTCTCGTCGCGCGTGGCAACGTGCGCGTGCAGCAGGCCGAACTCAGCCATGGCGTCGGCGTAGACGGAGCCATCGATGATGACCGCTTGTTCGGACGCGCATACCATCCCGTTGTCGAAGGCCTTGGACACCACGATGTCGTGAGCGGCGCGGCGGACTTTCGCTGCGGAGTGGATGTAGGCCGGCACGTTTCCGGCGCCGACACCGATGGCAGGCTTGCCGGTCGAGTATGCCGCCTTGACCATGGCGTTGCCGCCGGTGGCCAAGATCATGGAGACGCCAGGGTGCTTCATCAGCTCGCCGGTAGCGGCGATGGAGGGGTGCGAGATCCATTGGATGCAGTTCTCGGGGGCGCCGGCGGCCACGGCGGCATCGCGAACCGTTCGGGCCGCTTCCACGCTGCAGGACTGTGCTGCGGGATGGAAGGCGAAGATGATCGGGTTGCGGGTCTTCAGGGCCAGCAAAGACTTGAAGACCGTCGTCGAGGTCGGGTTCGTGACGGGGGTGATTCCCGCCACGACACCCACCGGCTCGGCGATCTCCACGATCCCGTCCAGGTCGTCGCGAGAGATCACCCCGACGGTCTTGGACTTTGCCATGGAGTGGTTGACATGCTCGCTGGCGAAAAGGTTCTTCACCGCCTTGTCCTCGAACACACCGCGGCCTGTCTCCTCGACGGCGAGCATGGCGAGCTCCGCGTGACGGGACAACGCGGCGACTGATGCCTTCTTGACGATGTGGTCGATCTGCTCCTGCGTGAAGGGGTCGTAGGCCGCCAGCGCCACCAGCGCCGTGCTGACCAGGCCGTCGATCTCACTGCTGGAGGTGTCGAGCTGCTCGTTCATGTGTGAGACCGCCTTGGGAGAGGTTGGCTGCCCCGACGTTGGCGACGTCGTCAACGCACGTCGAGGCACTCTGCTCACGGTCACACCTGCCTCGCCGCACCGTTAGGGCCAAGAGTCCCGACTTCAGCGAAACCCTCGGGTCAAGAGCGGCACCAACCGCGCAGGCGGAAGGTCCCGGGTCGGAGGGACCGATGGCCCTGCCGTCCGGCCGTGGATGTGGACAGGCTTGGAGCTGGCTGCACGGGTCGGACGACCCGGCGGACGCCACGACGAGGAGAGCTGAATGAGCGGCAGAGGCAGCACGACCATCCCCCGGCCCGACGTTTCCAGGTCGGACCCATGGAGAGGCTTCCACGGGCAGGGCTGGCGCGAGGGGGTCGACACCAGGGGGTTCCTACAGGGGAACTACACCCCGTACGAGGGCGACGCCTCCTTCCTGGCGGCTGCGACCCAACGAACACGCAGCATGTGGTCCCGCTTGACTGCGCTGTTCCCCGACGAGCGTGAGCGGGGTGTCTACGACGTGGACACCCACAACCCGGCCTCCATCACCGCACATGCGCCGGGCTACATCGACCGCGAGTCGGAGCTGATCGTCGGACTGCAGACGGATGCGCCGCTGAAGCGCGCGATCATGCCCAACGGTGGCTGGCGAGTCGTGGAGACGGCCCTGTCGACATACGGCTACGACGTCGATCCACAGGTGAAGGAGATCTTCACCAAATACCGCAAGACCCACAACGACGGGGTCTTCGACGCCTATACAGCAGAGATTCTCGCCGCGCGTCGTTCACACGTCATCACCGGACTTCCCGACTCCTACGGCCGAGGCCGCATAATCGGCGACTACCGGCGGGTGGCCCTGTACGGAGTGGACCATCTCGTGGCGGACAAGGTGCTGGTCAAGGCGTCGCTGGACGCGCTGCCCTCCAGTGAGGACGTCATCCGCGACCGTGAAGAGCTCGCGGAGCAGATCCGGGCGCTCGGCGAGCTGCGTGAGATGGCCGCGTCGTACGGCTTCGACATCTCCGGACCGGCAGCAACAGGTCAGGAGGCCATCCAATGGGTCTACTTCGGTTACCTGGCGGCGATCAAGGAGCAGAACGGCGCTGCGATGTCGCTGGGGCGCACCTCCACCTTCCTCGACATCTACCTCCAGCGAGACCTCGACGAGGCCACGATCGACGAGTCGTTCGCTCAGGAGCTGATCGACGACTTCGTGATCAAGCTCCGCATCGTGCGGTTCCTGAGGACGCCGGAGTATGACGCGCTCTTCTCGGGCGATCCGACCTGGGTGACCGAGGCGATCGGTGGCATGGGTGATGACGGCCGCACGCTGGTCACCCGTAGCTCGTTCCGCTTCCTGCACACGCTCAAGAACCTGGGCCCTGCCCCGGAGCCGAACCTCACCGTCTTCTGGTCTCCACGCCTACCACAGGGCTTCAAGGACTTCGCCGCCAAGACCTCCATCGAGACGAGCAGCATCCAGTACGAGTCCGATGACCTGATGCGTCCCGAGACCGGAGACGACACTGCCATCGCCTGCTGCGTATCGGCCATGGCGGTCGGGAAGCAGATGCAGTTCTTCGGTGCCCGCGTCAATCTCGCCAAGACCCTGCTGTACGCGATAAACGGCGGGCGGGACGAGGTCAGTGGAGTGCAGGTGGCTCCCATCACGGCGCCCGTGACGGGGGACTTCCTGGACTACGACGACGTGCTGGCGAGGCTGGACAACGCGATGGACTGGCTCGCCCGTGTCTACGTGGACGCGCTCAACGTCATCCACTACATGCACGACAAGTACGCCTACGAGCGCCTCGAGATGGCGCTGCACGACTACCCGGTCCGGCGAACGATGGCGATGGGGATCGCGGGGCTGGCCGTCGCCGCCGACAGCCTGTCGGCCATCCGGGACGCTCGGGTCAAGGTCGTCCGCGACGACACGGGACTCGTGGTCGACTACCAGATCGACGGCAGCTATCCCGCGTACGGCAACAACGACGACCGGGTGGACGACATCGCCGTCTTGCTGGTGAACCGGTTCATGACGAAGGTCCGTGAGTATCCGACCTACCGGGACGCGGTCCACACCCAGTCGGTGCTGACCATCACGTCCAACGTGGTCTACGGCAAGGCCACTGGGAACACCCCGGACGGCCGACGCTCGGGTGAGCCCTTCTCGCCCGGTGCCAACCCGATGAACGGACGCGACAAGCATGGCTGGGTCGCTTCTGCGCTCTCGGTCGCGAAGCTGCCCTATCAGCAGTCGCTGGACGGCATCTCGCTGACCAGCAACCTGGTGCCGGCAGCGCTCGGAAAGAGCGAAGCGGAGCAGGTCGGCAACCTGACCGGGATCCTGGACGGGTTCTTCGGGGGAGGCGGCTTCCATGTCAACGTCAACGTGCTCAACCGGGAGACCCTGCTCGACGCGATGGATCACCCGGAGAAGTACCCGCAGCTGACCATCCGCGTGTCGGGGTACGCGGTCAACTTCGTGCGCCTCACCCGAGAGCAGCAGCTGGACGTCGTCCACCGCACGTTCCACGGCACGCTCTGACGGGCATGGGTAGCTTCCCGCAGCTGTCGATCACGCCCGTCCGCGAGTATCACGGCGGGTCCCGAGCCGAGCTCGAAGCCGAGCTGGCCGATGAGGGCGACCCTGAGATCGGCTACTACCACTCCTACGAGATCACCGGTGCTGTCAACGGCCCCGGAGTTCGCTTCACGCTCTTCTTGTCCGGCTGCCCGTTGCGGTGTCAGTACTGCCAGAACCCTGACATGTGGACGCTTCGCAACGGCCGCCGGGTCACGGTGGGACGGATGATGGACGAAATCGCGAAGTACGCGGCGTTCGTCAAGACCGCCCACGGCGGCATCACGGTGAGCGGGGGCGAGCCGATGCTCCAGACCCGCTTCCTCGAGGCGCTCCTGCGTCGGTCCAAGGAGGAGTTCGGGCTCCACATCGCGGTCGACACGTCCGGATTTCTCGGAGACAGGGCCTCAGACAGTTTTCTGGACCTCGTCGACCTCTTCCTGCTCGACATCAAGTCAGGTGATCCGGCGACCTACCAGCTCGTGACCAGTGCCGACCTCGAGCCGACCCTGCGCTTCGCGCGGCGGCTCTCCGACCGGGGCAACCGAACGTGGGTTCGCTTCGTCCTGGTGCCCGGTCTGACCGACGCACCGGAGAACGTTGACGCCGTCGCGGCTTTCACCAGCACCTTGCGCGGCGTCGATCGGGTCGAGGTCCTCCCGTTCCATCAGCTGGGTGCGGCCAAGTGGGCCGACCTCGACTTGCGCTACCAGCTGGCCGACGTCGCGCCGCCGCCGCAGTCTCTTGTGGACAGGGTTGAGGACCAGTTCCGCTCCCACGGGCTCAACGTCGTCTGAGCGCTGGGCACCAGCGCTTGCCCCTGGGCATGAAGAACTCCCGGCCGCACGCGGTGGCCAGGAGTTCAAGCATCTACTCAATGGTCGGGCTGACAGTGTGTTCCTTCAGGACATCGGCGACACGTCTCTCAAGACATCGGCGACAGGTCTCGGTGCGGTGATGCTCGGGCATGTCGAAGGCGCAGCTGATCTTGACCGCCCTGTTCGTTGACCACCAAAGTCCCGCTGAGGTCGCCTCCCGCTACGGTGTGCACCGCGCCTGGGTCTACAAGCTCAAGGCCCGGTACGAGGCCGAGGGGCAGACCGCGTTCGAGCCGCGGTCGCGGCGTCCTAAGTCCAGCCCGGCCGCGATCTCGACTGCAGCGGTGGACCTGATCATCGAGCTGCGAGACAAGCTGAGCACGGCGGGACTCGACGCCGGACCCGACACGATCGCCTGGCACCTGGCCCAGCACCACCAGGTCAGCGTCTCGGTCGCGACGATCAGCCGCTACCTCACCAAGGCCGGCCTCGTCGTCCCCGCACCGAAGAAGCGACCCAAGTCGTCCTACATCCGGTTCCAAGCCGACCAACCCAACGTGTGCTGGCAGTCCGACTTCACCCACTACCGGCTCACCAGCCCCGACGGCACCCCCGGCGCCGACGTGGAGATCATCAGCTGGCTCGACGACTGCACCCGCTACGCGCTGCACGTGTCCGCCCACCACCGGATCACCGGCCCGATCGTGCTGGCCACCTTCCGCACCGCCCTGACCAGGCACGGGATCCCCGCCTCCACCCTGACCGACAACGGCATGGTCTACACCGCCCGCTTCGCCGGCGGACGCGGCGGCCGCAACAGCTTCGAAAACGAACTGAACCGTCTCCACGTGACCCAGAAGAACTCCCGCCCGAACCACCCCACCACCTGCGGCAAAGCAGAACGGTTCCAGCAGACCTTCAAGAACTACCTACGATCCCAACCCACCCAGCCGAGCACCATCACCGCGCTCCAAGGCCTCCTGAACATCTTCAGCGACGAGTACAACCACCGACGACCACACCGCTCGCTGCCCCACCAAGCCACCCCCGCAGCCCTCTACACCACCATGCCCAAAGCACTGCCCAGCAACTCCCAAGACCCCGACACCCACAACCGGATCCGCCACGACCGCGTCGACAGCGCCGGCTCGGTCACCCTGCGCGTAGCCGGCCGCATGCACCACATCGGCGTCGGACGAACCCACACCCGAACCCACGTCATCCTGCTCATCCAGGACCTCAACATCCGCATCGTCAACGCCATCACCGGCGAACTCCTCCGCGAACTCGTCCTCAACCCCCACCGCGACTACCAACCCACCAGAGCCCCCAAAGGACCCACCCGACCACACCCCAAAACCGACGACAGCCGGACCAAGTAGAGGGTCCGGCTGTCGCCTATGTCCTGAGAGAGGACATGGTCGGGCTGACAGGATTTGAACCTGCGGCCTCGTCGTCCCGAACGACGCGCGCTACCAAACTGCGCCACAGCCCGAGGCCGGGGTGAGTCTACCTGAGCAGGCGCCGACCGCGGCACGGCGTCTCGCCGCCTCGGACACGACGTCGAGATGCACTCGTAGCGCGGCTCTCACGCCGGCTTCGCGGTCAGAGTCAGCAGGCTTGCCTCCGGGTAGCAGCAGAACCGATAGGGAGCGTAAGGAGACGTCCCGAGCCCAGCCGACACGTGCAGCCACGCCTGTCTGCCGTCGGCACGGTAGTGGTGCAGCCCACGCGAACGGCGCGCGTCCAAGTCGCAGTTGGTGACGAGGGCGCCGTACCCCGGCACCCGCAGCTGGCCGCCGTGGGTGTGACCGGCGAAGATCGCGTCGTACCCGTCTGTCGTGAACGCGTCGAGGACGCGCAGGTACGGGGCGTGCGCCACACCGAGCCTCAGGTCGGCCGACGGGTCGGCCTCGCCGGCGACGGCCGGCAGGTCGTCGTACCTCAGGTGCGGATCGTCGACCCCTGCGAAGGCGATGCTCGACCCGGACACCTTGAGCTCGCCGAGCCGGTTGCTGAGGTCGAGCCAGCCCACTTCGTCGAATGCCGTCCTGAGCTGGCGCCACGGTAGCGGCGGCCCCTGGAACTTCTTACGGCCACCGTTGGGCAGGAAGTAGCGCAGCGGGTTCTTGCGAACCGGTCCCCAGTAGTCGTTGGACCCGAGCACGAACACGCCGGGCAGGTCACGCAGGTCGCCGAGCGCAGCCATCAGCAGCGGCAGCGAGTCCGGGTGGCTGATGTTGTCCCCTGTGTTGACGACCAGGTCGGGCTCGAGGGCAGCCAAGCCACGCAGCCAGTCCTGCTTCTTGTGCTGCGACGGAACCAGGTGGATGTCTGACAGGTGCAGCACCTTCAGGTCGGAGCTCCCCATGGGCAGACAGGGGATCTCGGCCCTCCGGAGGCGGAACGCACGCACCTCGTAGCCGGCCGAGTAGGCCAGTCCACCGGCGCCCAGAGCTGCCGCTCCGGCGGTGACCTTCACGAGGGTATGCATTGGACAAGGCTGCCACACTGGGTCGCATGCCCTCGCTCAAGGACCAGCTGCGCGAACACCTGACGGCGTCGATGAAGGCACGCAACGAACTCCGCTCGTCGACATTGCGGATGGCGCTCGCGGCGATCACCAACGCCGAGGTCGCCGGCAAGCAGGCCCGCGTGCTGAGCGACCACGACGTCACCGGGGTGCTCGCGAGCGAGAGCAAGAAGCGGCGTGAGGCGGCCACCGCCTTCGAGGCCGCGGACCGCCCCATGCTGGCTGACAAGGAGCGGGCCGAGACGGCCATCCTCGCCGAGTTCCTGCCCGAACCCATGACGGCCGACGAGATCTCGGCGCTTGTGAGCACGACCATAGCCGACCTCGGGGTGGCAGGCGACGGCATGCGGGCGATGGGACGGGTGATGGGCGCCGTCAGTCCCGTCGTCAAAGGCCGCGCCGACGGCGGAACGGTCTCGGCCGAGGTGCGGCGTCAGCTGGGCTGACGCCGCTCAGCTATCGGTCGCGGTGCGGGCTCAGGGGCCGTTGCCCTTGCCAGGTCCCGAGGTGGGCGGACCCCCACCGTTCGGCGGCTTCGGGGGCTTCGGCGGCTTCGGGGGCTTCGGCTTGTGCACGACCGGTGCAGGACCGTTCGACGTGTAGATCACGATCGCCTGGCCAGAGGCACCCTGGCCGGACGGGGTGGTGTAGGCGACAGTCCCGTAGGGGGCGTTGGAGTACACCCCGCTCCCGATGATGGGGTGGAAACCGAGGGCCGTCAGCGCCGAGGCTGCCGCCTGCGGGCTCTGCCCGAAGTACGACGGGATCGAGACGGTCTGACCCGCGACGACACTGGGGTCGGGGGCCACGAAGTCCTTGTTGGGCAGGTACTGTTCGATGCCCAGCATGGCGTCGTGCCACAGGGGTCCGGCGAGCGCGCCACCGCCCGCGGTGTCGTTGGTGAGATACACCCCGCCAACGGTGAGCCCGCGCAGGTCCCGTTGATCGCCGTTGTCCTGGACCCCCGCGACCACGGCGGCCGTGGCCATGGTGGGCGTGTAACCCGTGAACCAGACGGCCTTGGTGTCGCTCGTCGTACCGGTCTTGGCCGCCGAGGGCTGGTTGATGGTGTCGCCGTAGATGTAGCCGAACCCACCCGGCTCCTGGACTCCCTGGAGGATGGCATTGACGGCGTCGGCGTAGGCGGGCCTGAGCACCCGGTTGCACGACGGGCCCTGGGTCGACATCAGGTTGCCCCCGGAGTCGCGGATCTGCAGGATCGGCGTCGCGTCGCAGTGCACGCCCCGGTTGGCGAAGGTGGCGTACGCCTCGGCCATCTCCAGCGGGCTCACGTCGACCGTGCCGAGCGTGAACGACGGCAGGCGGAAGAGCGAAGGGTCGGGAAGGTTGACGCCCATCTGCTTGGCCAGCCGCCACGGCTGGCAGACACCGGTCATCTCCTCGAGCTGCGCGTAGAAGGTGTTCACCGACTGCCGCGTCCCGGTGTAGAGGTTGAAGGTGCCGGTTCCGGTGGAGTTGTTGACCACCCATGGCGTGCTGGGGTAGGCGGGGGCGCCCGGACAGTTGCGGTAGTTGGACTCGGGGATCGAAATCGTCTGGGGCGCGTTGATCGTCGTGTTGAGGGGGATCTTCTGCTTGATCGCCGCCGACAGTACGAACGGCTTGAAGTTCGACCCGGCCTGGAAGCCGGCCGCATCGCCGTACTGCCGGGGGACCGTGTAGTTCAGGAAGCTCTCGCCCTTGTGCGACTTGTCGCCCATCGGGCGCGACTGCGCGAGCGCCCGGACGTAGCCCGTGCCAGGCTCGACCATCGCCACAGCTCCGATGGCGTGGTCGGTGGGCTTCACATGGTTGCTGACCGCATGGTTGGCGGACCGCTGGAACTTGAGGTTCACCGTGCTCGTGATCGTCAGTCCGCCGTCGTACACGGCGAACCGCCGCTGGGCAACCGTCTTGCCGAGATCGGGGTCCTGGAGCAGGTAGTGGAGCAGGTAGTCGCAGAACCACGGCGCCTTGCTGCTGATGCAACCGTTGGGCGCCGAGCTCAGGTGGAGCCTGAGCGGGGCCCGCTTGGCCGCCCGGACCTGTCTCGTCGTGATCACGTGCAGCTGGTACATCCGGTCGAGCACGGTGTCGCGCCGGTCGATGGCGGAGACCCGGCTGTTGGTGGGGTCGTATCCCGTCGGGTTCTTCACCAGCCCGGCGAGAAGGGCCGACTGCGTCAGGTTGAGCTTGGCCGCGGTGGTGGAGAAGTAGTGCTCGGCGGCGGCCTGGATGCCGTAGGCGCCGTCGCCGTAGTAGGCGGTGTTGAGGTAGTGCTCGAGGATCTGGTTCTTGGTGTAGTGGTCCTCGAGCCACACGGCGTACCGAAGCTCCAGCAGCTTGCGCGCCTGCGTATCCGCGACCGCGGCGGCGCGGCCCTTGGCGGTTGTGGCCTTCTCGACCCGGCTGAGCTTGACCAGCTGCTGGGTGATCGTCGACCCGCCCTGCACGACGTTGCCGTTGAACAGGTTGACGACGAACGCCCGCCCGGTGCCCTGCACGTCGATGGCGCCGTGCTCATAGAAGCGGGAGTCCTCGATCGCGATGATCGCCTGCCGCATCTTGTACGAGATCTGGTTGAGCGGGACGTACGTCCGGTCCTCGTCGTAGAAGGATGCCAGTGGCTTGCCGGTGGCTGTCAGGACCTGGGTCCGCTGCTTCAGCGTCGGCAGCTTGAACCGCAGCGGGAAGCTCTTCACCGCTTGGGCGCTGCTCTGCGCACCCATGTCCAGCAGGCCGATCCACGGGAGCGCGAGGCCGGCGATGAGCACGCCGGAGAGCACGCTGACGCCGATGATGACAGCAAGCTGATGGATCAACCCGCCCTCGTGCCGAGCGGGTCGTACGATCATGGGCATACGGGAGAGGATACGGGACGTCCGACGTCCGGTTCGAAAATCTGGAGCCGGTCAGCGCGCCTGACCGGCGTCACACGGTCTGGTTGCGAGCGCTGCTGGCCTGCTGCGCCCAATGACCAGACCGTACCTAGTCATGTCGGACTAGTGGAATTGCCTCGTTTGTGTCTTTCACCCGAGAGTGGCGTATCTTAGAATTGCCTTAGCGCAAAAGCCATGCTTGCGGTGTACTGGTGTCGACCAGTGGCGTTTCTCTCTCGGTAGGACATAGGTTCGTTATGACTTGGAATGAGCACTGGGCTGACATCGCGTCGTGTCGCGGCAGCCGGCCGGACGAGATGTTCGTCAAGGGCGCGGCACAGAACCGGGCAAAGCAGGTGTGCTGGCAGTGCCCAGTACGCACGGAGTGCCTGGCCGAAGCCTTGGACAACACCATCGAATGGGGCGTCTGGGGGGGTATGACCGAGCGCGAGCGCCGGGCCTTGCTTCGCCGCAGGCCCAACGTCACCTCGTGGCGCAACCTGCTCGAGACGGCGCGTGAGCAGCATGCCGTCGCGATGATCGACGCCGAGGACGTCGGCTGAGGCGGAGCCTCTTGTGAGCGCCGGCTCAGGCGCTCATCAGTTCGCCGACCTCGCGGAGCGAGTCCAGGTCGTGCACGTCGCTCGCCAAGGCGGCCACGGTCGCGGTTGCCACCGTCGGGTGGGCCGAGGCAAAGCGGCGTCGAAGCGTGCGCTCTCGGCTGACCCTGGCCAGTCGCTCGGCGTGCAGACGGAGCAGGGCCGAGGTGAGGGCGTTGTCGGTGTCGAGCTGCTCCGCTGCGGCCAGCGCTGCCTGAGCCGAGATGCCAGGGGCGGGACTGGTGGCGACCCGGTTCAGGACCAGACCCGCGAGCGGCATACCGTCCGACGCCAGCCGTTCGACGAAGAAGGCGGCCTCGCGAAGCGCATCGTCGTCGGGTGACGCGACGACGATGAAGGCGGTCTGGTCGTCCTTGAGCAGCTGGTAGGTCATGTCGGCTCGGGCCCGGAAGCCGCCGAAGACGGTGTCGAGCGCGGCCACGAATGTCTGGACGTCGCGGAGCATCTGACCTCCGAGCACCTTGGAGACGGTGTTCGTCACCATCGACACGCCGAAGCTGAGCAGCTTGGCAGGCCCACGCGCGGGTGCCAGCAGGATCCGGATCAGCCGGCCGTCGAGGAACGACGAGAGCCGGTCGGGCGCGTCGAGGAAGTCCAGCGCTGAGCGCGACGGCGGCGTGTCCACGACGATGAGGTCCCAACGGCCGCTCTTGACCGCTTCGGCGTG
The DNA here is from genome assembly GCA_038239485.1 of Propionibacteriales bacterium. Classification (GTDB taxonomy): domain Bacteria; phylum Actinomycetota; class Actinomycetes; order Propionibacteriales; family Nocardioidaceae; genus DASQEH01. Next base: position 25,693 of record JBBSET010000010.1, read on the forward strand.
GAGCTGGCCGAGCTTCTCCATCGCCATGTACTCCTGCGTGCCGGCGAACGAGCTCGACAGCGCCTGGTAGAACGGGTTCGACAGGATCTGCTCCGCCTTGGCCGGGGTGGCATGGGACTGGACGACGTCGTCGAACGTTCGCTTCATGTCGAGCATCATGGCGTCGAGGGAGCCACCGGCGGTGTCGTCGACGCCGACGACGGGGCGCGGATGGTTGTCCAGCTGGGTCAGCCCCATCGACTGTGCCAGGCGTCGCGCTGGGTCGATGGTCAAGACGACCACCTTGCGCCCACGCTCCGCCGCCCGCAGCGCCAGCGCCGCCGACGTCGTCGTCTTGCCGACACCGCCGGAGCCGCAGCACACGATGATGCGGACGGAGGGGTCGCTGATCAGCGCCTCGGTGTCGAGCTGGCGTACGTCTGACAGCCGAGCCGCCAACGGACCGACCCTGGGTCCGGTGCCACGACGAGGCTGCTGGCGGGTGGAATGCGAGGTCTGGGCTTTGCGCGGCATCAGAAGAGGTCGCTCTCGGACAGCTGTTCGGCCAGGTCGTACAAGGCCCCGAGGTCGACGCCGTCGGCGAGGTAGGGAAGGCTCACGATCGGTCGCCCCGCGTCTGCCAGCTGACGCAGCTGCTCGGTCTCCAGCTTCATCCGCTCTGCGTGCTCGTGACCGATCTGCATGAGCCCTGCGACGACCGCCTCGGTGGACTTGACACCCGCCTCCTTGAGCGCCACCTCGATGGTGGCGGCGTCCAGCTCGCGCGCAGCGGCGGCATCGATCTGCTCGGTCGGGAGCCCGGACTGGCGGGCTGAGTTCACGATGACGTTGCCCACCGGAAGCCCGATGCCCGCGAGCTCCTCGATCGCATCGAGCGTCTCCTGGACCGGCATCTCCTCGAGGAAGGTCACGAAGTGCACGAGGGTGCTGTCGGACCTGAGCAACCGCATGATCGAGTCGGCCTGCTTGCGGATCGGGCCGACCTTGGCGATTCCGGCAACCTCGGTGTTGACGTTGAGGAAGTTGCCGATGCGCCCGGTCGGGGGCGCGTCGAGGATGACGGCGTCGTACGCGGGTGAGCCGTTCTCGACCCGACCGGTCGCCTCGTACACCTTGCCGGTGAGCAGGACGTCCCGGACGCCCGGAGCGACCGTCGTAGCGAAGTCGATGACCCCGAAACGGTCCAGCACCTTGCCGGCACGACCCAGCCGGTAGAACATGTCGAGGTACTCGAGCAGTGCGGCCTCGGTGTCGATGGCCAGCGCGAGGACCTCGCCCCCCTCGGAGCCGACGGCGATGCGGCGCTCCTCATACGGCAGCGGTGCCACGTCGAACAACGACGCGATGCCCTGGCGTCCCTCGACCTCGCACAGCAGGACCCGCCTGCCGCCGGCCGCGAGCGCGAGCGCGAGCGCTGCCGACACCGTCGTCTTGCCGGTCCCGCCCTTGCCGGTGACGATGTGGAGCCTGACCTCGGAGCTGGATCCGCCAGGTTCTGTCACCTGAACAGCCTACGTGGGCTTATCGGACCTCGCTGTCGCTGTGATGGAGTAGGTTGCATAGGCTCCGACCAGCCGAGCGGCCATGCCGGCTCGCGCTGAGCGTCGGCAGTCCGTACGTAGGGGGTGGTCGATGGACAAGGTGGTCCGCAGCGCCGCGGAAGCGGTGGCAGACATCGCAAGCGGGTCGTCTCTTGCTGTCGGGGGATTCGGCCTCTGCGGCGTCCCGACCGTGCTGATCCAGGCGCTCCTCGACGCAGGCGTCGCCGACCTGGAGGCGGTGTCCAACAACTGCGGGGTGGACGACTGGGGCCTCGGGCTGCTGCTGCACGACAAGCGGATCCGCCGGATGACGTCGTCGTACGTCGGGGAGAACAAGGAGTTCGAGCGCCAGTACCTGCACGGGGAGCTCGAGGTCGAGCTGACCCCGCAAGGCACACTGGCCGAGCGGCTGCGAGCCGGCGGGTCCGGCATCCCTGCCTTCTTCACGGCCAGCGGCGTCGGCACCCAGGTCGCCGATGGTGGCCTGCCGTGGCGTTATGACGGTGCCGGCAACGTCGAGTTGGCGAGCCCGGCGAAGGAAGTGCGCGAGTTCACCACCGCCGAAGGCCGCAGGCCGTTCGTGCTCGAGGAGGCCATCGTGTGCGACTTCGGCCTGGTCAGGGCCTGGCGGGGAGATCGGCACGGCAATCTGGTCTTTCGCGAGTCCGCGCGCAACTTCAACCCGTTGTGTGCGATGGCGGGGCGGCTCACCATCGCCGAGGTCGAGGAGCTGGTCGAGCCGGGCGAACTGGGCGCCGACGCCGTGCACCTGCCCGGTGTCTACGTGCAGCGGGTCGTCCCGCTCACCGCTGAGCAGGCCGCCGAGAAGCGGATCGAGAAGCGGACCGTGCGGCCGCGAGGGGAGCAGGGCTGATGGCCTGGTCACGTGAGCAGATGGCGGCACGGGCAGCATCGGAGCTGGAGGACGGTGCCTACGTCAACCTCGGTATCGGCCTGCCGACGCTGGTGCCCAACTACGTCCCCGACGACGTCGAGATCGTGCTGCAGTCCGAGAACGGCATCCTGGGCGTCGGCGCATACCCGTACGACGGCGAGGAGGACGCCGACCTCATCAACGCAGGCAAGGAGACGGTCACCCTGCGCCCCGGGGCCGCCTTCTTCGACTCGGCCATGTCCTTCGGGATGATCCGGGGCGGCAAGGTCGACGCCGCCATCCTCGGCGCGATGCAGGTCTCCGCTGCCGGAGACATCGCGAACTGGATGATCCCCGGCAAGATGGTCAAGGGGATGGGCGGGGCGATGGACCTCGTGCACGGAGCCAAGCACGTCATCGTGCTGATGGAGCACCTGGCCCGCGACGGGTCCTACAAGATCGTCGAGGAGTGCTCGCTGCCGTACACCGGCTTGGGCGTGGTCCAGCGGATCATCACCGACCTCGCCGTCATCGATGTCACCGGCTCCGGGCTCGTCCTGCGTGAGCTTGCTCCCGGTGTGAGTGTCGATGAGGTCGTGGAGAAGACCGAACCACGTCTGACCACATGACGCAGCGGGCGCCCGGCGGGTGGCTGGATGGTTCCCAGCGCGCCTCGTGACAAGACGGTCGCCCTGCGGCGTCTGTCAGGTATGAGAAGCAGGAGATCGCGCCGATGAGCCGTTCGGACGAACGCGAGCTCGCGTTCAGCGAGTTCGCTGCGGCCATCACCCCGAGACTGTTCAGGTCCGCGCTGTTGATGTGCGGGGACTGGCACCTCGCCGAGGATCTGGTGCAGACCACTCTCGGCAAGCTGTACGTCGCGTGGGCCAAAGTCCAGAGTGCCGATGCGCCGGAGGCGTACGCCCGGGGAACGCTGACGAAGACGTTCCTGTCGCACAAGCGGGTCCGCCGCAATGACGAGACGCCCGCGCTGGACCTCGGCGACCGGGTCGGCGTCGAGCCCGACTCGACCACCCGGCTGCAGCTCTTCGCCGCCCTGCGGACCTTGGAGCCACTCGACCGGGCGGTCGTCGTGTTGCGCTACTGGGAGGACCGCTCGGTCGCAGAGACGGCCCGCGACGTGTCCCTCAGCGAAGGTGCGGTGCGAAACCGCGCCTCGCGAGCACTGGCGCGGCTGCGAGCCGAGCTTTCAGACGAAAGCTCCGACTCGAGGACGGCGGCGTCATGAGCACTCACGCAGACCGAACAGCAGGGGGAGAGGGCGACGGCATGGACGCCGACGAGACATTGGTGAAGGAGCGCTTCGACGCGGCAGTCGGAGGGGTCAGCCCCGACGTGGTGTCGATGGTCGGGGGCGGCGTTGCGGTGGGCAGGGGGATCCGCCGCAGACGGCGTCTCGTCGGGGCCGGGGGGGCGACGGCGACAGCAGCTGTGGTGGTCGGCGTGCTGGTGGCGACCGGTGGGCTGAGAAGCCTGTTCGACTCGAAGGGCGCCGGCCCGGCGCAGATCACTCAGCGCGTGGACGCGACGCCGCGCGGGATGGCCGCGGCGGTGCTGACGCACACCGACGGCCTCGGCTCGCTCATCGGCGTCGGCGGACAGGCGCTCGAGAACAGCCGGGGCATGCTCGATCTGAAGCACGGCATCACGGCCGAGTTCGGGTATGCGCTGGGCTCGGGCGCGAAGGTGGACCTCCAGGTCATCGCGTCCCGGCCGTCGGCCAAGGAGCGCAAAGCCTTCCTGTGCGCGAACAGGTCCTCGACGGTGACCTGTCGGGAGACCACCTTTCCCGACGGGACCAGGGGCGCGGTGATCTCGTCGACTGACGGCCTGCTCGGGGTGGCGAACGTCCGAGACTCCCAGGTCGTGATCGTTCTCGAGACTGTCATCAACTCCGGCTCGACTCCACTGTCGGTCCAGGACCTGAAGGCCATCGCGACCGATCCTCTGGTCGGCCTGACCACGACGGCGGACCTCAACGCCCAGGGGTTGGCGATCCCGGATTTCAAGAGCACGCTGACCACGTCGTCGGGTGGCTCATCCAGCGGATCGAGCACGAGCTCCGTCAGCCCGCCGCCGGTGAGTGTCTCCAGCTCCGCTGTCCGTAAGCCGGGATCCTAGGTCCTTTCCAGCGCCGGGAGCACGACGTCGGTGAAGACCGATGTCAGCGGATCGATCAGGGCGAAGTGGTCCACGCCGTCGAGCTCGACGTATGAGAACGTCTCACTAGCCGGGTGAGACGCGGCCAGTCGACGGTTCATGTCGACCGTCACCTGCTTGTCGGCTGTGCCTTGGATGATCGTCACAGGGACGAGTCCGGGAAGCAGGGGTACGACGTCGGCGGCAGCGTAGGCTCCCGGCTGCTCGCCGGGTTCACCGCCCAGCAGCGCTTGCACCGCCCCTTCTCCCATCCGCACCTGAGCGGCGTACCGGAGATCCGAGACCGGCGCCAGCGCGACGATGGAGCCGACCCTGCGCGGCCCGGCCCGCAGCCCGGCCCACAGGGCGAGGTGCCCGCCCGCCGAGTGGCCGGCGAGGACGACCGGCGCCGTCGGGTCCACATACCCTGGCGCGACCTCATCGAGCATCGCCGAGACGTTGGCGAGGCCGGACTCGATGTCATCACCTGTCTGGGGCCAACCGCCCAGCCCACCCGTTCGGCGGTACTCCGGCACCGCGACGACCCAGCCGCGGAGTCGCAAGGCACCGGCCAGCGGGCGGACGTGGGTACGGTCGAATGGCTGGCGCCAGAACCCGCCGTGCACGAGGACGACCAGCCGGCTCGGGGCACGGGGCGGCCCGAGGCTCGCGGGGAGGAACACGTCGACGAGGGCGTCGGGATGGGTGCCGTACCGCAGCACGACGTCAGGCTGCTCCGCCTGACGGCCGAGGACCTCGTCGGGCTGTCCCACCGTGACGACGGTACCGGTTCGCGGCGCCATCCTCGCCGGCCCTGGCCGAGGATGGTGGGCCTCGGCGTTAGAGTCGCCAGATGACGAAATGGGAATACCTCACGGTGCCGCTGTTGGTCCACGCCACCAAGGCCATCCTCGACAACATGGGCGAGGACGGCTGGTAGCTCGTCCAGGTCGTCCCGGGTCTCAACCCCGAGAACCTGGTGGCGTACTTCAAGCGGGAGAAGGCCTGAGATGTCCACGCCCGAGGAGCGGCTGGCCGCGCTGGGGCTGGCTGTCCCCGAAGTCGCCAAGCCGGTCGCGGCGTACGTCCCGGCGGTGCGGACCGGCAACCTGGTCTACACGTCGGGCCAGCTTCCGTTCCGCGGCGGGCAGCTGATCGCGACCGGGAAGGTCGGCGGCGGCGTCACCACGGAGCAGGCCGCCGACTGCGCCCAGCAGTGCGCCCTCAACGCCATCGCCGCGGTCAGGTTTGTGCTTGGCGACCTCACGAGCGTCGTCCGGGTGGTCAAGGTCGTCGCCTTCGTCGCGAGCACGCCCGACTTCACCGGGCAACCGGTCGTCGCCAACGGCGCCAGCGAGCTCTTCGGCGCCGTGTTCGGCGACGCCGGCCAGCACGCCAGGTCAGCGGTCGGCGTGGCGGTGCTGCCCCTCGACGCCCCCGTCGAGGTCGAGCTGATCGTGGAGGTCGCCTGACGGTGGACGCGACCAGGCGGGTACCGGCAGGGCTGGCGGCGCGCGCCGAGTCCTTTCTCGCCGGAGCGTCGCCCCCGGTCCCCGCAAAGGGCGCCGCGACGGTCCTGCTCCTGAGGGAGGGCCCCGAAGGTCTCCAGGTCTACCTGCTGCGGCGTCATGGGGAGATGGCGTTCGCCGCCGGGATGTATGCATACCCCGGCGGCACGGTCGACCCTCGCGACTTCGACGCGGCGGTGGCCTGGGCCGGACCGACCCCCGCGGAGTGGGCCGACCGCCTGCGATGTGCCCCCGACGAGGCCCGGGCGCTGATCTGCGCGGCGGTACGCGAGACGTTCGAGGAGTCCGGGGTCCTGCTCGCAGGCACGGCCGGCGACACCGTTGTGGCCGATACGACCGGGGAGGACTGGGAGCGTGACCGCGCTGCCCTGGTGGACCGGGGTCTGTCGTTCAGCGACTTCCTGGACCGGCGCGGCCTGGTCCTGCGTACTGACCTGCTGGCCGCCTGGGCGCACTGGATCACGCCGGAGTTCGAGCCGCGCCGTTACGACACCCGATTCTTCTTGGCCCGGCTGCCGGTGGGGCAGCTGACCCGTGACGTGTCGGGCGAGGCCGACCGGGTGGCCTGGATGCGGCCGCGCGACGCCCTCGACGGTGTCGAGGCTGCGACCATGCGGATGCTCCCACCGACGTCTGTGACGCTCGACGAGCTGTCCGCCCACGCCACACCTGACGCGGCGATGGCGGCCGCAGCCGCCCGCGTCATCACGACGATTATGCCGGACGTCTCAGTCGTCGACGGGGAGCTGGTATTCACCCACATGGGCGACGTGGCCGGTCTGAGCAGTGAGGCCGGCCGCCGCGTCCGCACGCGCGGACGGCTGAGGCGTGGTTGAGCAGGCGTGGGCGGGCGGCGCCGTCGGCGCCCGGGGTGTCTGCGTACTCGCACCCAACGGTGGCCCGATGACTCTCGACGGCACCAATACCTGGGTGCTCCGAGAGCCCGGCGCGGTGCGTTCGGTGGTCGTGGACCCCGGCCCACTCGACCCCGATCACCTCGAGCGGGTGGCCGCAGTGGCAGGACCCGTGATGGCGGTGCTGCTGACGCACGGCCACCTCGACCACAGCGAGGGGGCCAGGGCGTTCGCCGACCGGGTGGGCTGCGGCGTACGTGCTCTCGACCCCGCGCACAGCTACGGCGCCGAGGGCCTCCACGATGGCGATGTCGTCGACGCCGACGGCCTACAGCTGCGGGTCGTCGCAACGCCGGGGCATACCAGCGACTCTCTCAGCTTCCTGCTGCCGGCCGAACATGCGCTGCTGACCGGCGACACGGTCCTGGGGCGGGGTACCACCGTGGTGGCGCACCCGGACGGGATGCTGGGCGCCTACCTCGCGTCGCTCCGCCGGCTGCGCGATCTTGCCGAGGTGCGCGAGGCCGAGATGATCTGGCCCGGGCACGGCCCCGTCCTCGACCACGCCCTCCCGGTCCTCGACTCCTACCTTGCGCACCGTGCCCAGCGCCTCGATGAGGTGCGGGAGGCCCTTGCCCAGGGGGCGGTCGAGCCCGCCGACATCGTCCGTCTGGTGTATGCCGACGTCGACCCGAGCCTGTGGCCGGCAGCCGATCTCAGCGTCCGGGCACAGCTCGCCTACCTCGAGCGCAACTGATCGGCGACGGCTACCCGGTCAGGCGTCGTAGGGGTTCCCGTCGGAGAGGTCGCGCAGCTCCCGGTCGACCTGCCCGAACTTTCCGACGTGCATCAGGTACGTCGCTCGACCTTCGTCCTTGAGCAGCCCGTCGTGGATCGGGAACGCCACCGGAGCAGCGACGGCCCGCACGAACGCCAGCGTCTCGCTCACCCGTGCCCAGGGAGCACTGAGCGGGACCGCCAGGACGTCGACGCCGGCCGGCGCGTCCGCATACGAGTCGCCAGGATGGAAGAGGGTCGGCCCGTCCCGCTCGCTGATGAGCAGGCCGACGTTGCCGACGAGGGGCACCCATTCGTGGATGCGGGCGTGCTGGCCCCCCACAGCGGTGACCCGCAGGTCGCCGATGTCGCGGCTGCTCCCGGTCGGGAACGGGGTACCGGCCGCCGTCAGCTCGAGCGACGAGACCGTCTCCGGCTCGAGCAGGGCCTCGGCGCCGGGGTTCGCGTCGAGCAGGTCGGGCAGCAGGCCGGCGTCGACGTGGTCGGGGTGCTGGTGGGTGACGATGACGGCGTCCAGATCCGTCAGGTTCTCGAACCCCGACGAGAAGGTGCCTGGGTCGATCAGCAGCTGGGTGTCCCTGCCCTGAACGAGCAGGCAAGCGTGGCCGAGATGGGTGATACGCATGGCGTGCTCAACGGGCCCGGCGCTTGAGGCGCTCGACGTCCATCAGGACCACCGACCGAGCCTCCAGGCGCAGCCAGCCCCGCGAGGCGAAGTCCGCCAGAGCCTTGTTGACCGTCTCGCGGGAAGCGCCGACGAGCTGTGCCAGCTCCTCCTGGGTGAGGTCGTGGTGCACGTGGATACCGTCGTCGCTCACCCGGCCGAAGCGAGACGACAGGTCGAGCAGCGCCTTGGCGACCCGGCCCGGCACGTCGGAGAACACGAGGTCGGCCACGACGTCGTTGGCCTTGCGCAACCTGACGGCGAGCTGCACGAGCAGCGCACGAGCAACCTCGGGCCGCCCGTCGAGCCATCGACCGAGCTCCTCGTGGTCCAGGCTCTGCATGGTGCAGTCGGTGATGGCGGTGACGGTCGCCGAGCGAGGCCCCGGGTCGAACAGCGAGAGCTCACCGAACATCTGCCCTGGACCGAGGATCGCCAGCAGGTTCTCGCGCCCGTCAGCCGACGTGCGTCCGAGCTTGACCTTGCCCTCGGTCACGACATATAGGCGGTCGCCCTCGTCACCCTCGCGAAACAGCACGTCTCCGCGCATCACGTGGTTCTCGACCATGGACGCGCTCAACGCCTCTGCGGCGTCGTCGTCCAGCCCGCTGAAGAGCGGCGCCTCTCGGAGCACTTCGGTGTTCACTCGTTCTCCTCCTCGAAAGCCATGCCAGTGCCGCGGCTCACAGTCTGACGCATTCCTCCTGCCGATGCTACGGATGATGGCCCTGGGACATCCGGGCACGGCGGGACCGCCCTCGCAAGGTCGTACGCTGAACCACATGCCTGCTGTCGTCGATGTCGCGGCTGTCGAGCCGGTGAGTCGTGCGACCCTGGTCAGGCGCGCGCGTCGCATCGACCGGCTGCTCGGGCAGACCTACCCGGATGCCCGGTGCGAGCTCGACTTCCAGAGCCCCTGGCAGCTCCTGATCGCCACCGTGCTGTCGGCCCAGACCACCGACAAGCGCGTCAACACCGTCAGCCCGGCCTTGTTCGCGAGGTATCCCGGACCCGCTGAGCTGGCGGTGGCCGATCGCGCCGATGTCGAGCAGATCATCGCGCCGACCGGGTTCTTCCGAGCCAAGACGCAGTCCGTCATCAAGCTCGCAGGGGCCGTCATCGAGCGGTACGACGGCGAGGTGCCGCCGCGCCTCGCCGACCTCGTGACACTGCCCGGCGTAGGACGAAAGACGGCCAACGTCGTGCTCGGCGACGCGTTCGGCGTCCCCGGCATCACCGTCGACACCCATGTCGGCCGGCTGTCGCGCCGCTTCGGCTGGACCCGGCAGACCGACCCGGTCAAGGTCGAGGCCGAGATCGGCGACCTGTTCGCCAAGCGCGACTGGGTCCTGCTCAACCACCACCTGATCTGGCACGGGCGTCGTCGCTGTCATGCCCGTCGCCCGGCGTGCGGCGCCTGCCCGTTGGCCCGACTCTGCCCGGCCTACGGCGAGGGGCCGACGGACCCTGACGAGGCGGCGAAGCTGGTGCGGACCGAAGGTCGCGCGTGAGGGCCCTCTCGCGTGGTCTCGCCGCCGCCGCGCTGGTCGCAGGCGCTCTGCTGGTTGCCGGGTGCACGCAGGGGCCGCCCGCCGCGAAGGCCTACGTCTTCCACCCCGGCAGCTCCCCGATCAAGGTCGACACGCCGGCCCTGCGAGCGCAGAAAGCGGCCGCGCACATCGCCGACTGCCCCCGGAGCACCCGGGTCGCCTCTGCCGGCCCTCATCGGCTCCCCGCCGTCACGTTGCCGTGCTTGGGCGGCGGAAGGTCCGTCGATCTCGCCGGGCTGGCCGGTCCGCCGACGATCGTCAACTTCTGGTCCCAGTCATGTGGCCCGTGCCGCACCGAGCTCCCGCTGCTTCAGCGGTTCTCCGTCGCGGCCCGCGGCACGGTCAGGATGGTGGGCGTCGACTGGGAGGACTCACAACCCGGCATGGCGATCGCCTTCGCGAAGGCCCTGGGCGTCAGGTACGCGCAGCTGGCCGATCCCGACGCGGCCACCAGGGCTCCGCTGCAGATATCGGGGCTTCCGACCAGCATCTTCGTCGACTCGACCGGGACCATCGTGCATGTCGAGTACGGAGCCCTCACCTCTGCCGCGGAGCTGAAAGGCCTGGTGAAGACCTACCTCGGCGTCTCCGTCCCCTTGGGCACCGCCTCGTGACTACGCGGCGTCGCGAGCAGGCTGCCTCGTCGCCGGCAACAAGCGGTCTCCCGACCTGGCTGGCGCGGTTGCCCGCCGCGACCCGAGACCTGCCGGCAACCGCCTGGAGCACCTTTCGGCCGCCCCCCGGGACCATCCCCCGAGCGGCGTCGGTGCTGATCCTGTTCGGAGATGGCGTCGCCGGACCGTTCGTCCTCCTGCTCGAGCGGTCCCACGACATGCGCTCACACGCCGGTCAGGTCGCCTTTCCCGGCGGCGCACAGGATCCGGGCGACGCAGACGCCGTCGCGGCGGCGCTCCGGGAAGCCGAGGAGGAGACCGGGCTCGACCCCGCGGGGGTGGAGGTGATCGCGACCTTGGCGACGATGTGGCTACCGCCGAGCAACTTCGAGGTGACGCCGGTCGTGGGCTGGTGGCACACGCCGAGCGACGTGCGCGCCGTGGACGCCGCCGAGACAGCATCGGTGCATGCGATCGCCCTCGCCGAGCTGCTCGACCCGGCCCACCGGGTCACCATCCGGCATCCGTCGGGCTATCTCGGTCCGGCCTTCCTGGTCCGTGACCTCGTCGTCTGGGGCTTCACGGCGGGGCTGCTGGCACGGCTGTTCGCATTCGCCGGTTGGGAACTGCCCTGGGACGATACCGTGGTGGTTGATCTGCCGGAACAGCTGGCGGCGGGCACGCGGCGCGATCTGAGCCGAATCGAGCGAGAGCGGTGAACATGCTCGACCTCGTCCTTCTTGTCTTCGCCGTCGTCTATGCGCTGTCGGGCTACCGCCAGGGGTTCATCATCGGCTGCGCCTCCACGGCCGGGCTGCTGGTCGGTGGCTTCATCGGCGTCAAGGTCACTCCGACCCTGCTCGACCACTTCACCAGGGACCTCACGATCTCGGTCGCTGCCCTGGTCATGGTGCTGTTCTGCGCGTTCGTCGGCCAGGGCGTCGGGGCGCTGGCAGGTGCCACGCTCCGGGACAAGATCACCTGGAGACCCGCCCGCATCGTCGACTCAGTGAGCGGCGGCGCGCTCAGCGTGGCCGCCATGCTCCTCATCGCCTGGGTCCTCGGGGTCGCAGCGAGCGGAGCCCAGGTGGGCGGACTGAACCGCGAGATCCGTGGCTCACACGTGCTCGCGGCCGTCAACGGAGTCCTGCCCGGTGGCGCCGACCACGTCCTCGGAGCCTTCAACTCCCTGGTCAACGCCTCGAAGTTCCCCAGCTATCTCGAGCCGTTCGCACAGGAGCGGATCACCAAGGTCGCGACGCCGTCCGCGGCGGTGCTGGCCCGCCCGGGTGTCCGGGCAGCGAGCGCCAGCGTCGTCAAGATCGTGGGGTCGGCCGCGTCCTGCAACCAGACACTCGAGGGAAGCGGTTTCGTCGTCGCCGCGGAGCACGTGATGACCAACGCCCACGTGGTTGCCGGCGTGAGCCATCCTGTCGTCACCGTCGGTGACACGAACTACACCGCCCACATCGTCTATTACGACCCCAGCGTCGACATCGCGGTGATGGACGTCCCCGGTCTCAAGCAGCCGCCACTGCGTATCGACGTCGCCAAGGCAGCGTCGACCTCGTCAGGCGCTGTCCTCGGCTATCCGGAGAACGGCCCCTTCACCGCGCAACCTGCCCGGATCCGCGACGAGCAGACACTGCGCAGCTCCGACATCTACGGCAAGGGCACCGTCTACCGCGACACGTACTCGATCTACTCGCAGGTGCGGCAAGGCAACTCCGGCGGACCACTGGTCAACCCCGATGGCGAGGTGATCGGAGTCGTCTTCGCGGCGTCGTTGACCGACCCCTCGACCGGGTATGCACTGACGTCCGCCCAGGTCTCGAAGGCGGCCACCGGGGCGGCGGACTCACAGATCGCCGTGAGCACCGGAGCCTGTGCGGGCTGACAGCCACGCGAGCAGCTCCCGGTTGAACGCCGCTGGCGCCTCCTCGTGCGGGAAGTGCCCGACCCCGGGGAGGCGAACCTCGTCGAGCGGCCCGATGAGGTGTCGGGCCGTGGCCGCCACGCTTGCATGGCGAAGTGCCGGGTCGGCCATCCCGGTGACCTGCAGCACGGGGACGTCGACGGCGCGCCGCATCGCGCGCGAGAATGCCCGGCCGTCTGCGCGGAGGCGCGAGCGCAGCAACCAGCGGTGGTATTCGATCGCGCAGTGTGATGACGGCCAATGCGACAGCGCCTCGCTGTAGCGGGTGACCTCGTCGGTGGAGGGAAAGCTCGACCGCGGCGCGGACCACGCGGTCAGGTGGCTGTCGATGTACTCGCTGCGCCCGATCCTGCGTTCCGGCAGCCAGGGGACCTGCATCGACAGCAGGTGGCCGACGGCTGTCCGCGTCATGGCCCGGTAGGGCGGACGGAGCAGAACCGACGGATGGGGAGAGGCCACGGCGCAGAGCGCGGCGACCTCGGCCGGGTGGGCAGCCGCCGTCGCCCAACCGACGAAGCCGCCCCACCCGTGTCCGACCACGACGGCCTCGGGGCTGCCCAGGGAGCGGATCAGCCCCGAGACGTCCGAAGCGAGGGTCAACGGATCGTATCCGCGGGGGGTCTTGTCACTGCCTCCGTAGCCACGCAGATCCATCGCGACGGCGTGATGGCCGGCGTCGGCGACCGGCTTCAACTGCTCTCGCCATGCCCACCAGAACTCGGGGAAGCCGTGCAGGAAGAGGACCAGCGGTCCCTCGCCCAGCTCGGCCACATGGAACCGTGCCCCGTTGGCCGCGACGAAGCGATGCCGCCACGGCCCCTCAGGCTCTGCGATGCGACCCACGGGCATCGCGGCTCAGCTCGGTCCGGCGTCACTCAGCCCCGTTTGAGGACCTGCTTGTTGCTCTTCACCGCCGCGATGGTCTGCTCGGGTGCCTTGATCTGCTTGATCTTGCGCAGCCCCAGCAACGCCAGGATCGCCGCCAGCAGGATGTAGACGCCGAAGACGATGAGAAAGGCCACGGCGTCACCGATGTGAGGGAGCGATGCCAACGCGAAACCGAAGGCGATCGACACCATGATGACAGCGAGGACGGCCAGGAACCCGGCCACCGCGAACAGGGCTGCACCGATGCCGCCGGCCTTGACGCTGAACTTGAGCTCGCTCTTGGCCAGCTCGATCTCGTCGCGGATGAGCGCGGAGAAGTCGCCTGTCGTGTCGGCGATCAACCGGCCGATCGTCGGCTCACTCGAGGTGTCCGGGTCCAGCTTGACGGTGCTCATGCAGATCCTCTCCTCGCGCAGGCACGGCCCCCGCCGCGTTGTAGGGCATCACCCTACGGCGTTCGGGCTGCCGCTGCGATTCGCCTCGTCGGTGCCGAGGCCTACGTCGGGACCGACGCGCGAACCTCAGGACGAGGCGGGCGTCAGGAGAAGTCGATCAGCAGACCGTCGTCGGTGGCGTCGGCCGTCACCACGGCCGTACTCCCCTTGACCCGGGCCCGCAGGCACTCCACGATCCACGGCATCAGCAGACCGTCCGGTCCGCGGCCGTAGCTGTCGTAGAGCGCCCCTGCCTCACTGAGCAGATCCTCGCGCGCCTCCGGTGCCAACGACGCCGCCCTGGCGCCGGCCGCCACGAACTCGACCAGGGTCGGCCGGAAGAAGCGCTGCCACTGCCGGAAGGATCGCCGCTCCGCCAAGGTGACGATGTCGGAGAACTCGAACGGGTCGTCGCTGTCGGGCGGGACCTCCCCGACAAGTGCCGCCACCTTGCGTACCCAGGGGACCTTGTCGTCGCCCGCTCGTCGCACCACGGCGAACACACCACCCGGACGCAGCACCCGCGCGATCTCGGGCAGCGACCGCTCGAGATCCAGCCCCTCGTACGCCGGACCGGCCACCACGATGTCGACCGACGAGGCGGACACCGGGAGATCCTCCGCCCGGGCGAGGACGAGATGCGCCTGCGGCGCGGCTCGGCGAAGTCCGGTCAGCCCGGCGGGGGTCGGCTCTGCAGCGATCACGTCATGGCCCAGGCCGCACAACAGGCCGGTCAGGCCGCCTGCACCCGCGCCCAGCTCCAGCATCCTGGTGGGCCCGGACCCGACCAGCCACGCGATCGCCTCCGCGGGCAGCCCGGCCACGCCGGTCGAGGCGCCCTTGACGCCAGCACCCCGGGCGCGTCTGTCGTCGGCGTCCATGGCAAGCCAGGCTATCCGACACTTCGGCTCCCACCGTGCACAGCCGGTCGATCCGGGCCACTCGTCTGCTGCCGGCCGAGGCCATCCGGCACTGTCGGTACGACGCGCGCCCGCGGTTAGGCTGCCGAGAGTGCACAGCCTGAAGGAGACCATCAGCGCGGCAGCGGGGGCTGAAGGCGTTCCGTCGGCACTGGCGGCGTCCCGTGACGGGGTGGACTCCCTCCTGCGAGACCGGGGTGTCAGGCGCACGACGCCGACACTGGTGGCGGAGTCCCTCCTGCGGGGGGCGGCCGCCTCGGCTCAGCTGGCGGGGAGCTCGACCGGGCTGGAGGCTCTCAGGCACGGCGAGGGCGACGTCCTTGCGCGCGGAGCTGCCCGCCTCAACGCCGGCGTGCTCGCTCTGGCCCCCGTCGTCGGCAGGTCGCCTCTTCAGGCGCTTGCTCGTCTGCACACGCTCGCCGCTGCCGATCTGGTGGCTGCCGACCAGCTCGGGCGCCCACGGTCGGGCGATGGGGTCGCCGCTCGCCTGCAGGCACTGTCGGGATGCCTGCAGGCGACCTCCGGCCTCCCGGCCATCGTCGTCGCCGCGGTCGCCCACGCGGAGATCGCCACGATCGAGCCGTTCGAGACCGGCAACGGACTGGTCGGGCGCGCCTTGGAGCGGCTGGTCCTGGTGGCACGAGGGGTGGACCCGTCCTCGATGCTGGTGCCTGAGGCCGGACACGCGGCCTTGGCCGACGGGTACCGCGCTGCACTAGCCGCGTACGCCACCGGCTCCGTGACGGGCGTCCGGACGTGGCTGCTGCACTGCGCGGCCGCTCTCACCGTAGCGGCTGAGGCGAGCCCGCGGCGCTGACTCCCTGGACGTGCGAGCGGCGTCCTCGTAAGGACGCCGCCGCTCGCACACGGGACACGGGTTACCAGGCGTGCATTCTCGTTGTCGCCTCGGGAGAGACCCAAGTGGCGACTGGACCCTGTATGAAGGGTGGATCACCGCGTGGGTACCCGGCTCGTATGCGGATTGTTCAGTTCTCCCTTCTGTTGTACGCCGGTTGAGCGGATATGGGAAGACCTCGTCGGCGCGTCGGTGTCAGGCACGCCTCGAGCGGCGGCTGGCGAGCACCGCCGCGCCTGCTGCCGCTCCCGCCCCCAGCGCGACCGCCGCGACGGCGGTCCGACGGGCCTCGAAGGGCGTCCGTCTGCGCAGTTTTATCGGTTTGGAGAAGTCGAGAACCGGCCAGCCACGCTCAACGGCGGTCTTACGCAGCAGCTTGCCCGGATTGACGGCATAAGGATGGCCGACAGCCTCGAGCATGGCGAGGTCGGTCGCTGAATCGCTGTAGGCATACGACCCGTCGAGGTCGTAGCCGTTCTCCTCGGCGAGCTCGCGGATGGCGACCGCCTTGTTGCCGGCGTAGGCGTAGAACGCGATCTCCCCGGTGTAACGCCCGTCGACCTGGACCATGACCGTCGCGATGACGTGATCGGCACCGAGCATCTCGCCGATCGGCTCGGCCACCTCGGCACCCGATGCGGAGACGATGACGACGTCGTGGCCGTCGGCGTGGTGCTGCTCGATCAGGGTGACCGCTTCCGCATACACCAGGGGGTCCACGATGTGGTGCAAGGTCTCCGCGACGATGTCCTTGACGGTTTGCACGTCCCACCCTGCGGCCTGCTCCGACAGGTATCGGCGCATCCGCTCCATCTGGTCGTGATCGGCGCCTCCTACATGGAAGACGAACTGGGCGTACGCGCTCCGCAGCACCGACCTGCGGTTGATCAGACCACCGTGATAGAACGGCCGGCCGAACGCGAGCGTGCTGGACCTGGCGATGATGGTCTTGTCCAGATCGAAGAACGCAGCAGGCGAACCGGTCGCGCCAGTCACGGCCGCACCTCCCCCTGAACGTCGTCGTCTGTCGAGGATACGGGGCTCCCCAGCGAGAGCACGGAGCTCTCCTCGCAACTGTTGGAACGTTTTACAGCTCCGGGAGTACAGTGAGCGCAGAACTCCAGCGGCAACCCCCCCTCGTCGCTGGACTGATGGGTCGGACACCATCCCCCGGAGTCCGAACCCATTGGCAGCCCCCGGTATCCCCCCACCGGGGGCTGCCCCATGTCATGGCGCACCCGACCGCAGAGGCGCCACGATCCACAGCCCGGTCAGAGCCGCCATGTCGTCCACAGCCTCATCGCTGAGCCCCTCGGCACAGGTCGCGGGTGACCAGGCTGTGCGCATGACCGCACGTACCGCGCCTTTCGCGTCGACCGGGTCCACCGGACCCGCCGCGCCCCTTGTGGTGACGCGGGACTCCGGCCTCCGCGACGAGATCCTGCGGCTGTGTGTGAAGGCCGCCGTGTCGCCGGAAGTCGTCACCGACGTCGAGCAGGTGCGTCGCAGCTGGGCGAGCGCCTCCTGCGTCCTGGTCGGCGCGGACTGTGCCGGGGACGTGTCGTCGTTGGCTCTGACCCGCCGGCGCGACGTCATCCTGGTCTCGGACCCGCCCGACAGCGCCGCGCTGTGGCGTGCCGCGGTCGCGGTTCACGCAGACCACGTCGCATTGGTCCCCGACGCCGACGGCTGGCTCGTCGACCGGCTCACGGACTCGATCGACGGGGCGATCGACGCGACCACCGTCGGGGTGGTGGGGGCGAGCGGCGGGGCAGGGGCCTCGACGCTCGCAGCTGCCCTGGGTCTGACGGCTGCCCGGCGCGGAAGCTGTGCCCTCCTGGTCGACCTGGACCCCCTCGCGGGCGGGCTCGAGCTTGCGGTGGGCTGTGAGTCGACACCAGGGCTGCGCTGGGCCGACGTCGCGGCGACGCGCGGACACGTCGGGTCGGCCGCCTTGCGTTCGGCGCTGCCGTCGACCGACGGGTTGGCTGTCTTGTCGTGGGGGGCCTCCTCCGTCCGGAGCAGGCGTAGCGACCTTGATCCGCTCGCGTTGGCCGGCGTGCTGACGACAGGCAAGCGGGGCTGCGACGTCGTGGTCGCGGACCTGCCTCGGCGCCCGGACGACACGATGCGCGGGGCCGTGCAGGCCGTCGACACGCTGCTGATGGTCTGCACGGCCGACGTCGGCTCAGCCTCGGCCGGGCATCGGCTGCTCGAACATGTCGAGTCGTGGTGCGCCGACATCCGCCTTGTCGTTCGCCGGCGACGCGACGACGGCCTGGTCGCCGACTCCGTCGCGGCCGCGCTCGAGCTGCCGCTCGCGGCTGTGCTTCCCACCCAGCGGGCCGTGGCCCGAGCGATCGACGAAGGACTCGGCCCGCTCGGCAGGGGGAGCCTCGAACGACGGTGCGCCAGCCTGCTCGACGGCCTCGGGATCGGCGATCCGCGACGGGCGGCGCCCCGGCAGGGAGCTGTCAGATGAGTGTCACTGACAGCGCCCAGGTCGACGTGGCTCTGCTGGACCGGGTGCGCAGCCGGTTGGCCGAACTGGGCGGACCGATGACCCCGGTCAGGGTCGCGGACATCATTCGCAGCGAGGGCCGGCTCGTCGGCGACGCCGCCGTGCTCGCCGTGGTCGATGCGGTCCGGCGGGAGACCGTCGGCGCCGGGCCTCTCGACGAGCTCCTGCTCCTCGACGGCGTCACCGACATCCTGGTCAACGGCCCCGCTGACGTCTTCGTCGACATCGGCGCCGGCCTCGAGCGCTCAGCCGTGACCTTAACGGACGACAGTGCGGTCCGCCGGCTGGCCCAGCGGCTGGCCTCCACTGCGGGTCGGCGGCTCGACGACGCGTCGCCGTACGTCGATGTGCGGCTGCGTGACGGCAGCCGGTTCCATGCCGTCCTTGCCCCGGTAGCACGTCCTGGCACCTGCTTGTCCATCCGCGTGCCGGCGCGACGCGCGATGACCCTGGACGACCTGGTCGCGGCTGGGACGACGAGCAGCCGCGGCGCCGCCGTCCTGCTGGACATCGTCAGGTCCAAGGTTGCCTTCCTGGTCTCCGGGGGCACCGGCTGCGGCAAGACCACCCTGCTGGCGGCCCTGCTGTCCTATGCCGAGGAGCGCGAGCGCATCGTCCTCGTCGAGGATGCGAGCGAGCTCAGGCCATCCCACCGGCACGTCGTCGCCCTGGAGGCGCGCCAGCCGAACGTCGAGGGAGCGGGCGAGATCACGGTCCGGGACCTGGTCCGCCAGGCGCTCCGGATGCGTCCGGACCGCCTGGTCGTCGGCGAGGTCCGAGGAGCCGAGGTGGTCGACCTGCTGGCCGCGCTCAACACGGGTCACGAAGGTGGCTGCGGGACCATCCATGCCAACGCTGCCCGCGACGTGCCCGCACGGATGGAAGCACTCGCCATGGCGGCGGGGCTCTCCCGCGCGGCCGTCCACTCCCAGCTGTCGGCTGCGATCCAGGTCGTCGTTCATCTGCGCCGCGACGCCCACGGAACCCGACGACTGGCAGAGATCGCGGTTCTGGCCCGCGCGCCGGACGGCTTCGCGGCCGCGGTGCCGGCCATCACGTTCGAGCTGGGCGGAGGCGCCTCGATCGGACCCGGTGGCGCGGCGCTGGAAGCACTTCTCGGCGGGGGCCGGGGGTGAGCGGTTGGGCAGCGGCGTTGGCCGTCAGTGTATTCCTGGGTGTCTGGACGGCCTTGCCGGCCGGCTCACTCGGTCGGCTCGGCGCGGCGGGGGCCGTCGGAGCAGGAGCTGAGCGACCCGTGCGACCCGGGCTCGCCCTTATCGGACTCGCGGCCGTCCTCTCCGGATGTTGGCTGGCCGCGGGGGGCAGCCTCGCCGTCGTGCCGCTCGGGCTCGGCGTGGTGGTCGCGGCAGTGGTCATCCGCCGGGTCACCCAGAACTGGCGAGGTCGTCGAGAGCGACGCGACCGGCAGCTCGCAGTCATCGAGCTCTGTGACTCGCTGAGTGCCGAGATGCGGGCCGGCCTGCCTGCTCACGACGCGCTGGGCCGAGCCTGTGCCCACCGAGTCGAGTGGTCCGGCATCGTCGCCACGTCGAGGCTCGGTGGCGACGTCGCGACCGCCCTACGGCGGGCCGCCGGCCAACCGGGGGCGGAGGGGCTGCGCGCCGTGGCGGCGGGCTGGCAGGTCGCCATCCGCTCAGGGGCGGGTCTGGCCAGTGTCCTGGAGCGGATCGCCGCCGGGCTGCGCGACGACGACGAGGCTCGCTCAGAGGTGCTTGCTTCGCTCGGGCCTCCGCGTGCCACGGCGAAGATGCTGGCGGTCCTTCCTGCGTTCGGGCTCGCTCTCGGCTCCTCGATGGGCGCGCGACCGATCGCCTTCCTCCTCAACACCGGTGTCGGGTTGGTATGTCTTTTCCTTGGGCTCCTCCTCGCCGGGCTCGGCGTCGTCTGGGTCGAACGCCTCGCCTCGTCGGCAGAGATCTGACCGTGCCCGCCGTCTGCGCCGCCTTGACGTTCGTCGCCGTCTGGTCCCTGGTGCCAGGGCCGGGCGCACGCATCGCCAGCCGTCGGTTGAGCAGGCTGAGCGGCGCGCGCGACGACACAGCGCTGATGGCGGCAGTGCGGGCCTCGCCGGTGGAGGACCCGGTGGTGCGGTCGCTGGTGTGCGCGGCGGCCTGCGCGGGCATCGGCTGGCTGCTCGGCGGAGCTGTGCTGGCAGCATGCGGAGTGCCTGCGGGACTGGGTCTGAGCCTGTGGATCGGACGGTTGGAGTCCCCGGCGACGTCTCGGGCCAAGGCTGAGATCGCTCGAGACCTTCCCCTGGCCGTCGACCTGCTCGCCGCCTGCGCGATGGCCGGCAGGCCGGTCGAGGAGTCGCTGCGTGTCGTGGCTTCGGCGGTGGGTGGAGCGCTGGGCGCCCGGCTCGACTCCATCGTCGCTCGCCTCGTACTGGGTGCGGACCCTCAGTCGGAATGGACGCGGGTGGCCGCCGACCCGCAGCTCGCCACCCTCGGCCGGTCGATGGCGAGGACCCTGCAGTCGGGAGCTCCTTTGGTCGAGGCTCTGACCAGGCTGGCCGAGGATCGGCGACGAGAGCGCCGGACGCAGACGCAGCTGCGCGCGCGCACTGTCGGCGTCAAGGCGGCGGGACCGCTGGCGCTCTGCTTCCTCCCCGCCTTCATGGTGATCGGCGTCATTCCCACCATCGCCGGCGCGTTCTCGCATCTCGTCCTCTGAGCGCAGCTCCAAGCGTGCTTTCCCCAGCTCGACAGCGGACGAGCGGCTGTCAACAGCCGCCGCTTTCGCTCTCGCCCCAGCAATCGCCGGAGCCCAGGCTGACGGAGTCAAGCGCCACCCTGGCCCGGATCCACCGGCCCAGCCACCGAAAGGACACCCAGATGCCGCACCTCACCATCCCCGCACCCATGACCGGCCTTGCGCCCATGACCGACCCTGCGCCCATGACCGACCCTGAAACCGCCTGCTCGCCGGTCCGCGCTCTCATCGAGCGCGGACAGGCCGGCATGACCACGGCCGAGTACGCCGTGGGCACGGTGTCCGCCTGTAGCTTCGCCGGACTGCTGTTCAAGCTGCTCTCGTCCAGCTTCGGGCAGAACCTGCTCGAAGGAATCTTCAGCAAGATCACCGACCTGCTTCCGTTCTGACCACGCCGGGTGGGGCGAGCCGTCGCGGCTCGCCCCACCAGAGAGGAGATCCCATGCCCGTCGTTCGCAGAGCAACCCATCGCGAGCCTCGCTTTCACGATGACAACGGTGCCGCCACCGCCGAGTACGCAGTCGGGACGGTCGCGGCTACCGGATTCGCGTCTCTGCTGTTCCTGCTAGGGCCTTTTATCGAGAGCATTTTCCGCGCCTGCCTCGACGCGGCGGTCTCCCTGGCTGGCCACACATTCGGCCCGGTGTTCTGGCGATGACTGCGCAGGACCGCCGCCGTCGCGGCGACAGTCAGGAGCGGGGTACGGTCACGGCCGAGGCGGCGATCGTGCTCCCGGTGATCGCCGCCTTCTGTCTGGTCCTCGTCTGGATGGTCTCCCTCGGCATCTCCGAGGTGCTGACCGTCGACGCGGCGCGTGACGCAGCCCGGGCGGTTGCCAGGGGTGAGGACCAGGCAAGCGCGACCCGCATCGCTGAGCGCACCGCACCCGACGGTGCCGTCGTATCCTTCGCCCAGTCCGCGGGCATCGTCACCGCCACGGTGTCCGTGCGTGTCTCGGCGCCCGGCTGGCTACTCGCCCCGATGCCGGCCGTCACACTCGGGTCCAGCTCGACGGTCGAGGTCGAGTCCGGTGCTCCGCCGACGCTCTGAGAGCCGGCGCGACGCCGAGGGAGGGATGGCGACAGTCTGGGGGCTTGCCTGGGTGGTGGTCTGTCTCACCGTCGGCTGGCTCGCCGTGATGTCCGCGAACATCGCCGCCACGCAGCACCACCTCGACGGGGCAGCTGACCTGGCGGCCCTCTCGGGGACCGCACGCCTCCAGAAACACGGCGACGCCTGTGCCGTCGCGGAGGAGATCGCCGGCGACAACGACGCGGAGATGGCCGGCTGCACCATCGAGGGCAACGATGTCGTCGTCACCGTTCATGGCGTCGTCCCTCTCCCGTTCGGGCTCGACGGGACCATCACGTCCCAGGCGCGGGCCGGTCCCTGACCGCCTGCCCGCGAGCCCGCCGGTGTCTGACACTTGACCCTGACACAGTGTCAGGCCATAGACCGGGGGTGTCATGTTCACTATCGGAGCCTTCGCCCGGCATGGGCGTGTATCCGTGAGGATGCTGCGTCATTACGACGCCATCGGACTGCTGCGGCCGGCGCATGTGCACGAGGCGTCCGGATATCGGCAGTACGACGCCAGCCAGCTGGCGCGCCTCAACCGCGTGGTCGCGCTGAAGGAGCTCGGGTTCACGCTGAATCAGGTGCTCTCGATGCTCGACGACTCGGTCGGGGTCGTTGAGCTGCGTGGAATGCTGCGGCTGCGCCAAGCCGAGCTGCAGGCGCAGATCACGGCTGACACCTCTCGGCTGACCCAAGTCGAAGCCAGGCTCCGAATCATCGAGAGGGAGGGCGCTATGACGCTCGACGACATACAGATCAAGCAGATACCGGCGACTCGTGTGGCCGAGCTGACAGGTATGGCCGAGGGGTTCGAGCCGGAGTCGATCGGTCCGGTCATCCAACCCCTGTACCACGAGCTCTATGGTCAGCTGGCGGCTGCGGGCTGACTCCGAGCGGTCCGGCGATCGCGTACTACGAGGACTCCGCGGGCTCCGATGGCGGTGTGCTGGTCCACGCGGGCGTCCAGGTCGACGCCGAACCGGCAGCAGGATTCGGGTTCGCGATCGTGGATCTCCCGCAGATCGAACGCGCGGCGACCATCCTCCACCGCGGGCCGATGGACACGGTGATGTCGACGGTGCAGTCCCTGGCTCAGTGGATCGATGCCCACGGGTACCGCTCCGCAGGCTACAACCGGGAGTTCTACATCGACTACGGGAGCGGTGACCCGGAGGCGTTGACGACGGAGCTGCAAGAGCCGGTGGTTCCCGCCACGCCGGGAGACGCGTACCCGTAGCCGACAGCGATCAGCGTCGGGCGCGGCCGGCTCAGGTCAGGATCCTCAGCCGTCTCTCGGGGCTGTGTCGAAGTGTTCATCGGGGCCTGGCGGTCGGCCGGCGTGGGGAGACGTCTGGCCGGCCGTCGTGGCGCCGCCGGTTGGTGGCCCCGGCGGCGGTGCGAGTCGCTCCTTGGCGGCCACGCGCTGGCGGAGGTCCTTGGTTTCCTTGCGCCGCCTGCGCGCCCTCTTTAGCCCCTCCCAGATCAGCGACAGAGCCAGCACCACGAGTGCCAGCGCGACCGCGCCCGCGAGGAAGACCATCCCCACTGTGGTCTTGACGGTGAACCAATGCAGATCGATGTGGACCGTCGCCCCGCCTCGCAGGAACGCGGCGACCGACACCACAGCGACGACGACCAAGATCAAGACGCCAAAAGCGATCATAGTTGATCGTCCCATGATTGCCAGTGGCAACCAATACGGCGTAAGTCTGGCAGCCGCCCGTGCCTCAGCAGCTCCCCGCGAGCAGGACCCCCAACAACTCGACAGCGCCGCGCTTGTCCAGCGGGTTGTTGGCGTTCCCGCACTTCGGCGACTGCACACACGACGGGCAGCCGTCGGCGCAGCGGCACGACACGATGGCCTCCCGGGTGGAGGTGAGCCATGCTCGCGCTGCCGAGAATCCGCGCTCGGCGAACCCGGCGCCGCCTGCATGGCCGTCGTAGACGAACACCGTGAGCAACCCGGTGTCGGCGTGCAGCACCGTCGAGACCCCGCCGATGTCCCAGCGGTCGCAGGTGGCGAAGAGCGGAAGCAGGCCGATCGAGGCGTGCTCGGCCGCATGGGCGCTACCGGGGAGGTCTCGTGGGTCTACCTCGCAGTCCATGAGCTGCCGGTCCGACAGGGTCCACCACACCGCCCTGGTCACCAGATCTCGGGGCGGAAGGGCGAGGGGGACCTCCCCAAGCACCTCGCCCGTCATCATCCGTCGTTTCAGGAACGCCACCACCTGCGACGACACCTCCACGGCCCCGAAGCACAATGTGGCATCCCCCCATGCCTGCTCGCGGTCGATGTCGAGGATGCGGATGTCGGTGACCTCGCGTGCGGTCGTCGAGTAGTCGGGTCGCGCCAGGTCGACGACGGCGACAGCCTCGTCGAGGTCGAGGCTCTCCACGAGATAGGTGTCGCCGAGATGGACGTAGACCGCGCCTTCGTGCACCGAGGAGTGCGACGACGCGGCATCGACTGTCCCGATCAGCCGACCGGTCGACTTCTCGACGATCCGGACCGCGTTGCCGCCGCTCGACCGGATGTCGGCGAGGTCGGCCGCCCGCTCGCGCCTGGTCCAGAACCAGCCCCGGTCGCGTCGCCGGAGGTAGCCAGCCTGCGTCAGCGACGACACGAGATCTGCCATATCCAGGTCGAACAGGCCGAAGTCGCTTTCTGTCAGCGGCAGCTCCTGCGCGGCGGCGCACACGTGCGGGGCGACGACATACGGGTTGGAGGGGTCGAAGACGGTCGCCTCGACGGGCACTCCCAGCAGGCTCTCGGGATGCGTCACGAGATAGGTGTCGAGTGGGTCGTCACGCGCGACGAGGACGCCCAGGCCGCCTTGTCCTTCACGTCCCGACCTGCCGATCTGCTGCCACATCGAGGCCCGGGTGCCGGGGAAGCCGGCCATCACCACCGCGTCGAGGGAGTCGATGTCGATGCCTAGCTCGAGGGCATTGGTCGCGGACACCGCGAGCAGGTCGCCGTTCTTGAGCTGACGCTCGATCTCGCGCCGATCCTCCGGCAAGTACCCGCCCCGATAGGGAGCGACCCGCCGCGCGAGCTCGGGGTCGACGACGGCCAGCGCCGTACGAGCCTGCATTGCCACGGTCTCGGCGCCTCGCCGGCTTCGGACGAAGGCCAACGTTCGCACGCCGTCGGCGACCAGGTCTGCCACCAGGTCGGCCGTCTCTGCGGCCGCTGAACGGCGTACCGGGGCCCCCTGCTCACCGTGCAGAGAGGTCAGCGGCGGCTCCCACAGCGCAATGGCGGTCCGGCCCCGCGGTGAGCCGTCGAGCGTCACGGCCGTGACGGGGGCGCCGATCAGACGGCTCGCCGTCACGTCGGGTGTGGCCGACGTCGCTGATGCCAGCACGAATGTGGGTGCGGCGCCGTAGTGGGCCGCGATGCGACGCAGCCGGCGGATGATCTGTGCGACATGGGCGCCGAAGACCCCGCGGTAGTGGTGGCACTCGTCGACGACGACATACTGCAGCGACCCCCAGAACGTCGCCCATCGAGCGTGGGTCGGCAGCATCGACCGATGAAGCATGTCGGGGTTGGTCAGCACGTAGTTGGCGTGGATCCGAGCCCAGTCGCGCTCCTCGCGCGACGAGTCCCCATCATGGGTCGTCGCCCGCACGCCGGCGACAGCCAGCGACGACATCGACTGGAGCTGGTCGTGGGCGAGCGCCTTCGTCGGGGACAGATACAGCACGGTGTCGCCGCGGGTGCCCGGCCGGACGGTGGACTCCACGATCGCGGACAGCGTCGGCAACAGGTAGGCCAGTGACTTCCCGGACGCGGTGCCGGTGGCGACGATGGTGTGCTCGCCGGCGTGTGCCAGCGATGCAGCCTCGGCCTGGTGGCTCCACAGCGCGATGACTCCGCGCCGCAACGCAGCGTCGATGACCGCAGGGTGCACCCAGTCCGGCCATCCGACGACGCGAGCATCACGTGCCGGACGAATCTCGAGATGGGTGAGCCGCTCACGACGGGACGAGGGCGCAGCGAGCCGCAACGCGGCCGCCTCCGGGTCGAACGCCCGCTTCGTCTGAGTCACGATGTGCAATCTTTGCATCGGAGACAGACATTTCCTGTTGCGCAGTGCGTTCCGGAGTCCGCGCACGGGTATTAGAGTTCGAGCCTGAAGTCGCCGGTGAGCCGATGTGCGAGGAGCGCTCATGGATCTGTCGCTGGACAGCCGATCGGCCGGGGAGCGAACCGTCGTCGTCGTCGGCGGCGAGATCGACGTCTACACGGCGCCGAAGCTGCGCGACCGGTTGGTCGAGCTGGTCAACGCCGGCCATTACCACCTGGTCATCGACCTCGAAGACGTGGACTTCCTCGACTCGACCGGGCTCGGGGTACTCGTCGGGGCCCTCAAAAGGGTCCGCGTTCACCAGGGGTCGTTGCGGCTGGTCTGCACCCAGGAGCGGCTGGTCAAGATCTTCACCATCACCGGCCTGGCCAAGGTTTTCCCCATCTACGACTCCGTCGAAGCGGCCGCCCGGCCCGACCTCTGAGACGCGCGGCCAGCGGTCCGAATTTTCCCCAGACCGGCCCTTGTCGCTAGACTCCGGCCAGATTCCCCGGACGACGTGACGTCCTCCGATGATGTGGTCGACCCGACCACGTCCTTCGCGTATCCCTGTTGACAGCACACGAGCGAACAACAAATGAGCAGTGTGGCTCAGTGGAGGTTTTGAATGTCAGGGCTCACTCTCGCCGCCGGCACCAACGTGACGCTGTCCGGCGGCAACGTCATCCTCGTGGTCATCGTGGCGGTCATCGCCGTGGTGGCGCTCGCGATGGCGGCGCTGTTCCGCCAGGAGGTTCTCGGCGCCCCTGAAGGTACCGAGAGCATGCAGACGATCGGTTTGGCGGTCGAGGAGGGCGCTCAGGCCTACCTCACCCGGCAGTTCAAGACCTTGGCGATCTTCGCTGCCATCGCCTTCGCCCTGCTCTTCGTCCTGCCGGGCGACGCCTCGATCCGGATCGGCCGCTCGCTCTTCTTCGTCTTCGGCGCCGGCTTCTCTGCGGCCATCGGGTACATGGGCATGTCGCTTGCGGTCAAGGCGAATGTCCGCGTCGCGGCTGCAGCCCAGAACGAGGGCCGAGACCCCGCCATGCGCGTCGCCTTCCGCACCGGCGGCGCGGTCGGGATGGCCACTGTCGGGCTCGGCCTGCTCGGAGCCTCGGCCGTCGTCCTGATCTACAAGAGCGACGCTCCCTCGGTCCTCGAGGGGTTCGGCTTCGGCGCCGCCCTGCTTGCGATGTTCATGCGGGTGGGCGGCGGCATCTTCACCAAGGCTGCCGACGTCGGCGCAGACCTTGTCGGCAAGGTCGAGCAGAACATCCCCGAGGATGACCCCCGCAACGCCGCCACCATCGCCGACAACGTGGGCGACAACGTGGGCGACTGCGCGGGTATGGCTGCCGACCTGTTCGAGTCCTACGCGGTCACGCTGGTGGCCGCGCTGATCCTCGGCAAGGTCGCCTTCGGCGCCCAGGGGCTGGTGTTCCCCCTGATCGTGCCCGCCATCGGTGCGCTGACCGCGATCCTCGGCGTCTACATCACCCGTCCGAATCCCAACGAGGGCGGCCTCGCGACCATTAACCGATCCTTCTACATCTCTGCCGTGGTGTCGGCGATCCTGTGTGGGATCGCCGCCTGGGTGTACCTGCCGAGCACCTTCGGCGGTCTCACCGACGCGTCGGGTGGCTCGTCGGCGTTCGAGCGGTTCGTCGCGAACGGCGTTGGTATCCCCGCGTCCAACCTCGACGGCAACCCTCGGATCATCGCGCTCTCGGCGGTTCTCATCGGTATCGCCCTCGCGGCCGTGATCCTGGCCCTCACCGGGTACTTCACCGGCACCGAGCACCGACCCGTCAAGGACGTCGGCAAGACGTCCATGACCGGTGCGGCGACCGTCATCCTGTCCGGCCTCTCGGTCGGCTTCGAATCCGCGGTCTACACCGCGCTCGTGATCGGGGCGGCTGTCTATGGCGCCTTCCTGCTGGGCAGCGGCTCGATCATCGTGTCGCTGTTCGCGGTGTCGCTGGCCGGGACAGGGCTGTTGACGACCGTCGGGGTGATCGTGGCGATGGACACCTTCGGCCCGGTGTCGGACAACGCGCAGGGCATCGCGGAGATGTCCGGCGATGTCGATGAGCGTGGGGCGGCGATCCTCACCGAGCTCGACGCCGTCGGCAACACGACGAAAGCCATCACCAAGGGCATTGCCATCGCGACGGCGGTGCTGGCAGCGACTGCTCTCTTCGGGTCGTTCACCGATGCCGTCACGGGCGCGACGAACGATCTGTCGGGCGGCGGGCACGTTCCTTCGTTCTCGCAGGCGCTGTCGCTGTACGGCGTGGTCAACATCGTGGACCCGGCGAACCTGGTCGGGCTACTGATCGGGGCTGCCGTCGTGTTCCTCTTCGCCGGGCTGGCGATCAGCGCCGTCGGGCGCGCAGCCGGCGCTGTCGTGTACGAGGTTCGCCGCCAGTTCCGCGAGATCCCCGGCATCATGGAGGGGACCGGGCGACCGGAGTACGGCAAGGTCGTCGACATCTGCACCCGCGACTCGCTGCGAGAGCTGGCAACCCCCGGCCTGTTGGCGATCCTGGCACCGGTTGCGGTCGGCTTCGGGCTCGGGGTCGGCCCGCTGGCCTGCTACCTCGCCGGAGCCATCGGAACCGGCACCTTGATGGCGGTCTTCTTGGCGAACTCCGGTGGCGCCTGGGACAACGCCAAGAAGCTGGTCGAGGACGGCGTCCACGGGGGCAAGGGGTCACCCGCGCACGAGGCGACGATCATCGGTGACACCGTCGGCGACCCGTTCAAGGACACCGCCGGCCCGGCGATCAACCCGCTCCTCAAGGTGATGAACCTGGTGTCGCTGCTGATCGCGGCGGCCGTGGTCAAGATGACCTATGGAGGCAACGCCCACACGGCACTTCGGCTGGCCATCGCTCTGGCGGCAGCGGCCATCATCGCCGTCGCGGTCTACATCTCCAAGCGCCGCCCGATCGCGATCGGCGAGCCGGAGACCGAAGCGGCCGCACCGACCCCCTCCGCCACGGTCTAGCATCTGCTCATCGGACGCCGAGCCCGAGGAGCAGCCTTGACGCGCCGCACAGTCTTCATGCATGTCGGCATCGCCAAGACAGGCACGACCTACCTCCAGCGCATCTTGTTCTCGCACCGGGAGCAGCTGAAAGCGATGGGGCTGCTGTATCCGGGCAAGCGGTCCGGAGACCACTATGTGGCGTCGGTGGACCTCCGCAAGCTGGAGACCGCCAAGTTCCAGCACCTGAGGTCCGACGGCATGTGGGACCGCCTCGCCGAGGAGGTCGGGCGTTTCGACGGGAACGCCGTCATCTCGCACGAGACCTTCGCCCGATGCTCGACGGCTGAGATCAAGCGGGTGGTCAGGTCCTTCGGCGAGGCCGACGTCAAGGTGGTCCTGACCGTTCGCGATCTCGGCCGGCAGGTCCCGGCGGTCTGGCAGGAGACCCTGAAGAACCGGGCCTGGTCGGCCTACGACGAGTTCCTCGACGACGTGTTCGTCAACGCCGAGAGCGGGGAGCACAAGTTCTTCTGGCGGGCCCAGGACATCCGCAAGGTCGTCAGCCGGTGGGGCCGCCAGGTCGGCATGGACAACGTCACGGTCGTGACCGTGCCACCGACGGGCGCGCCGAGGGACGAGCTGTGGAAACGGTTCGCCGCGTCCATCGAGCTCCCCGACGTGAAGATCCGGCTCCCGTCGGCGGCGTCCAACACGTCGTTGGGCCCCGCTGAGGCCGAACTGCTGCGCCACGTCAACATGGCGCTGACCCAGGCGACGCCGTGGCCGCGCTACAACCGCCTGGTGAAGCGTCAGTTCGCCGAGCAGCGACTGGCCCGCCGGTCGTCGGCGCGGATCAGCGTGCCCGAGCCGTGGCACGAGACCGTTCGGGCGCGCGGCAAGGCGGTCACGCGGTACTTGCGCAGGTCGGGGTGCCGGGTCATCGGGGACCTGGCTGACCTCCGCCCGCAACTGTCGCCGGATACGGCCGCGGCGCCGGGCAACCTCAGCCGCGACGACGTGCTGGTGGTGGCCGGGGAGGTCATCCGCGACCTCGTGCTCTCGCCGTCGCGCCGCCACGTGCACGAGGAGGACCTCGAGGAGCCGACCGGGGTGCTGGACCGGTTGCGGGCGTTCGCCGGCCGGCTCCGGGCCAGGCTGTCGCATGGCAGAGGCTAAGCGCGTCTTCCTGCACATCGGCGCCCCGAAGACAGGCACCACCTATCTTCAGGCCGTCTTCGCCCACAACAGGGGGGCGCTTCGTGCACGCGGGGTGCTGTATCCGCCGGCTGTCGCCGATGCCCACCACACCGCCGCTTGGGACCTTCGCGGCACGCCGGCCCAGCGCAAGGACACCCAGGGCATCGAGGGCGCGTGGACGGCCCTCGTCACCCGGGCGAACGCCTGGACCGGTCACACCGTCATCGTCTCCAGTGAGACGCTGGTGTACTGCGACGACGCCCAGGTGGCGACAGCGGTCGGCGCTTTCGAGGCGGACGTCCATGTCGTCTACACCGCACGTGACCTGGTACGACAGGTACCCGCGGTCTGGCAGGAGCGGATCAAGAACCAGCAGACGCTCAGCTACCCGGACTTCGTCGAGTCCGTGATCCACCCCCGAGGCAAACCTGTTCCGCACGGCTTCTGGCGCGCACAGGATGCGCCCCGGGCGTTGGCGCGGTGGTCGGCGAGGCTGCCCGACCGGTCCCGAGTCCATCTGGTCACGACTCCTCCCGCCGGCCAGCCGGCCGGTGTGCTGCTCCAACGCTTCGCCGAGGTGTTCGGGCTCGACGGCGCCGACCTGGCCACCGACATAGCTCCCGCGGCGAACCAGTCACTCGGACTGCTCCAGACCGAGCTTCTGCGCCAGTACAACAAGCAGCACGGCCACGACATGTCCTGGCCGCTGTACCGGCGGACGGTCCGCCTCAAGCTCGAGGCTGCCTTCGCGGCCGTCCACGACGAGCGCCGACCGACGCTGTCGTTGCCGGAGCGGGAGGTGCTACGCCGGAGGTCCGTCGCCATGGTCGACGATCTCGCGCGGGCGGGCTACCGCGTGGTCGGCGACCTCTCCGACCTGGTCCCCGCTGAGGCCCCCGGCCAGCGCGAATACCTGTCAGGACCCGATCCCACCGCGCCGGTAACGACCGACGAGCTGCTCGGTGCGGCGGTCGACGTCCTGCACGCGACCCTCAGCGCGTCCGAGGGGCGCCGCCGCGCGTCCGGGCGGCGCACAGACAGGCGTACCGCCAGTGGGCGGACCGACCCCGGGCCAGTCAGCGACGCTTGACGCGCAGGGCGGCCTGGTGCCGGAGGCTCCAGTACCAGCCGACGACCTTCGACCGGGCCCGGGTCATCGCACCGGCTGGCGCACCGGCATCCAGCAGCTGCTGCTGG
This sequence comes from Propionibacteriales bacterium, assembly GCA_038239485.1. Taxonomy (GTDB): domain Bacteria; phylum Actinomycetota; class Actinomycetes; order Propionibacteriales; family Nocardioidaceae; genus DASQEH01. The sequence goes on from JBBSET010000010.1 coordinate 57,104, forward strand.
AGCTCCAGGTTGCGCCGTCGCTGCCGCCCGCTGTGGCGCAGCAGCCCGGTGGCGGCGCGGATGGCTGCATCGCCGAGGTCGGCGTCGGTCTGGGTTGTGGGAGAGACGTGCGGGACGTGGTCCGACGCCCGCGGCATCAGCTCCTCCACGTCACCCTCGATCTGGTAGCCGGCCCTAGCCACGGCGTCGATCAGCTGCCGCGATCGCTGCGAGACCCAGTCCATCCGGCCGGTAGGGAGGGTGAGCTTGGCGGACCTCCCGCCGAGGATCTCTTCGGCGAGGAGCTGGCGCACGAGCGGGTCGTAGACGTCGCTCCCCATGCCCTGGACCTCGAAGTTCATCCGGCGCACCAGCTCTGTCTCCGCGACCCCCATCGACGCGTTCGCGCGCCTCACCTCGGCGTCGTACGCGTCGGGGTCGAGCCCGGTCACCGCGCAGAAGCGGTTCCAGAGCGTGTCGGACGGCGAGCCGGGGTGCGAGACCGTGACGATGTGGATCCTGTCGACGGGCACGAAGCGCGACCACGGCTCCAGCACATAGGCCGCGTCGTGCATCCCCCAGAACAGCTGCCCGAAAGGCTCCGGCGCGTCGAGGCCGAGCTCGATCAGGTCGTCCACGAACGCCTCGAGCGTGACGGTGTGCTTGTGTTTGATGTGCTCCTGCCAGTCGGAGACGAGCTGGCGGGCCAGGTCCCGGGCGGTGAAGACGACATGGACCTCCGCCGGAGCCACACTGGCCAGCCCCGCCTCGATCCGCTCGGGAGCCGACCCGCCGAGCAGCTCGTTGGAGATGATGACGTCGCCGGGCCAGGCGCGTGCGCGACGTGCGACCGCCTCCCACTCACCTGTGTACTGTCCGGCCCGCTTGCCGCCCCAGCCGACACCCCGGAAGTCGAGCATCGAGCGGAAGGGCTCGCCTCGGTCCTCGTACGGGTAGAGCACACCGTTGGCGGCGAGGGCGTCGCGGTTCTGGAAGAGCACGTTCTGCAGGTAAGTCGTCCCGGTCTTGGGGGCGCCGACGTGGAAGAACACCCGTTTGGCCGCGGGCCGGCCGGCCGGGAGGTCGGATCGTGCTGCCATCAGGATGTGCCTCGTCCTCGTCGTAGGTGTCGCAGGATCGTCCTGGCCGCGTCCCCGGCGGCGGGTCGCTCGGGCCCAGGCCCCTGGCTGAGGACGTCGGCCAGCAGCTCTACAGCCGCCGAGGCGACCATATCGGGCGACACCGGGTCGAGGGCCCCGAAGCCGCTCTCGGCCGGAGTCAGGTCGCGGAGGTCCCCGACGATGTCGAAGCCGGACGCCTTCAGGCCCGCCTGGGTCCGTTCGGTCAGCTCGAGCACCCGGTCGCGGTACTCCGGTGGCACCCGCAGCCGCTCCCCGGGCCGCTGCGCGTCGGCGCGGCTGTTGAATGTCCGCTTGACGCGGCGTTCGTACACGGGCCATGGCAGCTCGGCGGGCAGTGCCGAGTTCAGCCGTCGCAGCGTCTCCGCGTCGCCCGTGCTGAGTGAGGGGTTGGTGCGCGACACGTCGAGGTCGTAGCGGTCGGCGGCGATGCCGAGCACCCGGCACAACCGCCGCCACAAGGTGTCGGGAGCGGCCCCGGCCGGTGGCAGAGTGACGACGTGGACCCGGCTCGGCGGCACCGGACCCGACCAGCGGGCGAGTGTGCTGAGGGCATCCTGTGCACGCCAGAAGCCTGGGCCGGGAGAGCTCGCGCCGTCCCCCAGCGCCCTGCGGAGGAACGTCTCGTACGGCCTGGTTCGCCGGTTCTTCAGTGACTCCTGCCACACCGCGGGGAGCTGGCGGGCCAGATCGCGAGTGCCGTAGACGACGTGGACCTCGGTGTCGGCGAGGTCGGCGACGAGCCGGGCGATGTGGGCCTCGTCGGCGCCGGCGAAAACCTCGTGGGAGATGACGGCCACGGGAGCGTCGGTCCTGACCGTTCGGTGCACGAGTCGACGCCATGCCCCGGCGGTCTCGGGGCTGTCGAAGCCGCCGAAGGCGATCCCACGCAGGTCGAGCGCGGCATAGAAATGGTCGACCGATCGCCTGCCGGGAACCGCGACTCCATGGGTCAGCAGGCGCCCGCGGTTGCGCCATAGGACGTCCTGCAGGTAGGTGGTGCCCGTCTTCGGCGGACCGATGTGGAGATAGACGGCGTGGCGGCTCGAGGGCACGACGACATCGTAGGGTCCCGACTTGTGGATGCCGTCCAGCCGCAGGCCGACTGATACCGTGACCCGGTCGTGACATTCACGCAGGGTGAGGACGAGGGCTGTGACTGACATCGCCGAGGCACCAGTGGACCAGGCGAGCGAGGACGTCGACCCGCTCGCCGGTCACCGGGTCGTCCAGCGCACCATCCTGCGCCCCGACCAGGAGCTGGACATCCGCCCGCTCTACGTCAGCGGGCTGTCGAGCTTCAGCTCCGGCGAGAGCACCAGCCGCCAGTCCGGGGCCAGCGACGACGACGAGTCGTTGCCGGACGTCGGCGACGACAACGCCGCCGCGAGCGAGGGCGCCGAGTCGATCGGCGGCTACGGCACCATCAGCGATGCCATCGGGGCGGTCGTCAAGCCCGAGCGCCGGCTGACCCTCGGTACCTACTTCAACGCGTTCCCGGCCAGCTACTGGCGTCGTTGGACCGGCTTCTCGACCGTGCGGCTCGTGATGAGGGTGTCCGGCACCGGCACGGTGATCGTCTACCGCTCGACCTCGAAAGGGCACGTCCAGCGAGCAGCGTCCGGAGTCACCGACTCCGACGAGCTGCACACTTTGACCTTCGACCTCCCCTTGAAGCCGTTCATCGACGGCGGCTGGTACTGGTTCGACCTCGAGGCGGGCGAGGAGAGCATGGTCCTCGAGAACGCCGTCTGGGCCTTCGAGACCGACAAGCTCACTTCGGGGACGCTGTCGATCGGGATCACGACCTTCAACCGGCCGGAGTTCTGCGTCGACCAGCTGATCAAGCTGGCCGGCGAGCCGGCTGTGCTCTCGATCCTCGACGAGATCCTCGTGATCGACCAGGGCAGCGACAAGGTGACCGACCACGAGCTGTACCCTCAGGCCTCGGCCGCTCTGGGCCAGAAGCTCAGGCTGATGGAGCAGGGCAACCTCGGCGGCTCGGGTGGCTTCTCGCGAGCCATGGACGAGGCGACCGTCAAGGGCGACGCCGACTACGTCCTGCTCCTCGACGACGACGTGGTCTGTGAGCCGGAAGGCATCCTGCGGGCGGTGTCGTTCGCCGACCTCGTCAAGCAGCCGACGCTCGTCGGCGGCCAGATGTTCAGCTTGTACGACCGCTCGGTGCTGCACGCCTACGGCGAGGCGGTCGCCAAGTACCGCTGGTTCTGGGGCGCCGCGCCCAATACGGTCCACGGCCACAACTTCGCCAAGCGGTCGTTGCGGTCGACGAAGTGGCTGCACCGGCGCATCGACGTCGACTACAACGGGTGGTGGATGTGCCTGATCCCCACGAAGGTCATCCGTGAGGTCGGGCTGTCCCTGCCGATGTTCATCAAATGGGACGACGCCGAGTTCGGGCTCCGCGCCGCCGAGGCGGGCTACCCCACGGTGACCCTGCCCGGCGTCGCCGTCTGGCACGTGCCGTGGCACGAGAAGGACGACACGATCGACTGGCAGGCGTACTTCCATCGTCGCAACCGGATCGTGGCAGCACTTCTCCACTCGCCCTACGATCACGGCGGCCGGCTCATCTACGAAAGCTTCGAGACGCAGGTCAAGCACCTCCTCTCCATGCAGTACGGCCCGGCTGAGATGGGGCTGATGGCGATCGAGGACATCCTCGAAGGCCCACAGCGCATGCACCGCGACGTCCTCGAGCGGCTCCCTGAGCTGCGTGAGCTCCGCAAGGGGTATGACGACTCCAAGTCCGCAGGCGACCTGGACGCCTTCCCGGCCGCCAAGCGTCGCAAGCCCCCGCGTCGGGGCAAGGAGCCGACGGCGCCAACCGGCAGGATGGGGCGCGGCAAGTCGATGGTCGTCGGCGCGCTCCGCCAGGTCGTGCCCGTGCGGGATACCGCCCGGATCAACCCGGAGGCCAGCATCGCCCATGTCGACCTCAAGTGGTGGCTGCTGTCGCAGTTCGACTCCGCTCTGGTGTCCTCGGCCGACGGTACGTCTGCCTCGTGGTACCGACGCGACCCCGAGCTCTTCCGAGACCTGATGAGGCGATCAATGTCGCTGCACGCCCAGCTCGCCAAGGAGTGGCCGGACCTGGTGAAGCAGTACAAACGGGCGCTGCCCACGCTCGCATCGCCCGAGGCGTGGCACGAGACCTTCGCGACGTCGGTCAAGGAGGACCAGCCGTAAGGCCGGTGGGCTGATCTGCTGACAGATTTCGGTGACGCGTTACCGTTCTTCGCGACAGGGTTCATCGGACAGCAGGCATCACGGCACCGTCCGAGACTCAACAACCTTCCCATGAGTGACAGTCCTATGAGTGGAGCATCCTTCCGTGGCTGACGCACCACACAAGCTCGTCATCGTGGAGTCGCCCGCCAAGGCGCGCACGATCTCGGGTTTCCTCGGGCGTGGCTATGTGGTGGAGTCGTCGATCGGGCACATCCGGGACCTCCCCAACAACGCCAGCGAGGTGCCGGCGAAGTACAAGGGCGAGTCGTGGGGACGCCTCGGCGTCAACGTCGACGACGGGTTCACCCCGATCTACGTCGTCCCCGCGGACAAGAGGAAGCAGATCACCAAGCTCAAGGCCCTGCTCAAGGGCGCCGACGAGCTCTTCCTCGCGACAGACGAGGACCGTGAGGGCGAGGCGATCGCCTGGCACCTCCTCGACGAGCTCAAGCCGAAGGTGCCCGTGCACCGGATGGTCTTCCACGAGATCACCCGTGATGCGATAGAGGCGGCCGTCGCCAACCCGAGGTCGATCAACGACGACCTGGTCGAGGCCCAGGAGGCACGCCGGATCCTGGACCGGCTGTACGGGTACGAAGTGTCGCCGGTGCTGTGGAAGAAAGTGATGAGCGGGCTGTCGGCAGGGCGGGTCCAGTCGGTCGCGACCCGGCTCGTCGTCGACCGCGAGCGGGAGCGGATAGCGTTCCGCGCCGCGTCGTACTGGGACCTCGAGGCCACCTTCGACGCGGGGGAGTCGAAGACCCCGCGGACATTCCCCGGCAAGCTGTGGAGCGTCGGCGGCCTGCGCGTCGCCCAGGGACGCGACTTCAGCTCGGTGGGCAGGCTGAAGGACGGCGCCGACGTCGTCCACATCGACGAGGCGCGTGGCGCCGGGCTGGCCGAGTCACTTCGCGAGCAGGCTTTCAGCGTCAAGTCGGTCGAGGCGAAGCCGTACCGGCGTTCGCCGTACGCACCGTTCCGCACCACGACCCTTCAGCAGGAGGCGTCACGCAAGCTCGGCTACGGGTCGGCGCGAACCATGCAGGTGGCCCAGCGGCTGTACGAGAACGGCTTCATCACCTATATGCGAACCGACTCCGTCACCTTGTCGGAGGCGGCCGTGACGGCGGCTCGGCTTCAGGTGGCGGAGCTGTTCGGGCGCGAGTACCTCCCTGACCGCCCCCGGACGTACCAGAGCAAGGTCAAGAACGCCCAAGAGGCGCACGAGGCGATCAGGCCGGCCGGCGACACGTACCGCACACCCGCGCAGACGGGGCTCAACAGTGACGAGTTCAAGCTGTACGAGCTGATCTGGATGCGTACCGTGGCGTCGCAGATGAGGGACGCCGAAGGCCGGTCGGTGTCGGTGCGGATAGCGGCCACCTCGCGTGACGGCGAGGCGTGCGAGTTCTCGGCCACCGGTCGGGTGATCCTGTTCCACGGCTTCCTCAAGGCCTACGTCGAGGGGCGCGACGACCCCGATGCCGAACGCGACGACCGCGAGACCATGCTCCCGGACCTCCACGAGGGCGAGACGGTGCTGGTGGACTCGCTGGCCTCGGCCGGTCACGAGACCCGCCCCCCGGCGCGCTACACCGAGGCCACCTTGATCCGCGAGCTCGAGGAGCGGGAGATCGGCAGACCGTCGACCTACGCCGCCATCATCGCGACGATCCTCAACCGTGGCTATGTCTACAAGAAGGGCTCGGCGCTGGTGCCGGCGTGGCTCGCCTTCGCCGTGGTCAGGCTGCTGGAGCGGCACTTCGCCCGCCTCGTCGACTACAACTTCACCGCCGCCATGGAAGACGTCCTCGACGAGGTGGCGGCGGGCACCAAGGACTCGACCACCGAGCTGGCGGCGTTCTACTTCGGCAACGGCGACCAGGACGGACTCAAGGCCCTCGTGACCGAGCTCGGTGAGATCGACGCCCGCGAGCTGTCGACCTTCGAGCTTGGTGACGATATCGCGCTCAGGGTGGGCCGATACGGCCCGTACGTGGAGGACGCGGCCGGCACCCGCGCGAACGTCCCCGACGACCTCCCCCCCGACGAGCTGACCCTCGACCATGCCAAGGAGCTGCTCGCCAACCCGGCCGGTGCAGAGCAGGCGCTCGGTGACGACCCCACCTCGGGGCGTCCGATCGTGGCGAAGAACGGCCGGTACGGCCCGTACGTCACCGAGGTGCTGGGCGACGACGCGCCCAAGAACGCCAAGCCGAGGACGTCGTCGCTGTTCAAGACGATGTCGCTCGACACCATCACCCTCGACGGCGCCCTCCAGCTGTTGAGGCTGCCCCGGGTCGTCGGCGTCGACCCGGAGTCCGGCGAGGAGATCACCGCCCTCAACGGCCGTTACGGCCCGTACCTGAAGAAGGGCACGGACTCGCGGTCGATCGACAGCGAGGAGCGGCTGCTCACGATCACGCTGCCCGAGGCACTCGCCGTCTACGCCGAGCCGAAGCAGCGGGGGCGGGCGACGGCCGGGCCGCTCCGCGAGCTGGGCGACGATCCGGTGTCCGCCAAGCCGGTCGTCGTGAGGGACGGCCGCTTCGGGCCTTACGTGAGCGACGGAGAGGTCAACGCGACGCTCCGCAAGGACGACAGCGTCGAGGCGATCACGCTGGAGCGCGCCGCCGAACTTCTCGCCGACAAGCGCGCCAAGGGCCCGGCGGCGAAGCGGCCGGCAGCACGCAAGACGGCAACGAAGAAGACGACCACGGCGAAGGCAACAGGCACGAGGGCGACATCGGCCAAGAAGACCGCGGGAGCCAAGGCTTCGACGGCGAAGAAGACGACGAAGAAGACGTCGGCCAAGAAGGCCGCTGCCCACACCTGACTCTGGGCGCCACCGGCGGTTGCGTCCTCCGGTCGCCCGAGATGTCTAGGCTTACGGCGTGCCCGACCTCTCGATGCCGCGCTCTGCGGGCAGCGTGCTGCGTATCAGGTCGTTCAGGCGGCTGTGGATCGGGCTCGGGCTGTCGAGCCTCGGCGACTGGCTCGGGCTGCTGGCCCTCACGGCGATGGCGAGCTCGCTCGTCGGCACCACCTACTCCGACCAGAACTTCGCGATCGCCGGCGTGCTGTTCCTCCGGGTGCTGCCCGCTGTGATCCTGGGACCGCTCGCCGGCTATGTCGCCGACAGACTCGACCGGCGGTCCACCCTCATCGTCGGGGACCTCCTCCGCGGCGTGGTCTTCGCGTCCATCCCGGTGGTGCACACGCTGACCTGGGTCTTCGTGGCAACCGTGATCATCGAGGCGATCAGCCTGGTCTGGCTGCCGGCCAAGGACGCCACGATCCCGAACCTGGTGCCACGCGACAAGCTCGAGTCGGCCAACCAGATCTCGATCGCAACGACGTACGGCTCGGCTCTTCCGGCCGCCGGCCTGTTCATCCTGCTGTCGTTGACGACCAACGCGCTCCATGCATCGCTGGGCTGGCTGGACGACCCGGTCCGCCTGGCCCTTTCCTTCAACGCGGCATCGTTCGTGATCTCCGGACTCGTGATCGCCACCCTGCACGACATCCCCCGCGGCCCCGCGATCGCGCTCGAGGACCGGCACGGCGTCTGGCAGATCATCGCCGAGGGCTGGGCCTACGTGATGGGAACCCCACTCATCCGCGGGTTGGTCATCGGGATCACCGGGGCCTTCGCCTCGGGCGGGGTCGTCATCGGCCTGGCCCGCGTGTACGTCGAGGACCTCGGCGGCGGCGACCCCGGGTACGGCCTGCTCTTCGGTGCTGTCTTCGCCGGGCTCGCGCTGGGGATGTGGCGGGGCCCGCGGTTCCTGGTGGCGATGTCGCGGCGCCGGCTCTTCGGGTGTTCGCTGGTCAGCGCCGGCGTCGTGCTGGCGGCCATCGCGATCATCGCCAACCTGGCAATCGTGACGATCCTCGCGGTAGGGCTCGGCTTCTTCGCCGGCAGCGCCTGGATCACCGGGTACACGCTCCTCGGGCTCGAGGTGGAGGACGCTCTCCGCGGACGAACCTTCGCCTTCGTCCAGACCCTGATCCGGCTGGCGCTCACCCTGGTCCTCGCTGTCGCGCCGCTGCTGGCCGGGGTCATCGGCCGGCACCGCTGGCGTGTCAACGACAGCGCCGTGCTCGACTACAACGGCGCCGCGATCACGATCTTCGTCTCGGCCCTCGCCATGATCGCCGTCGGCGTGCTCTCGTACCATCAGATGAACGACCGACCGGGCACGACGATCAGAAGCGAGCTGAAGAAGTCCTTGCTGCCGAGCAGTGGTGTCTTTGCCGACCTCGGGGTCTTCGTCGCCCTGGAGGGAGGTGAGGGGGCGGGCAAGTCGACTCAGGCCGCCCTGCTCGAAACCTGGCTGCACGAGGAGGGCTACGTCGTGGTCCGCACCCATGAGCCGGGCGACTCCCTGGTCGGCCGGCAGCTTCGGCAGATCCTGCTCGACCCGCGGACGGGGGCGCTGGACCACCGTGCCGAGATGCTGCTCTATGCCGCCGACAAGGCCGAGCACCTCGACAAGGTCGTCAAACCTGCTCTCGCCAGTGGCGCCGTGGTGGTCACCGACCGCTACGTCGACTCCACGCTGGCCTATCAAGGTGCCGGGCGTGACCTGGTTCCGGCCGAGGTCGAGCGGATCGCGCGGTGGGCGACGGCCGACCTGCGCCCGCACCTCACTGTGCTGCTCGACGTCGATCCGGAGCTCGGGTTGAGCCGGTTCGACGTGCCCGACCGGCTCGAGGCGGAGCCGCTGGACTTCCACCAGCGAGTGCGGCAGTCCTTCCTGGCGCTGGCCGGCGAGGACCCGGAGCACTATCTCGTCGTCGACGCCCGACTCGAGCGTGACCAGATCGCGGCGGCCGTACGCGAGCGCCTCCGGCCGGTGCTGGGCCGGGCGACGCAGCACGCGCGGGCGGACCGGTGACCGTCTGGGGCGACCTGGTCGGCCAGGACGAGCTCGTCGCGAGGCTCAAGGGGGCGGTCAGCGCCGCGGCGGCGGCGTTGAACGGTGCCGATGGGGCTTCCGGGATGACGCATGCCTGGCTGTTCACGGGGCCGCCCGGGTCGGGCCGCTCGAACGCCGCACGCGCCTTCGCGGCCGCTCTGCTCTGCGCCGACGGCGGCTGCGGAGAGTGCCTGTCATGCCGGACGGCGCTGGCCGGGTCGCATGCGGACGTCCGGATGGTCGTGACCGAGCAGTCCGTGATCAGCGTCAGTGTTGCCCGCGAGACCGTCCGGCAGGCCGCGCTCGCACCCGCCGGCTCGCGCTGGCAGGTGATGATCGTCGAGGACGCCGACCGCCTCCACGAGCGGGCGGCGGACGCGCTACTCAAGAGCATCGAGGAGCCGCCTCCGCGTACGGTCTGGCTGCTTTGTGCCCCCACGATCGAAGACGTCGCGCCGACGATCAGGTCGCGATGCCGGTCCCTGGTGCTGCGGACGCCGCCGACAGCCGACGTCGCCGCCTACCTGATCAGGCGCGACGGCGTCGGGGAGTCGATCGCCATGTTCGCTGCCCGGGCCTCCCAAGGCCACATCGGGCGGGCCCGCGCCCTGGCCACCGACGGCTCCGTGCGCAACCGCCGCCGGGAGGTGCTTCGGGTCCCTGGCCAGCTCGTCGATCTCGGGTCGTGTATGACGTCGGCTGCCAACCTGGTCGACGCCGCCACCGAGGATGCGCAGCCGCGGATCCAGTCACTCGACTCCGAGGAGTCCGCCGCCCTCGGCCTGGCGTACGGTGCGGGCACCCGGGGGGTGAAGGCGACCGGCTACGCCGCGGCCCAGAAGGAGATGGAACGCGGCCAGAAGCAGCGGGCCCGACGGATCATGAGAGACTCGATCGACCGGTCACTGCTCGATCTCGCTTCGTACTACCGAGACGTGATGGCCCTCCAGCTTTGTGCACAGGTGGAGCTCATCAACGAAGAGCTGCGCCCGGAAATCGCTACGATGGCGCGTGTCACGACGGGCGAGATGTCCGCCCAGCGACTCGACGCCATCTTCGCCGCCCGAGAGGCGCTCGACGGCGAAGTCGCCCCGGTGCTTGCGCTCGAATCCCTGATGATCTCGCTGAGAGGACCCGCCTCATGAGCAGCTCGGCCGGAGACGGCGGTGGCCCGGTGACGCCGGACCCGGTCGACTCCGCGCCGCCATATCCGCCGGCTGCGTATCCACCGCCGCCGTACGGTGCCCGGCCGCCGCCGTACGGCCAGGCCCCTGGGTACGGTGCCCAGCCGCCGCCGTACGGCCAGGCCCCGCCTTACGGCGGTTACCCGCAACAGCCGATGAGCCATCCCGGCGGTGGCTACGGCGGTGGCATGCCGGCCCAACGCGGGTGGAGCGGATTCGCCATCGGTGCATTGGTGGCCGGTTGCATCCCGTGGATCGGGATCCTGGCGGCCATCCCGCTGGGCGTCGTGGCACTGGTCAAGATCGGCAAGACCGGGCAGCGAGGCAAGCCGCTCGCCATCGTCGGGATCGTCATCTCCGCGCTGATCTGGGTCATTACCATCGTCCTCATCGTGGTCGTCGCGACCAACACCGCCGGCCGCGACGCGAGCGGGAGGATCACCAAAGCGGGGCGGATCGACTTCTCCGGCATCCGAGCGGGCGACTGCGTGCAGATCGACGGGCTCGCTTCCGGCCAGTCGGTCGGCGCCTTCGACCTCCAAGGCGTGCCTTGCTCCCACAGCCACAATGCCGAGTCCGTGGGCAACGTCGCGCTGAGTAGCGACACCTACCCCGGCTTCGACACGGTGACGCGGGAGGCGAAGCAGGCCTGCGCGAGTCTCGCGAAGGCCTACATCGACCCGAGCATGGCGGCGGGGTTGGTTCCCTACCTGTTCGCTCCCAACGAGAGCCTTTGGAACTCCGACAATGCAACCCATCACGTGGTGTGCTTCGTTGTCCGTTCGGACTACTCGAGTCGCAGTGGCTCTGTTGCCAAGTAGCCAGCGGCCCTCTCCGCGCCGCGACCGACAACGCCACCCACCGACAGCTCAGATATCCACCGACAACGCCACTCACCGACAGCTCAGACAGGCAACCTCATGAGGAGACGCACCGGCGTCGTTGCGACGGCCGCTGTCGTATGCGCTGTGCTGCTGGCGTCTTGTTCGTCGGCAGCCGACGTCGCCAACAGCCCGCCCGGCCCAGCGGCGACCCCCTCGTTGCCCAGCTCTTCGGCGCCTCCCGGGCCCCGACCACCGGCCACCGGGTCGACGAGTTCGTCGGGCAGCCTTCCGGACGCATTCGGGCCGGGACCGACCGGCCACGGTCTCAGCCGGTTCTACGACCAAAAGGTCACGTGGACGAGCTGCGGCAGCGGATTCACCTGCGGCTCCTTCTGGGTCCCGCTCGACTACGACAAGCCCAACGGCCCGGCGATCACCATCAAGGCGAAGATGAATCCCGCCGACGACCAGTCCACCAAGCTCGGGTCGTTGTTCATCGACCCCGGCGGCCCGGGCGTCTCAGGCGTCGACTACGTCGGGCAGGCTCACTACGATCAGCCCTTGACCAACGCCTACGACATCATCGGGTTCGATCCCCGCGGCGTAGGCAGCAGCACGGCCGTCAACTGCGTCAGCGACTCCCAGCTGGACGCCTACGTCGCGTCGGACCCCGAGCCACAGACCCCTGCTGAGGTGACGCAGCTCCAAAAGATATGGTCGGCGTTCACCGCCGGTTGCGTGGCGAACTCCGGTCCGCTCCTCCAGCACGTCTCGACCGTGGAGGTCGCACGCGACCTCGACGTCATGCGAGCCGTCGTGGGTGACAAGAAGCTGAACTACTTCGGCGCCTCCTACGGCACATACATCGGCGCGAACTATGCCGCCCTGTTCCCCGAACACGTGGGCCGGATGGTGCTCGACGGGGCCGTGGACCCGCTTGCGAAGCCCCATCAGACGGACCTTAACGTCGCGGCCGGGTTCGAGACAGCGCTGACGGCCTACCTCGGCTACTGCGTCGACCAGGGCGACTGCCCGCTCGGTGACAGCGTGTCTGCCGCTCGGCAGTCCGTCATCGACCTGCTCAACAAGGTCGGGTCCGCCCCCATGCAGACCTCAACGCCCGGTCGCGACCTGACGCAAGGACTGGCCTTCTACGGCATCGTCCTTCCGCTGTACAGCCGCAGTTTCTGGCCGTACCTGACGCAGGCCTTCCAGCAGACGGACAACAACGACGGCTCCCTGATGCTCGCGCTTGCCGACTCGTACACCGGTCGTCAGCCGGACGGCTCGTACTCCTCGAACGAGCTCGAGGCGCAGGTCGCAGTCAACTGTCTCGACAACCCTGAGCACGAGTCGGTCGCGCAGATCGAGGCGGATGGGGCCCAGTTCGACAAGGTGTCGCCCGTCTTCGGCCCGGTTGCGGCCTGGTTCCCGTACAGCTGCTCCAACTGGCCGGTCAAGCGGATCCAGCCTCAGCCTGACTACGCTGCCAAAGGTGCGCCGCCGATCGTCGTCGTTGGAACGACGCGGGACCCGGCCACGCCGTACGAGCAGGCCGTCAACCTCGCGAAGGAGCTCGACTCGGGAGTGCTGCTGAGCCGCAACGGTGACGGACACACCGCTTACGACTCGGGGAACTCGTGCATCGACGATGCGATCGACTCCTTCCTGGCTGACGGAACCGTTCCGGCGAACCACACGATGTGCTGACCGACGGGAGCCGAGCCCCATGAGTAGCGCCGAAGCCGGTCCTCCTCGGACCGAGGCAGGAGGTCCGCCGGGTCCTGCCGAACCGCGACCGGCGGATGATCGAGGCCTGGTGCTTCGTCGACCACTACGGTCCGCAGGAGATAGCTGCCGGGCAGGCATGCGGGTGCCTCCGAATCCCCATACCGCGTTGCAGACGGTGAGCTGGCTGGCGGGTGGGACCGCGTGGGCACTGTCGAGCCCGGGGCGCCGATGCCTAACGCTCGCCGGCGGGCTCGCGGACCGCACGGGTCGCGGCCGAGCGGACTGATTTGGGCGGCGAGCCGGGCGCTTGGTAACCTCTCCCGTCGGTCCAGCACGATGACGGGGACTGCGCCGCCTTAGCTCAGTCGGTAGAGCGTCTCACTCGTAATGAGAAGGTCATCGGTTCGATTCCGATAGGCGGCTCCATCTGGATTGCCACCCTGACCTGCGCAGACGTCGCCGTACCCAGTGGTTGGGGTGACCGTCCTCACCGAATGTCCCCCGGATCTGAGCCGTGCTCACAGTTGTGAGCCGGTCACCAGCGGCCGCGGGCCGTAGACTCACCCCCATGTCGCTGAGCGAATCGGAGTTCTATGAGGCCGGGATGTCCCTGCCTCCTGACGTGCGCAAGCACGTCGCTCGTCGGCTACTCGAATCAGTCGACTCGGGGGAGGCCTTCGACCTGGCGGCCGACTCGTGGCTGCACACCGAGGCCGCTGCCGCCTACGACGCCTTAAAGGCCGACCCGTCCCGCGCGATCCCTGCCGAGGACGTTCGTGCCGAGTTCGAAGCGAAGTGGGCCGCCCGTACGTGACGGGTCGGATCCACTTCACACCTGAGGCCTGGCAGCAGCTCCAAGAGCTCGACGAGTGGATCGCTGAAAGGGGGACTCCCGAGACGGCTCGCCGCTTTGTGTCGGCGATTCTCAGCCACATCGACAGCATCCTGGTCTTCCCGTTCGCAGGCCTTGCCCGCGACGACGTCCGACCGGGCATGCGGACAACTACCCTCAGGAAGAGGACGCTCGTCGCCTATTGGGTCGACGAGTCGTCCGGCGAACTCGTGGTCCACATTCTCGGCATATTCCATGGTGGCCAGGACTGGGAGGCCGCGCTCGCCGAGAACCAGGTCGACCCGCCCGTGGATGGATGACCCGCCGATGCGTTCACAGGTCAGCATGCCTCGAGCGCGCGTCCCCCCGACGGCCCCCCACTACGGAAATCACGTCGGGGATACCGACGTTCCCAGCCGTGGTCGACGATGACCAACAGGTCCAACGGGTACCTTGTCAATGGCCAGTTCGTGGTCCCCGCTGGTGGCCAGGTGGAAGTCCCCACTCTTCGGTGTTGATTAGTTGGTTTTGGTGGGTGGGCCTCCTCGTTGTCGGGCTTGTTTCATTCGGTAGGAGTCGCCGTCGGTGACGACGGTGTGGCAGTGGTGCAGGAGCCGGTCGAGCATGCTGGCGGCGGTGGTGTGTTCGGGCAGGAACCGTCCCCAGGCTTCGAATGGCCAGTGCGACCCGATGCCCAGGGAGCGGCGTTCGTAGGCGGCGGCGACGAACCGGAACAGCAGTTGGGTCCCGGTGTCGTCCAGGGGTGCGAAGCCGAGCTCGTCGACGATCACGACGTCGTTGCGGAGCAGGGTGTCGATCACGCGGCCGACGGAGTTGTCGGCCAGTCCGCGGTAGAGGGTTTCGACGAGGTCAGCGGCGGTGAAGTACCGGACCCGGTGCCCCGCCTCGACCGCGGCGATCCCGAGCGCGACCAGGACGTGGCTCTTGCCGGTGCCGGCCGGGCCGATCATGCAGACGTTCTCCGCAGCCCTGACCCATTCCAGGCTGCTGAGGTAGTCGAAGGTCGCGGTGGGGATCGACGAGGCGGCGACGTCGAACCCGTCGAGGGTCTTGGTGAGCGGGAACGCCGCCTGACGTAGCCGGGTGCGGGCGTTGGAGGCGTCGCGGGCACAGATCTCGGCCTCGACGAGGGTCCGCAGGAACTCCTCGGGGTTCCACCGTTGCGTCTTCGCCGTGACGAGCAGCTCCGGTGCGAGGCGGCGCATCGCGGCCATCTTCAACCGTTTCAGGCCGTTGGTCAGGTCCGCAGCCAACGGCGGCGGTGCCGCCGCGGTCATGACACATCACCGCCGTCGATGCGGTAGGCGTCCAGCGACCTCGTCGGCACGCTGGGCAGGGTCAGCACCAGCGCCTGCCCTGCAAGGCGGGGACTGGGTGCGGCGCCGTTGGTGGCCAGGATGGAACGCACGTCCGCGGCCCGCCACCGTCGAAATCTCACGGCCCGCTCGAGTGCGGTGAGCAGCGGGTCGCTGCCATGGGCGGCGTGCAGGGTCATGATCTCGGTGATCTCACTGCTCAGCTTGGTCACCCCGGCCGCGGCGGCGCCGGTCAGGAACGCCTCCGCGACCGGCCCCAACCCGAGGAACGCCTTCTCCGTCGCGGTCCGTGGTCGCGCCGCGCGACGCGGCGTGTCCGGACGTGGGCCGCCGTAGTGGTCGTCCACGATCGACGTTCCCCCTGGTGCGACCAGGGAGTGTTCGGCGTGGACCTCACCGGTGACCGGCTCCACGACCCGCAGCATGCGGTCGTCGACGAGCACGGTGACCGTGACGCCGACCAGCCGGGTCGGGACCGAGTAGCGGGCCGACGCGAACCGGATGCACGACAGCTTGTCGACCTTCCTCGTCGTCGGCTTCGCGCCGACCTCGGGGCGCAGCGACGGCAACCCAGCCAGCAGAGCCTGTTCGGTCTGCAGCCGCTCGGCGGGGACCGCGCAGATCTCCGAATGCTGGTGAGCGTTCACCTCCACGCACCACCTCGCCGCCGCCCGGTTGGCGCCGGCCAGGTCACGAAACGGTGCCTGCGGGACCATCAGGTCGTCCTTGGCGTAGCCGACGAGCCTCTCCACGATGCCCTTGGACTCCGGGTCCGCGGCCTCGCAGAAGTCCGGCCGGAACCGGTAATGGCTGGCGAAACGCACATAGTCCGGGGTGGGAACCACCACGTTGGCGACCACGCCGGCCTTCAGGCAGCCCATCCGGTCGGCCAGCACCACCTTCGGGACCCCACCGAGCTCCTCGAAGCACTCACCCAACAGCCTCAGCGTCGTCGACGCCTGCTCGTCGACGGCGAACCTGACGAACCGGAACCGCGACCAGGCCAGCACCGCGCAGAACACATGCAGCCCGTCCAAGACACCCCAGTCGATCACCAGCGTCTGCCCCGGCGTCCACACCGCCGGACGCCGACCACGAGGGTGGTCGTGACGCCACGCACTCTTCGCGGCCGCGACCAACCGGCGGAAGTTCCGGGCCGACCCGACATAACCCGCCGCCCGAGCCACGGGCAGCAACCGCTTGGCCGAGATCCGACCATGAGTGTCCTTCACCCGAGCAGCGACCAGATCGACCACGTCGTCGAAGTTACGAACCCGCAGCGGCCTCTCGACCGACAGACCACCACCTTGATGCTGCACGATGATCCGCTTCACCGTCTTGTGGGTGGTCCCGCAGATCGCGGCAGCACCCCGATAACTACCGACCTCTCGATAGGCCGAAATCACGTCCATACGTTCCCTCGCGTTCTTCAATGGAGTCCCCTGCGTGGTGATGTGGCTGGTTGGCACCGCCACCGTCACCACGCAGGGCCTCCCAACCCATGCGACACGACGAACGAAGAGTGGGGACTTTCAGATGGCCAAAACCGGGGACCCCGACCTGGCCACCAGTGGGGACTTTTTCATGGCCACGGACA
>JBBSET010000011.1:0-72070 GCA_038239485.1 Propionibacteriales bacterium
CACCACCTCGGGGGTCGCCATCGGCAGGAAGATGATCAGGTTGGACACGCCGCGGCCGCGAAACGAGTGCCGCACGAGCGCGAACGCCATCATGGTGCCCAGCACGGTGGACAAGATGGTGGCCGTGATGCTCACCTCGAAGCTCAGCTTGAGCGAGGAGCACAGGCCGTCGGGCTGGCAGATCGAGCTCCAGTTGTGCCAGGTGAACGAGTCGAACTGGGCCGTGGCGGACTTGCCCGACGGTTGGTTGAACGACAGAGCGATCACGTAGCCGATGGGGATGAATGTGTAGACGAGCACGGCGATGCCGATACCGAGCACGAGGTGGTCCCCCAGCCAGCGCCTGGTCGGTCGGCGAGTGGACTGCACTCCCGAGCTTCTGGTCAGCGTTGCCATCTAGACGAGCTCCTCGGTCCCGGCCCGACGGACGTACACGACGACCATGGCCACGACGATGAACATCAGGATCAGCGACAGGCTGGCGGCGAGAGGGTAGTTGTGCTCGGTGAGGAAAGCGGCCTGGATCCGGTTACCGATCATGTACTGCCTCGGCGTCCCGAGCAGCTCGGCGTTGATGTAGTCGCCGCAGGACGGGATGAAACACAGCAGCGTTCCGGAGACGACGCCGGGCAGCGACAGCGGGAATGTCACTTTGCGGAACCCGACGAACGGGCTGGAGTAGAGATCGCCGGCGGCCTCGATGAGTCGATGGTCCACCTTGTCCAACGACGCGAAGAGGGGAAGCACCATGAAGGGCAGGAAGTTGTAGATGAGACCTGCCACGACAGCAAAGCTGGTGGCGAGCAGCCGCCCGTTCTGCGGCAGGATCGAGAGCGCCCTGAGCGTGCTTGTCACCGGCCCCTGGTCGGCGAGGATCGCCCCCCAGGACAGGGTTCGCAGCAGGAAGCTCGTGAAGAACGGGGCGATAACGAGGACGAGCATGAAGTTCTTCCATCGGCCCGACTTGAAGGCGATGGCGTACGCCAGCGGGTACCCCAACAGAAAGCAGACGAAGGTCGAGATCCCCGCGTACGCGAAGGACCGGACGAAGAGGTTGAGGTTGTCGCGGATCGCGTCGAGGTAGTTCTGGACGTGCCACGTCATGGCGTACCCGCGCTCGAACGATCCGGTCGGGTCGTACAGGGACGTGAAGAAAAGCTGCAGAGTGGGCAGCAGGAAGAACAGCAGCAGCCAGACCATGCCGGGCACCAGCAAGAGCCAGCCGTAACCTCGCCGGCCTGACGCCCGATCCTCCTCGACAGCGGGCCGCTCGCTCTCGACCTCTGTCATCCGTCTTCGTCACTCACGACGCCGGCTTTGGCGTCCTGGTCGGCGTCGAGCAGAAACGAATGGTGCGGCTCCCAGGTGAGGTCGACCTCGTCCCCATTGTGGAATGGCGTGCGTTGACCGGAGTTCTGCTCGAACACCATCAGCTCCTGACCGGTAGGCATCCTGACGAGGTACTGCGTACTCACTCCGACGAAGCTGACGTCGCTGATCACGCCACCCTCGAGGCTGTTGCCGCTGCGGGCATCACCGGACCCCTTGCGGGAAGCGAAGATCTTCTCGGGCCGCACGCCGAGCCAGCCCTTCCCTCTGTCGGTGTGCGAGCGGCTGGCCTCGACGCCGAGCTTCTGCCCGCTGATGCTCACCGTGACCGTAGACCCCGAGGCGTCCTCGACCTCGGTCATCAGCAGGTTGGACTGACCGAGGAAGTTGGCCACGAAGGTTGTCATCGGGTTCTCATACAGGTCGGCGGGTGTGCCCATCTGCTCGATCACGCCATGGTTCATCACCGCGATCGTGTCGGCCATCGTCATCGCCTCCTCCTGATCGTGCGTCACGTGCACGAAGCTGATGCCGATGTCGGTCTGGATGCGCTTCAGCTCGATCTGCATGTTGCGACGCAGCTTGAGGTCCAAGGCACCGAGCGGCTCGTCGAGGAGGAGCACTCCAGGTTCGTTGATCAGCGCGCGAGCCAGCGCCACCCGCTGTTGCTGCCCGCCGGACAGCTGAGCCGGCTTACGGGCCGCATATCCGTCCAGCTCGACCAGCTCGAGCATGTCGTGGGTCTTCTGCTTGAGGTCCTTGACGCCGCGCCGTCGCAGGCCGAACGCCACATTCTCGAAGATGGTCAGATGGGGAAAGAGCGCGTAGGACTGGAAGACCGTGTTCACCGGGCGTTTGTAGGGTCTCAGCCGGGTGATCTCCTCGTCTCCGATGAAGACCTGTCCGGCCGTTGGTTCCTCGAGCCCGGCGATGACACGAAGGGTGGTGGTCTTGCCGCAGCCGGACGGGCCGAGCAGGGCGAAGAACGATCCCTGGGGAACCGTCAGCGACAGGTCGTCGACGGCGACGAAGCCCCCGAACCGCTTGGTGATGTCAGTGAGGCGCAGATCCTTCGTCGTTCCCTCGCTGCCCGTGCTGTCAACCCTCGCCACCAGCCCTATCCGCCCTGAACCTGGCTGAACTGCGCCTGGTAGTCCTGGTTCTGGTTGTCACTCAACCCCATGAACGTGTACCCGTTCGCCAGCATCTTCGAGTTCGGGAAGATGAGCGGGTCATGGACCGCGGACTTGTCGAACTGGGCCATGTGGCTCTGGGCACCGTTGACAGGGCAGAAGTAGTAGTTCCAGGCGGCGAGCTGGGCCGCGATCACCGGCTCGTAGTAGAAGTTCATCAGCTCTTCGGCGTTGGTCTTGTGCTCGGCCTGGTTGGGGACCAACATGTTGTCGCTCCAGAGCGAGATGCCCTCCTCCGGTGCCAGCCACACGAACTTCGGATCGCCGAGCTGGGGAATGTCGCCGCTCCACGCCTCGCAGGCGACCACGTCCCCCGACTTCAGGTCGTCCAGATAGTCATTGCCCGTGAATCGGCGTATCTGGCCGTTGGTAACGAAGGAGGTCAACGACGTGATCGCCTTCGAGAACTCACCGGCGGAGAACTTCTCGGGGTCCGCACCCTCCAGGAGCAGCATGAAGAGCATGGTGTCGCGCATCTCACTGAGCAAGTCGACCTTGCCCTTGAGGTTGGCCCGGGTCAGCAGCTCCTTGAAGCTGGTGACCGGATCGGTGAGGTCGGAGTTGTAGCAGATGCCGGTCATCCCGCTCTGCCACGGGACGCTGTACTCACGTTTGGGGTCCCAGGGAGGTGACTTCAGCGAGTCGAGGAGGTTGGCGTCCACATTGGGGAGCTTGGAGTGGTCCAGCTTCTGCAGCCACCCGAGGTCGATCATGCGAGCCGCCATCCAGTCGGTGAGCACGAAGATGTCGCGGCCCGTCGACTTGCAGTCCTTCAGCTCAGGTGCGACCTTCGCGTAGAAGGCCTCGTTGTCGTTGACGTCGGTCTGATAGCTCACGGCGATACCACTCTGATGCTCGAACTTCTCCAGCGTCGAGGTGCTCTTGCCGCTGATCGGGTCGATGTACGCCGGCCAGTTGGAGAAGGACAGCACTTTTTGCGAGGCGCTCTTGTCGGTGCTGACACAGGAACCCTGTGCGACCTTGGCTCCGCTGGTGCCGCAGGACGACAGCAGACCCGCACCCCCGACGGCGAGTGCGGACAACGAGGCCCCATGCAGGAACCGTCGCCTGCTGATGCCTGGTGGGCGAACGAGCTCAGACATGTGGCCTCCAGGGCTATCGCGGGTAGTTGCGGGCGATCTTGTCAGACGAACTCGCTTCCAACAAGCCATTCCATTGCGAAATGCCCTTGTAACAACGGAATCTGACGACTGGTGCTTGTGTTGTCCGCGCTCCGCTACCAAGATGATCGCGTGACGACTCGAGGCTCCAACCCCGTCTCGCACCTCGACGAGGTGTCCAAAGCGATCATCGAGCAGCTGCAGAAGGACGGCCGGATGCCCTATGCCACCATCGGCAAGGCGGTCGGCCTGTCGGAGGCGGCGGTCCGGCAGCGGGTGCAGCGCCTGCTCGACACCGGGGTGATGCAGATCGTCGCGGTGACCGACCCGTTGCAGCTCGGCTTCGCGAGGCAGGCGATGATCGGCATCCACGCCGAAGGTGACGTGGAGCCGATCGCCACCGCGCTGGCGCGGATGGTCGAGGTGGACTATGTCATCGTCACGGCCGGGTCCTTCGACCTGCTGGTGGAAGTGGTGTGCGAGAGCGACGACCACCTCCTCGACCTGCTCTCCAAGCGCATCCGCGCGCTGGCGGGGGTGCGGAGCACCGAGACCTTCATGTATCTGAAGCTGCACAAACAGACCTACTCGTGGGGAGTCCGGTGAGCTACCGGGACCTGTCGCTGTGGCATGAGACCTGCGGAGACGGGCTTATACCTCGCCCGGGCCTTCCGGGCAACCTCGACGTCGATGTCGCGATCATCGGAGCCGGCTTCACGGGCCTGTGGACGGCGTACTACCTGAGCGAGCGGGACCCGTCGTTGCGGATCGTGGTGCTCGAACGCGAGGTGGCGGGGTTCGGTGCGTCCGGGCGCAACGGCGGCTGGGTGTCCGGCCTGTTCCCATCGTCGTCCCTGCAGCTCTCGGCACTGGCCGGCTCGTCCCGCACCCAGGCCATCGCCATGACGGCCGCGATGCGAGCCTCCGTCGACGAGGTCGGTCGGGTCTCGACGGCCGAGGGCATCCACTGCGACTTCCACAAGGGCGGGACCGTCGTGGTCGCGCGGAACCGGGTCCAGCTCGGGCGAGCACGTGCCGAGGTGGAGGCGGCGTACGAGTGGGGCGACACCGACGACGACATCCGCCTCCTGGACCCGACGCAGACCGCCGAGCACGTCCGGGTCAGCCACGCCCTCGGGTCCACCTACACACCGCACTGCGCCAGAATCCATCCCGCCAAGCTGGCACGTGGACTGGCCCGGGTGGTCGAGGCACGTGGTGTCACGATCTACGAGCGCACAACGGCCACCTCGATCGCTCCCAGCGTCGTCCGGACGGTCTCCGGCGACGTACGAGCACGGTTCGTCATCCGTGCCACCGAGGGTTACACGCCGGAGCTGACCGGATCCAAGCGGGTGGTCGTGCCCGTCTACTCGCTGGTCGTGGCCACCGAGCCGCTGCCGGAGACGATCTGGGATGAGATCGGGCTCGGCGGGCGGCCGACATTCTCCGACCACCGTCATCTGGTCATCTACGGCCAGCGTACGGCCGACGACCGGCTCGTCTTCGGCGGCCGCGGGGCACCGTACCACTTCGGCTCGGCCGTCAAACCGGCGTTCGACCACGAGCGTCGCGTGTTCCAAGGCCTGC
Source organism: Propionibacteriales bacterium (assembly GCA_038239485.1). Taxonomy (GTDB): domain Bacteria; phylum Actinomycetota; class Actinomycetes; order Propionibacteriales; family Nocardioidaceae; genus DASQEH01. The sequence continues at coordinate 5,234 of JBBSET010000011.1, forward strand.
GGGAGACCTTGGTCGACCTCTTCCCACCGCTCGCGGGCCACCGGTTCACCCATGAGTGGGGCGGACCACTCGGGATCTCCCGAGACTGGATGGCGTCGGTGGGGTTGGACCCGACGACAGGTCTGGGCTGGGCTGGCGGCTATGTGGGCGACGGTGTCAGCACGACGAACCTCGCCGGCCGCACACTGGCCGACCTGGTCACGTCGACCGAGTCGGACCTGGTCGGCCTGCCGTGGGTCAACCACCGGTCCAGGTCGTGGGAGCCCGAGCCGTTGCGATGGCTGGGCATCAACGCGGGGCTCCGCACCATGACGGCCGCCGACCACGAGGAGCGGCTGACAGGTCGGTCGAGCGTCCTGGCTCGGGCGATGGCACCGATGGTCGGCGGCCACTGAGTCCTGGACTATCCCAGCAGGAGGCGTACGTCTGCGGCGCCGGTCGCGGCGAGCGCGCGCGCGGCCAGCCCGCGCGCCGCCGTCAGGCTGGTCCCCCGAACGGCTGCTTTGACGCTGGGCACGGCCGGTGCGACCGAGCTGAGCTCTCGGACGCCAAGCCCGATGAGAAGAGGCGCAACCGCGTCGTTGCTGGCGAGGTCGCCGCACACCGCGACCACCACGCGGTCGGGAACAGCGTCGCAGACCGACCCGATCAGCTGAAGCACAGCAGGTTCCAGGCTGTCCGCGAGAGCGGACACAGCGGCGTTACCGCGCTCGGCCGCAGTCGTGTACTGCGTCAGGTCGTTGGTCCCGATGCTCACGAAATCGAGCTTCGCGGCCAGCCGCCCGGCCCGTAGCGCAGCCGCAGGGACCTCGATCATGACGCCGACCTCGAGGGTCGACGGGACTCCGCCCGTGGTGGCGTCCGCCGCCGCGTGGAGCTGGTCCAGCGCCCAGTCGACCTCCGCCACCGTCGTCACCATCGGGAACATCACCTTGGTCGGCGTCTCCCGGGCTGTCAGGCAGATCGCCGCCAGCTGCTCTCGCAGGATGTCCGGCTGGCGTCGGAACAGCCTGAGACCCCGCTCGCCGAGGAAGGGGTTGGCCTCGACCGGCTGGGGCAGGAACCGTAGCGGCTTGTCCCCGCCGACGTCCCAGGTCCTGATCGTGATGGGCTGCCCGCGCAGCGCCTTGGCCACCGCGAGGAACTCCTCCGCCTGTCGCTCGACGCTCGGCCGGGTCGCGTCCGCACCGAAAAGGATCTCGGTACGGACCAGACCAGACCCCTCGGCACCCTGCTCGGCGGCCACCAGCGCGTCGTCGACCGACGAGACATTGGCGGCGACGTGGATCTTGCAGCCGTCGGTCGTGACCGCCGGCTCGCCCGCCAAGGTGAGGGCACCTGCGAGCCGGTCCGTCCGCCGGGCGATCTCCGCTTCGAAGCGGGCCTGCTCACTGGCGCCCGGGCGTACCACGAATGTCCCGGACCGGGCGTCGAAAGCCACCAGGTCCCCGTCCTGGACGTCTGCAGCGGCATCGCCCACGTCGGTGATGATCGGCAGCCCCCGCGACTTGGCGACGATCACACCGTGGCCGGTGGCGCCGCCGGCCATGGTCGCGACGCCGACGATCAGTGCGGGGTCGAGGGTGGCGGCGGTGGCGGCGTCGAGCTCAGGGACCACGAGGATCCCGGTGTCCCCCCGCGCCGCGGAATCGAGGTCGTCTCTGCCGATCAGCACCGCCAGCAGCCGCCGCTGCACGCTGCGGACGTCCTGGGCCCTGGCTCGCTGGTAGTCGTCGTCGAGAGACTCGAACTCCGCGGCGAGGGCCGTCAGACTAGCCGCCCAAGCGCCCGTCGCGGGCTCTCCCTCGCCAATCGCCTGCTCGGCCGACTCCTCCAGCGAGGGGTCGGACAGCATGGCGAGCTGGGCGTCGAAGATGGCGGCCTCAGCCGCGCCGATCAACGCCATGCTGTCCTCTCTCAACCGTGTGAGGGACTCCGCAGCTGCTGTCACTCCATCGCGCGAGCGGCGAAGCTCGGTGTCGACGTCCTCGGCGGCATACCCGCTGATGTCGATCTCGACGACAGGCACCAGGGCCGGCCCGATGGCGATGTCGAGTCCCGAGCCCGCACGTGACGGGCCGCCGATGACGGGCGAGACCGCAGAAGCGGGCTCAGTCTCGTCGTCGAAGGCTCGCCCGGCCAGGTCACGAACGGCGGTCATGGCGCGGTCCGCGTCGGGTCCGGACGTGTCCACCCTCAGGGTGTCGCCCTCCCGTGCGTTCAGCGTCGCCACCCTGCTCAGGCTCGCGGCGTCCACAGGCCCACGTCCGGTCCTGACGTTCGTGAGCCGTACCGCGGCGTCGAACGAGCGGACCAGGCTCACCAGCCGGGCGGCCGGGCGGGCGTGCAGGCCATGTGCGTTTGTCACCGAGATCTCAGCGGATCGGACGTCGGCCGGTGGCCCGTCGCTCGCAGCCGCCTCGGCCGCATCGGACAACGCCATCGGGGCGTTGACGTCCGCGGCGGCCCCACCGAGGTGGTCCTGCTTGGCGGCCAGCCCGTTCAGCGCCTCCTCTGCAACCGCGGCGATCGGCGCCCCCGTGGAGGCGAGGACCACAGCGGCGACCAGGCCCTCGACCAGGGGCGCGCTCGACACGGTGACGCGCGCTGCGGTATCGGCGTCGACGAACTCCAGTGCCATCTCGGTGCTCAGGACCGCGCTGCCGAGATCGAGCAGCACGAGGACCCCGTCCGGGCCGTCCACCTCGCCGATCGCCTCCGACACGGCCACGGCGTCGGTCCCCAAAGTGGTGGCGTCGAGGCCTGCCGCGATCGCTATCCGCGGCAGGGCCGACTGGTCGACCATCTCCTTTGCCAGGCCCACGGCAGCCTCAGCGAGGGCTCGGCTGTGCGAGACGACGACGAGGCCGATCACGACAAGGCGGCCGCAGCGGACTCCAGCAGCATCGTCGTGCTCGTGGCGCCGGGATCCTGGTGGCCGGCGCTGCGCTCACCCAGGTAGCTGGCGCGACCCTTGCGCGCGACCAGCGGCGTGGTGCTGTCGCGACCCTCCGCAGCAGCCTTCGCCGCAGCACCCAGCGCGGTCGCCACGCCCTCGCCGACGGCGGCGTCGTAGGCGTCCAGAGCAGGCATCAGCGCGTCGACCATCGTCTTGTCGCCGACCTCCGCCTTGCCCCTGGCGACGATCCCCTGGACGCCGGCTCTCAGCGCCGCTCCGAGCTCCGGCGCGGAGATCTCGTCGGCCCCCTGCAAAGAGCTGCCAAGCCGGAGGAAGAACGTCCCGTACAACGGGCCACTGGCGCCACCGACGGTGCTCACCAGCGTCATGCCGACCTTCTTGAAGAGGGCGTCGGCGGTCTCGAACTCCGTTGCGTCAAGGGCGGCGACGACAGCCTTCATCCCTCGGTCCATGTTGCTGCCGTGGTCAGCGTCTCCGATGGCGGAGTCGAGGTCGGTGAGCATGGCAGCGTTGTCATGGATGGTGGCGGCGAACTGCCGCAGCCACGCGCCGAAGGCGTCGACAGTGACGACAGTGACGACATCCCCCATCCGTCAGGCTCCCCAGCGCAGGCCGGGAGTGTTGACGGGAGCATCCCAGAGCGAGACGAGCTCGTCGTCAGCCTTGAGCAGCGTGACCGAGCAGCCGGCCATCTCCAGCGAGGTGATGTAGCTGCCAACCAGCGATCGGGCCACCGTGATTCCGGCCTTCTCGAGCAGCTGGGCAACCTCGTTGTACATGACGTAGAGCTCAAGCAGGGGCGTGCCACCCATCCCGTTGACGAAGGCGATGACCGAGTCACCCTGACCGTAGGGCAGGTCACCGACGATCGGGTCCACCAGCATCGAGGCGATCTCCTTGGCTGACGCGAGAGGCAGCCGCTTGCGCCCAGGCTCACCGTGGATACCGATCCCGAGCTCCATCTCGTTCTCGCCGAGCTCGAATGTCGGCTTGCCCGCAGCCGGTACTGTGCAGGACGTCAGCGCCATGCCCATGCTGCGGCCGAGATCGTTGACGCGCTTGGCCAGGTCCGCGACGTCGTTCAGCGAACGGCCCTGCTCCGCGGCGGCTCCGACGATCTTCTCCAGCAGCACAGTCACGCCGACACCGCGACGGCCAGCCGTGTAGAGGCTGTCCTGCACGGCCACGTCGTCGTCGGTGACGACCGACAGCACCTCGATGCCGCTGTCGGCGGCGGCCATCTCCGCGGCCATCTCGAAGTTCATCACGTCGCCGGTGTAGTTCTTCACGATGTGCAGCACGCCGGCGCCCCCGTCGACCTCCTTGGTCGCCGCCATCATCTGGTCAGGCACCGGGGAGGTGAACACCTCGCCCGCGCAGGCCGCGTCGAGCATGCCCATCCCGACGAATCCGCCATGCATCGGCTCGTGCCCGGAACCGCCTCCGGAGATCAGTCCGACCTTGCCCTGCTTGGGCGCGTCCTTGCGGTAGATCACCTTGTTGTCGTGGTCGATGCGAACACGATCGGAATGAGCTGCTTCGAATCCTAGGAGGGCTTCTTGGACGACGTCGGCCGGGGCATTAATCAGCTTCTTCATGGCCCCATCCGACCACATGCCGTGGCTGGCAACAACAGGCGATTTCGTGAACGGGCAACTACTGACCGCGAATAGCGGCGGAGATGGCGTCCAGCACGGCCGGGTCCTCGATGGTCGACGGGACGGGAGGCTCCTCGCCGTCGGCGAGCTGGCGCATCGTCTTACGCAGGATCTTGCCCGAGCGGGTCTTCGGCAGCCCCGCCACCACGCTCACCTGGCGGAAGGCTGCGACCGGTCCGATCTCGTCTCTCACCCTCGCGACCAGCTCAGCCGTCAAGACGTCGACGTCGATGTCGACGCCTGACTTGAGAACGACGAAGCCGCGCGGGAGCTGCCCCTTGAGGGGGTCGGCGGCGCCGATGACGGCGCATTCGGCGACGGCTGGATGGGCAGCGAGCACCGCCTCGATCGACCCGGTCGACAACCGGTGGCCTGCGACGTTGATGACGTCGTCGGTGCGGCCCATCACGTAGACGTACCCGTCGTCGTCCAGGTAGCCGCCGTCCCCGGAGAGGTAGTAGCCGTCGTAGGCGCGAAGGTATGACGAGACATAGCGGTCGTCGTCGTGCCACAGCGTGGTGAGGGTCCCCGGCGGCAGCGGCAGACGCAGACAGATGACCCCCTCGCGGTTGGCCCGCAGCACATTGCCGTGCTCGTCGAGCACCCGTACGTCGAAGCCGGGGACCGGGACGCTCGGCGATCCGGCCTTGATCGGTAGCGGTTCGAGACCGCGGGGGTTCGCCACGATCGGCCAGCCGGTCTCGGTCTGCCACCAGTTGTCGATGACCGGGATGCCGAGCTGCTCGCCTGCCCAGCGGTAGGTCTCGGGGTCGAGGCGCTCCCCCGCCAGGAACAGGTGCCGCAGCGAGCCGAGGCGCTCGGTCTGGATGAGCGCTCCGTCCGGGTCCTCCTTCTTGATCGCCCGGATCGCGGTCGGGGCGGTGAAGAGCCCTTCCACCTTGTGCTCCGCCACCACCCGCCAGAACGCGCCGGCGTCCGGGGTGCCGACCGGTTTGCCTTCGTACAGCACGGTCGTCGCACCCACGAGCAGCGGCGCGTAGACGATGTAGGAGTGGCCGACGACCCAACCCACGTCCGACGCCGTCCACCAGACCTGCCCCGCTGAGATGTCGAAGATGTTCTTCATCGACCAGGCGAGGGCGACCGCGTGCCCGCCGTTGTCGCGGACTATCCCTTTCGGCTTGCCGGTCGTTCCCGACGTGTAGAGCACATACAGCGGGTCGGTCGCCGCGACAGGTACGGCAGGGGCCGGATCGCTCCGACCGGCCTTGGCAGCCAGGTCCCAGTCGATGTCGCGTCCTTCGACCATGTCGGCGCGCAGCTGTTCGCGCTGCTTCACGATGACGACAGGCACGCGATGGGAGGCCAGGTCGAGAGCCTTGTCGAGCAGGGGCTTGTAGGCGACGACGCGCGACGGCTCGATGCCGCAGGACGCCGTCACCACGACAGTCGGCTCGGCGTCGTCGATCCGGACGGCGAGCTCGGCCGCGGCGAACCCCCCGAAGACCACGGAGTGCACCGCCCCGAGCCGCGCCGTCGCCAACATCGCGACGACGGCCTCGGGGATCATCGGCATGTAGATGACCACCCGGTCGCCGACGCCGACACCGCTGTCACGCAGGACGGCCGCGAACGCCGCGACCAGCTCCAGCAGCTGGCTGTAGGTGTAGGTCTTCGTCGTCGCCGTGACTGGGCTGTCGTAGATCAGCGCCGGCTGGTCCGCGCGACCTCTGATCACATGCCGGTCCAGGGCGTTGTAGCAGGTGTTGAGCCGGCCGCCGGCGAACCATCGGTAGAAGGGCAGCGTCGTGGCGTCCAGGACCTGCGCCGGCTTGACGAACCAGTCGACAAGCCCGGCTTGCTCACCCCAGAAGGTGTCGGGGTCGTTCACGCTGGCGTCGTATGTCTCCCGGTAGGCGGTCATGGTTGCCACCTTTCCACCACATGCCCGCGACCACCATGGAGGCGCTCGAAACCAGTTGCGCCCGTCGGTGTCGGCCTGTCACGATCGCAGCAGTCGGCCGGAGCGACCGGCCACCCCGAGCGAAGGAGGCGTCGACATGTTCACCCCTGTTCTGGGGCACTTCGCCGTCCCCTGTCGTGTCGAGGCCACGCCGGCTCACTGAGCGCCGCAGCACCTCGACCTCATCGCTCGAGGAGCACACCGTGTACAACCCGTCGTCCCCTACGGACTTCACCTTCCACACCGTTGCCGACCTCCGCGACGACCAGCGCTGGTCCACCTGGTCGAGCGTCGATGCGAAGCTGGCTCACGGCCCGCACCCCCGCCCCGACTGGGTGGTCACCGACGACGGTGCGGTCGACACCGAGCTCGGCATCCTCAAGACCGGCAAGGAAGCCGACGTCTTCCTCGTCGAGCGCGCCGTTCCCGGCGACTCCTCGCGGTGGTCCCTGCTGGCCGCCAAGCGCTACCGCAGCTCAGAGCACCGGCAGTTCCATCGCGACGCCGGCTACACCGAAGGGCGTCGTACCCGGCGCAGCCGCGACGCCCGGGCGCTGGCGAAGAAGACCGACTGGGGCCGCCAGGTCGCCGCCGGACAGTGGGCCGACCACGAGTTCGGCGCCCTGTCGTCCCTCTGGTCGGCCGGCGTCCCCGTGCCCTACCCGGTGATGATCGACGGCACCGAGATCTTGATGGAGTACATCGAGGTCGACGGCGGCGCGGCACCCCGGTTGGCCCAGCTCAGGCCGGACCTGACCGTCGTGGAGAGCTACTACGAGCAGCTACGAGAAGCGATGGGCGTGCTCGCACGGCAGGGGCTGGCGCACGGTGACCTCTCGGCGTACAACATCTTGGCCCAGGGTGAGCGGCTGGTGATCATCGACCTGCCCCAGGTGGTCGACATCGTCGGCAACCCGGCCGGGGTCGAGTTCCTGCAGCGCGACTGCCGCAACGTGTGCCAGTGGTTCGTGTCCCGCGGTCTGCCGGTCGACCCCGACGAGCTGCTCTCGGAACTGCTCGCGCAGGCCTGGTAGGCGGCACGGCTTGCCGCCGGAGGCTCAGGTCCGCCCGGTCAGCCCGGCTGCTCGGGCGACATCGCCAGAGCGCGCTCGACCGTCCTGGCGACGCCGTCGTCGTCATTTCCGGGGCAGGTGTGTGAGGCGGCGGCGAGCACGGCGGGATGCCCGTTGGCCATGGCGAACGACGTCCCGGCCCACCTCAGCATCGGTAGGTCGTTGAGCATGTCCCCGAACGCCCAGACGGCCTCCGCGTCGACCCCGTTGCTCTCGCACCACGTGGCGAGGGCCGCCGCCTTGCTCACCCCGACCGCAGACATCTCGAGCAGCCCGTCCGCGCCGGAGACATGGACGTCGGCGAGACCTCTCACGATCTCGCGCCCGCGCGCGATGAAGTCGTCCGGGTGCAGACCGTCATTGCGGGCGAGCAGCTTCGCAGGCAGCTGGTCGAGAAGGGTCTCGATCGGACCGGTCCGCGGTTCGAACGGGAGCCAGTGCCTCTCGGTGAACTGCGGCTCCTTGGCGAAGCCTCCGGCGTGCTCGGTCGCGAAGGAGGTACCGGGCAGCGCCTCCCGCAAAGCTCCCGCCAGCCTCAGCACGATGTCCCTCTGCATCGGCGTGATCGAGACGATCCGGCGCCGGCCGACGTCGTAGACGATGGCCCCGTTGGCACAGATCGCCAAGCCGTGGAGGCCGACCAGGTCGGAGAGCTCGTGCAGCCAGCGAGGCGGCCGAGCGGTCACGAAGACAACCTCGATACCGCCCTGCGCCGCCGCCGACAGCGCGGCCCTGGTCCTCGCCGACACCGTTCCGTCGGCCCTCAGCAGAGTGCCGTCGAGATCGGTGGCGACGAGTCGCGGTCTGGACAGCGGCGAGATGGCCGTCTCATGCCCGGCGCTCATCCTTGAGCGGCCAGCTGGCCGCACGCGCCGTCGATCTCACGGCCGCGAGTGTCGCGGACGGTCGTCGGTACGCCTTTGGCCTCGAGGCGACGGACGAACTCGCGCTCGTCCTCCGGCCTCGACGCCGTCCACTTGGAGCCGGGCGTGGGATTGAGCGGGATCAGGTTCACATGCACCCAGCCCCAGTCGCCGTAGGACGTGAGCACGTCGCCGAGCAGGTCGGCACGCCAGGCCTCGTCGTTGATGTCCTTGATCATGGCGTACTCGATCGAGACGCGCCGCTTGGTGGTACGCGCGTAGTTCCACGCCGCCTCCACGGCCTCGGCGACGCTCCAGCGCGTGTTGATCGGCACCAGGTCGTTGCGCAGCTCGTCGTCGGGGGCATGCAGGGACAGTGCGAGCGTGACCGGAATGCCCTCCTCCGCAAGCTGCTGCATCCGCGGCACGAGACCGACCGTCGACACCGTGATGCCGCGTGCCGACATCCCCAAACCGTCCGGCGAGGGGTCGACCATCCGTCGTATCGACGCGATGACGGCCTTGTAGTTGGCCATCGGCTCACCCATCCCCATGAACACGACGTTGGACACCCGGCCGGGTCCTCCGGGTACCTCGTCACGGTTCAGCGCTCGGGCGCCCGCCACCACCTGCTCGATGATCTCGCCGGTACTCAGGTTGCGCTGCAGTCCACCCTGGCCCGTGGCGCAGAAGGGACAGGCCATCCCGCATCCCGCTTGCGACGACACACACAGCGTCACCCGACCCGGGTAGCGCATCAGCACCGACTCGACCAGCGCGCCGTCGTGCAGCCGCCACAAGGTCTTGCGCGTGGCGCCACGGTCGGCGTGCAATGTCTTGACGTGGGTGATCAGGGTCGGCAGCAGCGCGTCGCGGAGCGGGACCCGCAGATCGGCTGGCAGGTCGGTCATGTCGGCGGGGTCGTCGACCAGCCTGGAGAAGTAGTGACGCGACACCTGCTTGGCCCGGAACCCGGGCAGCCCGGCCTTCTCGACCGCATGCCTTCGTTCGGCCGAGGTGAGGTCGGCGAGGTGGCGGGGGGGCATGCGGGCGCTGCGCGGCTCGTCGAAGACCAGTGGAAGTTGGGTAGGCTCCTCGGCCGGGGCAGGGGTGCGAACGGGTTCAGGCATGACCCCCCAGTCTCTCACGATGCGCCATAGTGGCGGTGATGACCGACGTCGACGACAGCCGCCAGATCACCAGCACCACCAACCCGCGGGTGAAGTGGCTGGTCAGCCTCCGCAAGCGGCGCACGCGTGATGCGGAGCGGGTCGCGGTGGTCGAGGGGCTCGCGGAGCTCACCTTGGCGCTGGACGTCGGCGTCCGGCCTCGTCAGGTGTTCTGGTGCCCCGCGATGGTGTCGGAACCGGCCCGGTCGGTCGTTCTCGACCGTGTTGCCAGGCTCGGCAGTGAGGTCGTGGCGCTGGGCGGGGCCGCGTTCGCCAAGTCGTCGTACCGGGAGTCCCCGGACGGCTGGCTGGCCGTCGTCGGGGACCCGGTCTCGCCGCTGGCGGATCTACGCCTCGGCGCCCGTCCGCTCGTGCTGGTATGCGAAGGCGTGGAGAAGCCGGGCAACCTGGGCGCAATGCTTCGAACCGCCGAGGCGGCAGGAGTCGATGCGGTGGTCGCCGCGTCGCCTGTCGCCGACTGGGGCAACCCTAATGTCGTCAGGGCCAGCAAGGGCACGGTGTTCGCGGTCCCGATCGCTGCTGCGCCCAACAGCGAGGTGGTGGGGTGGCTCCGACAGCACGGTATGACCATCGTGGTCGCCACCCCGGACGCGGAGAGGCTGGTCACCGATGTCGACCTCACCGGGCCGACCGCCCTTGTGGTCGGCGCGGAGCATGGCGGGGTGAGCGGGGAGATCGCCGGGGTTGCCGACATCCGAGCGGCGCTGCCGATGAGAGGCCGCGTCAACTCCCTCAACGTCGCCGCCTCGGCGGCGATCGTTCTGTACGAGGCCGTTCGTCAACGAGGGGGCGGAACGTGACCAGGCTCGCAGCATTCGAGTTGTGCGGACGACCCGAGCAATCTAGAATTGAACATTCGTTCAAGTTAGTGGAGTGATTTTCATGAACAGCTGGCTGCTCCTAGCGGCCGCTATCGCGTCGGAGGTCGGCGCGACCGTTGCCCTCAAGCTCAGTGACGGTTTCACCCGGACGGTCCCGACTGCCCTCGTGGTCGTCGGTTACGTCCTGTCCTTCTTCCTGCTCGCCAAGATCCTGGCGGCCGGGATGAACCTCGGGGTCGTCTACGCGGTCTGGTCCGGGCTCGGCCTGGCGCTGATCGTCGGAGTGGACGTGCTCTGGTTCCACCAGCGACTCGGAGCTGTCCAGATCGCGGGCCTGTTCTTCGTCGTCGCGGGTGTCGCGGCGCTCGAGCTGGGCGGCACCGTCGCGTGAGCCCTGAGCAGCAGCCCGGGATGTCACCGGGACGAGGTGAGCGAACCCGTCGGGCGCTTGTCCTCGCGGCGCTGGCGATCATCGAGCGCGAGGGCATCTGCGGGGTCACCCACCGCAACGTGACCCGGGCGGCAGGGCTACCGGCTACCTCGGCCGCCTACCACTTCGACTCGATCAACGACCTGCTCGAACAGGCGCTGATGTGGGCCGACGGGCAGGCTGTCGAGGCGCTGGTCGCGATTGGCACGGCACCCAATCCGGTCGCGGCGCTGTCGACGTGGCTGGCACGCGACTTCCGCCAGGAGCGCCCTCGGTTGATCGCGGAGTACGAGCTGTACCTCTACGCCGCCCGCACCCCCTCCATGCTGCCGAGCGCCAACGGCTGGCTCACCGGACTCGACGCCCTGGTGTCGACCTGGACGGCGGACCGCCGGGCCGTCCGGACCGTCTGCGCCTACATTGACGGGCTGCTGCTCCAAGCCCTCGTCTCGGGAGAGGCCCCGGACCCCGAGGAGCTGGAGGCGGCGATCCGGGACCTGCTCTGAGGCGAGCCGGCGGTGATCCGCGAGGCAACCGGGGTCAGCCGCGCCACTCGCCCGTCCGTACCAGACGCCCAGCAGGCCCCGCCTCTCGTGCACTCGACCCCGTCGTACCTCGCGTGACCGAAGGTCCGCCAGGTCCGCCCGCCGTCGCGGCTCACGTCGCTCCCGGTCGGCCCGACCGCGACTACCGTCCTCCTCCGGCCATGCACGAAGGCGACGCCGGAACGGTACCCGTGCACCGACCTCGAGCTCAGCGTCCAGTCCGTGCGGCTGTGGAGAAGGTATGCCGATGCCCTGGTGCCGTTGTGCGGGTGCGTGTAGTCGCCCCCCACGATCACCGCCCGGGTTCCGGACGCGAAGGCGACCGAGTAGATCCCGGCAGACGGCCCGCCGCGCAGGGGCGTGTCCGTGGCGGTCCAGGACCTGCCGCCGTCGTGGCTGCGGAAGACACGAGGCTTGGCCACGCCGCCGGAGACGAACGCGAACGAGTTCTTGCGAACCCACACGATGCAGGTGCCGCTGGCAGCGAACCCGAACTCGCCGGCTTCGGCTGGAGGCATCCCGCGTGTGGAGCGGACGTGCCAGGACCGCCCGAAGTCGTTCGAGACCGCCAGCCGGAAGTGTCCGTGCACGGGATCGCTCATCGCCAGTCCGCGGCCGCGAGGCGAGAAGGCCATGCAATCGTAGAACGCCTTCGGGCTGTGGTTGCGGAACCGCTCGCTCCAGGTGGCCCCGCCGTTGTTGGTGGCAAAGATCCGGGAGTCGCCACCGGAGCCGATGGACAAGACGACAGCCTCTTGGCGGTTCCATGCCTCGATGTCGCGCAACGGCAGCCCCGAGGCCGCCGGTGGCGAGACGTCCTTCCAGGTCCGGCCGCGATCCGTCGTACGAAATACCGTGCCGGCCTCCCCACTGACCCAGGCCACCCGCTTGCTGACGGCTGCCAGGCCGCGGAACTCGTCACTGCTGCCAGTGGGGGTGACATCCCAGGAGAGCTTGGTGGCACTCTTGTCGGATTTGCCGGTGCCGGGGTGGCTGGTCGCGGCGGCCCCCGAAACGGACAGTCCAGCGAGCGCGGTCGAGGACGTGACGAGGGCGATGGCGAGGGCGGTGGCGCGGCGCCGGATGGGTCGATGAGTTGACACGGGCACGACCCTAGAGACATCGCCGTGGTGCGGCAATGCTCACACCCACGCGCTGCGGCTAACGGTCGGTCAATCGTTGCGACATGCTGGTAACCATGACGAAGCAGACCATTCCTCACCTGCACGGAGGAGGCGGCGGGCGGCAGGCACAGAGCGCCGTCCTGGTGCTGCACGGCGGCCGAGAGCACGGCACCATGGCGACAAGCCCGTTCCAGCTGTCGTATCTGCGGATGCTCGACATGTACGCCGGGCTGAGGCGGCAGTCCCGATCGTGCGCGGTCTACCTGCTCCGCTACCGGCTGCGGGGCTGGAACTCCGCCCACGGCGTCCCTGACCCGGTCCTCGACGCCAGATGGGCGCTGGAGCGCATCGCGGCCGACCACGGCGACGTCCCGATCGGCCTGCTCGGTCATTCGATGGGCGCGAGGACGGCCTTCGCCGTCTGCGACGACCCACGCGTCGTGGGAGTCTGCGCGCTGGCCCCATGGCTCCCCGAGCGAGAACCGCTGCCTCCGGTCCGAGGCGGCGCGCGGTACGTCATCGCCCACGGCACCTCTGACCGCATGACGTCCCCCCTCCTGAGCATGCGGTACGCCAGGCGGCTCCGGGAGGCGGGCAGCCAGGCGGCGCGCTTCGAGTTCGACGGCGGCAAGCATGCTCTGCTCGACGAGCCGGCACTTTGGCATCAGTTCGCCGTGCGTACGACGCTCGGGCTGGTCGGGGACCGTCCACTCCCCGCGGCCATCGAAGCCGCGCTGGACGGCGATCTCAACCCTGGCCTCGACCTGGCACTGAGCTCGGCGCTGACGGCTGCAACGAGCTGACTGGACCCACTGGCCCAGGACCGGCATGGCCGCGCTCAGGCAGCCGCTGGCACCAGGAAGTGCAGCACCAGGTAGACCACCGACACCGTGGCGAGCAACGAGTCGAGCCGGTCCATGATCCCGCCGTGACCGGGCAGCAGGTTGCTCATGTCCTTGATGCCCAGGTCGCGCTTGATCAGCGACTCGACCAGGTCACCGAGGGTCGCGGCCACCGCCACGGCCGTGCCGAGCACGAGTCCGACCCACCAGTCGGAGTCGATGAGGTAGACGATGCAGGCCACACCGACCGCCATGCAGGCGACCACAGAACCTACAAAGCCCTCCCAGGACTTCTTCGGGCTGATCACCGGCGCCATCGGATGCCGCCCGAAGACAACGCCGATCGCATAGCCGCCGATGTCGGACGCGATGGTCACGAAGATGAACGTCAGGACTCGCTTGACCCCGTCGGCGGGGGCCAGCAGCAGCGCGACGAAGGACGCGAGGAACGGCAGGTAGACGAGGCAGAAGATCGTCGCGCTCACGTCGCGCACGAACCCGTGCTGACCTCGGTGCATCCGCCACAGCAGGCAGACCAGAACGGTGCCGGCGAAGACGGCGATCAGTACGTCGGCCCCGCCGTAGTACGCCCCGGCGATCATGCCGAGCGCCCCTACTGCCACCGGCACCGACGGGATCCAGGTGCCGTTGAGCGCAAGTGCGCGTCCAAGCTCCCACAGCCCGATCAGGATGGCCGCGCTCACCACCACGAGGAAGCCGGTCTTGACAACGGCCAGTGACGCCACGACCACGCCGATCAAGATGACCGCGACGGTCACGGCCGCCGGGAGGTCTCGGCCGGCGCGACTGCTGCTGGGCTGAGAGGCGGATGGCTCAGACATCACCGGCTCAGACCTCGAGAAGCTCGGCTTCCTTGCGCTTCAACAGGTCGTCGATCTGGTCCACATGCTGCTTGGTCATGACGTCGAGGCGCTTCTCCGCCCCCGTCACGTCGTCCTCACCGACCTCGCCGTCCTTCTGCGCCCGGTCCATCTGCTGCTTGGCATGGCGGCGGATGTTGCGGACGGACACCCTGGCGTCCTCGGCCTTCGCCCGTGCCAGCTTGATGTACTCCTTGCGCCGGTCCTCGGTCAGCTCGGGCATCGTGACCCGGAGGTTGTCGCCGTTGTTGGTCGGGTTGACTCCCAGGTCGGAGTCGCGGATGGCCTTCTCTATGCCGACCAGCGCCTGCCTGTCGTATGCGTTGATCATCACCGTGCGCGGGTCCGGGTTGGTGAACGAGGCCAGCTGCTGGATCGGCGTGGGGGTGCCGTAGTAGTCGGCGGTCAGCTTGGAGAACATCGCCGGGTGCGCGCGGCCGGTGCGGATGGACACGAAGTCGTCCTTGGCGACCTCGATCGCCTTGCCCATCTTCTGGTCGGCTTCCTTGAGGGTGGGGTCGATCACGCAGGTCTCCTTCTCATCGCGGTTCCACGGACGCAGCGGGTCAGCCGCTGCCGACGTAGGTTCCGATCTTCTCACCTTGCACAATGCGGGCAATCGCACCCTTGACCTGCATCCCGAAGACGATCATCGGCAGCTCGTTCTCCATACACAGAGCGAACGCCGTGGCGTCTGCGACGCGCAGCCCACCCTTGAGCGCGTCCTGGAAGGTGACGCTGTCGAGCTTGGTCGCCGTCGGATCCTTGCGGGGGTCGGCTGTGTAGACGCCGTCCACACCGTTCTTTCCCATCAAGACGATGTCGCACTTGGTCTCGAGTGCTCGCTGCACCGCGACTGTGTCCGTGGAGAAGAACGGCAACCCGGCGCCGGCGCCGAAGATGACGACCCGTCCCTTCTCGAGATGCCGGATCGCGCGCCGAGGGATGTACGGCTCGGCGACCTGACCCATGGTGATGGCGGTCTGCACGCGTGTCTCGATGCCCTCCTTCTCCAGGAAGTCCTGCAGCGCAAGGCAGTTCATCACGATGCCGAGCATGCCCATGTAGTCGGCCCTGGCCCGGTCCATACCTCGCTGCTGCAGCTCCGCGCCACGGAAGAAGTTGCCGCCACCAAGCACGATCGCCACCTGCACCCCATGACGGACGACGGCCGCAATCTCGGTCGCGATGCTATGGACGACATCGGGGTCGACACCGACCTGGCCGCCACCGAACACCTCTCCGGACAGCTTCAGCAGCACCCGCTGGTACGCCAGCGGTGCCTGCTCGTCGACTGGCTCGGTCTCTTCGGTCGGCTCCACGTAAGCGGCCTCCTCAGGCGTGAGATGGGGGTCGGGGATGCCCGGTCAGCTCTGTCCCACCTCGAAGCGGGCGAACCGCTTGACCGTGATGCCGGCATCGTCGAGCAGTGCCTTCACCGACTTCTTGCTGTCCTGCACCGACGGCTGCTCCAGCAGGACGACATCCTTGAAGAAGCCGTTCAGGCGACCCTCGACGATTCGTGGCAGCGCCTGCTCGGGCTTGCCCTCCTCGCGCGCCGTCGCCTCGGCGATCTCACGCTCCTTGGCCACCAGCTCAGCCGGGACCTGGTCGCGGGACACGAACTGCGGGCGCATCGCGGCGATCTGCTGAGCGGTGCCGCGAGCGGCCTCGGCCTCGTCGCCGTCGTACGCGACGAGGACTCCGATGGCGTGGGGCAGGTCGCTCGAACGGCGGTGCATGTAAGTCGCGACCTTGCCGTCGAAGTAGGTGACGCGGCCGAGCTCGAGCTTCTCGCCGATGACGGCCGCGAGGTCCCTGATCGCGTCGGCGACGGTCTTGCCGCTGGCAAGCGTCACCGCATCGAGGGTTTGCGCGTCGGCTGCCTGCTGCAGCTCGGCAGCGGCCGCGATCTCGCCCGCGAGCGTGATGAACGCCTCAGACTTCGCGACGAAGTCGGTCTCGGACTTCAGCTCGACGAGCGCGCCGCCGGAGTTGACGACCAAGCCGGCCGAGGCAGTCCGTTCGAGCCCTCGCTCCTCGACCTTCTTGCCCGTCGTGATGCGCAGTACCTCGATCGCCTTGTCGAAGTCGCCGTCCGCCTCGACGAGGGCATTCTTCGAGGCGAGCATCCCGGCGCCGGTCGCGTCGCGAAGCTTCTTGACGTCCGTGGCTGTGATGGCCATGTCTCTCCGTTCCTGTATCAGTCATTCGGTGTCTCGTTGCCACCGTTCGGTGTCTGGCGGCCACGCCGAAGCGCGCGGCGGTCGAAGCGACAACCGCGCGTCACTCCGTGTCTGCGGGGACGCCTGGTTGGGTCAGGCCGCCGGTTAGCTGGTGGGGCCTTCGTCCGCCGCCGGAACCGGCTCCCCGCCGACCGTGACAACGACCTCGGCCGGGTCCGGCTCGGCTGCTTCGGGCTCGGCTGCTTCGGGCTCGGCTGCTGCGGGCTCGGGCGCTGCGGGCTCGGGCGCTGCGGGCTCGGCTGCTGCGGGCTCGGCTGCTGCGGGCTCGGTTGCTGCGGGCTCGGTTGCTGCGGGCTCGGTTGCTGCGGGCTCGGTTGCTGCGGGCTCGGTTGCTGCGGGCTCGGGCGCTGCGGCCGCGGCCGCTTCGGGCTCAGCCACGTCTTCGGCCACCTGGGGCTCAGCCGCGCCTTCGAGCTGCGTCGAGTCGCCCGTGGGCGCCGCGTCCGGGATGACCGTCTCGGGTGCCGGCGGCGAGACCGCGGATGCCCCGGCCGGAGAGGTCGTGTCGCTTGCGGCTGCCTCGTCGCTCGAGCTGGACAGCAGCTCCCGCTCCCAGGCGGCAAGTGGCTCCTCGGCCCCCAGTTCCTCACCGGTCGCCTCCTGGCCACTCCTGACACCCGCACGAGCCATCAGTCCGTCGGCAACGGCGTCAGCCACGACCCGGGTCAACAAGGTCACCGAGCGGATCGCGTCGTCGTTGCCCGGGATCGGGTAGTCGACGACATCGGGGTCACAGTTGCTGTCCAGGATGGCGATGATCGGGATGCCGAGCTTCCGGGCCTCGTTGACGGCCAGATGCTCCTTGTTGGTGTCGACGATCCAGACCGCTGCCGGGACGCGGCCCATGTCGCGGATTCCGCCCAGGGTGCGCTCGAGCTTGTCGCGCTCGCGCTTCATCTGCAGCAGCTCCTTCTTCGTCCGCCCGGATGCCGAGACGTCGTCGAAGTTGACCTCCTCGAGCTCCTTGAGGCGCTGCGGGCGCTGGTGCACTGTCTGGAAGTTGGTGAGCATCCCGCCGAGCCAGCGCTGGTTGACGAACGGCATGCCAACGCGCTTGGCCTGCTCGGAGATGGCTTCCTGCGCCTGTGTCTTGGTCCCGACGAAGAGCACGTTGCCACCCGAGGCCACGGCGCCCTTGATGAAGGCATAGCTGCGGTCGATGAAGGCCAAGGACTGCTGAAGGTCGATGATGTAGATGCCGTTGCGCTCGGTCATGATGAATCGCTTCATCTTCGGGTTCCACCGACGGGTCTGATGCCCGAAGTGGACGCCGCTCTCGAGCAGCTGGCGCATGGTCACGACGGCCATGGCATTTCCTCCTATGGCACCCTCGCGGGTGCCGACTGCGCGGCTCGTACTGCGCCGCGATTGCGGTTTGTCGCCTCGAACTGGTCGAGACCCTGACGCTCACGTGGGTGCCACTCCCCCGCTGGACCCGACCATGTCGGGAGCAGCTGACGAGACCGATGCACCCACCCGCAGCATGACTTCGGAATGTGGGCGTGCGAAGTCGAGCCGAATGATCGGCTCGCTGTCGCCAGTGTAGTGGACACAGAGCAGGAGATCGAGCCAGCAGCTTGTGTACGCCGGTCGTCCACAGATGCGCTACGAGACCTCGGTTGTCCCCAGCTCTGAGCCGCTGGCTGGCGACTCAGCGGTACACGGACGACCCTTCGGTCATGACTCTGCCCCCGACGCTCGCGCATCCCCCATCGAGAACCCACACTGCGTTGCTGGCGGCGGCCCTCTGCGCCGTGGTCTCGGCGCTCATGCAACTGCCCGAACAGGCGGCTCCCTTGAATGGATACGTCGAGTCGACGCACCTCGCGCACGCGCGTCTGATGTCGGGCGCACGGTGGGTCTGGCCGCTGGATCCTGTGCCTGAGATCGTCCATCGCTTCGACCCACCCGACGACCCGTGGGGGCCTGGCAACCGGGGAGTGGACCTGCTCGGATCGCCCGCTCAGCCGGTGCTGGCCATCGCTGCCGGGGAGGTGACGTTCGCTCGCCCGCTCGCCGGGCGGGGTGTCGTCGTGGTGAGCCACGGTGCCCTTCGGTCGACCTATGAGCCCGTGACCGCCGATGTCGTCGTCGGCGACCGGGTCGAGGCGGGATCCGTGATCGGGCTGCTGCAGACGGTCCAGTCGCACTGCGCACCCCAGTTCTGCCTCCACCTCGGACTTCGGCGCGGAGAACGCTACCTCGACCCGTTGAGCATGCTGGGCCCGCAGCCAGTGCGGCTCAAACCACTGCTGACAGCGAGCGTGCCGGCCGCCCGGTCAGATCACGAGCCGATGGGGCGCTTCGCAACCTCCGATCCACAGGCGGTCCCGCGCCGCGATGCGAGCTCAACCGGGAGTCGAAGCAGCTCGAAATCCGTCGCATCCGGGGTTCGGCAGGCTGTGGCCGCTGTCGTCCTCTCATGGTCGGGAGCTGACGAATCCGGTCAGGCCCGGGGATGAGCCAGTCGGTAGGCCGCTCGAAGCCGTTCGGTGGTCACGTGCGTGTAGAGCTGAGTCGTCGCGAGTGAGGCATGACCGAGGATCTCCTGGACAGCCCGCAGGTCGGCTCCACCTTCGAGCAGATGGGTCGCGGCGGTATGCCTGAGCCCGTGCGGGCCGAGGTCAGGTGCCCCTGCCACATCGGCAAGCCCCGCGTGAACCAGTCTGCGCACTTCGCGCTGGTCGATCCGGCCTCCGCGAAGCCCGAGGAACAGCGCCACCCCACTGCCCGGCCGGGCCAGTGGCGGCCTGCCTCTTGTCAGCCAGGCATCGATGGCGCGGGCGGCGGGCACCCCGTAGGGCACCGACCTCTCCTTGCGGCCTTTGCCCAGAACGCGAATCAGGCGGCGCTCGGAATCCAGGTCGTCGATGTCCAGCCCGGTGAGCTCGGCGACCCGGACGCCGGTGGCATACAGCAGCTCCAGGATCGCGACATTTCTCAGCCCGGCGGGTCCCGCACCATCTGCAACATCGGCAGCGGTGGCCAACAGCCGGTCGACCTCGTTGCCGGTCAGAGCCGGCGGTAACAGGCGATGACTCTTGGGGTTGGCGAGGAGCTCGCCAGAATCGGTTGCCAGCCGCCGTGTCGCCGCCGCCCAGGCGGTGAAGACCCTGGCGGCGGTTGCCCGCCTCGACAAGGTCGTCCGTGACATTCCCAATGTCTGTTGTCTGGCCAGCCAGCTGCGCAGGGCCCTCAGGTCGATGGCAGCAAGCTCGCTACCTCCGAGCCTGGCGATGTGCTGGAGCAGGTCGGTGATGTCGCCGGTGTATGCCCGCACCGTCTGCGGTGACAGATTCCGCTCCATCTCGAGGTGCCGGCGGTAGTCGACCAGGGCGGCCGCAAGCGGCGCGGGTATCTGCACGGTGTCCCTCGGCACCCTCCTATGGTCGCAGCCCGGGCCGTGATGGGCACCCAGCTGGGCGGGGTGTCGACGTGTCCGCTATCTGAGGGCTCGTGCCCTGGCTGCCCGGCCAGCGAAGGTGGTGTGGGTCCACGGCAGGGATCACGGATCAGATCTGGAGCATCCGCTGGTACTGCTACTGCTCGGCGGACCGTCCTAACGCGCAGAAAAGTTATTGGCTGACTGCCAGTTTCAAAAACCCAGTGCAGGGGAGCATCTACGGCATATGGTGGGACTACTAGCACGTCGGAGTGTTATGATATTCTACGCCTCGTCGAGGAAGAGCACACCCAGGTGCGCGAGGCTGATCGCTCCCGGCTTGATGAACCGTGATCCGCCACCGATCACCGACGCCACGGTGTCGTTGTGGTTGGGGGCCAGGAACTGTGGCCTGGTCACGCGAGGTGCGTCCCGTGACAGGAGGCCCGCCACCGAGTGGATCTTGCTGACCTCGATGGACTGGACCAGGCCGAGGTCCGGAAGCAGCGGCGTGAACCGTTCGGCGAGCATGGTCTTGCCGGCCCCCGGAGGTCCCTCGAGGAACAGATGGTGGCCGCCGGCAGCGGCCACCTCGACGCACCAACGAGCCAACGTCTGACCGCGGACATCGGCCAGGTCGGCCGCATCGGTGCGGCCCGGACCTCGCCGCACCGGGCCCTCGTCCTCGTGGAGCGGCGGCTGGTCCGGTTCGACCGGCGGCTCCTTGCCGGCAAGGATGGCCATGCACTCGCGCAGGGACCGAACGCCGACCACCTCCAACCCGGGTACCAGCCGTGCCTCAGCCACATTCGATGACGGCACGATCACCCTGTTCAGGCCGGTTTCGAAGGCGCTGAGAGCAGCCGGGAGAACGCCAGGGACCGACCGCAACCTGCCGTCGAGACTGAGCTCGCCGAAGACCGCCGTCGACCGCAGCCCAGCTCCGGGGATCGACCCCTTCGCGACCAGCAGGGCCAACGCGATCGCGAGGTCGTAATGCGATCCGATTTTGCGGACATCGGCCGGATACATCGCGACGGTGACCCGCCGGTCAGGCCACTTCTCGTCGCTGTTGACCATCGCCGCTCGGCAGCGGTCACGTGCCTCGCTCACGCAGATATCGGGCAGGCCCGACAGCGACCACCCCGGGACGCCGTCGTGGATGTCAGCCTCAACAGCGACGACGCGGCCGTCGATCCCGTCCAGCGCGACCGAGTAGGTCATCCCGGTCGGCATCAGACCACACCCACGATGTGCTCGACGGCCGCCGGGCCGACCCGGCCGCGGACCACCGCAACCACGTCGACACGCAGTGTCGACCATGGGAGATCGTCATGCTCACCGAGCCAGAGGCGTCCCAGCCGATACAAGCGGTTGGCCTTCTCCGTGCTGATCGCCTCGACCGGAGTACCGAACCGGGAGCTGCTGCGCGTCTTCACCTCGCAAACGACGACGATGTCGCCATCCATAGCGACGATGTCGATCTCCCCGGCCCGACATCGCCAGTTCCGGTCGATCACAATGAGACCACACGTGACCAGGTACCGACAGGCCACTCGCTCGCCGAACTCGCCCAGCGCCTTGCGCCGGGCCTGACTGACTGCCATCCGTCCACCTCCACGCCCCAGCCTGAGCGATCTCGTGGCGCGGAGCTCGAAATCTTTGCGCGCCTGTGGACATGTGCAGGGCGCTTGGCGAGGTGTGGACAAGCCAACACGGTACGGCTGGGACCGCCATCGACGACGGCATCACAGCGCGGCGCCTCGCCAGCACCCAAAGCCATCTGCGCCCTGTGGGGGAACCTTCGGCCGCTGAAGCGCGGGCAACCTGCGAGCTCTGAGGTTCAGCCGCCGTCAGCCGCGTCGGCGGATCAGGGCTTGGGGGTCTCGAGCTCGAGGTCGGCCTTCGACAGCTCCTCGATGTTCACGTCCTTGAAGGTGACGACCTTCACGTTCTTCGCGAAGCGCGCCGGTCGGTACATGTCCCACACCCAGGCGTCCGACATGGTCACCTCGAAGTAGGCGTCGCCGGCCTCGGTGCGAACTTTGAGGTCGACCGCATTGCAGAGGTAGAAACGTCGGTCGGTCTCCACGACGTACTTGAAGATGTTCACCACGTCGCGGTACTCCCGGTAGAGATGGAGCTCCATCTCCGTCTCGTACTTCTCGAGATCCTCTGCGCTCATGACAACATCCCTAACTGCGTCGATGACAGGTCCTGGTATTCGTCGTCGTACTCGTTCGGCTCGACCTCGGGCAGCTCGACGTCGGCGAAGCGCGGCTCCTCGACGCCGAACGCCCGCCGGACGTTGACGAAGCGCCGACGGTGCTCGGGGCAGGGGCCATGCTCGTCCAGCGCCTGCTGGTGCTCCTTGGTGCAGTAGCCCTTGTGGATCGCGAAGTCGTAGTCGGGGAACCTCTCGTGCATCTCGACCATGATGCGGTCGCGAGTCACCTTCGCGATGATGGAGGCCGCGGAGATACAGGCAGCGACCCGGTCCCCCTTCCACACCGCGAGGCCCGGTACCTCCAGTCCGTCTACGGGAAAGCCGTCGGTCAGCACGTATCGCGGCCGACTGTCGAGCCGGGCCAGCGCCCGCCGCAGCGCCTCGACGTTCGCGACGTGCATGCCAAGCCGGTCGCACTCCGTCGACTCGACGACCACGACCGACCAGGCCAGTGCTCGCCGCGTGACGTGGCCGTAGCAGCGCTCGCGCGCTGCGGGAGTGAGGAGCTTGGAGTCGGCCAGGCCGGGAATCACGCCGCCCGCACCGTCGGCGAGGATGACGGCTCCCGCCACGAGAGGGCCGGCGCATGCGCCCCTGCCAGCCTCGTCGACCCCGGCGATGGGCGTCATACCGGCTCGGCGCAGCGCTCGTTCGTAGCCGTACAGACCGGCGTCTCGCCGGACGGTGCTACCACGCGGCAACGGGCTCATGAGTCGCCTCTCGGTCAGCCATGCCCACCGTTGGACAGTTTCACAATGCCTTTCGGCGGTGGTGTTCTACCGTCCGGCACGTCGGCGTAGGCGCTCGGGATGTGCAGGATATGCCAGCGGTCAGCGGGCCAGATGACAGCCATCGCCCGTCCAGTCACCAGGTCCTCCGGGACGAACTCGGCTTGTCCCTGCTGGCGCGAGGAGTCGCCCGACTGGTAGCGGTGGTCGCCGAGAACGAAGATGTGATCGGCCGGCACGACGACGTTGAAGTCGACGTTGTCGGCGCGCTTGTGCTTCTGGAAGAGGAAGCTGGACTCGTCCACCCTGGTCCCGTTGATCGACAGCTCGCCCCTGACACAGCAGACAACGTGGTCACCGGGAAGTCCGATGACCCGCTTGACCAGGTGCTCGTGGAGGGAGGAGGGCAGCACACCGACCCACTCCAACGCCTTCTGGAGCTGCCCGGGCGGTGGGGACTGCTCGTCCGGCGGAATCCACCCGCCCGGGTCCTCGAAGACGACGACCTCGCCGCGATGGATGCCACCGATCCGGCTGACGAGGATCCGGTCGTGCAGATGAATCGTGGGGAGCATCGAGCCGGTGGGCACATAGAACGCCTGGACGACGAAGGCTCTGAGCAACGCCGACGCCACCAGCGCGACGACAATGATCAGGACCAGTTCGCGGATGAGACGGCCGGCGGTACCCAGGAGCGTCGGGCGGGGGGCCGGAGTCAGACCGCTCTGCCGGGCGCTCGGTGGCAGTTCGTTCGACGCCGGGTCTGGCGTGGGCGCGAGGCCGGGGTCGGCCGACGCTGGCGCGCTCGAGGATGCTTCGGACGACCGGGTGGGCTCGTCTGTCATGAAGGCACGGACTTCTTCCGCCGTCGACGGATCAGCACCGGCACCACGATGAATGCGAGACCGACGGGCGTGGTGTCGGAGATGATCGCTGCCGCCTGGTCGAGTTGCGGGTTGTCGAATGTGCCGGGGCGCTGCAGGAAGGTGAAATGGTCAAGTGGCCAGACCACCACGAACACCTTCCCCACGACATCGCTGTCAGGGATGAAGCCCCCGCCCGGGTCCCCGATGTGGGCTCGCGAATCCGCGGAGTCGTCCCGGTTGTCCCCGAGCACCCAGAGATGGTCGGCGGGGACGACGACCCGCCAGCTGCCGTTGCACGCCTGCTGCGCCAAGGTGACGTATGAGCTCTCGTGCAGTGCCACGCCGTTGACGCGGACCAGGCCACCCCGACAGGCCACAGTGTCACCGCCGACCCCGATCACGCGCTTGACCAGGTGCCCACCGGTCGGGTAGAGCCCTATGACAGAGAGCGTCTTGGTCACGACATTCCCAGGCGCGGTGCCGCCTTCCTCACCGAGCCAGTTGTCTGGGTCGTCGAAGACGACGATGTCGCCGCGCTGGATGTCACCGAACCAGTAGGACATCTTCTCGACCAGGATGCGGTCGTTGACCCGAAGCGTGTCACGCATCGAGCCGGACGGGATGTAAAAGGCCTGCACGAAGAATGTCTTGATCAGAAGCGCCAGCACGACGGCGGTCACCACCAGCATGACCGTCTCGAGCCAGAGCGGTTTCGGCTTGCGCGGCCTGCTCTGCGGCGGTGCGGCCGCGGCCCCCGCGGGGGGAACGCCTACCCCGCCGGCTGCGGAGTCGGGGGTGTCGCGGGCGGAGTCGACGACGATGGCTTTGTCGGAGTCACGGTCGCCAGGGGTCGTGCCGTCCGAACCAAAGGTCACTCAGCGAGCCTAACCCGTACGTCAGCGAGAAACCGGAGCCTGGCGCTTCTCCTTGATCTTGGCCGCCTTGCCCCTGAGGTTGCGCAGGTAGTACAGCTTCGCGCGGCGGACATCACCGCGGGTCACGACTTCGATCGAGTCGATGATCGGTGTGTGCAACGGAAAGGTCCGCTCCACCCCGACACCGAAGCTCACTTTGCGGACGGTGAAGGTGCGGCCGATGCCAGAGCCTTGGATGCGGATGCACACGCCCTGGAAAAGCTGGACCCGTGACCGGGTGCCTTCGACGACCTTCACATTGACCTTGAGGGTGTCGCCGGGACGAAACTCGGGGACGTCGTCTCGGCTGATCTGAGCAGCGAGCGCGTCGATGATGTTGGTCATGGTGGGGCTACTTTCATCGTCGGTGCCACAGATCACCCACGTGTCGGGTCATGCAAGACGTCGGGACGGGCTGCGGAAACTCGCGCGGCTCCCCTGTGGCAGAACCGGCATGGTGGCCGAGGCCTCGAGCTTCCTACGCCAACGGGCAATTTTGCCACAGATGGCGGCGTTCCCCTAAATCTCCGTCGGCCCGGCGTCGGCGGTCTCGTCAGGGACCGAGTCGCCGCCGACGAGATCCGGCCGCCGCGCAGCGGTACGACGCAAGGACTGGTCTCGTCGCCACTGGGCGATACGGGCGTGGTGTCCGGACAGCAGGACGTCGGGCACCTCGTGGCCACGCCAGCTCGGCGGCTTGGTGTAGACGGGATACTCCAGCAGGCTCCCAGATCCGGAGTCGCGGTGTGACTCCTCGTCCAGGGACGCGGGGTTACCCATGAAGCCGGGTAGCAGGCGAGCAACCGCCTCGATGATCACCATGGCAGCCACCTCGCCGCCATTGACCACATAGTCGCCGATGCTGATCTCGTCGACGGCCATCCGCTCGGCGTAGTGGTCGACCACACGCTGGTCTATCCCCTCGTAGCGGCCGCAGATGAAGACCAGCCATGGGGCGCCCGCCAGCCGCTCAGCCATCGACTGCGAGAAGAGCGCGCCCGCCGGCCCCGGAACGACCAGGTGGGCCGGCTCCGGTGACCGGGCCAGCACGTCGTCGATCGCCTCCCCCCACGGCTCGGGCCTCATCACCATGCCGGCTCCGCCACCGTAGGGCGTGTCATCCACGGTGCGGTGGCGATCGCGTGCCCACTCTCTGAGGTCGTGGGTCTCCAGCGTGATCAGGCCGTCCGTGCGGGCGCGCCCGAGGAGGGAGAGCTCGAGTGGTCTCAGGTAGTCGGGGAAGATCGACACGACGTCGATGCGCACGGGATTCACCCTCCGCCCGGGCTGTCGCCGGGGTGCTCGTCGAGCAGTCCTGGCCGGTCGGCGATGACGAGCCGGCGCGCCGCCATCTCGACGACCGGCACCAGCTCGGCCACGAACGGGACCAAGATGTCGCGGTCCTGGTGCCGCACGAGGAGCAGGTCCTGGGCGGGCAGATGCAGCACCTCGGTCACCTCGCCGATCGGCTCCCCACGCTGGGTCTCGGCGAGCAGACCGAGCAGCTGGTGGTCGTAGAACTCCTCCGGGTCTTCTGGGCTCTCGTCGATCGGTACCTCGATCCTCAGCTCGACTCCACGCATCGCCTCTGCCGCCGACCTGTCGTCGAGCTCGGTGAACGTCACCAGCAGATGTCGTCCGTGCCACCGGCTCACCGCGACAGTGAGTGGCCCGCGCGATGTGTCGAAGGCCGTGTCGGCGGCGAACCGGCGTTCTGGCTCGTCGGTACGGACGTCGACGAAGACGTCGCCCCGCACCCCGTGTGCGCGGCCGACGCGTCCGACCAGGACCTCGACCGTCTGCGTCGCCGGTTCGGTCACCGCCTGCTCGCTAACCGCGTGATGACAGCTGAAGCGCGGCTGCCAGGGGACCGGCCAGCTCGGCGGCATACGTGGTGGACATGTGCTCCCTGTCTCGGTACGCGATCGTCGACCCGATCACAGCCGGGCAGAGGCGATAGGCGCAGAACCACCTACTGGGGTCGATGAAGCTTACGCCTGACCTATGGGCAGCGGTTCGGTTGGCACGGCGGAACCGGTAGGAAACCTGGGTTCGAGACGACGCGCACGATGCGAGCGTCGCACCTCGGCGGGACAGGCAGATGCCCGGCTCCTGACGCAGTCCGGGCGCGTCGCCCATCACGACGATGCGCCCGGCGCTCGCACCGAGCTGGCTGATCGTGTCTCTCAGTCCAACCGTGA
Organism: Propionibacteriales bacterium; assembly: GCA_038239485.1. GTDB lineage: Bacteria > Actinomycetota > Actinomycetes > Propionibacteriales > Nocardioidaceae > DASQEH01. Next base: position 32,069 of record JBBSET010000011.1, read on the forward strand.
AGGCCTGCGTGACCGTCCGGGGGTTGTGGGTCGTCGCCCCGTTCGCCTGAACGATCGCGGGCGGAAGCGCCTGCGCGAGGAGGGTCACGTCTGGATGCAGGGTGCGGATGGTCCTGATCGCCCAGGCTCGCCACGCCAGGCACGCGTCGGCGTCGACCTTGTTGTAGCTGGGCACGAGCTGCGCGTCCCCGCACGCGGGCTTCACCAGGTAGTAGGCGGCATAGCCTTCCTTCTGCGCGATGATGTCGAGGGCCGGTATCCAGGCACGAGCATGGGAGTCACCGAAGGCGACCAGCACCTTCTTGCTGCTCACGTCACCCAGTCGGCACAGCTGCCGGGTGTTGTTGACGTAGTCGCAGGCTCCCACGGCCGGCTTGTCGCCCGCGAGGCCGAGAACCGACGGCGTGGTCTGCCCGGGGATGGACATCCCGTGTCGCGCCGCGATGACAGACGCCTCGACGATCGCCACCGCGCGATGACGGCTCAGGTGGTAGCCGGACTCGTGCCGGACGCCGAAGTTGCCGAGCGTGATGGCTGGATCCGACGACGCCTGCGCAACCTCGTAGTGGATCACGCCAGTGGCTGTCAGGCAGGCGGCCAGCGTGCACGCGACCGCCGCCGGGTAAAGCAGCAGACCGCGGTAGACCTTCACCGAAAGGCCCTTGGAACGACGGATCGGGTTCTCGACGCCGTAGTAGGTCACGATCGACAACGCCAGAGCGGCAAGCAGCAGGTCGAAGTTCTGGGTCGGCGACAGCGCGTGGCCGACGTACGCCGCAGCAATCACCAGGAACGGCCAGTGCCATAGGTAGAAGGAGTACGACCACTCCCCGATGCGCTGCGCCGCCCAGTTGCCGAGCAGCAGCACCGACCCGCCCCTGACAGGTCCGCAACCGCCGGCGATGATCAGAGCGGCCCCCAACACCGGGGCAAGTGCCGCGTCGCCCGGATACGGGGTCGATGAGCTGTAGCTGACGATGGAGGCTCCCACCACGAAGAGCCCGGTCCACGCCATCGCAGCCTTGACCCAGGAGGGCCAGGCCGAGATCGTCGGAACGAGGAGGGCCACCGCAGCGCCGACGGCGAGTTCCCAGGCACGCGCGAAGGTGGAGAAGTACGCTGCCGTCGGGTTGCGGTCGGTCAACACAACGGACCAGGCCAGCGAAGCCCCTCCCAGCAGGCCGAGCACCGCAAGCACTCTGCCGCGCGGCATACCCGCCGCTCGGTGCGTCGTTGCCCGCCCTGCTCGTCGCCGCTGGACGAACAACGCGCCGACGAGCAGGGCCAGGAGCAGCGGCCAGACGACGTAGAACTGCTCCTCCACGGCCAGCGACCAGAAGTGTTGAAGAGCTGAGACGGGGTCGTTGGCAGCGAAGTAGTTGGTCTGCAGACTGGAGAATCGGATGTTGGCCGCGAAGAAGGTGGCCCACAGCGAGTCCTGGATCACCGCTGTGGACTGGACATAGCTCAGCAGCAGGACCGATGCGATCACGGTCGCGGCGATCACCAGAGTCGCGGCGGGCAGGATGCGCTTCGCGCGCCGGTTGTAGAACCGCAGCAAGGCGATGGAACCGGTCCGTTGGGCCTCGGCGACGAGCAGCTGGGTGATCAGGAAACCCGAGACCACGAAGAAGACGTCGACCCCGACGAACCCGCCCGAGAAGTAGTGGATCTTCGCATGATCGAGTGCGACGGACACGACGGCAAGCGCGCGCAGTCCGTTGATGTCCTTGCGGAAACCGCCAGAGGCGGCCGAGAGCTGCTCCCGCGTCGATGCCCCAGGTGACACGTCTGAGTTCGTGCTCATCCCGTCCCCCTGGGCCGCCGATAGCAGGTCCGCGCCGACGCGGACATCCCAAACGCCACCGGCAATCCCTATATTAGTCCGCGAAATTGGCCTCACAGGCCGATAGGCGAGACCCTGTGGACGCCGTGACCTCAGTCGTTCGCCGGAAGGGCCGACGCAGACAAACCTTCAGCGAGGCCGGTCCACGTCAACGAAGTCGATGTGGATGTTGCGCTGGCCGCTGAGTGCCTGAAGCACCGTCCGCAACGCAGTCGCTGTCCGTCCGGCGCGCCCGATCACCCGGCCCAGGTCGTCGGGGTTGACGCGTACCTCCAACGTCTCCCCACGACCGGCGAAGCGAGGGTTGCGGCCGCGCTGAGCGCGCGTGCGGACACTCACGTCGTCGGGGAAGCTGACGATGCCCCGGACGAGATGGTCGAGCACCTCGGTAAGCACGCTCAGACCTCGGCCGGCTCGGTGTCTGGCGCCTCGGGAGGCATGGTGGTGGCGGGAGCTTCGTCGCTGACCGCGTCGGCTGCAGCACCTGCGTCGACCGGGGACCTCTCCGCGACAGGGGTCTCGTCCGCCACGACCGTCTCTGCGGGGGCAGCAGCCTCTGCAGGGGCAACAGCCTGTGCAGGGGCCGCAGGCTGGGTGTCGGGAGCAGTGGCGGCCTTCTTCGTCGTTGTCCTGCGCGCGGTCAAAGCTTCGGCCGAGGGGTCTCCGTGCGAGTCCTTGAGCGCCTCGTTGAACAGGTCCGCCTTGTCTCGTCGGGGTTCGGCCACCTTCATGGGTGGCGGGGCGTCCTCGCCCCTGAACTTCTGCCAGTCGCCGGTGACCTTGAGGATGGCGGTCACCGGCTCGCTTGGCTGAGCGCCCACGCCGAGCCAGTACTGGGCACGGTCGGAGTCGACCTCGATGAAGCTCGGGTCCTCCTTCGGGTGGTACTTGCCGATCTCTTCGATCACGCGTCCATCACGCTTGGTACGGGCGTCGGCGACGACGATGCGGTAGTACGGTGCACGGATCTTGCCCATGCGCTTGAGCCTGATCTTGACGGCCACGGGTGTGGTGTCTCCTTGATGTCTGATGGGGTGGCGAGCGTGGTACCGAGGTGGGTTCACGGTGACGTCGCGGGGGATTCGCATCAGCCGGGTGAGAGGGCCCGGCACGATCCGAAGTCGCGTACCAGTATGCCAGACCACCCCCACGTGGCCTATTTGAGCAGGACCCGACGAGCCGCCTGCCGGACGACGTCGAGCGGCCAGACAGCGTTCTTGTCAGGCGAAGCAGGATTGAACCTGCCTGGGTTGGGGACTAAGCATGTAACAGAGGGCGCAACGCGGCGCCCTTTCCTGGGCTCCGGCCCAGGACGCAGCGGCGTCGACAGCCAGGTCGGCGTCAGAAGGGCGGGACCATGGCAGACAACAAAGCGGTCGCCTACATGGGGACGGGCAAGGTTGAAGTCCAATCGATCGACTACCCGACATTCGAGCTGAAGGACGGTCCGGGTGTGAACCCGGACAACGTCGGTCGCCAGCTTCCCCACGCCGCGATCATCAAGACCGTCGCCACCAACATCTGTGGCAGCGACCAGCACATGGTGCGCGGACGCACCACCGCCCCCGAGGGCCTCATCTTGGGCCACGAGATCACCGGTGAGGTCGTCGAGGTCGGACCCGGTGTCGAGTTCATCAAGGAGGGCGACCTCGTCTCCGTCCCGTTCAACATCGCCTGTGGACGCTGTCGCAACTGCAAGGAAGGCAAGACGGGCATCTGCCTCAACGTCAACCCGGACCGTCCGGGCTCGGCATACGGGTATGTCGACATGGGTGGTTGGGTGGGTGGCCAGGCACAGTACGTGGCCGTTCCCTACGCCGACTGGAACCTGCTGAGGTTCCCCGACAAGGACCAGGCGATGGAGAAGATCCTCGACCTGACGATGCTGTCGGACATCTTCCCCACCGGTTTCCACGGCTGTGTCACTGCCGGCGTCGAGGTCGGGTCGACCGTCTACATCGCCGGCGCCGGACCGGTCGGTCTAGCAGCGGCGGTCGGTGCACAGCTGCTCGGAGCGGCCGCGGTCATCGTGGCGGACCTCAACGAGGAACGGCTCGCCCAGGCCCGCAGCTTCGGCTGCGAGACCGTGGACGTGTCCAAGGGTGACCCGAAGGACCAGATCGAGCAGATCCTCGGCGTACCCGAGGTCGACTGCGCCGTCGACGCCGTCGGGTTCGAGGCCCGCGGCCATGGTGGCAGCTCGGGCGACGAGATGCCGGCGACCGTGCTGAACTCGATGATGGACGTCGCCCGCGCAGGTGGTGGGATAGGCATCCCCGGCCTCTATGTCACCGGCGACCCCGGCGCCGCCGACGATGCAGCCAAGCAGGGCTCGCTCTCGATCCAGATCGGTCTCGGCTGGTCGAAGTCGCACAGCTTCATGACCGGCCAGTGCCCGGTGATGAAGTACCACCGCGGCCTGATGATGGCGATCCTGCACGACCGTGTCCAGATCGCGAAGGCCGTCAACGCGACGGCCATCACCATCGACGACGCTCCTCGTGGATACCGCGAGTTCGACTCGGGCACGGCCAAGAAGTACGTGCTCGACCCGAACGGCTACCTCGGCGCCTCCGACGCCGCCTGACGCCTGAGCCTCGCCTGATAGATCCGACCGTGGTGCTGTCCTGACACCGCTACGGTCGGATCTTTCTTTGTGGCCTGGCCGCTGCAGCGTCAGCCCCATGGGACGCCTCAGACGATGATCCGGCCCCGCAGCACGATCCGGCTCGGATGCGACAGGACGTGGAGATCAGCGACCGGGTCGGCGTCGTACATCACGAAGTCCGCCGGGTCACCCTCGTCCAGGCTGGGCCGGCCGAGCCACGACCTCGCCCGCCACGAGGCGGCGGCGAGCGCGTCGACCGGTGCCATGCCGTAGCCGGCCAGCGTGATCACCTCGTCAGCGATCAAGCCGTGGGAAAGGCTGCCACCCGCGTCGGTCCCCGCGTAGATGGGGACGCCAGCCTCGTACGCCGACCGGATCGTCTCCTCGCGGCGGGCGAAGAGGGCGCGGATGTGGGTGGCATACTTCGGGAACCGCGCCTCGCCCGCAGCCGCGTAGCTGGGGAAGTTCTCCAGCTGTTTGACGGTCGGCACGAGTGCCACCCCGCGGGTGGCCATGTCATTGATCAGGTCGGCGGACAGACCGGTGCCGTGCTCGATGCAGTCGATTCCAGCCGCCAAAAGATCCGGGAGCGCCTCCTCGCCGAAGACATGAGCCGTGACTCGCGCCCCGTGCTGATGAGCCGCGTCGATGGCTGACTCCAGGGCGTCCCTGGGCCAGCTCGGGAGCAGGTCGCCGGCGTCGCGATCGATCCAGTCGCCGACCAGCTTGATCCAGCCGTCGCCTCGTTCTGCCTCGTCGATGACGTAGGCGGTGAGCTCGTCCGGCTCGAGCTCGTGCGCGAAGTTTCGGATGTACCGCTTCGAGCGGGCCAGATGCCGCCCAGCCCTGATCACGCGGGGCAAGTCGTCGCGGTCGTCGATCCAGCGGGTGTCGGCAGCCGACCCGGCGTCGCGGATCAGTAACGTCCCGGCGTCGCGGTCCGTCAGCGCCTGCTGCTCGCTGACCTCGTCGGGCACTGCTCCGTGCTCGTCGAGACCGATGTGGCAGTGGGCGTCCACCAGACCGGGGACGATCCACCCCTCGCCGGCAAGCTCCGCCCCGGACCGCGGCTGATAGCTGATCCGCCCGTCGACGACGTAGACATCCCTGTGCTCCCCGCCAGGGAGCACTGGTCCGGCAACGCGGAACGGCGTACCTGTCGTGAGTCCACCACTCGACCGGGTCACCCGCGCGAGGCTACCGGACGGGGCTCGTCAGAGCAGGTCGCGCAGGTCCTTCGGGAGCTCGAACTTCTCCGCCGCGCCGCTCGACTGGGGCGGGGCGGTGCGGCCGAATCCGAACGCGGCTGCGCCGTCGGAGGCCGGCTCCTGCGGGGCCAAGGTCGCGGCGTTCGTTTCGGCGGCCCGCTTGGCCGGGTTTCCAGAGCCTCTCTTGCTGCGTCGCTGCGGCGCCTGCTGCCGGCTCTTGGCGCGTTTGCCGCCCATACCAGCCATCCCAGGTATTCCCGGCATTCCACCACCGCCCGCCATCGACATCATCATCTTGCGAGCCTCGAAGAACCGGTCGACGAGCTGGTTCACATCGCTCACGGCACGACCGGCGCCTCGAGCGATCCGGGTCCGGCGGGAGCCGTCGATGATCTTGGGGTTGTGACGCTCCGCCGGCGTCATCGACAAGATCAGTGCCTGGATCCGGTCGATCTCGCGCTCGTCGAAGTTCTCCAGCTGGTCGCGGAACTGCGCCATGCCGGGGATCATGCCCATGATCTTCGACAGTGACCCCATCTTCCGGACGGCTTGCATCTGCTCGAGGAAGTCGTCGAGGGTGAAGTCGCCGCCCTTGCCCTGCAGCTTGGCGGCGGCCTTCGCGGCCGAGTCGGCGTCGAACGCCTTCTCCGCCTGTTCGATCAACGTGAGCATGTCGCCCATGCCGAGGATCCGCGAGGCCATCCGGTCGGGGTGGAAGACGTCGAAGTCGGTCAGCTTCTCGCCGTTGGAGGCGAACATCACCTGGCGACCGGTGACCTGCGCGACCGACAGTGCCGCGCCGCCTCGGGCGTCACCGTCGAGCTTGCTCAGGACCACACCGGTGAAGCCGACGCCCTCGAGGAACGCCTGCGCGGTCACCACGGCGTCCTGGCCGACCATCGCGTCGACGACGAAAAGGATCTCGTCGGGTTGGACCGCGTCGCGGATGTCGGCCGCCTGCTGCATCAGCTCGGCGTCGATGCCGAGCCGGCCGGCGGTGTCGACGATGACCACGTCGTAGAGCCGGCGCTTGGCCTCGGCGACCGCCGCACGGGAGACCTGCACGGGGTCTCCGACCCCATTGCCGCGTTCGGGCGCGAATACCATGACGCCCGCCTGGCCCCCGACGACTTCCAGCTGGTTGACCGCGTTCGGCCGCTGGAGGTCGGCGGCGACGAGCATCGGCGTGCGGCCCTGCTCCTTCAGCCAGCGTCCCAGCTTGCCGGCAAGGGTGGTCTTGCCGGAGCCTTGGAGCCCGGCCAGCATGATGACGGTCGGTGGGTTCTTGGCGAACTGGAGCCGTCTGGTCTCGCCGCCGAGGATCGTGACCAGCTCGTCGTTGACGATCTTGATCACCTGCTGCGCAGGGTTCAGCGCATCGCTGACCTCGGCCCCCCTGGCCCGCTCGCGCACTCTCCCGATGAACTCCCGTACGGCTGGGAGCGCAACGTCGGCCTCGAGCAGCGCGATCCGGATCTCCCGGGCAGTCGCGTCGATGTCGGCGTCGGACAGCTTGCCTTTGCCGCGAAGGTTCTTGAAGGTCGCGTTGAGGCGGTCCTGGAGCGTGTTGAACACGGGTGGGCTGGTCCTTGGAATCAGGCGACGATGTCGAGGGTCTGGGACATGGGTTTCGTCGCACAGACTACCCGCGCCCGCGCCGTCGCTCCCAATCATCGCTACCGGGGATGCGGTCGGGACCCCCCTCGTGGCCGACGCAGGTTGCCTCGTCTGCGACAGGGAACGCTTGTGTCCGAGCGGGCGTGAGAGGAGTATCCGGATACGTACGCAACACGTGGGAGGTCGACATGTTGACGGAGCCGGTAATCACCACCATTCTGCAGGTCCGAGACGGTTCCGCGGCCGTGCAGTTCTACCGTGACAGTCTCGGATTGGATCATCGGGGGCGCAACAGTGAGGGTCAGGAGATGTTCGCTCTCGCGGGCGGTTCGGGCCTGGCGTTGATGCCATCGCCGGATGCCGCACCGACAGGCCGCACGGAACTGTCGTTCGAGGTACCCGACATCGTCGCGGAGATCCGCAACCTGCAGGACCATGGGGTGACATTCGCCGACTACGATCTGCCCGGCTTGAAGACGGTGGAGCACGTGTGTGTGCTGGGCTCGGAGAAGGCAGCCTGGTTCGAGGACCCCGACGGCAACGTCCTCTGCCTGCACGAACCCCTGGCTGAATGACACCCTGAGAGGATCGGCGCTGTGCCTCGGACGAGCGAGCGCGCCAGGGCCGCCCGATACACGGACTTTCATCGTCAGCTAGTGGTGACGTCCCACGCGTGGGACCGGTGGCGAGATCGACGCGGATCGGCCCGCCCCATTGGTACTGGGCGTCGATGTGGCGTTCATGTGCTGGTGCCGTCGGACCCGCTCGACCAGCGTGTCGAGCAGCTGCTTGCGCCAGGGGGACCAAGCCTTCGGACCGGTGGCCAGGGCGTCAGCCTCGGTCAACACGGCCAGCAGCTCGAGGGTCGACACGTCCCCTACCTGGCGAGACACCGTCTCGACCGTCGCGGGGTCGTCGAGGTCGCGGGTCGTCGCGGCGTCGATCAACGTCAGATGGTGGCGTACCAGCCTCGACACGATCGCGACGTCTCGGGCGAGGAAGCCGATCCGGCTGGCAACCTCCCAGGCGATCAGTTCGCCGATCTCGCTGTGGTCGCCGTCGTCACCCTTGCCGATGTCGTGCAGCAGAGCGGCAACGACCAGCAGGTCGGGCCGGTCGACCCGAGTGGCCAGTGGCGAGGCCTCCACACAGGTCTGGACCAAGTGCCGGTCGACGGTGAACCGGTGCACAGGCGACTGCGGCGCCAAGTGCCTGACGCGCTTCCACTCCGGGATCATCGCCTCGACGACGCCATACTGGTCCAGGCTCTCCCACACGTCGACGAGCGGTGGGCCGGACCCGAGCAGCCGGGTGAAGAGGGCCCGGCCCTCGGCCGGCCACGGCACGGGCATGGTCACCAGCTCACGGCTCAACCGGGCAGCGGCTGAGTCGGTGAGCACCAGGTCCCGAGACGCGGCGGCCTCGGCCGCACGCAGCCCCAGTAGGGGGTCGAGGCGTGGCTGTGCGCGCTCGGTCAGAACGACCTCGCCCCGGTAGGCCCCGACGCCTGGAGCGACCATGTCGAGCACCGGACGACGGGGACCGACCGAGCGAGCCGGGGTCAGCATCCAGTCGACATTGCGCAGCGACACAGAGGCAAGGTGGGCGATCGCGCGTCCCGTGGTGATCAGGGACGACCGCAGCGCATCGGCGCCGGGCAGTCCGCAGCGCAGCGCCACCTCGGCCGCGTAGTCGGCCACCAGCCGGTCAGTGCGACGCCCTGTCGTCTCCTGCAGGGCGTCGCGCACCTCCAGCAGCTGGTTGCTCAGCCGCTCGAGCTCGGCTGCGGGGACGTCGATCAGCCAGCTCGCCAGCATGGCGCGGAGCAGCGCGACGTCCCGCATCCCTCCGTGCGCGTCCTTGAGGTCCGGAGTGGTCGAGTGGGAGAGGTCGCCGACCCGCTCCCACCGGGCCCGGGTGTGCTCGGCAAGCAGCGGCAGCCGGCGCTTGGCGGCCCGCCGCCAGTCCGCGAGGATCGTGCTGCGGGTGGCCATCGTCAGCGCCGGGTCACCGGACACGTGCCGGATGTTCAGCAGGCCGAGCGCGACCCGCAGATCGTCGGAGGCTGCTGCTCGCAGCTCGCTCTCGGTCCGCACGGAATGGTCCAGCGCGACGTTGGCGTCCCACAAGGGATACCACAGCTTCCCCGCCAGCCCGCCCAGCAACGACTCGTCGTAACGGTCGCTCGCCAGCAGGACGACATCGAGGTCGCTTTGAGGCGACAGCTCACCGCGGCCGTAGCCACCGACCGCGACGACGGCTGCGCCCGTAGCGGGAAGCTCCAGACTGGCGACAGCCTGGTCCCATAACGAGCGCAGCCGAACGTCAGCTGCCTCGGCGCGAGAGCGTCGTTGCTCAGACCGCGTCGGTGTCTTTGTCACCAGTGCGGATCCTCAGGACGGACTCGATCGGACTGACCCACACTTTTCCGTCGCCGATGCGGCCGGTGTGGGCACTCTTGGTGATGACACCGACGATGTCGGCGACCTCATCGTCTTGAATCACGATCTCCAGCCGGACCTTGGGGATGAGCGAGATGTCGTACTCCGCCCCGCGGTAGACCTCGGTGTGGCCCTTCTGTCGGCCGTACCCACTCGCCTCGGTGACCGGCATGCCGGTCACCCCGAAGGTCTCGAGCGCGGCCCTCACATCTTCGAGCTTGTGCGGCTTGATGACCGCCGTCACGAGTTTCATGCGTCCACACTCTCCATATCGCTGGTGTCGGTAGCAGCCGCGGTGGAGGTGCGAGTACCACCGAAGCCCTGGTGCAGTTCGTAGCCGGTCTCCGCGTGCTCGGTCTGGTCGATACCGGTGAGCTCGTCCTCCTCACTGATGCGGAAGCCCATGGTCATGTCGATGAGCTTGCCGATAATGAACGCGACGACGAACGAGAAGGTACCAACGACCAGAACTGCCGTCGTCTGCTTGCCCAGCAGCTGCAGGCCGACCTGACCCCCGCCGTACAACAGGCCGGTGGCTCCGGCGGCACTCGAGGGCGCTGCGAGGAAGCCGATCGCGACGGAGCCGAAGGCACCACCGACGAGGTGGACACCGACGACGTCGAGCGAGTCGTCGAAGCCGAACTTGTACTTGAGCCCGACGGTGTAGGCACAGATGGCACCGGCGATCAGGCCGAGGAAGATGGCGCCCATCGGCGTGACTGCCGAACACGAGGGGGTGATCGCGACCAGGCCTGTGACAGCGCCCGAAGCAGCGCCCAGCGTGGTGGCGTGCCCGTCTCGGAACTTCTCCACGATGAGCCAGCCGAGCATGGCGGTGGCGGTGGCAACCTGGGTGTTCATGAAGGCCATCGCGGCGAGACCGTTGGCCCCGAGCGCGGAACCCGCGTTGAACCCGAACCAGCCGAACCACAGGAGTGCGGCGCCCAGCATGACGAAGGGCACGTTGTGGGGACGCATCGGGTCACGCGGCCAGCCGATGCGCTTGCCGAGGACGATCGCGAGAGCCAGACCGGCAGCACCGGCATCCACGTGCACGGCGGTTCCACCAGCGAAGTCGATCACGCCCCAGTGGGCGAGGAAGCCGGCGCCATTCCCGTTGGCGTCACCGAAGCCGAACACCCAGTGCGCGACCGGGAAGTAGCAGATCGCGACCCAGAGGGCGACGAAGACGGCCCAGGCGGAGAACTTGACCCGGTCGGCGATAGCACCGCTGATCAGCGCCGGGGTGATGACGGCGAACATCAGCTGGAAGGCAGCGAACACCAGCAGCGGGATCGGGTAGTCACCGCCGTTGATGGCACCGAGGTTGAGGGTGTTGGAGAGTCCGAGCTGGCTGAAGTCTCCGATGATCCAGCTCGCATGGCTGGAGGTGCCGAAGCTGAGGGAGAACCCGTAGAGGACCCACAGAGGAGTGACGATGCCGATGGTCAAGATGCTCATCATGAGCATGTTGAGCACGGACTTGGAGCGGACCATACCGCCGTAGAAGAACGCGAGGCCGGGCGTCATGAGCAGCACGAGGGCCGAGCTGCAGAGCACCCAGGCTGTATCGCCGGTGTCGAGATGAGGCATCTGTGGATCCTTGTCTTGCGATGGGGGCAAGGAAGTACCGAGGACCGCTTCGTTGCGGCGTTTCGAGACTGCTGCCGCGACGTTTCGGCCAGGGGTGCCCTACGTTGCGCGCTTGTGACACTTACGAACGATGTGTTACAGCGCCGTGAACGAGTACGACCGCGGTGCCGGCGCTGCAACGCCTGTAGGCAGGCCACATACTGGGTGTGTGCCCCCCAAACTCACGGCCCAGCTCCGCGGCGCCCTGTCAAAGCAGCTCTTCGCCTGGGTGGCTGGCCCCGATGGCGCCCAGCGCCGTGACCGGATGGTGACCGCCGCCGGACCGCGCTATTTCGGCGAGGACCGTCCGATCCGGGTGGTCCATGGCGACGCGTCGATGTTCGTCGGTGGCCTCCGGGCGCTCCTGCTCCAGTCGCTGCATCCGCTGGCGATGGCAGCCGTCGCCGGACACTCTGGCTATCGGGGTGACCCGTGGGGCCGTCTCCAGCGAACCGGACATTTCCTTGCGGTGACCAGCTTCGGGACGACCGCGGACGCGAAGGCGATCATCGCCCAGGTCCGCGCCATCCACAGTCGGATCAACGGTAAGGCAGCCGACGGACGACCGTATGCCGCCTCCGACCCGCATCTGCTCAAGTGGGTGCACATCGTCGAGGTCGACAGCTTCCTGCGGGCCTACCAGCGCTACGGCGCCGCCAAGCTCGGACCGGGCGAGGACGACGCCTACGTCGCGGATGCCGCCAAGGTGGCGCGCGCGCTCGGCGTGGTCGATCCGCCGGTCTCTGTCGCCGAGGTGCACGAGCAGATCGCCGCATACCGACCCGAGCTCACAGGGACACCGGAGGCCCGGTCGGCGGCTCGATTCATGCTGCTCAACCCGCCGGTGCCGCTGCTCTTCAGGGCTGCCTACCCAGCTCTGGGCGCATCGGCGGTCGCCATGCTGCCGGTATGGGCGCGGCTGCCGCTGCGGCTTCCGTACCTTCCGGTCACGGAGGCGGTCACCGTCAGGGCCGCGGGCGAGGTGCTGACGCGGACGCTTCGTTGGGCGATGGAGTCTCCCGCGGGCGCCGCCGCCTGAGCTCGTTACGGAAACCCTGCCACCAAGACCGGGCCAGCTGGCGCACGGTCTCGAGGGTGCAGGGGCCGTTGAAGATGACGAAGTCGTCGAACCATGACGGACCCGGCCGGTAGGCGACGTGTCGCGCGGCCTCCAGGACCCGGACCAGCTGGTCCACGCTCAGCTGGAGGGGTGGCTCGTCGGGCTGATAAGTGGAACCGATCGGATAGTCACGGCCCGGCTGCCGAGACATCTCGATGTGGCAGCCCAGCACATAAGTCACTGGACGGGCCGCGGCCATCGCCACGAGTCGCTCGAGGCTGTCGACAAACGCGGGCATATCCTCGACATACAGCCGACCGGGGTAGACGGTGTCGCCAGTCAGCATGAACCCCGTCCACGGGTCGTACACGCTGATCGAGGCTGCGTGATGGCCGGGTATGCCGGTCACGTCGAGGACTCGCCCACCCAGGTCGAACGACACGATCTCCTCCGGCCACGTGGCGAAGCCGAAGAAGTCACGCACCGATTCCACGTCCCGACCGACCATCGTGGTCATCGGACGGTCGGTGAACTGCGCGTCCGCGGCTATATGGTCACCGTGGCCATGGCTGTGCGCAACGACCAGGCCGTAGTCGCCTCGCGGATGGTCGTGGAGCCAGCGGCGGACGAGCCGGTCGACGATGTGGCGAAGCGGAAACCTCTCGGGATCGGCCGTGGCGCCGGTGTCGAAGAGGATCGCACGCTCGTTGCCGAAGAGCAGATAGAGGAAGGGCGCTTGGTAGTGGACCGCCTTGCTCTGGCGCAGGATGTACGTGTGCTCGTCGTAGCGGTGTACCTGCAGCGCCGGGTCGCGGCTGTGCCGAGGCGACAGGGCGCCATGGATCCACGACGCGTCGAGCTGACCTGGCACCGGCGTGCTCGCACGGAAGTCGACCTCGTTCACCGTCAAGACCTCCTTTCGCTTCCCCGACTCCGGCCGTGTCCGACTAAGGCACGATCGGACTCAGGCGGACCCCAGCAGGGCGTCGACGAACGGCTCGACCTCGAAGGGCGCGAGGTCGTCTGCGCCTTCCCCGAGGCCGATCAGCTTCACCGGCACCCCCAGCTCGCGCTGGACGGCGATCACGATCCCTCCCTTGGCGGTACCGTCGAGCTTCGTCAAGACGATGCCCGTCACATCAACCACCTCGCCGAAGACCCGCGCCTGAGTCAGACCATTCTGGCCCGTCGTCGCGTCGATGACGAGGAGAACCTCGTCGACGGCCGCCTGCTTCTCGACCACTCGCTTGACCTTGCCCAGCTCGTCCATCAGGCCGGTCTTCGTGTGGAGCCTGCCGGCCGTGTCGATGAGCACGGTGTCGACTTCCTGCTCCACGCCGGCCCGCGCGGCCTCGAACGCGACGCTGGCGGGGTCGGCGCCCTCCGCCCCCCGCACGGTCGGTACCCCCACACGCTCACCCCAGGTCTGTAGCTGCTCCGCCGCCGCGGCACGGAAGGTGTCGGCGGCGCCGAGTAGCACGTCCTTGTCCTGCGACACCAGCATCCGCGCGATCTTGCCGACCGTGGTTGTCTTGCCGGTCCCGTTGACGCCCACCACCATGACGACGCCGGGTTTGCCCGCCACACGATCGGTGTGGAGTGACCGATCCAGGCTGGGGTCGAGCATCGCAACCAGCTCCTCACGCAGGAGCGCGTGGGCCTCGGCTCCGGACACGGACTCGACCCGGACCCGCTGGCGCAGCCGCTCGACCAGCTCCTGGGTCGGCGCCACCCCGACGTCGGCGGTGATCAGGGTGTCCTCGATCTCCTCCCACGTTTCCTCGTCTAGCCGGTCACGCGACAGCAGCGCCAGCAGCGCCCGTCCGAGCGTCGACTGCGAGCGAGCGAGCCGGGTTCTGAGCCGCTGGAGACGGCCGGCGACGGGGTCCGGGCGTTCGAGCTGAGGTTGCAGGACAGACGTGTCGACCTCGTCGACGTCGCTCTGCGGCGTTCTGACGTCGTCGAGCGTTGCCGCGCTACCCCGTCCCGAGTCGGCCTGGTCGGACCCGCCCAGCCGGTCGGGGCTGGGAGGCACAGTGCTGTCACCTGTGGGCCGGCGACGCCTGCCGGTGACGACGAAGCCGGCGACGAGCGCCACTCCGACCACGATCAGGGCGATGGCGATGGTCACGAACTCGGGCACGATCAGTCATCCTCGCAGACGGATCGGCAGGGCGGCTCCCGCACGACCACAGGTCTCGGAAGGTCAGGGGTGGAACTTCTGGCTGGCCTTCGCCATGGCGTCTGACAGCCACATCGCGTGGGGGATGTCGTGTCCACGGTGCGGGAAGGCGACGAAGGCCGTCACCAGCCCGGCCACCACGAGGACGGCGAGCAGAGCGAGGCAAATGAGCAGCATGGCGTGGCGTTCTCTCACAGAAGGGTCGGGAGGTCGGCCGAAGGGCGCCGCCTACCTGCCAGTTTGTCACGCAGTGAAACCGGGCCGAAGCCGTTGACTGCTGTGAGCGGCTGACTGTGACGGACCTTACGTGCCGATCCGGTGCCGCGTCGTCGTCACGCGGGGTCTCGCTCGCGCAGTCGCTGGCTGATGACGGCCGAGACGCCGTCGCCGCGCATCGTCACGCCGTAGAGCGCGTCGGCCACCTCCATCGTTCGCTTCTGGTGCGTGATCACCACGAGCTGCGAGCTCTCTCGCAGCTCCTCGTAGATCTCCAGCAGCCGCCCGAGGTTCGTGTCGTCCAACGCTGCCTCGACCTCGTCGAGGATGTAGAAGGGCGAGGGCCTCGCCCGGAACAGCGCGACCAGGAAGGTCACCGCCACCAGCGATCGCTCGCCACCCGACAGCAAGGAGAGCCGCTTGATCTTCTTGCCGGGCGGACGAGGCTCGATGTCGATACCGGCCGTGAGCATGTCGTCGGGATCGGTGAGGACGAGCCTGCCCTCGCCGCCGGGGAACAGCCGGGCGAAGACGCCGGCGAACTCCCGGGCCACGTCGTTGTACGCCTCGGTGAAGACCTCCTCGACCCGCCCGTCGACCTCGCGGACGATGTCGAGCAGATGATGCCGGGTCTTCTTGAGGTCCTCAAGCTGCTCGGTGAGGAACCTGTGGCGCTCCTCGAGCGCGCCGAACTCCTCCAAGGCGAGCGGGTTGATCCGGCCGAGCTGGGCCAATGCCCGCTCCGCGGTACGCAGCCGGCGCTGCTGCTCCTCGCGGACATACGGCGCCGGTTCGGAGCCTCGGGCCTCGTCGGCCGCAAGCGAGGCGTTGGCCCCCTCTGCGGACAGCGCATCCGCGGCAACGATCACGGGGACCAGCCGGTCCGGCCCGTACTCCTCGACCAGCGACTCCAGGTCGAAGCCGAGCTCGTCGAGAACCCGCTGCTCGAGCTGTTCGATGCGCAGCCGGTGCTCGGAGCGGAGCATCTCGTCTCGGTGGACCGTATCGGTGAGGGTCGCCAGCTCAGCCTCGAGGGTGCGGACCCGCGCGCGACCAGTGGCCGACTCAGCGGAGCGCTCGGCTCGTGCGGTTTCGAGCGTCGTTCGGCGCTGTAGCGCCTGCGCGAGGGAGTCCTCCAGCCGCACCAGGACCACCTCGACCGCTCGACCCACCGCGACCGCGGCACGCGCCTCGCGGTGCCGACGGGCGCGGCGAGCGGCGAGGCGTGCCTGGGTGAGCCGCTCCTGTTCCGCCGCTCGGACAAGCGAGTCCGCCCGACCGCGGAGCGCCCGCGCGCGCTCCTCGACGGTACGGAGCGCGAGCCGCGCATCGGTCTCGCGGCGCCGCGCCGAGCTCGCCTGCTGTGCTAGCCGCTCGCGATAGCTGGTGTCCGGCTCCTCCTCCGCGACCGTCCCGACGGAGTCCAGCCGCCCCTGCAGGTCGACGAGGCCCGACAGGTCGGTCTCGCGTGCGGCGGCGGCGGCGGTGATCGCCGCGTCGATGCGCTCAGTCTCGGCCTTGGCCGCCCGCGCCACGGATCCGAGCTGGCCGAGATGCTCGGCGATGGCGGCGAGCGTCGCGTCAGACTCGTGCAGCTTGGCGAGCGCGACATCGACTCGTCCTTGCGCTTCGGCGCGTTCGGCTTCGAGGCTGGTCAGCTCGAACCGCATCCGCTCGGCCGATGCCGCTGCCGAGTCGATGGCCGCACTGACCTCATCCACGGCCGCCTGCACCTCCAGCAGGCTGAGCTGCGACGGCGAACCACCGGCAGCGACGTGGGCGCCGACGACGTCGCCGTCGCGAGTGACGGCCACCAGATCCGGTTGGTCGGCTAGTAGTGTGCGCGCCGCCGCCAGATCGGACACCAGTGCCGTCCGGGCCAGCAGCCGGGCAATGGCTGGGCTCAGGATATCGGGGATGTCGATGGCGTCGACCAGGTAGGTCGCGTCTTGGAGTACCGGCCAGCTCGAGCGCTCGGACCCGTCACCGGACCGGAGACCCGCTCCGGCCACGACCACGGACCCGCGTCCGAGGTCATCGGCCTTCAGGAAGGCGATCGCGTCGCAGGCGGCGTCGGTGTCCGTCATCGCGACGGCATCCGCGGCGGACCCGAGCGCGGCGGCCACCGCGGTCTCGTCGCCAGCACGGACGCTCAGCAACGCCGCGACCGAGCCGAGCAGACCGCGGACGGGCGCATCCGGGGCAAGCAGGGCGCCTACACCGTCCTTGCGGGACAGTCCAAGCTCCAGCGCTTCGCGCCGGGCGGCGAGTGCTGCCCTGTGGCGTTCGGCTGACTCGGCCTCGAGCCTCAGCTTGGCGAAACGCTCCTGGATGTCGGCGAGCCACCCGGCTGCGCCTTCGTGCTCGGTGTCCAGGCCGCGCTCGCCGGCGTCGAGACCGGCGATCGTGGTCTCCAGTGCCGTGAAGTCTCGTCGTGCCCGCTGGGCTCGGGTATCGGCCTCGGCCCGGGCAGCGACCAGCCTGCCGATCTCGTCGTCTGCCGCCGCGGCTCGGCTCTTGACCACGTTGACCTCGCCGTCCAGCCGGGCCAGACCTTCTCGCCGGTCGGCCGCCGTGCGCATCAGGTCGGCGATACGCCGGTCTTCTTCGGCATGGGCGAGCTCGCTGGCTCGACGAAGTGCGATCGACTCGTCGAGGTCGCCTTGGCTGCTGTCAAGGTCACGCGCGATCTCGTCCTCCTGCGCGCGTATGTGAGCCGCCTCGGCCTCGAGCGTCACAGGGTCGCGGGCCAACCTCTCGTCGTCGGGCTCGTCCGCGGTGTTGCGTACCCGTTCGGCCGCCAAGCTATGGGTGCTGCGCAGCCGCTCCTGGACACGAGAGAGGGCGAACCAGGTCTCCTGGGCCTGGCCGAGAAGCGGGGCGTCGGAGCTGAGAGCCGCCTCCAGCTCCGTCTCCCGGACGCGCGCGTCGACGAGCGCGGCGTCGACCTCGGCCCGCCGTGACCTCATCGCCTCCTCGTCCGCGAGCTCACGCTGCAGGGAACCGCTCAGCGTGACGACGTCGTCGGCGAGCAGCCGGGCGCGCGCGTCACGCGACTCCATCTGGACGACGGCGGCTCGCCGCGCCACCTCCGCCTGGCGGCCGAGCGGCTTGAGCTGGCGACGGATCTCGCTGAGCAGATCACCGAGTCGCGTCAGGTTGCCCTCGGTGGCGTCGAGCTTGCGGAGCGCCTTCTCCTTGCGCTTGCGGTACTTGAGGACCCCGGCGGCCTCTTCGACGAAGCCACGTCGCTCCTCCGGGCTTGCGCGCAGGATCGCGTCGAGCTGTCCTTGGCCGACGATGACGTGCATCTCGCGCCCGATGCCCGAGTCGCTGAGCAGTTCCTGCACGTCGAGCAGTCGGCAGGTCTGGCCGTTGATCTTGTAGTCAGACCCGCCGTTGCGGAACATGGTCCGGGAGATCGTGACCTCGGCGTACTCGATGGGAAGCGCCCCGTCGGTGTTGTCGATAGTGAGGACCACCTCGGCGCGGCCGAGCGGAGGACGGCCCGATGTTCCGGCGAAGATGACGTCGTCCATCCTGGCGCCACGCAGGGACTTGGCGCCCTGCTCGCCCATCACCCAGGCGAGCGCGTCGACGACGTTGGACTTGCCGGACCCGTTCGGACCCACCACACAGGTGATGCCGGGCTCGAGCGCCAGTGTCGTCGAGGAGGCGAACGACTTGAAGCCGCGCAGCGTCAAGCTCCTCAGAAACAACGCGGTTCTCCTTCAGACGCGCTCGACGCCGGCTCGGGAAGGGTTGACCGCTGCTGACGCTATCCGCGCACACCGGCGGCGTCGGGATCCCACGCCGTGAGGGGGGCCTCTGATGTCAGCCGACCAACGAGCCGGGATCCGGCTTGCCGCACCCGCCTCAGGCGCGTGCCGTGGCCCGCTCAGCCATGTCGTACGGGACCATCAGCAGGTCACCGTCGTGTACGCGCGCCGCGAGGGCGTCGTTCTCGGCCTGCAGACGCAGCACCATCGCCTCGAGATCGGCAATGCGCCGCCGAAGCCGTGTGTTGTCGTCCACCAGCCGGATGTCGCCACCCACGTATCCAAGGAGAGCCTTGGCCATAGAAATATCCTCCACGAACGAGGTAGTTGTCGAGCACAGCACGGACCGTCGGCCGGGGTGCTCTCGGCGCGTCACGTACGAATACTCGGCGAAGCTAACCGCTGCTCATCCCAGGGTGACACTTGGTCGCGGCTGGGTCAACTCATGCCGACAGACAGCGACCGTGTCGACGGCTGCCGGCGACGGTGCACACTGGGGCTGTGAGCGCGCCCGCCCCAAGACACTCTCCTCTCCACGCATGGCCGTGTCAGTCGATCTGCACCTGGCGGGCGACCGGTGACACCATGGCCGACGAGGACGGCGACGAGATGGACGTCTTCGCCTGTGAAGGCTGCGGGTCGCAGTGGGTGCGTACGGAGGAGTGGACCCCGGTGGACGCCGACGGCATCGTGCCGGATGCGATCGCCAGCGGAGCTACCAGCGGGCGCGGCGCGGGCGCGGCTGACACCTCGGGCAGGTGAACGACGAACGGTTCATGAAGGCGTCGCGGCGGATGGCGGTGTCGCAGCGCGGACACGGCCGCCCCTCCTGGCCATAGACCGCCAGCGAACGGTCGAAGTAGCCGGACTCGCCGTTGACGTTGACATACAGCGCGTCGAACGACGTCCCACCCTCGCGCAGCGCCTTGGTCATCACCGCCCGCACCTCGGCGAGGAGCCTTTCGGCCTCGGCTCGGCGGAGCGTCTCCGTCGGTCGGGCGTAGTGGAGCCGGGCCGCCCACAGCGCCTCGTCGGCATAGATGTTGCCCACGCCCGAGATCAGGGTCTGGTCGAGCAGCGCACGCTTGATGCCGGTGCGCCGCTTGCGCAGCGCCGCCGCCCACGCCCCCTCGTCGAAGAGCGGGTCGAGTGGGTCGCGGGCGATGTGGGCGATCTCCGGGGGCAGCTCGGCGCCGTCGTGCGACAGCATCAGACCCCCGAACATGCGCTGGTCGACGAAACGCAGATCGCGACCGCCGGACAGCTCGAAGACGACCCGCAGGTGCCGTTCGGCGGTGGCGTCATGCGGCCTGACCAGCAGCTGGCCGCTCATGCCGAGATGCCCGAGCACGGCGTCGCCGGAGTCCAGTGCGAGCCACAGGTACTTGCCGCGCCGTCGGGCCGCGTCGACCCGGCGAGCGACGAACCGACTTTCGAAGTCGGCGGGTCCGAGCAGATGGCGGCGGACCGGGCGCGGGTGCAGGACGGTGACCCTCTCGATCCGCTGCCCGACCACGAACTGCTCGAGCCCGCGTCGGACCACCTCGACCTCAGGCAGCTCAGGCACTCCGAGTGCGTCAGACCACGCGCGGGGCGTCGAAGGTGACGTAGCCGTCGACGTCGCGGGAGGCGGCGGCCGCCGCGAGCGGGTCGTGCGCCCTGATTGCCCGCCAGCCCGTCTCGGCGGCCTGCTGCTCGGCCTCCTTCTTCGAGCGCCCGGTGCCGTGCCCGTAGATGTTCTCCCCGACCCGGACCCGCGCGACGAACGTCTTCTCGTGGTCGGGTCCGCTGTCCTCGATCAGGTACTCGGGAACCCCGAGCCCGAGGTCGGCCGACAGCTCTTGGAGGCTGGTCTTCCAGTCGAGCCCCGCACCGAGATCGGCTGCGGCGGTCATCAGCGGGTCGAAGAGCCGGTGCACCACCTCCGACGCCTTGACGAAACCCAGGTCCAGGTAGACAGCACCGATGACCGCTTCGACGGTGTCGGACAGGATCGACGCCTTGTTGCGCCCGCCGGTCGACTCCTCACCCCGGCCGAGCATGATGTGGTCGCCCAAGCCGAGAGTACGAGCGACCTGGGCGAGCGCTCGGGCATTGACGACTGCCGCCCTGAGCTTGGCCAGCCGGCCTTCGGACAGGCTGGGATGGGACAGGTACAGCGCCTCGGTGACGACGACGCCGAGGACGGAGTCGCCGAGGAACTCCAGGCGTTCGTTGGTAGGCAGTCCACCGTTCTCGTAGGCGAACGACCGATGGGTCAGGGCGCGATGCAGGAGGTCGGCGTCAAGCTCTGGCACGCCGATCTCGGCGCACAGCTCCTCACGGGACGGCGTCAGTGCAGCGCTATCCACGTCAAACCTGAGGTCAGAGGACCTGACGGCGGTCGGCGCGGGCGCCGTACTGGCCGCACTGAGGGCAGGCGCGATGAGGCAGGTGCTTGCTCAGGCACGCAGGGTTCGTACACGTCACGAGCGAGGGGGCAGCAGCCTTCCACTGTGAACGGCGGTGACGCGTGTTGCTGCGCGACATCTTCCGCTTCGGAACAGCCACAATTACTCCTCGTTTTGGCCGGCGGGAACGTCGGCGTTGGTCAGTGCGGATAGCGCGGCCCAGCGCGGGTCGATGCTCTCCTCGTGCGAATGTTGTGGGTCGTTCGAGAGCCGCGCCCCGCATTGCAGGCACAACCCCTGGCAGTCCTGCTCACACACTGGTCGGAACGGAAGTGCGAGCACCACCGCGTCTCTCAATGCCGGCTCGAGGTCCAGCAGCTCTCCGACGAGGCGGCTGGCCTCATCCTCGGAGGCATCACTCTCGGGGTAGACGTACAGCTCCTGGAGCGTGACCTCGAGGTCATCCTCGAGCGGCTCCAGGCAGCGTGCGCACTCCCCCGTCAGCTTTGCCCATGCCCGCCCGGAGGCAAGCACCCCTTCCATCACTGCCTCGAGGCGAAGGTCCACCTCCACCGGCGAACCTTCCGGGACACCGATCAGCTCGATGCGCAGATCCGCCGGCGCCGGTACCGTGAAATGGCGCGTACGCATGGAGCCTGGACGTCGCGTCAGCTCATGAGTGTTGATCACGAGCGGCGAACGCGGGTCGAGACGCATCGCACTAACTTCCGGTAGACAGGCACAGCAGAGTGCAGCCTCTGAGCGAGACAGCCCGGCCAGCCTAACGGTTGCGGCAACGCGGCTCAAATCGTGACTACGTCGTAAGCCCGAGGCGACATCGCCCATCGGATGGGACGTCTCAGTCGGGGAAGGCGAAGCCCTTACCGTCGTCCGGGCCGGCGAGCGGGTCCAGGTCGGATCGTCCGTGCAGTCGCTCGCGTCCCCTCGCGACCGCCTCGAGGATCTTGGTGAGGGAGAGCTCGAGATTCGCCAGTCGCCCGTCGACGTACTCGTCGGTCTCGCGCCGAAGCTCCTGGCACTCCCGCTCCGCGACCTCGCGAAGCTGCTGGGCCTCCTCGCGGCCGGCGCTCACCACCTCCGACTCCGACACCAGCCGACGCTGCTCTTGCGCGGCGTCGTCGATCATCGCGTTCGCATGGTCGCGCGCCCTCTCCGCGACGCCGTCACGGTCGGCGAGCCGCTCAGCCTCCTCGAAGGCGCCAGGAAGAGCGGACTCGAGCGCCCCGAGCTGGGCCAGCAGGTCGGTCTTGTTGAGGACGACGGACGCCGACATCGGCATCGACCTGGCACTCTCGACGGATTCGCGCAGTTGCTCGATCAACCGCATGAGCACAACCCCAGGGACAGCTGGCTTGGCTTCCTCGGTCATCGGGCGAACCGCTTCCGCAGCGACACGTCCACCTGGTGCGGCACGAAGGCGGACACGTCACCGCCTAGGCGAGCCACCTCCTTGACCAGGCTGGACGACACGAACGACCACTGCGGGCTGGTCGGCAGGAGGACCGTGTCGACCCCGGACAGGGCGCGGTTCATGCTGGCCATCGCGAGCTCGTAGTCGACATCGGCCGGGGCCCTGACTCCTTTCACGATCACCGTCGCCTCCTGAGTCCGGCAGAAATCCACCAGCAGCCCCTCGAACGACTGCGTCCGCACATTGGTCACGGCAAGCTGCGCCACCGAAGCGTCGATCAAGGCGATGCGGTCGGCGACGCTGAAGACCCCACGCTTGGCCTCGTTGACGAGCACAGCGACAACGACCTCGTCGAAGGCCGCGGCGGCACGCGCGACGATGTCGAGGTGCCCGTTGGTGACGGGGTCGAAGGAGCCGGGGAAGACCGCTCGGGTCATGTGCACCTCCTTCAGCTCGTCTACGGCGCTTGTGTCGGGGCCACGCGACCGTACCAAAGCATCGTCTCGCCGTACGTCTTCGAGCGCAGTCGTTGGTAGCCATCCGGCCAGATCCAGTCGCCATCGCGCCGGGACCGCTCGACCACGACGACTGCCATCGGGTCCAGCCACCCGCGGGCGCGCAACGCGTCCAGGACAGCGGCGACCTCGACCGCGTCGGTGGCGTAGGGCGGGTCCAGGAACGCCACGTCGAACGGCTCTCCGGCCGGCTCTCCTGAGGCGACCGTCAGCGCTGCCGCGGCGAAGACGGTGACCTCGGTAAGGCCCAGATCCTTCGCGTTCGCCCGGATCAGGCCAGCCGTCCTCGCATCGCGTTCGACCAAGCCGACCTGCCCTGCACCGCGCGACCTGGCCTCCAGCCCTACCGCGCCTGAGCCTGCGTACACGTCGAGGAACCGACGGCCTGTGATGGTGCCGAGCTGCGACTCCAAGGCCGAGAACAGGGCCTCCCGGACCCGGTCGGATGTCGGGCGGGTCGCGCGGCCCGGAGGTGTACGCAGCCGACGGCCGCCAGCTTCCCCGGCGATGATCCGCGTCACGACAGCCACCCTAATGGCCGGGCTAGCAGGGCACCCCTGCCTCCGCTGCGGGCCTAGGGTTGGAGCCGTCGGCGTAGGCCACGCAGTCGAGAGTTCCCTGGAACTGGTCTTGAACGCCGGCCACGGCACTTTTGTTGCCGACGCGTACAGGCAACGAGGTGCTGACGTTGCCGAGGTCTCTGGTTCGTTGGGTGGTGGTGCCGTCCACCGTGATGCCGTACTGGCCACCGACCCGCCAGCACGTGACCCGATGCCACTGGCCGTCGTCGAGGCGTGTGCCGGCCCCGTCGTTGACCAGATCACCTGCAGGGAGACCGGACCCGATGAAGCGGCAGCCCGCGATGGTGCCACCCGGGGTGGCTTCGAGCTGCATCTTCCACTGGCCGGTGGACGTGTACAGCCCCTTCTGCACGATGTTGGGGGAGTAGCCCGCGTTACTCGGCACAGTCGGGGTCGTGAAGTACGCAGAGACGGCGAAGTTGCGAGTGCCAGGGTTGAAGGGGGCGCTGGTGTCAACCGTCCCGAACGAAGCCGCTGAGTTGAAGTCGAACTTGATTGCCGACCCCACCTTCCCGGAGACACTGCTGTAGACGCCCTGCATGGTGATGGGGCCTCCGACTCCGTCGGCACTGCCCGACACGACTGTCATCGGCCACTGACCTACCAGCTCGGCCGCTGACGCCGGGCCGGCGATGCCGGCCACCGCCACGAAGGCGATGGCCGCGATGGTGCGGGCTGGTAAGGACACGGTGGCTCCTAGGAGTGCCGAGAGGTGGAGTCTGCCGAGCGGCCGAAAGGCAAGATACCCCAACCAATACCAAAAGGACTAAATCAGGCAACAGCCATCGTCGCCGACGCGACCAACGACCGCAGGAGTTTCGCGCGGACATGGGAGTTCGCCGAAGGTGGGCTCCGCGGTCAGGACTTCTCCAGGTAGTCGGCCTGCTCGGAAGCCACTAGCCGCCTGACGGCCTCCGCCAGCGGCTGGTGCCGTTCCAGCAACGGGTCGTCGGCAACGATCTCCGCGGCGGCCGACCGTGCGGAGGCGATGACGTCTTCGTCGCGAAGGACCGACAGCAGCCGCAGGCTCGACCGACGACCCGACTGGACGGCACCGAGCACATCACCCTCGCGGCGGTTCTCGAGGTCGAGCGTGGCCAGCTCGAAGCCGTCCGACGTCGCTGCCACACCGTCGAGGCGCTCACGGGAACGCGAACCCGCGGGTGCGTCCGTGATGAGCAGGCACAGACCTGCGGCGGCTCCACGGCCGACGCGGCCGCGGAGCTGGTGCAGCTGCGACACGCCGTATCGCTCGGCGTCCATGACGACCATCAGCGTCGCGTTGGGCACATCGACCCCGACCTCGATCACGGTGGTCGCGACCAGGACGTCGATGTCGCCGGCCCCGAACCGGCGCATGATGTCGTCCTTCTCGTCGCCCGGCAGCCGTCCGTGGAGGACGAAGACGCGCAGGTCGGACAGCGGTCCGCCGATCAGCTCGGCCGCCACGTCCGTGACGGCGAGCGGCGGCCGGCGCACGTGGTCGTCGTCGTCGGGAACGGGCTCATCGAGCGGCGTCTCAGGCTCGCCGCCGATACGCGGGCAGACGACGTAGGCCTGGTGGCCGGCTCCGACCTCCTCGCGGACCCGTTGCCAGGCGCGCACGAGCCAGTCGGGGCGCTCTCCGGCCGGGACGACAGTGGTCTGGATCGGCACCCGACCGGCGGGCAGCTCCCGCAGCGTCGACACGTCGAGGTCGCCGAAGACGGTCATCGCGACGGTACGGGGGATGGGCGTGGCGGTCATGACGAGGACATGGGGCGGCGTGGAGCCTGCCTTGGCGGTCAGCGCAGCGCGCTGCTCGACGCCGAAGCGGTGCTGCTCGTCGATGACCACGAGGCCCAGGTCGGCGAAACGGACGACGTCCTCGAGGATCGCGTGCGTCCCGATCACGATCCCCGCGGCTCCCGACGCGGCGTCGAGGAGCGCCTCCCGGCGGCGGGACGCGGTCATCGAGCCGGTGAGCAGGACCACGCGGGTGGCATCGTCGGCGGCGCCGAACATGCCGGCCTCTGCCATCGGTCCCAGCAGGGCCAGAATGGAGCGGAGATGCTGCGCGGCAAGTACCTCGGTGGGGGCCAGCAGCGCGGCCTGCCCACCCGCGTCGATCACTTGGAGCATCGCTCGCAGCGCGACGACCGTCTTGCCCGATCCGACCTCGCCCTGCAGGAGCCGCTGCATCGGGTGGCCTCTCGCGAGGTCGGCCTCGATCTCGGCCGCCACCCCCCGCTGCCCTGCCGTCAGCGCGAAGGGGAGCGCCGCGTCGAACCTCGACCTGAGGGCGCCTTTCCTGGCCGGTCGCGGAACCGCGGGAAGCGACATCGTGAGCCGCCGCCGCTGAGCCAGCACGGTCTGGAGCACGAAGGCCTCGTCGAACCGCAACCGGGCCTGGGCCTGCTCCCACTCGGCGGGGTCCGCCGCCAGGTGGACCTTCCGGAGCGCCTCGTCGTACCCGATGAGACCGAGCGCCAGCCGAGTCACGTCGGGCAGCGGGTCGGCAACGGGGTCGAGCTGCTCCAGCGTGAACGTGACCGACTTGTGGATGCTCGAGGACGACACCGCCGATGTGGCCGGATAGACGGGCCACCAGCGCTGCAGTCCCTCGATGTCGACGTCGATGTCATCGATGTCGCCGCCCCGGCCGAGCACCTCACAGGTCGGCGACTGCAGCTGCCGCTTTCCCTTGAAGATGTCGACCTTGCCGCTGAACCACGCGATCGTGCCCTCCTTGAGCTGTCCTGCCCTCCACCGCTGCTGGAAGAACGTCATGGACAGCTCCCGGCTCCCGTCGGTCACTGTCACCTCGGTGCGGGTGGCCTGGCGGCCCCCTCCACGCGGCCGGTAGCTGATCGTCTTGACGCCGATCGTTCTGGCCAGGACCGTGACGTGCTCGCCGATCCTGAGGTCGGCGAGGTCCGTCAGCTTGCCCTTGTCCGCCAGCCGGCGAGGGTAGTGGCCGACCAGATCTCCCACCTCGGTCATGTCGAACGCCTTGGCGAGCGCTTTGGCCGACGGCGCTCCGAGCACCCGGTCGAGCTTCGTGGTCAGGCTCACCATCACTCGACGCCGATCAGGAGTGCATACCTCGGTTGGCCGCCGTCGTAGTGCACCACGTCGACACTCGGCCTGGTGGCGTCGACGTAGGCCCGCACCCGGAGCGCGAGCTGCGGCTCCGCCTCGGCACCTGACACCAGGGTCACCATCTCGCCGCCGCCGTCGAGCATCCGGTCGACGACCACGATGGCGGTGCGAAGCAGGTCGTCGCCGACGACGGCGAAGTCCGATTCGACGATCCCGAGGATGTCGCCCTCGCGGCACGGTCCGGCCATGGTCATCGCGTCGCGGGCAGCGACCGTGACCGCCCCGTGCCGGGCGTGACCGGCCGCCGACGTCATCTGGACGACGTCGTCGTCGAACGTACGGCTCGCGTCATGGACGGCGATCGCCGCCAGACCCTGGACCTGCGCCCGTGACGGGATGACCGCGACCCTGACGCCTGAGTCGCGCGCCACGCTGGCGGCCGCCTCGGCCACCAGCAGCGTCTCGGAGTCGTTGGGCAAGATGATGACCGCTCGGCTACCCGTGGCACCGATGGCCGCGATGATCCCACCTGTGGAGCAGCGGCGACCAGGACCTGAGCGGACCACTTCGGCGCCCGCGTCGGCGAACAGCGCGGCCAGGCCTTCCCCGGCCGCGACGGCGACGATCCCGCGTCGTCGTGCCGCCGCGTCGTTGCCCACCTGGTCCGGTGACGGCCGAGCCGCCGTTGGCGGTATGTCGCCCGGCTTGCAGCTCGATCGGTCCGCGAGCTGCTCGTCGAGGCTGGTGACGCGGACGCGATGCGGTCTCCCCGCGGCGATCGCGGCCTCGATCGCGGCCCCGATGTCGTCCACGTGGATGTGGACGTGCCACAGGCCGTCGCCGCCGACGACCACGAGCGAGTCGCCGAGAGGTGCGAGAGCAGCCTTGAGGCTATGAGCCTGCGTGTCGTCAGCGTCGAGCAGGAACATCACCTCGTACGACGGTCCGCGCTCGGTACCGGCAGCGAAGCCCCCGACGGGCTCGTGCCGGTCGTCGGGACCAGGCGCCGCGGCGCCCGGCGGCCGCCTCCCCGTCAACGCCTCCTCAGCCGCGTCGAGGATCACGCAGAGGCCACGACCGCCGGCGTCGACGACGCCGGCGAGGCGCAGCGTCTCCAACTGGTCCGGCGTGTGGGCGAGGGCCGTACGGGCGGCGGCGGCCGCGGCGCGGATCACATGCGCCATCTGTGCGCCCGACTCGCTCGGCAGGTCGTCGAGCGACGCCTGCGCGGCGTCGGAGGCCGCCCTTGCGACCGTCAGGATCGTTCCTTCGACCGGTCTGGCGACGGCGTCGTACGCGGCGTCTGCGGCGAGTGTCAACGTATCGGCGAGGAGCCGGCCGGGCTCGAGCGGGTTACCCCGCAGCAGCTGCTGGGCGCCGGCGCGCAGCAGCTGGGACACGATGACCCCGGAGTTTCCGCGCGCCCCGAGCAGGGCGCCTCGCGCGAAGACCGACAGCGCGTCGACGAGTGACGTCGCATCAGCTTCCAGAGCGGCGTTTCGTGCTGCCTCGAAGGTCAGATAGAGGTTCGTCCCGGTATCGCTGTCGGGTACCGGGTAGACGTTGAGGGTGTCGATCTCCTCGCGGGCGCGGCCAAGACCGTCAAGGGCGAGTCGGCACCAGCGCAGGAACAGCGCTGTCTCGATGGGATCGGTCACGACTGGCTTTCGACGGTTGGGGCTCGTGGCGCCCTGTGGTGGGACGTCGACACGGCTCGGCGCGGGCTGATGGTGGTCTGCGCAGCACCCTAGCCCCGAGCGCGGACACCGCTGGCCGACGCTCGACCTACGCTGGCATGGGAGGATTGGCCTCAGTACGGTGATGTCCGTTATCCTTGTGCGGTTGCCCGCTCGGCCGTCCTCTCCCGCGGCGCAACGCCCATCACAGCATCATCCCTCACTGCTTCATGACTGTTCAGGAGTACACCGTGGCTGCCGTCTGTGACATCTGTGCCAAGAAGCCAGAGTTCGGTCACAACGTGTCGCACTCGCACCGCCGCACGAAGCGGCGCTTCGACCCCAACATCCAGCGAGTCCGTGCCGTCGTCAACGGCAGCCCGAAGCGGCTCAATGTCTGCACGTCCTGCCTGAAGGCCGGCAAAGTCACCCGCTGACCTTGCCACTGTGTGCCCGCCGAGGCGATCATCCGGCGAAGGGCGCCAGAAAGCTGGTGACCAGACGACCGAGCGAATCCAGCCGATAGCCGCCCTCTTGGACAAGGACGGTGGGGAGCGCGAGCTCGGCCAGGACCGCTCCAGCCCGGTTGAAGCCCTCCGCCGTGACGCGGAGCGGCGACTCCGGGTCGTCGGCCGCCGCGTCGACACCTAACGACACCACCAGCGCGGTGGCGCCAAAGGCGGTCACGGCGTCAGCCAGCCGCTCGACAGCCCCGACCCAGACCGGGTCGGCTGTCTGCGGGGCGAGTGGCAGGTTGAGTGTCGTACCGACTCCTCCGCCAGCCCCGGTCTCATCGGCGAACCCGACGACATGCGGAAACCATCCGGCGCCCGGGTCGATGTGGACCGAGCCGTAGAAGACGTCGGCGCGGTCATAGAAGATGGACGCGGTGCCGTTGCCGTGATGGGCATCGACGTCGACGACGGCCACGCGGTCGTGGCCGCCACCCACGAGCGCCTCGGCTGCCACGGCGGCGTTGTTGAGGTAGCAGGACCCGCCGTATCCGTCGCGGGTCACGTGGTGGCCAGGGGGCCGGCAGACGGCATACGCGGCTCGTGCACCCTCGGACACCACGTCGACGGCGGTGAGGGCACAGTCCACGGCCGCCCGGGCTGCCCGCCAGGTACCGGGGCCCACCAGCGTCATGGTGTCGTAGCAGTACCACCCCGCGAGTGCGTGAACGGCATCCGGACGGCGGCCGGGAAGTTCGCCCAGCATGGCCCGCGTGGCGAACATGTAGGGGACCACCCGGTCCTGCCCGACGAGCTCGGGGATCCCCGACTCGGCCCACCGGTGCTGGATGGTTTCGAGGTGATCGAGGAAGTCGCTGTCGTGCGTACGCCGCAGCGTCGCGTCGTCATGGCTCGCGGCCACGACAAGGCGATGGCTCGCAGCCGTGCAGGCGGCCAGGATCCGGTCGACCCGCGCGGGTACCTCGGTGGCCTCGGTCCGGACTCCCACCCAGATCTCGGCGCCGGGCTCGTGCAGGCGGGTGTGCGGCGACCAGACCACAGGCAGCTCTGAGGTCACGGGCATGGTCGTACTCTGCCAGCACCGTCGTGACCAACGCGCGCGGAACGTGAGGCAGGATGCGGTGATGACCCGGATCCGCGAGCTCGGCATCTCGATCGGCGTGCTGCCGACCGGCCCGACCAACTCCCTGTCCGATGTCGCGGGCGTCGGCGTCGGACATGCGACGCTGATTCGCGACGAGGCACCCTCGCCCGACGGCCGCGGCGTCGCCCGGACCGGCGTCACCGTGATCTGTGTCGCCGCCGACGCCTACCGTCGCCCGGTGCCCGCCGGTGGGGCCGTCCTCAACGGGGCGGGCGAATGCACGGGCTTCATCGCGGCGACAGAGTGGGGGCTGCTCGAGACGCCGATCCTGCTGACGTCGACGATGCAGCTCGGGAGGGTCTACGACGCCGCCTGTGAGCTGATGATCGAGGCCCACCCGGAGGTCGGCGACGACGTCGTGATCCCCGTCGTCGGGGAGTGCGACGACTCCTACCTCAACAACGCCGCTCGGATGCAGGTCACCAGGGCAGATGTCGAGTCCGCGTGGACGCGCGCCTCCACCGAAGCGGCAGCAGCGGCAGCGGGGCTTCCACGCGTATGCGACGAGGGCAGCGTGGGCGCCGGCACCGGCATGTCGTGCCTCGGGTTCAAGGGCGGCATCGGCACCGCGTCGCGGGTGACCGCAGCCGGGCATACCGTGGCCGTCCTCGTCCTGGCAAACTTCGGATCGCGGGAGCGGCTGACCATCGACGGAATACCCGCCGGGAGGCTGCTGCCCCCGGACCGGTATGCCGAGCCGGACCCGGCCGGGTCGTGCATCGCGGTCGTTGTCACCGACGCTCCGCTCGACGGCGCGTCATGTGCGCGGTTGGCCCGGCGGGTCGGGCTCGGCCTGGCTCGGGTGGGCTCGTACGCCCATCACGGCAGCGGCGAGATCTTCTTCTGCGCGGCGACCGGTCTGCGCCCGAAGGAGCGCAGCGGCCCGCTGTCCGGGGTTGCCCTGGCCGGGGCCGAGCTCAACGACCTGTTCGCGGGCGTGGTCGAGGCCAGCGAGGAGGCGGTGCTGAACGCGCTGAGCGGGTCGCCGACGATGTACGGGCGTGACGGGAATGCCCGCGAGGGGCTGCCGCTGGAGGCTGTCCGAACCCTGCTCGCCAACCGCAGCGGCAACGGCTGAGCGCGGGGCTCGGTACCCGTCAGCGGAAATGCTGATGTCCGCGCAGCGTGGACCTCGGCACGTCGCCGTCGACGGTCACCGCGCCGATCTCCCCTCCATGCACCACCTGGCCGATCTCGATCCACTCGTCGGGGAGCGACGTGCCTGCCGGGAAGGTGGCGACGAGGCCGTAGTCGTCCCCACCCGTCAACACGAAGGTGATCGGGTCGAGCCCGAGGGCGGCACCGACCGCCCTGAGCGGCTCGGCGATCTCCAGGGCGCTCGACCGGACGTCGATGCAGACCCCACTCGCCGCGGCCACATGGCCGATGTCCTGCAGCAACCCGTCGCTCACGTCGATCATGGCGGTGGCGCCGAGAGCGGCGGCCTGTGGCCCGGCGGCGTAGGGCGGCCGCGGCTGGCGGTGCGCATCGACGACGGCTCGAGGCGAGCGGAACCCGCGGCCCAGCACAGCGAATCCTGCTGCCGCCCACCCTTGTCGGCCCGCCAGCGCGACCAGGTCACCGGGCCGAGCGCCCGATCGCCGTACCACTGCGGCCTCACAGACGCCCAGAGCGGTGACGGCGACCGTGATGAGGTCGGCTTCGGTGAGGTCTCCACCGACGACGCTTGCCCCGACCTGCGCGGCCTCGGCAGCAAGCCCGTCCGCGAAGTCCAGGGTCCACTCGGCCGGCAGCCCGGCGGGGACGCCGAGCCCGACGAGCAGTGCGGTGGCGCGCCCGCCCATGGCGTTGATGTCGGACAGGTTCTCGGCGGCAGCCTTGTGGCCGATGTCGTCGGCACTCGACCAGTCCAGCCGGAAGTGGCGGTTCTGGATCAACATGTCGAGGCAGGCGATCACCTGGCCCGTCGGGACCGAGACGACGGCCGCGTCGTCCCCGGGGCCAATCGTCACGTGGTCGCCCTGCGCGAAACGAGACGTGACGGCGCCGACGACGCCGAACTCCCCGACCTCGCCCACGCTGCCTGACAGAGTCGCCACGCGTACCGCCCCTCGGACCGTTTCCCCGTCACTTCCGTGCGGGCTGGTTCTGTGACAACCTAACCTGGCAGCAACGCGAACGCCGCGTCATCGTCTCGACACAACATTGCAGGAGGTGCCCAGTGGTGGTTCAGGCCTACATCCTCATCCAGACCGAGGTGGGGAAGGCTGCGGAGGTCGCACTGTCCATCGCCGACGTCAGCGGGGTCACCCTCGCCGAGGACGTGACCGGGCCCTACGACGTCATCGTGCGCGCCGAGGCTCGCAACGTCGACGAGCTCGGAAAGCTGGTCGTCGCGAGGGTCCAGGCGATCAACGGGATCACCCGCACACTGACCTGCCCCGTGGTTCATATCTGAGCCCGACGCACCCCGCGGCGTGGCTGCGCCTGCCATCCGCCGCGGTGCGGGTGGGAGGCGTTGTCGCGTGTGCGGCGGTCCTGCTGAGCGGGTGCGGCTCCCCCGGCCCCGTCCAGGTCGACGGGCCGAAGCTGCTAGGTACCGACGCCGCCCAGTGCCGGCGCCTCGTCCAGGCGCTGCCCGACACGGTCGCGGGACAGAAGCGCAGGAACATCTCGCCGGCAGACGCCCCCGCCGCCGCCTGGGGTGATCCGGCGATCGTGCTCCGCTGCGGGGTGCACAAGCCGGCCGCCCTGCGGCCGACGTCGTTCTGCCTCGAGGTAAACCACGTCGGCTGGCTCGCGACCCAGGGTGGCAAGGCAGTGCCGATGAGCCGGCCCGCGGCCGGGACGGTGGACTTCACCACGATCGGACGGTCGGTGTACGTCGAGCTGAGCGTGCCGGGCGCGTACCAGCCCCAGGTGGATGCGCTACCCGCCATGGCGCGGCCGGTGTCGGTGGCCACCCAGGATGTGCATCCTTGCCTGTGACGCGACCGTCCTACGCTGTGTGGCTGAGCGGTGAACCGGCTAGCGCAGGCCGGTGGAGCGGTTGACGGCAAGGGTGATCAACCTGCCGACCAGCTCGGTGTAGCCGACACCCGACTCGGCCCACATCCGCGGATACATCGAGGCCGGCGTGAAGCCCGGCATGGTGTTGATCTCGTTGATCATGAGCCTGCCGTCGTGCCTCAGGAAGAAGTCGACTCGGGCCAGCCCCTCGCAGCCGAGCGCCTCGAAGGCGGCGACCGACATCTGTTGGATGTCCTCGGCGATGTCGGGCCGGACGCTGGCTGGCACCTGGAGCGTGACACCCTCCTCACCGAGGTACTTCGCAGCGAAGTCGTAGAAGGCGTGCTCGCCGTATCCGGTGATCTCGGCGACGACGCTCGCGTCGGCCCCACCGCCCTCGCGCTCCAGCACGCCGCACTCCACCTCACGGGCCCCGACGGCTGCGGCCTCGACGAGCACCTTGGGGTCGAACGTCCGGGCGTGATCGATCGCCGCGTCCAGCTCGTCCGGGCTCTCGACCCGGGAGATGCCGAGGCTGGAACCGCCCCTCGCCGGCTTGACGAACACCGGGTAGTCCAGGGCCTGCACAGACTCGCGCACCGCGGGCCGGTCTGCCTCCCACTCCCGCGGCTTGACGACGACATACGGGGTGACCGGCAGGCCGGAGGCTGCGAGCACCACCTTCATGTAGTGCTTGTCCATCCCGACCGCGGACGCGAGGACGCCGGACCCGACGTACCGGATCCCCGCGGTCTCGAACAACCCCTGGATCGTGCCGTCCTCGCCCCAGGGACCGTGCAAGAGCGGGAAGACCACGTCGACCGACCCCAGCGCGTGTGGAATCTCGCCTGGCTCGGCCGTCATGATCTCGCGCCGCGACGGGTCGTTGCTGACGAGCACCGACGTCGCGGCCGAGTTGACCTCCGGGATGTGTCCGGCCGACAGCGTCAGCCGCTCGGGGTCGCTCGACTCGAGCACCCACTTGCCGTCAAGGCTGATCCCGATCGGTATCACCTCGTAAGCGTCCCGGTCGATGGCCGCCAGCACGCTCGCGGCCGTCGCGCACGAGACGGAGTGCTCGGCCGACCGACCGCCGAAGACGACAGCGACGCGGGGCTTGCCGGAGGGGTCCATTCGCCGGAGCCTATCTGCTCCACAATGGCTGTCATGGCGACACACGACGACACCGGCAGACTGAGCCCGAACACCATCGCGGTCAAGGCGGGGCGACCCCCGGCGACCCCTGACGAACCGCTGAACGGACCGCTCGTGATGGCCTCGACGTATGTCGCCGGGGGCGAGATGGAGTACGGCCGGTACGCGAACCCGACCTGGGAGGCGTTCGAGTCAGCCATCGGCGAGCTCGAGGGCGGCAGGGCGATCTCGTTCGCGTCGGGGATGGCGGCGGTGAGCACCGTGCTGGACCTGGTCGCTCCGGGCGAGACGGTCGTCGCCGCAAGACACTGCTACCAGGGCACGCTCGTGCACCTGGCCGCGCTGGAGGAGCGTGGTCTGCTGAAGGTGGTGCTCGTCGACATCGACGACACCGAGCAGGTGCTGGCCGCCCTCGACGACGACGTCGCCCTGCTCTGGATCGAGTCGCCGACCAACCCTGCGCTCGAGGTCGCGGACATCGGGGCGCTGTGCGCCGGGGCACGCGAAGCCGGGGTACGCACCGTCGTCGACAACACCTTCGCCACTCCCCTGGTGCAGACCCCCCTCGCGCTTGGCGCCGACGTGGTGGTGCACTCGGCGACCAAGTACATCGCCGGACACTCCGACGCGCTCCTCGGGGTTGTCGTGACGGCTGACGACGAGATCTGGCGCGCGTGCGACGGTAGGCGGCGGGTGTTGGGCGCCGTGCCGGGCACACTGGAGGCCTGGTTGGCCCTGCGCGGGCTCCGTACCCTGCACCTGAGGGTCGAGCGCTCGACCCAGAACGCCCGGGAGCTGGTACACCGGCTCGGCGCTCACCCGGCTGTGGAACGGGTCCGGTATCCCGGGTTCGGCGGCATCGCCGCGATCGAGGTGTCAGGAGGCGCCGACGGTGCCGACCTGGTGAGCCACTCGACAAAGCTATGGGTGCACGCGACCAGCCTCGGCGGGGTCGAGTCGTCGCTGGAGCGCAGGCGTCGGTGGGCGGGCGAGGCGGTGACGATCCCGGCGAACCTGATCCGCCTCAGCGTCGGCGTCGAGGACGTCGAAGACCTGTGGAACGACCTCAGCCAGGCCCTTGACGCCGTGCGACCCACGTAGCGCTTGACCCAGCGGGTCGCAGCCTGTCGCCGGGCGTGCCTGGTCCGGTTGGGTCAGGCGCGCTCGGGCTTGACGGCTCGCGAGATCAGGCTGATCAGCATTTCCTGCGGGGTGAGCTCGCCCCTGACCAGAGCGGCCACATGCTCGACGATCGGCATCTCCACCCCGCTGCGCGAGGCGAGGTCGCGGATCGACTCACAGGACTTGACCCCCTCGGCCACCTGTCGGGTCGATGCGACGATCTCCTCGATGCTGAGCCCGCGACCGAGCTTCTCGCCGAATGTCCGGTTGCGCGACAGCGACGACGAGCAGGTCGCCACCAGGTCGCCCAGCCCGGCGAGACCCGAGAACGTGTAAGGGTCGGCCCCGAGCACGCTGCCGAGGCGAGCGGTCTCCGCGAGGCCGCGGGTGATCACGGTGGCCGTCGCGTTGTCCCCGAACCCCAGGCCCGCGGCCATACCGACCGCGAGGGCGATGACATTCTTGGTGGCGCCGCCCAGCTCGCAGCCCACCACGTCGGTGTTGGTGTACAGGCGAAACGTCGGCGTATGACAGCGAGCCTGCAGCATCTCGGCCACCGCCTGGTCGGTGCAGGCGATCACCGACGCCGCGGGCTGTCGTGCCGCGATCTCATGGGACAGGTTCGGACCGGTGAGCACCGCGACCCGGTCGTCGCCGAGGCCGGCCACCTCCTCGATCACCTCACTCATCCGCTTGGCGGTGCCGAGCTCGACACCCTTCATCAGGCTCATCACGACGGCGTCGTCGTCGATATGCTTGGCCCAGTCCTCGAGGTTCGACCGCAACGTCTGCGACGGGACCGCGAGCGCGACGACCGACGCCCCGTCCAGGGCCTCCTCTGGGTCGTGCGTGGCGCTGATCGACGGCGGGAGGGTGATACCGGCCAGGTAGTCGGCGTTCTCATGCCGGAGGTTGATGCTGTCGCTCAGCTCCTGACGGCGAGCCCACATCACCACATCGTTGCCCGCCTCGGCCAGGACCAGCGAGAACGCCGTACCCCAGGACCCTGCTCCGAAGACCGCGACCTTGCTCATGTGGTTTCCTCGTCGGCCGCGCGGTCCGAGGTCGGCGACGGCGTCGGCGGCTGGTACTTGTTGTGCGGGTTGTTGGGGTTACCGAACTCAGCCATCCCGGCAGCCCGTGAGTCGAACCGCTCAGCCGGCGCCCGCTCATGCCGGATCTCCTCCAGCAAGGCAGTGATGGCGGCCATCACACGCTCGATCGCCTCAGCCAGTAGCTCCAAGGTGGGCTCCTGGCCGGCCAGGTCCGACAGGTCGACCGGCGCCCCGGCGCGGATCTGCATCAGCTTGCGCGGGAAGATGCGCGGCCGGCGAGCGTACGGAGGCAGGATCTCCTGCGGTCCCCACTGCGCACACGGGATGACCGGGCAGCCTGTGGTCAACGCAATCCGGGCGGCTCCCGACTTCCCGGTCATCGGCCACATGCCGGGGTCGCGTGTCATGGTGCCTTCGGGGTAGACGATCAGGCACTCGCCTGCCTCCACCGCCGCGACGGCCGCGCTGAACGCGTCCGCAGCGTTGGCGCTCATCCGGTACACCGGGATCTGGCCGGCGCTGGTGAGGATGCGGCCGGCGATCGGCACCTTGAAGACCTCGGCCTTGCCGAGGAAACGCGGGATCCGGCCGTGGTCGTACACGAAGTGGGCGAACGGCATCGGATCCACCTCGGAGACGTGGTTGACGGCCAGCACACACCCGCCCTCGGTCGGAATGTTGCCCCCACTGCGCCAGTCGCGCCTGGTCAGCACCATCAGCGGGCGACGCAGCACGAAGACGCAGAACGCCATCGCCCAGCCACGCTTCTGTGTCGGCACCTCGACTCCCTCCCGTCGCCGCATGCCTTCGGACCTTCCGGAGCATCAGCGGTGAGACAGCCTCGCCTTGTGGCCGGCCGCTCTCGTGCAGGTGGCAAGATCGTCGTTGATGTCGTCGCCCACCGTTCACCCCGGCCCCTGGACCATCATCGTCCCGGTCAAGCAAACCACGATCGCCAAGAGCAGGCTAAGCGGCCTTGACGCCTCGACGCGGCAGCGGCTCGCGGTGGCGTTCGCGCAAGACACCGTGGCGGCCGCGATCGCGTGCCCCGACGTGGCTCGGGTCATCGTCGTCACCGACGACGCCGCTGGTGTCCTGCTACGCGAGCTCGGCGCAGACGTCATACCCGACACACCGAACGCGGGGCTCAACGCCGCCCTCGAGCACGCCGCTCGTCAGGTCCGCGCGGACGACGGCGGGGTGTCGATCGCCGCGCTGTCGTCTGACCTGCCGTCGCTCAGGCCGGGCGACCTGTCGAGAGCGATCCATGCGACCGGGGCGGCCCGATGGTTCGTCCCCGACCTCGCCGGTGACGGTACGGTGATGGTGGCTGCCGCCGTGGGTTACCCGTTCGAGCCCCGGTTCGGACACCAGTCCCGCGCCGGGCATCGCGGCCTGGGGATGGTCGAGGTGGCCGACGCCGGCTTGGAGCGGCTTCGCCGAGATGTCGACACGCTGCCGGACCTGGTCGACGCTCGCCGCCGGGGAACCGGGCCTCACACCGCCCTGGTGCTGGCCGACCTCGGCGACCTGGACGGCGGCCGGGAGCTGGAAGAGCGGCGGCCGGCATGACATCGGTCCAGGCCACGGTGTTCACATACGACGAGGAGAGCAGGTCCGGCTCGGTGGCATTGGACGACGGCTCCCAGAAGCTCTTCTCTGCAGCCGCCTTCGGTGTCGGCGGCCTTCGGCTGCTCCGGCCCGGTCAGCGGGTCAGGCTGAGCGTGGACGAGTCAGGGGAAGTCCAGGCGCTGACGATCGTGACGCTCGGCGAGCCCTGAGCGAAGGGGTCAGCTCGGCTCCGCGGCCTCGGGCACCGAGTTTGTCCCCGTCGTCGTTCCGGACGGCTGGACAGTCGCCTCGACCGTCGCAACGGGTGAGTCGTTCGGCGTCTCATCCGCGCCAGGCGACGATGTCGGCGTGTTGGCGGCCGTCGTCGTGGCAGCAGCCTTCTTCGCCGTGCTTTTCGCGGCGGTCTTCTTCGCGGTGCTTTTCGCGGCGGTCTTCTTCGCGGTGCTCTTCGCGGCGGTCCTCTTCGCCGTGCCCTTCGTCGTGCCCTTCTTCGCGGGCGCCCTCGTCGCCGTCGTCTTCTTGGCCGTCGCCTCGGCCGTCGTCTTCTTGGCCGTCGCCGGCTCGCCACTCGTCGCCGTGCTCTTCTTCGCCGTGCTCTTCTTCGCAGTGCCCTTCTTGGCGGTGCTCTTCTTCGTCGGCGGCCTCGTCGCGGTCGTCTTCTTGGCCGTCGCCTCGGCCGCCGTCTTCTTGGCCGTCGCCGGCTCGCTGGACCTGGCCCACGTCGGGGCAGCCGTCCCGATCGGAGTCTCCCCCGGCGTGGTCCTTCGCGTACCCGACACCACGCCGCGCAGGTCGGCGCCTGCTCTGAAGGTGGGTCCGGCTGACGTCTGCGCGCTGGTCTGTTGTCCCGTTCGGGGGTCACGCACGACGCGAGACGACCGCACCGCCTTCTCGAAGGCGTTCAGCCCCGTGAGCGCGGCCTTCTCGACGCGTGCGACCTCATGGGTGAGGGCCTCGAGCAGCGCCTCCAGGGCATGACGTGCT
This sequence comes from Propionibacteriales bacterium, assembly GCA_038239485.1. Lineage (GTDB taxonomy): Bacteria > Actinomycetota > Actinomycetes > Propionibacteriales > Nocardioidaceae > DASQEH01. The sequence continues at coordinate 70,808 of JBBSET010000011.1, forward strand.
GTTTTGATATTGGCCTCGACCTGCTTGGAGAGGCCTTCGAAGAAGTCGCTGCCGTTCATTGACCGTCCCTTCGCCAACGCGTGACTGGAGCCTACGCCCGCAGTAACGGGCCACGATGCAACGCCCTACAGCGTCACAGGCTTGAACGATTGTCGGTCGAGCTCATAGCGGGACACATCGTCGCCATGACTCATCGTGATCCCGATGTCGTCCAGCCCCTCCAGCAAGCGCCAGCGGGTGTAGTCGTCGATCTCGAAGGATGCCACCAGGTCACCGGCGCGCACCTGCTTGGCGACGAGGTCGACGGTGACCTGAGTGGTGGCGTCGCTCTCGACGAGCGACCAGAGAGCCTCCACGGTCTGTTCGTCGACGACAGCCGTGAGTAGCCCGGCCTTCCCCGAGTTCCCGCGGAAGATGTCCCCGAACCGCGGGCTCAGGACGACCCGGAAGCCGTAGTCGTGCAACGCCCATACCGCGTGTTCGCGAGACGAGCCAGTACCGAAGTCGGGCCCCGCGACGAGCACGCTCGCGCCGGCATACTGCGGCTGGTTGAGGACGAACTCCGGGTCGTTGCGCCACGCGGCGAAGAGCCCGTCCTCGAAGCCGGTGCGGGTTATCCGCTTGAGATAGACGGCGGGGATGATCTGGTCGGTGTCGACATTGCCACGGCGCAGCGGAAGGACCGTGCCGGTGTGCTCGGTGAAGGCGTCCATATGTGCTCCTCGTCTCAGGCCAGGTCTGCGGGTGAGGACAGCCGGCCGGTCACGGCGGTGGCCGCGGCGACGAGCGGCGACACCAGGTGCGTACGGCCGCCCTTGCCCTGGCGGCCCTCGAAGTTGCGGTTCGAGGTCGACGCGCTGCGCTCGCCCGGTGCCAGCTGGTCCGGGTTCATACCGAGGCACATCGAGCAACCTGCTCCACGCCACTCGGCTCCAGCCTGCTTGAAGACGATGTCGAGCCCCTCGTCCTCCGCTTGCAGCCGGACGCGCGACGAGCCGGGTACGACCAGCATCCTGACCCCGTCGGCAACCTGGCGGCCCTGGATGACCTCGGCGGCAGCTCGCAGGTCCTCGATCCGTCCGTTGGTGCATGAACCGACGAAGACGGTGTCCACCGCGATGTCGCGCATCGGGGTACCGGCGGTCAGGGCCATGTACTCGAGCGCGCGTGCGGCAGCGACCCGCTCGGTCTCCTCGGGGAAGTCCGTCGGTGCGGGCACGACCCCGCCGAGCGGGACGCCCTGGCCAGGGTTGGTCCCCCACG
>JBBSET010000012.1:0-65032 GCA_038239485.1 Propionibacteriales bacterium
AACGGCACCGTGCATGCCGAGTTCAAGCACGGGTGGCGCTACAACGCGGGACAGCGCCGCGTTCACACCCCGCCCATGAAAGCCATCTCGGTCCCCTAGTGAGGCTGCGCCCTCGCGAGCTCCTCGGAGCATCCCCCTGATCGTCGAGGGCGCCAGGTTGGGGAGGGGCCCGGACAGCGTTGCTGCTCCGGGCCTCTCTTCGGCTGGAGCGGAGGGGCACGCCCCAGCAGCGTCTCGCGACCAGGCTGCCCGACGGTACCGTCTCGCTCAGGAGCCCACGTCGCTCGGGGACCCGATGCCGGATCCGAGATCGTCAGCAGGCGCTGGTCGCCTACTGGTCCACGTACCGGTGAGAACGTCGGCAAGGACCCCGGACGTGAGGGATACCTGCCATGGCCTGGCTCCGGTGCCGAGCAGCCTGTCGGCAACCGCCTCCGAGCTCGGGGCTTCGGGTGGCGTCCAGGCCAGCCGCCGGACGGCATCGGGGGCGAGAAGGTTCTCTTGCGGCAGGTCGTGCTGCTGGGCCAGCTCGTGAAGAGCCTCCCGGCAGTGCGCGAGCCGCGTCGCTGCCTCGGGGAACCTGTTGGCCCAGGTCCGAGGCGGCGGGGGTCCGTCGTTGGCCGCCAACAGCGTCGGCAGATCGCCGTCAGGCAGCGCGAGAGCCTGGCTCACGGCCTCGGAGAACTCGCGGAGGTACCGCTGACCTCCTCGGGCCGCGAAAGTTCCGACGCGACCGAGCGCCGCGCGAGATGTGGGCGCGGCCTGCGCCGCGTCGATGATGGTGGCATCGCCGAGGATCCGGTTGGTGGTCACGTCCCTGGACTCGGCCAGCGTGTCTCGCAGCTGCCACATCGCCCGTACGGTGGCCAGCCCCCGGCGCCCGCGGACGCGATGGATCCCCGAGACTCGACGCCAAGGCTCCCGCCTGACGGGCGTCGTGGTCATCGCGGCCCAGCTCTCGAACTCCTGGGCTGCCCACTCGGCCTTGCCGGCCTGCTCGAGCTGGTCGGCGAGGACGTCACGGAGCTCGATGAGCAGCTCGACGTCGAGGGCGGCATACCGCAGCCACGGCTCGGGCAGCGGACGTCGGGACCAGTCGACGGCAGAGTGCTCCTTGCGCATCCGGAAACCGAGCAGCTCCTCGACCAGCACAGCCAACCCGACCCGAGGGTAGTTGAGCAACCGGCCGGCCAGCTCGGTGTCGAAGAGCCGGGCCGGTCGCATCCCCACCCCCCGCAGGCAGGGCAGGTCCTGGCTGGCTGCGTGGATGATCCACTCCGCGTCGGACAGTGCGTCGTCGAGGTCGGCGAGCGCGTCGTTCGGGACCGGTCCGAAGCCGATCGGGTCCACGAGTGCGGTGCCGGCTCCGGCTCGACGGAGCTGGATCAGGTAGGCCCGCTGCGAGTACCGGTATCCCGACGCGCGTTCGGCGTCGACCGCCACCGGCCCGGTGCCCGCACGGAACGCAGCGACAGTCGCGTCCAGCGCACCCGCATCGGCGACCACGGGCGGCACGCCGTCACGAAGCTGCAGCAGCGGGACCTCGGGTGGGGGAGCGTCGACGGGCGGGACGTCCGACGGCGTCGTCATCGAGCGCGCTGGCCGCGCCTGCTCGGCATGGCCACGACCCCCGCGGGAACCGGTGGCAGCCCGACGGTCGTGCACAACAGGTCACCCCAGGCCTCCACGTGGTCGGTGATCGAGCCGATGGGGGACCACGAGGCGCGCACCTCGAGCTCCGCGCTGGCGGGCTCGCCGGCCATCCCGCCGAAGCTCTCCGACGCCACTCGCGTCACGGTGCCGCTGGGAGCGAGGAACTCCGCGCCGTGTCCGTCCAGGGCTTCGAGCAACCAGCTCCAGCCGACGCCACTGAGCAAGGGGTCGGTTACCATGTCGGGGTCGATCTCCGCCCTGGCATAGGCGACGCAGCGGAAGTTGGCGCTCCAGGCGTCGTTGCCGGCCGGGTCGTAGAGCAGGACCAGCCGGCCACTTCCCACCTCCTCGCCCGCGACCGTCACATCTGCGGTGAGCGCGGCCGAGAATGGAGCGATGCGCTGGGGAGCAGGCATCTCCTCGCAGAAGACCTCCGGTCGGAGCCGGGCGGCCCGGAACTGGTCGAGCGCAACCCGGAACTCCTCCGGAGGCGCGTCGACATCCGATCGGGCGACCATGCTGTGAGCCTAGGCGCTGCGGGCAGGAGGCGGCGCCGCGACTCGCCGCCGACCCGGACCGCCGAACGTGCGAGGATCCTAGCGTGCCTCTCGCCGGTGTTCCCCTGACCGACAGCCCCTTGATCCGGGCAGCGCGGGGTTTGCCGACCGCATATACGCCAGTGTGGTTCATGCGCCAGGCCGGCCGGTCGCTGCCGGAGTACCGGGCCTTGCGTCAGGGCGTCGCCATGCTCGACGCGTGCATGCGGCCGGACCTGATCACCGAGATCACCTTGCAGCCGGTCCGGCGCCACGGTGTGGACGCCGCGATCCTCTTCAGCGACATCGTGTTGCCGCTGAAGGCGCTGGGTGTCGACCTGGAGATCGTGGCCGGGGTCGGTCCCGTTATCGCCAAGCCCGTCGCGGATGCCGTCGGCGTTGCTGCGCTGCCCGTGTTCGAGGCGGGTGCGGTGGGGTTCGTCGCTGAGGCTGTCCGCCAGCTCGTCGGGGAGCTCGGGTCGACCCCGCTCATCGGGTTCGCCGGCGCTCCGTACACGCTCGCGTCGTACCTCATCGAGGGCGGTCCGTCCAAGGAGCACATCTTGACCAAGGCGCTGATGCGGGGGGCGCCGCAGGTGTGGGACGCGCTGATGAGCCGGTTGACGTCGATCTCTGCCGGCTTCCTTCGCGTGCAGGTCGAGGCCGGCGCGTCGGCGGTCCAGCTGTTCGACTCGTGGGCAGGTGGACTCTCGCCGGCGGACTACCGAACCTTCGTGCTGCCTTACAGCAAAGCCGTGTTCGCCTCGATCAGCGACCTCTCGGTGCCTCGGATCCACTTCGGCGTGACGACGGGTGAGCTCCTCGGTGACATGGCGTCGGCGGAGGTCGAGGTGGTCGGCGTCGACTGGCGGGTGCCGCTGGACCGGGCCGCAACCCGGATCCGTCCCGGCCAGGCGGTTCAGGGCAACCTGGACCCGACCCTCGTCTTCGCGCCGTGGGAGGTGCTCGCCCAGCAGGCGGCCGAGGTGATCGAGCTCGGCCGCTCGGCCCCCGGCCACATCTTCAACCTCGGACACGGCGTGCTCCCTGGCACCGACCCTGAGGTCCTCACCCGGCTGGTCGAGTTCATTCAGTCGTATCAGCCTGAGGCTCGCGCCGAGGCGTGAAGCGCCTGACCACCGGGTAGAGCAGCAGCGCCGCCAGGATCGCGACGATGCCGAGCGGCAGCACCAGCCCGAGCGCGTGGGCGGACGCGACGACGAACACGACCAAGCCGTGCCAACCCTGCTTGATACCGGTGACGAACCCGGCGTGGTCGGTCCCGGTGTGGGGTGGGGCGGCCTTCGGTCGGGTGGCGTCGACCGTGAGCGTCGACATCGCTGTGCTGGATGCAAGACTGCGCTGCTCGGACTGGAGCGCCTCCAGATTCGCCTCCCGGTCGGACAGCTCCCTTTCGAGAGCGATGACCTGCGTCAGATTGGTGGCCCGGTGGAACAGCGTCCGAAGCTGGCTGATGGAGTCCTGCGCGCTGGTGACGCGCGACGCGACGTCGACCACACGGCTGGTGACGTCCTGCGTGGAGCTCGACCTCGACACCAGGTCACCGAACCCGGAGATGGTGTCGAAGGAGCGCTGGAAGCCCTTTTCGGGCACGCTCAACACGATGCGGGTGCTCACATCGGTGCCATGGGTGTTGGTGTTGGTGTCCTCGCTCGTGACCGTCCCGCCGACCCGGGCGGCATACCCGTCCACCTTGCGGATCACGGCCGGGATGTCGGGGGACCGCAGCGAGATCGCCGCTGTCTTGATCAGTGCACGGCTCTGGAGCTTGACGTCCGCCGCGGGGGAGACGGCCGATCGGACGGCCTGTCCGGACGGATCGGTGGCGCTGCCGGCGTAACCCGCCACCACGGAGTCACCTGACGTGGCGGTGGCTTGGCCCGCGCTGGAGTTGGAGGCGGAGCCCGAGCTGCTGCCGCAGCCGGACAGCACGAGCAGCATTCCCACGACCACGAGGACCAGCCGGCCGGTGTTGCGGCGCCGCTGCGGCGACAGTGACAGGGAAGCACGTGATGGCGTCATGGAGGTGTGACGCGACGCACACAGGGACGGTTCCATCCGGTCGCCGCCACCCGGGGCCCGCGACTCGGCCTCGTGACCGCGTTTGCGAGGCTGGCTCCATGGACGATGACCGACGAGCACCTCGCGTCGCGGTCGTCGGGGCGGGAATCGGGGGCCTCGCCTGTGCCCGGGCCTTGCTGGTGCAGCGCCCTGGTCTGGAAGTGACGGTCTTCGAAGGCTCCCCGCGAGTCGGGGGCAAGCTGGCTCTGGGTGAGGTCGCCGGCATCACGGTCGACCTCGGTGCGGAGTCGATGCTGAACCGCCGCCCTGAGGGCACGGAGCTGGCCCGGGCGGTCGGCCTCGCCGAGTCCGTCGTGCATCCTGCAGTCTCCGGTGCGGGGGTGTGGAGCGGGCACCGGATCCGGCCGCTCCCGCAGACCGTGATGGGGATCCCCGTCCGGCTGGCCGACGCCGCAGAGAGCGGGCTCATCAGCGCTTCCGGTACGGCGCTGGCGGGCCTCGAGTCCCAGCTGCCGGTGCTGGATGTCAGCGAGGACGTCGGGTTCGGGACGATGGTCGCCCAACGGTTGGGTCCTGAGATTCGCGACCGGCTGGTCGAGCCCCTGCTCGGCGGAGTCTATGCGGGCCGGTCGGACGAGATCTCGATGTACGCCGCGGTGCCGCAGCTTGTCGACGCCGTGCGGCAGCAGGGCAGCCTTCTCGCCGCAGCCCGTGCTCTGAGCCCCGGCGCTGCCTCCGGCCTCCCCGCGGCCGGCCCCGCGGTGTTCGCGGGGATCAGCGGCGGGATCGGGCGCCTTCCCGAGGCGGTGGCTCGCGACATCACGCGGCGCGGTGGGCGCGTGATCCTCGACGCGACGGTGCGTCAGCTCATCCGCGAGCCTGCGGGCTGGCGGGTGACGCGAGGACCGACGGTCGCCGCTGTGAGCGAGGTTTTCGATGCGGTGGTGATCGCGGTGCCAGGTGCGCCGGCGGCCCGCCTGCTGCAGGTCGGGGCTCCGGCGGCAGCCAGGGAGCTGCGCGCAGTCGAGTACGCCTCGATGGCCGTAGTGACGCTGGCATACGGCTCGGACCAGGTCGGCGTTGAGCTGAGCGGGACAGGCTTCCTGGTGCCGCCGGTCGACGGGCACGTCATCAAGGCCGCCACGTACTCGTCGCAGAAATGGGCGTGGCTCTCTGGCGCCGTAACGATCGTCCGCTGCTCGATCGGGCGGCATCGCGAGGAGACCATCCTGCAGCGCGGCGACGACGACCTGATCGAGGTGGCCCGGCTCGACATTCGTGGCGCCACCGGGCTCGCTGCTCCGGTCGTCGACGCTCGGGTGACGCGGTGGGGCGGTGCGCTCCCGCAGTACGCGGTCGGCCATCTCGACCGGGTGCGCAGACTGCGGACGGCCCTGGGCGAGGTCGCGGGTGTCGAGGTCTGCGGCGCCCTCTACGACGGTGTCGGCATCCCTGCCGTTGTCGCTGGCGGCCAGGCCGCCGCCACCCGACTGCTGGCCTACTTGGATGCGCCCGGGACAATGGGTCCATGACAGAGGTTTCCGCGGAGCGGGGCAAGCGCCCCGATCAGGGTAAGTCCGCACGACGAATCAACATCTTGATCCGCTACACGATGTGGTCGGTCTTCAAGGTGTCCGAGCCGATCGACGACGAGAGCGATCGCGCTGAGCAGGCTGGCGAGGTTGACGACCTCTTCGCCGAGCTGGCCGAGATGGACGTCGTGGTCCGGGGGACGTACGACATCTCGGGCCTTCGGGCGGACGCGGACCTGATGGTGTGGTGGCACGCCCCGACGGCCGAGGCGCTCCAGACCGCGTACAACAGGCTGCGGCGGACCTCCTTCGGGCGGCGGCTGGAGCCGGTCTGGTCGCAGCTGGCCCTGCATCGCCCGGCGGAGTTCAACAAGAGCCACATCCCGGCTTTCCTTGCCGATGAGGAGCCGCGCGCCTTCGTATGCGTCTATCCGTTCGTCAGGTCCTACGAGTGGTATCTGCTCGAGGACGCTGAGCGCCGCGCGATGCTCGCCGAGCATGGCCAGATGGCGCGTGACTTCGCCGACGTCCGCGCCAACACGGTCGCATCGTTCGCGTTGGGTGACTACGAGTGGCTGCTCGCCTTCGAGGCCGACGAGCTGCACCGCATCCTCGACCTGATGCGGCATCTGAGAGGCAGCAAGGCCCGGCGGCACGTGCGCGAGGAGCTTCCGTTCTACACCGGGCGTCGCCGCGCTGTGGCCGACCTCATCGCCGCCCTGCCCTGACCACCCCCCAGGGTGTCGATCCTCGGCCGGGGGTCATGTCCTCGGGGCGGTGGCCCTACTCGGCCGGTTCGAGGGTGAGGCAGACGCTGTTGATGCAGTAGCGGGCGTCCGTCGGTGTGTCGTAGCCCTCGCCGTTGAAGACGTGGCCGAGGTGCGAGTTGCAGCTGGCGCACCGGACCTCTGTGCGGGCCATCCCCATCGACCGATCCGTGCTCAGGACAACGTGGTCGGTCTCGCTCGGCGCCCAGAAGGACGGCCAACCACAGTGGCTGTCGAACTTCTCGTCGGAGCGGAAGAGCTCGGCGTTGCAGGCACGGCAGTGGTAGACACCCTGCGTCTTGGTCTCGACATAGGCGCCGGACCACGCACGCTCCGTGCCTGCCTTGCGGAGCACGGTGTACTCCTCCTTGGAGAGCTGAGCTTTCCACTCTGCCTCGGTCTTGCTCACCTGAGTCGTCATGCTGCAAGCCTACGGGCGGGCACAAGCATTCGGCAGTCCATGCTGGACCGCAAGAGCCGTCGTCACCGAACCGAAAGAACCTCTGCATGAACCCCACGGGCGAGGTGTCCCCGGTGGTGCCTGCTGTGCCCGGCTCTGGCTGCTGCGCATGGGCTTCCCGGTGAGCGGTTCTGGATAGGCTGCCGGGCATGCCCACACCAGCGACAGAGATCGATGTCGACGGCACACCCGTGCGCGTCTCCAACCCCGACCGGGTCATCTTCCCTGCCACTGACGCGACCCCTGAGGCCACCAAGCTGGACATCGTCAGGTACTACGCGAGCGTCGGGGATGCCATCATGCGCGCTCTCGGCAACAGGCCGACGACATTGGAGCGTTGGCCGAAAGGGGTGTTCCCGGACATCAAGCAGGCCACCCGCTCCGACCGGGTCGGGGACGCCTTCTTCCAGAAGCGCATCCCGAAGGGAGCACCGGAGTATGTCGAGACGGCCCGGATCACATTTCCCTCCGGCCGCGAGGCCGACGAGGTCTGCCCGACGCGAGCAGCGGTGGTGGCATGGGCGGCCCAGATCGGGACCATCACGTTCCACCCGTGGCCGGTGCGGCGCGACGACGTCGACCACCCAGACGAGCTACGCCTGGACCTCGACCCGCAACCCGGTACCGACTTCGCCGATGCCGGGCGGGTGGCCGCCGGGGCGCGCGGCCTGCTGGAGGAGCTCGGCTACCGGGGGTTCCCCAAGACGTCGGGCAACCGCGGCGTGCACATCTACCTGCGGATCGAGCCACGCTGGAGCTTCACCGACGTGCGCCACGCCGCTATCGCGTTCGGCCGCGAGCTGGAACGCCGGATGCCCGGCCAGGTCACGACCAAATGGTGGAAGGAGGAGCGTGGGCAGGCGATCTTCATCGACTACAACCAGAACGCCCGGGACCGGACGATCGCCAGCGCGTACAGCCTCCGGCCGATTCCGGGCTCCCCCGTGTCCACCCCCGTCGAGTGGGACGAGCTCGTCGGGCTCGACCCTCGCTCGTTCACCTTGCGTACGGTGCCTCCTCGGGTTGCCGAGATCGGGGATCCGCACGCGGCGATCGACGAGGTGCATCACTCGCTCGAGCCCCTGCTCGCGTTGTACGAGCGCGACCTCAGCGACGGCCTGGGCGACATGCCGTACCCACCCGACTACCCGAAGATGCCGGGCGAGCCGCCGAGGGTGCAGCCGAGCAAGAAGAACCCTCTGAACTGGGAAAACTCCGCAGATTGAGTTGTGCGTGACGTGGGCTTGACGCTCACTCGCCCGATCTCGAGGAACATGGCCGAACGACACGGGGATCTCGCTGCGAAGCTCGAGGCGCCTTCTGCCAGCCGTGCAGGTACCTCTCAGCTCGATGCCATCCGAGCCGCACATGCGAGTTCGGGGCTGAGGTCTTGGCTGAGGGCTACGGTGCATATGCGGTTAACGTGCCGTCTTCGCTTGCCACGAACAGTTGTCCGTCTGCGAAGACTGGTTGGGCGAAGATGCTTCCAGGCGAAGGGAGGCTTCCGAGCGGGTTGCCGGTAGCTTCGTCGAACAACTCGACGGTGGGTGAGACGCCGGCCGGGCAGCCGAACATGGCTACCGCGACGACCTGGCCGTTGAGGGTCGGGCTACCAACCGGCATGCATGGGAGTCCGCGTTCCCATCGTATGGCGCCTGTCGCCGGGTCGAGGGCGCGTAGGCCACCGGCCACGACTTGGCCCGCGATGCTCGTCTGATTGGCCGCGACGAACAACAGGTGCATCCGGTAGTCCAGGGCGGGCGAAGTCATGCAGCCCAAGGCGGTGGCCGATCCACTCACGGACACCTGCCGTGTCCACACCGGACCGGCGGCAAGATCGTCGCGCTGCCACGCGTACAACGTCCCGTTCTTGTTGCAGGCGGTGACCAGGTTTGTGGCCGCTCCGCCGATTGAGGCGCTGTAGAGCGTTGGGGAGCTGCCGAAGTCCAGATCGGCTGCCTGGCCGGCTGGAACCGTCCACTTGTCCTGCCGCGCCAGCGTCGAGCCCGACAGCCTGACAATCGAGTATGCGTCGTCGATCGTTGTTCCCGCCGGGTCGGGGTTGCCGGTGGTTGCGTACACGCCGGCCGCTCCAACCGCCTCACTGCTCCACACGCTCGCACCAACCTTGCCCGCCGGCACCGCATAGTAGGTGTGCTGAACGGCCCCTGTGTGCTGGTTCAGGGACTCCACGCCGCCGCGTATCAGGTGGCTCTCACAGTTGGCCCCCAGGCCCATATAGATTTGACCGCCGTAGACGCTCGGTGAGGACCAGTTGACGTACAAGCCGTTGCCTGCAGCCGTGTTAGGCCCGATCGCGGTCTTCCACTGCTGGGCCCCGGTAGCGGCGTTCAGCGCGTAAAGGAAGTGGGCGCCCGGCGCATACACCGTCAGCACACCGGTGACGGGGTCCGGCTCGACAGTGGCCGTCCCCACGATCCCCTTCGCGGCACAGTACGTGTTGGACCCGTAGTCCAGCTGCTTCTGCCACACCACCGCGCCGGTGGCGGCATCGAACACGTAGAACATGCCCGTACGCGACCCGATGTAGATTCGACCATTGACGACCGTCGGACTGGCGTCGAGCCTGCGATGCGGCTGGCCGGCCTTCGTGCTGTCACTCACCAGGTAGTGCCACTGCTCACGCAGAGTGCCAGCATTGGATGTCGTGATCGACAGATCGTCGAACATGCCGGAGCTATGTTGGACATTGCGTTCATATGCGGGCCAATCTCCAACCGCCGCAGCGGCGCGGGCGTCCGCAGCCGACGTGGGGCCCTGACTCAATCCAGTGGCCATCAGTGCTGCCACCGTGCACACCACCATGAAGCGGGCTCTGCTATTCCAGGGGCCAGACACCGACATTCTCCCTCGAACATTCTGCCCGGAAACGTGCACGCGGGAGCCCCTCGATGACACAACGGTCAGCCCCAGCCAGACCACCGTCAAGGTGACTGACCGCAGTGAATCGGCTCCAACGCTAGCAGCGGCTCGTTTACGGTGTACAGGCCATCTCTGTGTACAAATGACTGCGGAGAGTAACGCTATAGGGCCGAGCTACGAGCTAGCGCGCCCCCGGCGACGACCGCGCGGGCTGGGCAGTGGCAGGCCGGTACGGTCCCATTGCCGGACAGCGAGCTGGAGGTGATGCTGGAGCGCCCCGAGGGCGTCCCCCCGACTGTGTCGGGTGGAGCTCGCCCACCCACAGCCGCAGCAGGTGAAGTACCGCGTCGTCGACAGCTTCGAGGTCTGGAGTCGAAGATCGTGGTGCCCGAGTCGCCAAGCCATCTGCCGCAGCGCGAGTCTGCTTAGCGCGTGGCGATCGCGTGTTGCTTCGGCAGCGAGGGCGGTGGACAGTCGAGGCTGTTGAGGCTTGGGGGTCATTCGTCCTCCTGCCCCCCACGTACCCATTGCGTACGCGGCTACGCATGACAGAACCTCGTCAGGCTCAGGATTTCTCAGCACGCTCGAGGAACTCGGTGTCACCGTTGTCCTTGCCCATCAGGTCTTCGAAGCGCTCCGCAAGGGCCGACCACTCTCCGGCATTCGGCGTCGTTACGGTTCCATGCCCGAGAGCAAGACGGCCCCTGCGACGCATACGGACGCCCAGCCCCCACCCGGTGCCCGGCCGCCGCCCGGTCCTCAGTTGGCGAAGAGAGCCAACCCTGCCTGTGCTCGTGAGTTGATCGTGGTGAAGCTACCGCCGGCGCAGACATAACCCGGCCTGCTCGCCATCGCGAAGACGCCAGGGGTGCTGTTCGCGGTGGGACGCCAGCGAGTTGCCGTGCCGCCCTTGACGCCGAACTCGGCGAGATGGTGACGGGTCAGATAGCCCGATCCGACTTTCTGGACCCGGTCGAAGTGGCCGCCGACATACAGTCCACCCGCGTGGACGGTGGCCGCCTGCACGTCGCCATCGAGCTGCCGGTACCAGAGCCTGGCACCTTTGGCTGACCGGTAGGCCGCGACGTACCCACCAGGGCCCCGCCCGCCGAAGATGACGGTGCTTCCTTTCGACGCCAGATTGACCGTGAGGACCAGAGACCTCAGCAGCGGCCGGAAGGGCAGCACGGCCCCGGTGCCGGCAGCGACCGCAGCTCCGTTCCTGCGCGGTTGGCCGTTCACTGACGTGAAGGCGCCCCCGATGTAGAGCACCGAGCCGTTGTGGGACAAACGGATGGCGTTGACTGCCGCCCGTCGACGAGAGCTGCTCGACAGTCTCGGTGCCCAGGCACGCAAGACACCGGACGGCATCCGGAACGATGCGAGATGTCCGCGCGGCGAGCCGTCGGCACTCGTGAAGGCCCCGCCGATGTAGAGGTCGGACCCGGAGGGCGACAGAGCCAGCGACCGGATGTTGCCCTGGATCTGGGGGGCGAAGCGGCGCGGCTGGCCCGTCCGGGCCGAGAGGGTCGCAAGGTGAGCCCGGCGCACACCGGACACGGACGTGAAGTCACCGCCGATGAAAACAGTTCCCCCGTTGCGCGTGACTTTGATCGTGCGCACCTTGCCGTTCGTGGTGGGCCTCCAGCCCAGCGGGTCGCCCGTTGTCGCGTCGAACGCCGCAAGGTTGTGCCGTGGCCTGCTCGCCAACCCAGAACCCCTTGGGGCGTCGATGCTGTTGAACGTCCCGCCGACATAGACCCTCGAACCCGAGTAGGCGATGGCGTCGACTGTGCCGTGGACCTGCCAGGTCTTCATCGGCGACCCATTCACCACGCCGGCCATCGTCACCTGGGTCTGCCCTACGCCGGCGATGGCGACCATCAATCCCGTTGCAGCGAGCAGAGCGAGATGTCGCTTAGGCATGAGTCTCCCAGAAAGTAGGTGTTTGAGAACTCTAGGTGAGGTTGGCGCTGCATATCGGTGAACCCTCGAAGAGTAAGCCCAGTGGTGTGGCACCGACGTCCCCCTACCGCGTGTCGGTCAGGGGCGCCGGACGCCGTGCAGAAGCGTGTAGGGCCGCGCCATCTCGATGATGTCGCCGTTCCGGTAGGTCTCGAAGTCTGCCCGCAGGCGGCCGAGCAGCTCCGCACCCCGATCCTGCGGCAGTGCGGCCAGCAAGGTCTTGACCGGGCCGAAGCTGGTCGCAAAGTCGTCCACGATCTGCTCTGCCGACGGTGCCCGCCAGGTGGCGTCCTCGGTCGTGGCGGTCACGTCAAAGCTCGCGCCGAGCAGTGAGTCGGCGTACTGCGGGTCTCCCCAGTCCATCGGATCTGCGACCCCCGGCGGGGGAGGTGCGGCGTACTCGCTGATCACGTTGAAGAACGAGGCGATATGGCCCTGCCTGGTCCAGGCGGTCATCGCCAGCCGGCCACCCGGTCGGCATACCCGGGCCAGCTCCGCGGCGACCGCGGTGTGGTCGGGCGCGAAGATCGCTCCGACGGTGGACGAGACCAGGTCGAAGGAGGCGTCGGGGTAGGGCAGCGCCTCGCAGTCACCGACGTCGAAGGCGGCGTCGACGCCAGCCTCGCTGGCCTGTCTCCTGGCCGTAGCTATCAGCGCGGGCGACAGGTCGCAGCCCGTGACGCTGGCACCGGTCGCGGCTGCGAGCCGAGCCAGCTCGCCGGTCCCGCAGCCGATGTCGAGCCACTCCTGTCCAGGCCCACCGTCGAGTGAGGCGACGACCGTGGCATGCATCCCGGCGAGGGTGCGGGCGATGTTCTCGAACGGCGCCGATCCCCACACGGCCGCCTGACGGGCCTTGAACTCGTCAAACGTCATCTCGACCGCCTCCTCACATTCCGGTGATGCCTTGGCCGTTGACCGCTTCCGCGTCGAGCGGCTCGTGCTCGACGAGATGGAGCACCGGGACGCCGAGTCGCCGGCGCGCCTGTGACGCCCAGTCGACGTGGAAGAACTCCTGCACGATGTGAGGGCGTGTCATGATGATGACCTCGTCGGCTGACTCCTGAACGACGATCGCGTACAGCGACTCGATCGGGTCGTCGGAGCTGACCTCGCCATCGGCGTCGTGGCCCAGAGCGGTGATCGCGGCGACGCTGGACGACACAGCGGTCTCGCCCGCCGAGTCGAGCTGCTGCTGGGCCTGTTTCGTGTCGATGTCCTCGCCGCTGATCACGGGGACGGCGATCGTCTCGTTGCTGGACAGCGACTCCAACGCCGACTCGACCCGGAGCTGGGCGTTGTCGACGGGGATGAGCACGTGGTAGTGCCGTGCGTCCTCGATCCCCTCATGGAGTGAGACGACCTCGGCGGCGTCTCCAGCAGTCATGGCCTGCTCGGCAAGGACGATCACGTTGTACATGGCGCTCCTTCTGGTCTGCTTGGGTCCATCATGCCTGCCCGGCCTGGATGGGGACGTCGCAGAGGCGGCACAATGGGGCGATGGAGCTGCCCGTCATGCCGCCGGTCGCACCGATGCTGGCCAAGTCCGTCCCGACCATCCCGCCCGGCGCCTCGTACGAGCCCAAGTGGGACGGGTTCAGGAGCATCGTCTTCCGAGACGGTGACGAGGTGGAGTTCGGCAGTCGAAACGAGCGGCCGATGACCCGGTACTTCCCCGAGCTCGTCGAGGCGGTCAAAGCCGAGCTGCCGGAGCGTTGTGTGGTCGACGGCGAGATCGTGATCGCCACCGACGCCGGTCTGGACTTCGACGCACTTCAGCAGCGTATCCATCCAGCCGTGTCCCGGGTCACGATGCTGAGTGGGAAGACGCCTGCGTCCTTCATCGCCTTCGACCTGCTGGCACTCGGGGACGAGGACTACACCGGGCGGCCGTTCGTCGAGCGCCGCGCTGCACTCGAGGAAGCCATGGCGGAGGTCGCGGCGCCCATCCACCTGACGCCGGTCACCGCGGACCGCGAGGTCGCCCAGCGCTGGTTCGTCGAGTTCGAGGGGGCCGGGCTCGACGGGGTGGTGGCGAAGCCGCTCCAGGGCACCTACCAGCCTGACAAGCGGGTGATGTTCAAGATCAAGCACGAGCGAACCGCCGACTGCGTCGTCGCCGGGTACCGCGTGCACAAGAGTGGTCCCGACGCGGTCGGTTCGCTCATGCTGGGCCTCTACAACGACGCGGGCACGCTCGTATCGGTGGGTGTCATCGGCGCTTTCTCGATGGTCCGTCGCAAGGAGCTGTTCGACGAGCTGCAGCCGCTCGTGACCGACTTCGACGGGCACCCGTGGAGCTGGGCCGCGCATGAAGCCGGCCAGCGGACTCCTCGCAAGGGTGAGGGCTCACGCTGGAACGCCGGAAAGGACCTGTCGTTCACGCCGTTGCGCCCCGAGCGTGTCGTCGAGGTCCGCTACGAGCACATGGAGGGCGAGCGGTTCCGGCATACCGCCCAGTTCAACCGTTGGCGACCGGACCGCACCCCGGATTCATGTACCTACGAACAGCTCGAGCAGCCGCTCACCTTCAGCCTTGGTGACATCGTGCCGGGACTCGGGACTGCAAGAGTCAGGTAGGAGCCCGGTCAGCATCGCGCATAGCGGAAGAAGAGCTGGCTGTCGTCCTCGAGCAGGTGTCGCAGGACGAACTGCGCCGGCGGGTCGACCACGTCTCCGTGGGTGATCCGCAACCGCTCACCCGCCACGACGAGCGGGGTGACAGTCAGGCAGACCTCGTCGACCTGACCGGCCGCGACGAGCGCACGCATCAGCGCCGGGCCGCCCTCGCAGAGCATCCGCTGGAAACCCCTGGCCACCAGGGCCTCGACGGCGAGCGTCAGGTCGACGTCGGCCTCGCCGGCCACGATGACATCGGTGACCTCGTCAAGCTCGCTGCGCAGGTCGGCCGGCGCCGACTCGGTGGTGATCACGATCGTGGGGGCCTCGCCGCCCGAGAGCAGCGCCGGGTCGAGGCGAAGGCTTCGCGACACGACGGCGATCGAGGGAAGCGGGGCCAGGCCGAGATGGCTGCGGATCGAGGTGCGCATCTCGCTGGCGGTGACGGGCAGGTAGCCCTCGTCGCGCGTCGTGCCCGCTCCTACCACGATCACGTCGCACAGCGAGCGCAACAGTCCGAAGACCCGCTTGTCGACCTTGCTCGACAAGCTGCCCGACCTGGAGTCACCCCCCTGGGCGGCCCCGTCGAGGGACGTCACGAAGTTGGCTCTCAGCCACCGGCCCTCCGCCGGATAGGCGTACAGCTCGGCCAGGTCGTCGTAGCTCAGCTCGTTCGGGGCTGTCGGGAAGAGGGACTGCACGGGTCGATCCTGCCATCCGGCCGCATCTGCCGTCGTCTCGGCGGGGGGCGAGCTTAGGCGGCGGGGATCTCCACCAGCTTCAATGCTCCGACGGAGTACCGCGCCAAGATGATCCTGGCAAGCTCGTCGTGTGCGCCCAGTGGGGCCGACACCGCGACGGCACCGGCCTCGATCGCGAGCTCGGCCGCCCGGTCCGGGAGCATGCCGGGGGCGATGAACAGGGACCCGACCGCCACATGCCGCCGGCCCTCGCGCCGCCAGTCCCGGACGGCCTCACCGGTCGATGGGGGAGTTGCCGAGGCGAAGGCGACGCTGGTGGGGAGCCGGTGGCGCGATCCCCACACCCGGGCGAGCCGGGCCACCATGGCGTTGGCGCGGGCATCGGACGATCCGGCGGCAGCCAGGACCAGCGCGTCGAGCTCCCGGACGCGGGCAGAACGAAGGGCCTCGCGAAGCCGCTCGTCCAGCACCCCGAGCAAGGCGGCGTCGGTGCCGATGACGTCAGCGGCCCGCACCGCAACCCCTGGATGCGCGGCGCCCACCTGCTGAACCACCTCGGGCACGTCGACCTTCGCATGGTGGGCCGAGCTCAGCAGCAGGGGAACGACGACCACCTCGGTATGCCCCCTGGCCGCCAGTCGCCCCACGACCGAGCTGAGGTCGGGCTTGACGTGGTCCAGGAAGGCGGGCTCGATCCGCAGGTCCGGGCGCAGCCGCTTGGTGTTGGTGACGATCTCCCGGACGCTGCGAGCCGACCTGGGGTCTCGGCTGCCATGCGCGAGCGCCACCAGTGCGGGCGCGCTCACGAGTGGATCCCGCATTCGGTCTTGCCCGTGCCAGCCCAGCGTCCGCTGCGCGGGTCCTGGCCCGGAGCGACGCGGCGTGTGCACGGACCGCATCCGATGGAGGGGTACCCGTCGTACTGCAGCGGGTTGACCAGCACGCCGTTGTCGGCGATATAGCGGTCGACGTCGTCCTGGGTCCAGCGGGCGAGTGGTGAGATCTTGACCTTGCCCTTCTTCTCGTCCCACCCGACCACGGGGGCGATCACGCGGTTCAGGGTCTCCTCGCGGCGCAGACCGGTGGCCCAGGCGTCGTAGTTGGCCAGTCCTGTCGCGAGCGGCTGAACCTTGCGGATGTTGCAGCACAGGTCCGGATCGCGTGACCACAGGTCGGCGCCGTACCTCTCGTCCTGCTCCCGCACGGTGATCGTGGGGGACAGCGTCACCAGGTTGACGGGCAGGGTGGCTGCGACCGCGTCCCGCGTGCCCAGCGTCTCGACGAAGTGGTACCCGGTGTCGAGGAAGACGACGTCGATACCCGGCGCGACGGTCGAGGCCAAGTGCGCGAGAACCGCGTCGCCCATCGACGACGTGATGCAGAACCGGCTGCCGAAGGTGTCGACCGCCCACTCGATGATGGCCTCGGCGGGGGCGAGCTCCAGCTCCGGCCCCGCGATCATGGCGGTGTCGCGGAGCTCGTCGAGGCTGATCACCGTCATATTAAACCTCCCGATGCGGCGGTGGCCAAAGGGGCGGGTGGGACAGGGGTGGATATGGTGGCCTCAGTGGTCGCGGGCCGCGCGGCGATGTTCGGCGCGAGCAGTCCGATGAACGACACGGAGAACGCCCGTAGGCACTCGCGGCATTCCCAGGCCCCGTGGCGCTCGCCATGGGGATGAAGGTTCTCGCCCGCGCAGTACGGGCAGTGCAGGGGCACGGAGTGGCCGCTCATCGCAGTGCCTCCTCGTCGGCGCGCGCCGCCCAGGAGGCGAACCGCTCGCCCTCGTCTCGTTCGTCCAGGAAACGCCTGACGAGCGACTCGACGTAGTCGGTGAGTCCGGCCGACGTGACCTTGTGCCCGCGAAGCTTGCGGCCGAAGCCCGCCTCGAGTCCCAGGCCGCCGCCCAGATGCACCTGGAAGCCCTCGACGTGGGTCCCGTCGTGGTCAGGGACGAGCTGGCCCTTGAGGCCGATGTCGGCGACCTGGATCCGCGCGCAGGAGTTGGGGCAGCCGTTGACGTGCACGGTGATGGGAGTGTCCAGATCCGGGATGCGCTGCTCGAGGTCGGCGACGAGCTGGGCGGCGCGGTCCTTCGTCTCGACGATCGCGAGCTTGCAGAACTCGATACCCGTGCACGCCATCGTCGAGCGCCGCCACTGGCTCGGCTTGCTCGACAGTCCGAGGTCGTCGGTCGCCTCCTGCAGCGAGCGCACCGAGTCGGGCGGCACGTCGAGGATGATGAGCTTCTGGTAAGGGGTGGTGCGGACCCGGCTCGACCCGTGCGCCTCGGCGATGTCGGCGAGCTTGGTCAGCGTCGTCCCGGAGATCCGACCGACCGTGGGGGACAGGCCGACGTAGAAGCGGCCGTCTGCTTGCTCGTGCACCCCCACATGGTCGCCGTTACCGAGCGGCTTCGGTGGCGCCGCGCCGTCGACGAGGGTGCGATGGAGGTACTCGTCCTGCAGCACCTGCCGGAACTTCTCCACTCCCCAGTCGGCGACGAGGAACTTCAGCCGCGCCCGGGAGCGCAGCCGGCGGTACCCGAAGTCGCGGAAGACGCTGATCACACCGCGCCACACGTCGGCGACGTCGTCGAGTGGAACCCACACGCCGAGACTCTTGGCGAGCATCGGGTTGGTGGACAGCCCGCCGCCGACCCAGACGTCGAACCCGACGCCGTGCTCGGGATGGACCGTGGGGACGAAGGACAGGTCGTTGGTCTCCGGCGCCACGTCGAGGCTGGGGTGGCCGGTGATAGCGGTCTTGAACTTGCGGGGCAGGTTGGAGAAGGCCGGGTCCCCGACGAACCGGTCGGTGATCTCGCGGACCGCCGATGTCGGATCGACCAGCTCATCGGCAGCGATACCGGCCAGCGGGCTCGCGATGACAACGCGGGGCGTGTCGCCGCACGCCTCCTGCGTGGACAGCCCGACGGCCTCGAGCCGGGCCCAGATGTCGGGGACGTCCTCGACGCGGATCCAGTGCAGCTGGATGTTCTGGCGATCGGTGATGTCGGCGGTGTCGCGGGCGTACGTCGTCGACACGTCCGCAATGGTCCGAAGCTGCTCGGTGCTGAGCTGGCCGCCGTCGATGCGGACGCGGAGCATGAAGTACTCGTCGTCGAGCTCCCAGGGTTCCAGCACGGCGGTGCGCCCGCCGTCGATCCCGGGGCGGCGCTGCGTGTAGAGGCCCCACCACCTGAAGCGGTTGCGCAGGTCCGAGGGGTCGATCGACGCGAAGCCTCGGTGCGCGTAGATGTTCTCGATCCGGGCCCGCACGTTGAGGGCGTCGTCATCCTTCTTCGCCTGCTCGTTGACGTTCAGCGGTTCTCGGTAGCCCAGGGCCCACTGGCCCTCACCCCTGGCCAGCCGCTTCGACGCCCTGCCCGGAGGCTGCGGGGAGCGTTCGGCGGTCGTGGTGTTGCTGGGAGATGTCATGTTCGGCGCTTCCTCGGTGGAGGGCGCGCGACCGGGGGGCGAGCGGCTCGACGCTACAGAGCCATCACGGGGCCTCGGAGGCCGCGCGCCCGACAGATATGGCGGGCGAGGTCAGGCGGCCAAACACATCATGCTGCGCGTCATGCCGAAGTCCACGTGGCGGCGGACCACGAGATGGACGGTGTACGCGGCAGCAGACGTCATAGGGTAATGGTCCACGACTGCGACACCCGATCGCAAACGCTCATACCAGATCCTGAGATGTCATCTCGAATAGTGAGAAGTCACGCCCGGAACGGGGCGCAATAGCGCACCCGTGGCCGGGCGGCCGTGCTCACAGCTCCAGGCCGGGATACAGCGGATGCGCGTCCAGCAGCTCCGCGGCGGCGGACCGCGTCCTGTCGGCGACCCCGACGGCGAGGGTATAGCCCGCCTTGGACATCCCGCCCGACTTGGCGGCGCTGGGGGCGGTGTTGGCGAGCACGTCGACGATCAGCTCGGCGACCCGGTCGAACTCGGCGCCGCCGAAGCCGCGCGTCGTCAGCGCCGGGGTACCGAGTCGTACGCCGCTCGTGTACCAGGCGCCGTTCGGGTCCGACGGCACCGAGTTGCGGTTGGTGACGATGCCCGCGTCGAGCAGCGCGGACTCCGCCTGCCGGCCGGTCAGCCCGAAGCCCGACACGTCGAGGAGCACGAGGTGGTTGTCGGTCCCACCCGTGACGAGCGCGGCGTCACGCGAGAGGAAGCCCTCGGCCAGCGACTTGGCGTTGTCGGCGATGTGCTGGGCATAGGTCGCGAACGAGGGCCGTCGGGCCTCAGCAAGCGCAACGGCCTTGGCGGCCATGATGTGCGAGAGCGGGCCGCCGAGCACCATCGGGCAGCCCCGGTCGACCGCGTCGGAGTAGTCCGAGCCGGTCAGCACCATCCCGCCGCGTGGCCCGCGCAGCGACTTGTGCGTCGTCGTCGTGGTGATGTGGGCATGCGGGATCGGGTCCTCGTCGCCGGTGAACACCTTGCCCGCCACCAGTCCCGCGAAGTGGGCCATGTCGACCATCAGCGTGGCGCCGACCTCGTCCGCGATCTCGCGCATCGTCGCGAAGTTGACCCGCCGGGGGTAGGCGGAGTATCCCGCGATCAGGATCAGCGGCTTGAACTCGCGCGCGGCCGCGGCCACCCGGTCGTAGTCGAGCAGCCCGGTCGCCGGATCGGTGCCGTAGCTGCGCTGGTGGAACATCTTGCCGGAGATGTTGGGCCGGAACCCGTGAGTGAGGTGGCCGCCGGCGTCAAGTGACATCCCGAGCAGCCGCTGGCTGCCGAACCTGGCCCGGAGCTCCTCCCAGTCGGCCTCGCTGAGGTCGTTGACGCCCTTGACCCCGCGCTCGGCGAGCGCCGGTGCCTCGACCCGCGTCGCAAGGATGGCCCAGAAGGCCACCAGGTTGGCGTCGATGCCGGAGTGCGGCTGCAGATAGGCGTACGGCGACCCGAAGAGCTCGCGGGCATGCTCCGCGGCAACCGACTCCACTTCGTCGACGTTTCGGCAGCCCGCGTAGAAACGGTGACCGATCGTGCCCTCGGCGTACTTGTCGCTGAGCCAGCTACCCATCGTGAGCAGGACGGCGGGAGAGGCGTAGTTCTCGCTGGCTATGAGCTTCAACGAGGACCGCTGGTCCACCAGCTCGGCCCTCGTGGCGGCGGCGATCCGCGGCTCGACGGACGCGATCACGTCGAGCGCCGAGCGGTACGCCAGGCTGGCCTTGGCGGCAAGGTCGCCGTCCCCGGACCCACCGTCGAAGGCACCCTCGACGGGAGCGGCTGTGCCCTCGGCTGGAGTCGCGGCGGCGGGCAGTTCAGTGTCGGACAAGGCCATGCCGGACAGCATAATGGGGCCGGCGACACGCGAGCCTGGGCGCGGCTCGACGCGGCGGACCTGCCGTCAGGTCACCGGTCTATACCGTTGGCGCATGGCGGCAGACTCCGTAAGCGAGGCGAAGTCGTCTCGCTGGACCGCAGCGAGCGCCAAAGAGGTGTCGTGGCGGATCCTGACCTCAACCGTCGGTTCGTGCTTCCGGTACCGGGTGACCGGGCTGGCCGCCGAGGCGGCCTTCTTCGCGATCCTCTCGCTCCCACCGCTGATCTTCGGGCTCGCCGGCAGCATCAGCTACATCGTCAAGCGCGTCGACCCGTCGCAGATCACCGGCTTCCGGGACCAGGTCCTCGATCTCGCCAACAAGGTGCTGACGGCGGACTCCGTCCACAAGATCGTCGAGCCGACGTTGGCCCGGGTGATCAACCAGAGCTCCCGCTTCGACATCATCTCGATCGGCTTCGTGCTGTCCCTGTGGTCGGGGTCGAGGGCGCTCAACGTCTTCGTCGACACCATCACGATCATGTACGGCCTCGGCGGGCGACGCGGCATCGTCCGCACCAGGCTGCTGTCCTTCGGCCTGTACGTCGTGGGCCTGCTCGTCGGCGCCGTGGTGCTGCCGCTGGTGCTGGCAGGCCCGCGGCTGGTGGACAGGTTCCTGCCCGCGCGGCTGGACTTCTTGAACCAGCTCTACTGGCCGACCGTGATCGTGCTGAGCGTCGCCTTCCTCACCACGCTCTACCATTTGTCGGTCCCGGTGCGCTCCTCCTGGCGCTACGACGTCCCAGGAGCCACCTTCGCCTTCGGGATGTGGGTTCTCGGGAGCTACCTGCTCCGCGTCGTCCTGGAGAGCACCTCGACGTCGATCTACGGGCCGCTGGCTGCTCCGATCGCCTTCTTGATCTGGCTCTACCTGACCGCGCTGGCGGTCCTGATCGGGGCCGCCCTGAACGCCGCCTTCGACCAGGTGTGGCCGGAGAAGTCCACGGCCCGTGCGCGATCGGAGCGGCTGCGCCGAGGGCGGCGCCGCCAGGCGGCGCCGCGGGCAGAGTCCTCGACTCCCGACGACGCCGGCAGCATCGGGCCATGACACGTGGACAGCGACGTCCGGCACAGGGCCGGAAAACCAGGTGCACCGCCGCAGCGGGCGCGCCTACCCTCGCCTCGTGACGGCAACGGCATCGCTTCTCCCGGCTCTGGGCTGGGACGCGTCCTGGCAGCAGGCGTTGGCGCCGTACGCCGACACCGGAATGCCGGGTCGAATCATCCGCGTGGACAGGGGCCTGTGCTCGGTGCTGACGGAGGGGGGCCTGGTCCGTGCGAGCTTCGGGTCGGGCGTGCTCGAGACGATGGCCGCCGACACCGTGGCAGGACCCTGCACCGGCGACTGGGCCGTCGTACGCCGATGGCCGGACGGGCCCGAGACCGTGGAGGCCCTGCTCGCGCGCCGTACTGCCGTTGTCCGGGCGGAGGCGTCGAGGACGTCCCGGGGACAGGTTCTGGCGGCGAACGCCGACCTCGCCGCCGCCGTGGTGGCCCTCCACCCTGAGCCGAACCTCGGCCGGGTCGAGCGGCTGCTGTCGCTGGCGTGGGAGAGCGGGGCCAGGCCACTCGTCGTGCTCACCAAGTCCGACCTGGTGCCTGACGCCGACCAGGTGGCGGCTGACGTGGCGCGGGTCGCACCGGGCGTCGAGGTGGTGTGCACGAGTACGACGACCGGGCAGGGCATCGACCGGCTGCACGAGCTCCTCGGGAGCCATCTGACGGTCGTGCTGCTGGGGTCGTCCGGGCATGGGAAGTCGTCGCTGGCCAACGCACTCGTCGGAGCCGACGTCCTCAACGCCACCGGGATCCGCGCCGACGGCAAGGGGCGTCATACGTCCGTGCGACGCGAGCTGCTGCTCCTCCCGGCCGGCGGCTGCGTGATCGACACCCCTGGGCTGCGGAGTCTCGGGATCCCGGGGGCGGACACCTCGCCGGCGGCCTTTCCCGACATCGAGTCGTTGGCTGCCGGGTGTCGCTTCCACGACTGCACCCATGGGACCGAGCCGGGGTGCGATGTCCGCGCGGCGGTCGAGTCGGGCGAGCTGCCGGTCCGTAGGTTGGAGAGCTGGGTCGCACTGAAGCGCGAGCAGCGGCGGATGGCGGCCCGGACCGACGCCCGGCTCCGTCACGAACTGGCCAAGCAGTCCAAGCACCTCAGCAAGCAGCAGCGGGCGGCCGCCCGTCTCAAGTAGACCCTCGCCACCCTGACGGGGCTAGGAAGGTCGGGAGGCGAGGACCACGGCCGACTCAGCCGGGATGGTCAGGGCGTTCCCGTCGACGATGACGTCGTCAGGCGACCAGGCGAGCATCACGTCGTGCACGGGCTCCTGGCCGCCGCCGGTCTGGAGCACGACCTCGCGCGGTGACTCCGACAGGTTCACCGCCACCACGTGCTCCCCGCGGTAAACCACCACGGTCCCGGCCTGCTGGTCGTGCTCCACCCGGACCCGGTCGAGGCGGGGGTCACCGAGGTCGCCGACCTCGCGGCGGAGCCTGATCAGCTCGGTGTACCAGCGCAGCAGCCGGGCGTGCGGATGCGTGTCGACCTCGTCCCAGTTCAGCCGTGAACGGTGAGCTGTCCGGTCGGCCTGCGGGTCGGGAACCTCGTCGCGGTCCCACCCGTGTGACGCGAACTCGTTACGCCGCCCGGTCCGGATCGCCTCGGCGAGAGTATGGTCAGTGTGATCGGTGAAGTACTGCCACGGCGTGGACGCCCCCCACTCCTCGCCCATGAACAGCATCGGGGTGGACGCACCCGTCAGGAGCAGCGCGGCCCCGCAGGCAAGCAAGCTGGTCGACACATCCGCTGCCAGCCGGTCGCCCATCGCACGGTTGCCGACCTGGTCGTGAGTCTGAAGCGACACGACGAACCGCCATCCCGGTGTACGGCTGCGGTCGATAGGCCGCCCGTGTGTCCGGCGGCGGAACGCCGAATACGTCCCGTCGTGGAGGAAGACGCCCTCGAGGACCTTCTTCAGCACCCCCGGGCCGCCGAAATCGGCGTAGTAGCCCTGCGTCTCCCCGGTGAGCAGGACGTGCAGCGCGTGGTGGACGTCATCGGCCCACTGGGCATGCAGGCCGAGCCCCCCGGCCTCGCGCGGCGTCACGGTGAGCGGGTCGTTGCGGTCGGACTCGGCGATCAGCCAGAGCGGCCGCCCCAGTCCGGTGCCGAGCGCGGCAACCTCAGACGACATGTCCTCGAGCATCGTGACCGCGCGGTCGTCGAACAGCGCGTGCACCGCGTCCAGCCGCAGCCCGTCGACGTGGAAGTCGCGGAGCCACATCAAGGCGTTGTCGATGATGAACCGCCGCACCTCGTCGCTGCCGGCATCGTCGAGGTTCAGCGCGTCGCCCCACGGGGTGCCGTACCGGTTGGTGAAGTACGGCCCGAACTCGGTCAGATGGTTGCCGCTCGGTCCCAGATGGTTGTAGACGACGTCGAGGCAGACACCGAGGCCACGGTGGTGGCAGGCGTCGACGAAGCGGCACAGCGCCTGGGGGCCGCCGTACGGCTCGTGCACGGCATACAGCCCGACGCCGTCGTATCCCCAGCCGTAGCGGCCAGGGAAGGATGCAAGCGGCATCAGCTCGACCAGGGTGACACCCAGGTCGACCAGGTGGTCGAGCCGCTCGATCGCCGAGTCGAGCGTGCCCTCGTCGGTGAACGTGCCCACGTGGAGCTCGTAGATCACCGCGCCGGGGAGCTGCGCGCCTCGCCAGGCGTCGTCGGTCCACTCGAAGGTGTCGAACTCGAACACCTCCGACGGTCCCTCCGGCCCGTCAGGCAACCGCAGCGCCCGGGGGTCGGTTCGAGCCTCGCCTCCGTCGACGCTGAAGGCGTATCGGGTCCCGTTGGCCGCGTCGAGGTCGATGCGCCACCATCCCTCGCCCGCAGGGGCCAGCTGGTGGCGCTCGGAGCCGACAAGCAGCGCGACTGACTCCTGCGCTTTGGGGGCCCAGACCTCGAACCTCATTCGGCCTCCCTGAGGAGCAGCGCTACGGGAAGGTGGGCGAAGATCTCCTCACACGTCACCGGGTTGCCGCCGTGGATCTGGCGCTGTCCGGACTGGCTGAGCATGTCGGTCCAGGCGCCGTCGGGCAAGGTCACCGTGGCCCGTCCCCACCCGGACCGGGCCTGCTGGAACGGCCAGCGGGTGACGACGACGGCGACCTGCTCACTCAGCACGAACCCGAGGGCATGTGGCGACTGGCTGGTGACCGGCCGATACGTCGAGGCTGCCCCCACCAGGCCGGCATGCTCAACGCGCAGGCGCAGGGCCCGCGAGGTGACCCACAGCTTGTCGTCGTCGAGGTCGCGTGAGCCCTCCCCCGCATCCAGGCGCGCGAGCCGGCTGCTGCGGTCGGGATAGTCGACGGGTCGCCGGTTGTCCGGGTCGACGAGGGAGCGGGCGACCAGCTCGCACCCCTGGTAGATGTCGGGCACCCCGGGCAGCATGAGCTGCAGCAGCTTGGTCGACAGCGTCACCGTCCTGACGACCGGCTCGAGCTCGGTGACCCAGCCTCCTACCGCGTCCTGGACCGCGTCGTCGCGCAGGCAGTGGGCTGCCAGCGCGAGGACCCGTTGCTCGTAGTCCTCGTCGCCGTCGGTCCAGCCGGTGTGCTGCTTGGCCTCACGGACCGCCTTCTCGAGGTAGCCGTTGAGCCGGTCCTCGCTGATCGGCCAGGCGCCGACGAGGGTCTGCATCACCAGGTAGGCCGTCGGCTCGTCCACGTCGAGGCGCCGCGCGGCGGCTCGCACCACAGTCCAGGCCCGACGCCAGCCGTTCACGTCCTCGGCAGCGGCCAGCAGACGGGACCGGACATCCTCGCTGCGCTTGGTGTCGTGTGTCGACAGCGTGGTCATGCCGTCCGGAGACGACAGTGACTGCCGCTCGGCCCACGCGTGGAGGGCGTCGACGGTGGGGTGTTCGAGAGCGTCGGGTTCGCCGCCGACCTCGTTCAGCGCGATCATCCGGTGGAAGCGGTAGAACGTGGTGTCCTCGACACCCTTGGCCATCACCGGGCCGCAGGCCTGCTGGAACCGCACGACGAGGTCGCGCCCGTCCGGGCTCGACGTCTGGGAGTCGAGCACCAGGTCGCACAGCACCTGCAGAGTCGCCGCCAGGTCCGGTCGGGCCTGTTCGGCCAGCGACCGCATCGCGTCGATGCGACGCACGGCCTCGTCGTCGGGCGGAACGTCGAGCCGGACGTACGCGCGATAGGTCCGGACCTGGACGAGCATCTCCCGCAATGCGTCCTCGATCTCGGCGGCCGCGATCTCGTGGCCCGCGGCGGCGGCGGCGGCCGTCGCCCGACGGGTCAGGCGGCGCAACTCCGGCGTCAGCAGCAGGTCCAGCACCAGCCGCTTGGCAGCCAGCTCGGTGTCGGCCAGTGAGCTCTCGGCGCCGGTAGCCCGCCACAGCTCGTCGAGCGGCGCGCCCACGTCGGGGACCAGGGCGGTCTGGATGGCGCGGATCGCGTCGTACCCGGTGGTGCCGGCGGTCACCCAGCTCGTGGGCAGCCCTTCGTCGCCTTCGAGGATTTTCTCCACCACGACCCAGGCGCCGTCGGTGGCCTGGCTCAGCCGGGCGAGGTACCCCTCCGGGTCGGCGAGCCCGTCGGGGTGGTCGATCCGGAAGCCGTCGACCACACCACGGCGGCGCAGGTCGACGAGCGTGGCGTGGGTCGCGTCGAAGACGTGGGGCAGCTCCACCCTGACCGCCACCAGCGTGTCGACGTCGAAGAACCGCCGATGCCCGAGCAGCTCGTCCTTGTCGCGCCAGCTGCCGAGCAGGTAGTGCTGGCGGCTAAGGACCTCGGCGACGGTTCCGCGCTCGGTGCCGGGCGCCACCGGGAAGACCTGGTCGAAGTAGCTGACCACGGGCGCGCCGTCGTGCTCGCCCAGCGCCAGCTCCCCCGCGGCGACGACCTCCTCCAGAGGGCCGCCCAGCACGGGGAGCCCGAGCCGACCGTCACACAGCTCCCAGTCGATGTCGAACCACGAGGCGGTCGGGCTCTCGCGGCCGAGGCGCAGGGTCTCCCAGAGCTCGGCGTTCAGGTACGCCGGTGTCGGGAGGCCCATGTGGTTGGGCACCACGTCGACCACGATGCCCAGTCCGTGGGCGTGGGCGGTATCCGCGAGCGCCACCAGCCCAGCCTCGCCACCGAGCTCGTGGTTGACGCGGCTGTGGTCGACCACGTCGTACCCGTGCAACGAGCCCGGTGCGGCCTGGAGCACCGGTGAGAGGTACAGGTGTGAGACGCCCAGGTCGGCGAGGTAGGGAACCACCTCGGCGGCGGCGGCGAAGCCGAAGTTCGCGTGGACCTGGAGCCGGTAGGTAGCCGTCAGGTCCCGCGGCTCAGGCACGGCGCAGGACGACGACGGAGCGTGCGCACACCGTCAGCTCACGACCTGCCCTGACCGGGCGGGCGTCGGTGCCGGTGACGGTGGCATCGGCGGTGTCGAGCAGCGGCAGCCAGTGCTTGCCGAACGGGCCGTCAGGCAGCGTCATCATGGCGTCCTCGTGGGAGGGGTTCATCAGCAGCAGGAACGACTCGTCGACGATGTCCTCTCCGCGCAGGCCGGACTCCGTGATCCCCTCACCATTGAGGAAGACGGCCATCGGACGGATGAAGTCCGACGACCAGTCGTCGCCGCCCATCTCCTTGCCCTCGGGGTTCAGCCAGGCGATGTCGGGCAGTCCGTTCCCGGCGTCGTCGCCGGTGAAGAATCGCCGCCGCCGGAAGACCGCGTGGCTGGCGCGAAGGGCGAGCAGCCGCCGGGTGAACTCCAGCAGGTCCTCGTCGACGTCGTCCCAGTGCACCCACGAGATCTCGTTGTCCTGGGCGTAAACGTTGTTGTTGCCGCCCTGGGTCCGGCCGATCTCGTCGCCGTGGGCGATCATGGGGACCCCTTGGCTGAGGAGCAGTGTCGTCAACATGTTGCGCTGCTGGCGCGCCCGCAGCCGCAGCACGTCCTTGTCGTCGGTCTCGCCTTCGGCGCCGCTGTTCCAGGACCGGTTGTGGCTCTCGCCGTCGTTGTTGCCCTCGCCGTTGGCCTCGTTGTGCTTCTCGTTGTAGGAGACGAGGTCGCGCAGCGTGAAGCCGTCGTGGGCAGTGACGAAGTTGATCGACGCGTAAGGTGCCCGGCCGTTGGACTCGTACAGGTCGCTGGAGCCGGACAGCCGGGCCGCGAACTCCCCGAGGGAGCGAGGCTCACCGCGCCAGTAGTCGCGCACCGTGTCGCGGAACTTGCCGTTCCACTCCGTCCACAAGGGCGGGAAGTTGCCGACCTGGTACCCGCCGGGGCCGAGGTCCCAGGGCTCCGCGATCAGCTTGACCTGGGAGATGACCGGGTCCTGGTGCACCAGGTCGAAGAAGACACTGAGCCGGTCGACCTCCAGGAACTGGCGGGCGAGGCTTGCCGCGAGGTCGAAGCGGAACCCGTCGACGTGCATCTCCGTGACCCAGTAGCGCAGCGAGTCCATGATCATCTGGAGGACGTTCGGGCTGCGCATCAGCAGCGTGTTGCCGGTGCCCGTGGTGTCGTAGTAGAAGAACGGGTCGTCGTCGACGAGCCGGTAGTAGTTGGTGTTGTCGATGCCTCGGAAGCACAGGGTCGGGCCGAGGTGGTTCCCCTCGGCGGTGTGGTTGTAGACCACGTCGAGGATGACCTCGATGCCCGCCTTGTGCAGCTCCCTGACCATCGCCTTGAACTCGAGGACCTGCTCGCCGCGCTGGCCCGACGAGCTGTAGGCGTTGTGCGGGGCGAAGAACCCGATGGTGTTGTAGCCCCAGTAGTTGGACAGGCCCTGCTCCGCGAGGCCGGAGTCGTTGACGAACTGGTGGACCGGCATCAGCTCGATGGCGGTCACGCCGAGCTTGGTGAGGTGCTCGATCATCGCGGGGTGTCCGATCGCGGCGTAGCTGCCGCGGATCTCCTCCGGGATGCCGGGATGAAGCTGGGTCATGCCCTTGACGTGCGCCTCGTAGATCACGGTCTCGTGGTAGGGACGGCGGGGCGCGCGGTCTTCCTGCCAGTCGAAGAACGGGTTGATGACGACGGACTTCATCGTGTGTGGCGCCGAATCGGCGTCGTTACGCACCTCGGGGTCGTTGAAGTCGTACGAGAAGCATGCGGGAGCCCAGTCGATGGCGCCTTCGAGTGCCTTGGCGTACGGATCCATCAGGAGCTTGGCGGGGTTGCAGCGCTGACCCTGCTTCGGGGCGTACGGACCGTGGATCCGGTACCCATAACGCTGGCCGGGGTGGACGCGGGGCAGATAGACGTGCCAGACGAGGGCGTCCTGCTCCGTCATGGCGATCCGGGTCTCGGCGCCCCTGATCCCGAACAGACACAGCTCGACGCTGGTCGCGACGTCGGAGAAGACGGCGAAGTTCGTCCCCGCGCCGTCGTACGTAGCGCCCAAGGGATAGGGCGCGCCGGGCCAGACCTCCATCGTGCTCCTTCAAGGATGTGTGCACGTCGTCGTGCTCAGCGTCGCCGCCGGAAGAACTTTCCGGCGCGGTGGTTTGGGGTTGCCCTGATCCTAGCGGGACTGCGCCGTGGCGAACCCGACTGGCTGATACCCCGAACGCGACAGACGTAACGGTCCTCGCCCTGGACGCGGCGCGGCCCTGGCCTCGAAGCGAGCCGAGACCAGGGCCGTTGTCGCCTGGTTACGAGCCTGCACCTGCCCTCCTCGTGTGGAGGGAGCAGCGGTGACGTGGCTCAGATCACCTGGGCTTGGGACCGCTGGTGTTGATGGATCCGTTGACGCCGTGCGGGAAGAAGCCACCGTGGGTGGTCTTTCCGGGGTTGAGGTAGACGACGTTGAGGACCCGGTCGGCAGAACGGCTGTAGGCGATGCTGTTCTTGTCGGTCGGGACCAGGTTGGACACCCTCTTGTTGCCGATGCCCTGGTCGTCGTTGGACGAGCCGTCGAGGCTGTCGCGTGCGGCCGAGATCGCCTTCACGGCGCCGTTCAGCTGCTTGGCGTACAGGCTGGTGCGGACGATGCCGGCGTGGTACGCCTCGACCGCGAGGATGCCGGCGGCAGCCTCCAGGTACGTCTTGTTGCTGATCAGCGGGGCAGCACCCTTGTAGGCGGTGACGCCGACGTCTTCGAAGATGAACGCAGCCAGCAGGAAGTTGTTCTCGTTGGCATACGGGTCGAAGGTCTGGTGGGGCCCGATCAGTCCCGCGGCCCGGGCCGCGACGGTGAAGCTGTGCTGAATGTTGATCGTCGGACGCGACACCTTCGCCGAGCCGAGGGCCGAGCGCAGGAACATCACGTGCGAGATCTCGTCGTGCGCGATCTCCTTGGCGTAGTTGCGGATGGCCCGGGTCTGCCAGGTCACCGCGCGACCGCCGTGCACCGGACCGCGGTTGCCCTTGCCGGTGGTGAACTGGTGCGGCAGGCCGTGACCGAAGGCCGCAAACGAGTAGAACTCAGCCTCCAGGTACTCGAGGTTCAGCGCGAAGTTCAGGATCGCGCCGTCACTGGGGGCACCAGCGGCCACAGCGGCCCCGGTTCCCAGCCCGGTCAGCGCCGATGCGCCGACCACACCCATGCCTGCCACGCCGGCGGTGCGCAGGAAGTTGCGCCTGTCGGTGTCGTTCTCAGCGCTTCGCTCAATAAAGTTGCGGATAGTTGCTGAACCGAACATTGATCCTCCCGAGATCAGGTGACGAAAGAAGTAATCGCATAACAGGTCATAGGTACTGAACTGGTATGTATGGTCCGAAGTGTCGGCAATCCTCGCGGCACTTCCATAGGGCATTCGCCGCGGATCAGAATCCGGATTGCGGAAATCGTCCAGTTCTTGGATTGCGGGCAGTTATCGAACCGTAACACGGCGTAGATGTGAGGCACAGCCCCAGCGAGCCGCGAGTATTTGACAGGATCAGCACGTGCACACCCACCCCCCAGCGCAGGGCCGCGCTTTGGCAGCCGCCTCGTGAGGCATCTGCCACCAGTCGCCTCGGCGGTCCCGCGGGCGCTCGTCCGCGGGCCGTTGCCGCTCCTCGGGCCGGCCTTCGTGGCTTCGATCGCCTATGTCGACCCGGGAAACTTCGCCACCAACATCTCTGCCGGCTCCAGGTACGGCTATCTGCTGGTCTGGGTGGTGCTCGTCAGCAACGCGATGGCCATGCTGATCCAGTACCTGTCCGCGAAGTCCGGCATCGCCACGGGTAGCAGCCTGCCCGAGCTGTGCCGACGGCACTACTCCCGCTACGTCGTCTTCGGCCTGTGGCTGCAGGCCGAGGTGGTGGCGATCGCCACGGACCTGGCCGAGGTGCTGGGCGGGGCGCTGGCTCTCCAGCTGCTCTTCGGGGTGCCGTTGATCGTGGGGGGCCTGATCACGGCCGGGATCGCGTTCTCGCTCCTTGGGCTGCAGAGCCGCGGCCACCGCCCGTTCGAGGTGGCCATCACCGGCCTGCTCTGCGTCATCTTGGTGGGGTTCCTCTACAGCCTGGTCGTGGGCGGGGTCGCTCCGGTGTCGGTCGTCCGGGGGGTCGTCCCCCGCTTCGACGGCACCGACAGCCTGCTCCTCGCCACCGGCATGCTCGGCGCGACGGTGATGCCACATGCGATCTACCTGCACGGGGCGCTGACCAACAACCGCTATGTGACGGACACCGAGACCCAGCGCCGAGCGCTCCTGCGAAGCCAGCGCATCGATGTCGTGTCGGCGATGACACTGGCCGGGCTGATGAACCTGGCGATGCTGGTCATCGCCGCCAGAGCCTTCTTCGGCGAGACGCCGACCGTGACCACCATCCAAGCGGCCTACACCGGTCTCGACTCGTCGCTGGGATCGACCGCGGCGCTCTTCTTCGCCCTGGCGCTGCTCGCCTCAGGTTTCGCGTCCTCCAGCGTCGGTACCTTCTCGGGGCAGGTTGTGATGCAGGGCTTCCTGCGTCGCAAGATCCCTGTACTCGTGCGACGCCTGGTGACGCTCAGCCCGGCCCTCGTGGTGCTGTCGGTCGGCGTCGACCCGACGCACGCCCTCGTGGTGTCCCAGGTCGTGCTGTCGTTCGGCATCCCGTTCGCCTTGGTCCCCCTGATCTTGCTGACCCGTCGCGACGACGTGATGGGGACGCTGGTGAACCAGAAGCTGACGACTGTCGCAGCGGCCGTCGTCGCGGCCTTGATCATCGCGATGAACATGGTGCTGATCGCGCTCACGACAAGCGGCTAGCCGGAAAGTGAGTCTGCCCGGCGGCCGCGGCGAGGGTGAAGACAGCTCGGATGGGTCCGCGGCCGGCCGGAGCGGTCCTGGGGCTGTTGGATCAACCCCAGGACCTGAGACCCATACCGCCCGGGCGGTCACGAGTCGCTATGACAACCGTGCCCCATGGGATGCGGGTTATGCCATCCATACGGATATCTTCAACCGAGAATGCGGATACTTTCGCCCTCTATGGCATGGTTGGGGAATTTCATCACCCAGCCGAGGTGCGCGGTGACTTCCGGCGTGGGTCCGCTCAGCCGTCATTTGGAAGAAACATTGCTAAGAGTAAGTTATATGTCACTCTATGTTATAGAGAATGAGATGGTTTGACGCGCAATGACAGCGTGTGCACGCGGGTCCAGGTCGTCTACCGAGGTCTCGCGGCCGGGAGTCGGCGACGCCGCGGGCGGTGGAGCGCCTCGTGTAGTCGCTCCTTCCGGAGCCGCTCGATGTCCTCGTCGGGCATCGGCGCAAGGGCGGTGCCGGTCGCCCTGGCCAGCAGATGGTCGGCCAAGGCGGGGTTCCGAACCAGGACCGGTCCGTGCATATAGGTCGCGACGATGTTGTCCTGAACGGCTCCCTCGTCGATCCCCGCCCCGTTACCGGTCCCACACCGCAGCAGGCCCAACGGCTGGGCAAGCCTTCCCAGATGGGCGTCGCCCTGGTGGTTCTCGTACCCGCTCAGGACCGGCAGGGCCGGTATCCCGGCGGCGTCGGCAACCACCTCGCCGACCGCTCGCGGCCCGCTCGACCTGCCGCAGCGCACGTCGAGGACGTCCAGGCCGGAGATCGTACGCCCGTCGCGGTCGCAGAACGAGGTGGACAGCAGCTGGAACCCGGCGCAGACCGCCAGGCAGGTCGCTCCGTTCCGAAGCGCCCCCGTCAGCTTCTTGTCGGCGCGTATCCGTTCGCCCGCCAACAGCTGGGACGCGTCCTCGCCTCCGCCGATCAGATAGATGTCGCCGGAGGCCGGTGCTGCCTGGTCGAGCGCGACCTCGACAACCGAGACAGGCAGCCCCCGGCCGCGCGCACGCCGCACGAGGGCCGGCGCATTGCCCCGGTCTCCGTAGGTGCCGAGGAGCTCGGGGTAGAGCAGCACGATCGTCAGGTCACCGGACGGCGACAAGAGCCAGCCTCCGTCGAGCGTCCTGGAAGGCGGTGTAGTCGGCGATCACGTCGACACGCCCTGGCGGGATCAGCGAAAGCGCGTGCACGACGTCGCGACCGGCTACACAGGCCACGCCAGCCAGCTTGAGCCGCACCACCAGATCCGACGAGCGTCGACCCGTCACCACGATCGTGCGACCGGCAAGGCTGTCGAAGCCCACGTCGTACAACCAGGACGGGTCCCGCCCGTCCACGCCGTTGGAGTTCACGGCAAGGACCAGGGCGCTGTCCTCGCGGCTCACGAGCCCGAGGGTCTCCAACCACCCGGCGGGGTTCTTGGCCAGGAGCAGGCGCACCTGCCTGCCGTGGTGGTCTCCGACGGCGAACCGTCCCGCCACGTCGTGGATCGCACGCGCGGCCTCGACCGCGGTCGCCGCGTCGACTCCGCAGGCGACGGCTGCCGCGACCGCCATGGCGGCGTTGGCTCGACTGAACCGACCCGGCAGCTCGAGCCGCAGCGGCAGCCTGTCGGACGCGCTCACGAGGTCGTCGTCCTCCAGCCACCACGTCGGCTGTGGACGGCGCAGCCCGCAGGTGCACATCCACGGTCCGCCGTCCTGGCGGCAGGGTCGGCCGCATCGCGGACAGGCGACCGAGTCCTGGGTCCAGAGCTGGCCGGCGCCGACCCATACCTGGCTGGGCGCCGCCATCGCCGGCCACACCGTGTTGGGGTCGTCGGCGTTGGCGACCACGAGCGGTACCGGGCCCATAGCCTCGTGCCATGTGGACACGACCCGAGCCACCTCGTGATGGCGCGAGAGCTGGTCTCGGGTGAGGTTGAGGAGAACCGCCGACGCGGGACTCAGCTGCGCCGCCGCCCACGGCAGCCAGCCTTCGTCGGTCTCCAACACGGCCAGCCTGTTTCCGCTGTGGGCGAGCGCCGTCATCAGTCCGGCATCGGTGTTGGCACCATCGGCGTTGGCAGCCACCGGGGCCCTGGTTGCCAGCGCGGCGGCGAGGAGAGCGGATGTGGTGGTCTTCCCGTTGGTGCCGCTCACCAGGACGATCTCGCGATCCTCGGCGAGCGCAGCCGCAGCCCCCGGGGCCAGCCTCAAAGTGAGGCGACCGCCGATGACCCCGCCGCCGCCGAGCCCGGTAGCTCGAGACAGAAAGCCAGCGGCCCGACCCGCGGCCATGGCGACGCGGACACGTGGTGCACCACGCCTCGGCCGGCGTCGCGTCTGCCCCGTCGCGGGGTCCACTGCGACGGCCGGAAGCGGGAGTTGCATGCGTCGACGGTACGCACGCGCAGGTTAACGGAAGGCACGCGGGTGGGGCACGATAGGCCAAACCCAGCTAACCGAGCGCTTACCGAGCAGCCTCCCGCTGGCGGGCCAGGCAGCCGAGGGTACGGTGAACGAGGCTGCTCCGGCGTCGAGATTAGGGTCAAGGACGGCTACGCCGTGTTCGACGGCACAACACAAATCACCAGTGTCCACGTCACCCTCGACGCCGACATGGCCCAACGGCTCGGGCTTACCGGCGCCTTCGAGCGCGTCGAGGCCACGGCCGCGAAGGTGGCAGCACCCCGGAAATGCCGGTAAGGCCAGGAGACCTGCGGCGCCCAGGTCAACCTGCCCCCAGGCTATGGCTCTTGCGCCGGGCTCAGGATCGAACGCCACGTGAAGGTTCCATGCCTTGGCTGAGCGGCTGCGGGCCTTCAGGTAAGGGGGCGGCCTGAGCTGGCCCGTCTGAGACTGCTACTCGGGATCGAGCTCGTCGGAGAGGATCGTGAGCGCGGAGGCGAGGCGCCGGGCTTCGCCAGCCGCGATGTCGTGGAATCCATCCGGAAGCGCATCGCCGTAACTAACGAAAATGCCCGCTGGTTCCCCGACATCGGCGAATCGGTCGTTTCGCTGGATCTGGGCGTAGGTGTCGGGGGTCTCGTCGGACCAGATGATTCGACGCGAGTGGTGGTGAGTTGTCACTCGACCTGGTGTCCTATCGGTGCCCTCGAAACTGTGTGACTCGCACCAAGGGGGACACGTTGCGCTGCTCATACCTTCTCCAGTTGGGGGGTTGAACGAACTATCGCCGTGTGCGGCCCGAAGGACCTGGATCTCCTTGAGCAGGTCGCAACGATCCTGAGCGGCTTCCTGTCGATCGAGCCTGGCGTACAGCCGATCAAGTTTGGCAAAGTGCCTGGCGGTGCGGGCAGCCTCGTTTCGGGTGCCGCTGAGGGACTCGTAGAGCGAGACTGCGATGTCTCGTCGGGCCGCTGCCCTGTCCCGTAAGTCGGCTACGGCGTCTCGGAGGTCGGCACAGGCCGCCCGAAAGGCCAGTCCATCCGTGTCACCGGCCTCACCAGAGCCTCGGCCCTCGGTGACCGAACTTCGCTGAGTCAAGCCGCTCTCGTTACCCTGTGTGGGGGCCGGAGCGTCGGATTCGCGATCGTTCACGATGACTCCATGGGCCATAGATGACCCGGTAAGTCACGCTACGCCCTAAGACCCCTTGCGTAAACATGCTTGCGAAGGCCGAAATGACCGAGCCAACCCTTCACGAGGCGCACGCTCGGGTCGTGCTCCCGCGCTGACGCGTGAGGACAGTCGACCCCTCGCCGGTCCTCGTGTGGCGTGACGGTGATTGACAGCGCCCTACGCACACAGCCTTTGTCCAGACGACGTAGAGTCCGCCGACGTACGCGTCGATTTGGGAATACCCTCGTCTCAAGCAGGCTGACTGAATCGGCGGCGAATGTCGCCTGGTGAGGGGCCCCTCAGATACGCTCTGGGCGGTCTCGCCCGGGGAAGTGTTCCTGCGACGCCCCGACATGCACTCGAATCGAGAGACGAGCACTCTGGGGCGGCGCCGGCGTCAGGGCGACGACGACTGGCCTCAATCTAGCTGCTCACTCGTCGCAGCGTCCTGGCCCTCGCCCTCCGGGTGGACTGGTTGAGATGTCGCGCGGTCCGCTGCGGCTGCCTGCCTGTCGAGCTTGGCGTACTCGCGAGCCCGGTCAGGCGTCAAGTACGGCTCAGCATCCTGTGTAAATACATACCGCCGGGCTCGCCATCGAGCGTGCCATCGCTTCAGTTCGACGCCGTGGCCGTCGACGCTGACCACCTGCGTGCAGCAGAAGCCAAGCTCGCCGTCCTCCTTGTGGTGCTCGCACCGTCTCCGGTGCTTGGGTGGTTGCGTGATGAGGCCTGTGGTTGTGGACATGGGGAGCGCCCTTCGGTCGTGGATTGAACTCACCACT
Organism: Propionibacteriales bacterium; assembly: GCA_038239485.1. GTDB lineage: Bacteria > Actinomycetota > Actinomycetes > Propionibacteriales > Nocardioidaceae > DASQEH01. The sequence goes on from JBBSET010000012.1 coordinate 36,116, forward strand.
ACCGATGACATCTGGCACATGCCTGGCACGTCTGCAGGTCTGAGCACCGAATTGATGCTCTGACCTGCGGTGATGCTGGTGGGCGATACTGGGATCGAACCAGTGACCTCTTCCGTGTCAGGGAAGCGCGCTACCGCTGCGCCAATCGCCCCCGTTGTTGCGGTCGAACATCGTGCTGTCTCGTCGAGGTGGAGAAGGGATTTGAACCCTCGTACACGGATTTGCAGTCCGTTGCCTCGCCTCTCGGCCACTCCACCGCTGGATGGGTAAGCCTGCGGCCCTCTCCGAGCGGACGACGGGATTCGAACCCGCGACCCTCACCTTGGCAAGGTGATGCTCTACCAACTGAGCCACGTCCGCGTGCGCATCACGTCCCCCACGGTAGCGAGGTCGTGCGAGAGGAAACCATAGCCGATCGGCGGGAACGCACCAATTCCCGACGTCGCGGACGAGGACCCGCCATCCCTGCTCGCTAGGGTGCTGAGATGCGAGCATGGTGCAACGGTTCTCTGATCGACCCGACCGAGGCGGCGATCACGGTTCTCGACCACGGGTTCACTGTGGGCGACGGTGTGTTCGAGGCCATCAAGGTCGTCGACGGGGTCCCCTTCGCCCTCACCCGGCATCTTGAGCGCCTTTCGAGGTCGGCCGTCGGGCTCGGCCTGCCGCCGCCCCGTGACGGGCTCGTACGCGCGGCGGTCGACGAGGTACTCGCCGGTGAGGAGCTTGCGCTCGGACGCATCCGGATCACCTACACGGCGGGAGTGTCGCCGGTCGGCTCAGGGCGAGACACCAAGGAGGCGACCCTGGTCGTGATCCTCGCCGAGGCGGTGGCCTACCCGGCGACCACGAAGGCGGTCGTGGTGCCATGGGTTCGCAACGATCGTGGTGCCCTGGCGGGGCTGAAGACGACGTCGTACGCCGAGAACGTGGTCGCCCTGGCCTATGCCGAGGAGCGAGGAGCCTCGGAGGCGATCCTGGCCAACACCCAGGGACACCTCTGCGAAGGGACCGGGACGAATGTCTTCTGCGTCTTCGGCGACTCGATCGCGACGCCGCCGCTGACCTCGGGATGTCTGGCCGGGGTGACCCGCAACCTCGTGGTGGAGTGGTGTGGCGTCGATGAGCGCGACATCTCGATGGCGGAGCTGGCGACGGCCGACGAGGTGTTCCTTACGTCGACGACGCGAGATGTGCAGGGTGTCGCGCAGCTCGACGACCGGACGTTCCCGACCGAGCAGCCGGTCACCGGACGGGTGGCAAGGACATGGTCCGAGCGCGAGCCGCAGGACGTCGACCCCTGATGGGTGTCGACCCTGAGCCGGCAACCTGGCCGTGACCACCGCCGGGAGACCTGTCAGGCGGGCGCCGGCGAGCCCATCAGGCCGTCCACGAGCCGGCCGAAGACCTGTGCCGCGACGACCCTCGTCGGCCAGGCGAGCAGCGTCCCGGTATAGCGGACAGCCGCGTCCTCGCGCCAACGGATCGAGCAGCCGGTGGTGGTGGGGGTAATGGTGAGAACCGCCCAGCCGGTGACCACCCGGCCCCGCTTGACGATGCGGCAGACCCCGGCCTCGCCTCCGCTGGGCGGCCGCCAGTAGGTGATCTCCATCGGGTCGTCGAAGTGCAACGGCCCGACCGAGGTCCGGGCGACGAAGCCGCCGGGCAGTGTCGAGTCACCCGGCTCCTGCGGTATCAGCCGCACAGTCGTGAACGGGATGAACTCTGCGTGGCGCTCCCAGTCGGTCAAGCGACGCCACGCCTCGACCGCGGACTGGCCGGTATGCCGTTCGACCTCGAACTCAGGCACTCAGGTGCCACTTCCCGTGAGCAGGCGGGTGCGCTTGCGGGCCCGGTACGCCGCGACATTGAGGCGGTTGCCGCAGGTGCGCGCGTCGCAGTACCGCTTGGAGCGGTTCCGCGACAGGTCGATCAGCACGGCCTGGCAGTCGGGAGCGTCACAGACCTGGAGCCGGTCGGTCTCGCCGGCCGCGACCACCTGCGCGAGCGCCATCCCGCCGTCGACGGCGAGGTGGTCCGCAAGTGTTGCGCCGGGTGCGAAGTAGTGGATGTGCCACGAGTACTCGTCGTGGTCGGTCAGGCGTGGGCACACCGGTGCCTGAGCCACCAGCGCGTTGACGCGGTCTGCGACGGCGACCGGGTCGGTCGGTCCGAAGACCGCGCGAAACCGCTCCCTGACCCGATAGATGCCGCTGGCGTCGCCGAAGTCGCTGTCACGGACACCGGAGATGTGGTGCCGCATGACGAACTCGCGGAGGCTGGCGGCATCGGGGAGGCCCTCGGCGCCCCCGCACTCCGGGGCCGAGTTCACCAGGTCGACGACGGTTGCCAGCGACCATTTGGTGTCATGGCCGAAGATCACACCACCAGGGTAGACACCGATCCGGGGCCGACCTAGTCGCTGGCGTTCTCCTCGGTGGCGTTCTCCTCGGCCAGGATCTGCGCGAGAACCGTGTCGACGTCGACGTGCGCGCTCTCGGCACCGGTGGCCACCATGGCCTCGGTGCGGGCGAGGAAGTCACAGAGCTCGTCGGTGCGGGCCTGGATGATCGCCTCACCGTCGGGCGACGACAGCTCGATGGTCGTGACGGCGCGCCCCCGTGCGTCGAGGCTGGGGTAGATGTGCACGTCGCCGTCGCCGCTGGGGTCGTACGTGCCGACCGCCAGCAGATCACGGGCGAAGACCCACCTGACATGGGTCTCGCCGGAGCGGAAACAGGCGGAGACTGCGTACGGGTCGTGCTCGTCGTATCGAAGCTCGGCCGCCAGGGGGACCGCTGACCCGTCAGCGCTGATGAGCTCGAATGTGAGCGCCCGAGTGATGCTGGCTGGCACAGTGTCCATGACTGGGCCCTTTCCGTCAGTCCGTCAGTGGGTAAACGACGCGGCAGCCGGATCGTGACGCCCAGGCGGGAATCATTTATCCGGCGACCCATGATTACAATAAGTAACTGTACAGTCACTTCGTGTGATCCATCAATCGGTTTGACCATGTCCGTCCGAACGTTTTCGGCGCGTTGGAAGAGGCCTCCGGGGGCGAGGGGGTTCCGCGCATCGGTGCGGGAGCCGCTCGCTCATGCGCTAACGTGTGCCGACGGCCGGAAAACAGGCCCAGGGGGCGATTGGCGCAGTGGTAGCGCGCTTCGTTCACACCGAAGAGGTCACTGGTTCGAGCCCAGTATCGCCCACCCGCTCACACCGTCGTGCACGCCGCATGGCACGCCACCTGACCGCAGCGAACCGGCATCGGCCGTGGGAGAGTGTGCACGAGACGGTCCGGGGAAACAGCCAGGCCGTCGACACGCACACCCCGGGAGGAGCGCGCATGGCCAACAAAGCCGCGAAGGTCGTCTACCGGCCGATCGGCCTCGTCTCGAGCGTTGCCGGTGGCGTGGTGGCCGGCATCGTGTTCAAGCAGGTCTGGAAGCGGGTCGGCGACGACGAGGCCGACGCGCCCTCGGCCTTGCAGTCGGAGTACAGCTGGCGCGAGATCTTGGTGGCTGCGGCCGTCCAGGGAGCCATCTACGCTGTCGTGAAGGCAGCCGTCGACCGCGGCGGAGCCAAGGCGTTCGAGCGATGGACCGGAGAGTGGCCAGGAGACTGAGCCGCTTACGTTGGGCCGTTTCAAGCTGAGCGCACCGAGCACAGGCGACGAGGCGGAACCGCCATCCGGGGAGTTGCGACCCCGGCGCCCCCCGAACTCCACAGGAGACCGACATGAGCAAGCTTTCGATGATCACCGCGGGTGCGGTCGGGTACGTGCTGGGAGCGCGCGCCGGACGGGAGCGGTACGAGCAGATCGCCGGCCAGGCACGGCGCATCTGGACCAGCCCGACGGTCCAGAAGGCCAGCCACAACGCGCAGGACCTGGCCCGCGACAAGGCGCCGATCGTCGGTGAGAAGCTCGCCGGCGCCGCGAAGAGTGCGGCCGGAGGCGCCGCCGCCGCTGCCGGGAGTGCTGCCGCAGCCGCCGCGGCGAAGGTCAGCAGCGACGGCCAGTCCTCGACCACGCCGTCGGCCTGAGCTGGCCGGGGCCACCGGCGGGCGACCCACCCTCGGCACCACCAGTCGAGCCAGCCGCTGAAACTCCCGCGACCCGCGAGGAGTCGCTGGATACGATCGAGCCCTCGGCGCGCCACCGTGGCCCGCCACCGTCTCGAGGAGCCACCGTGTCGGAGTTGAACGTCACCGTCCTGAGCGCAGCAGACCGTGCTGGGCGGGGCGTGGAGACGGGCACGCTGGCCTGGCAGCTCTTCGTCGACGACCCGGCTGTCATCGCCGCCAGAGTCGACGGCGAGCTTCGCGACCTGTCGTACCCGCTGCGCGACGGCGACGAGGTCGAGCCGGTCGCGATCGACACCGACGACGGCAGGAGCATCCTGCGGCACTCGGCGGCGCACGTGATGGCTCAGGCAGTGCAGGAGCTGTTCCCCTCGGCCCGGCTCGGGATCGGGCCACCGATCGCCGACGGGTTCTACTACGACTTCGACGTCGAGGAACCGTTCAAGCCCGAGGACCTGACCCGGATCGAGTCGCGGATGCGCAAGATCATCAAGGAGGGCCAGCGCTTCTCGCGGCGGATGGTGAGCGACGAGGACGCCAGGTCCGAGCTCGCCGACGAGCCCTACAAGCTGGAGCTGATCGGCCTCAAGGGCGTGGCCGCCGACTCCGAGGCGGACGGCGCCGGTGTCGAGGTCGGCGGCCAGGAGCTGTCCATCTACGACAACCTGCGTCGCGACGGCGCGCTCGCCTGGAAGGATCTGTGCCGCGGCCCGCACCTTCCCACCACCAAGCGGATCCCCGCCTTCACACTGCTGCGCACGGCGGCGGCCTACTGGCGCGGCAGCGAGGACAATCCTCAGCTGCAGCGCATCTACGGCACCGCATGGGAGAGCAAGGAGGCGCTCGACGCCTACCTCGAGCGGCTAGAGGAGGCTGCCCGTCGGGACCACCGAAGGCTCGGGGTGGAGCTGGACCTGTTCAGCTTCCCTGACGAGATCGGCTCCGGACTCGCGGTCTTCCACCCCAGGGGCGGGGTGCTGCGCAAGACCATGGAGGACTACTCCCGCCAGCGCCACGTCGAGAGCGGGTACGAGTTCGTCTACAGCCCCCATATCAGCAAGTCGGTACTGTTCGAGACCTCGGGCCACCTGGACTGGTTCGCCGACGGCATGTACCCGCCGATGCACGTCGACGAGGAGACCAGCGCTGACGGCAGCGTCAAGAAACCGGGGCAGGACTACTACCTCAAGCCGATGAACTGCCCGTTCCACTGCTTGATCTTCCGGGCCCGCGGCCGGTCGTACCGCGAGCTCCCGCTGCGGCTGTTCGAGTTCGGCTCGGTGTACCGCTACGAGAAGTCCGGCGTGATCCACGGCCTGACCAGGGTCCGGGGCATGACCCAGGACGACGCGCACATCTTCGCGACCCGCGAGCAGCTGACCTCCGAGCTCACCAGCCTGCTCACCTTCGTGCTCGACCTGCTGAGGGACTACGGTCTCGAGGACTTCTACCTGGAGCTCTCCACCAAGGACCCCGTCAAGTACGTCGGCTCGGACGAGATCTGGGACGAGGCGACCGAGATCCTGCGGCGGGTGGCCACGGACTCCGGGCTCGAGCTGGTCCCGGATCCCGGGGGCGCGGCCTTCTACGGACCCAAGATCTCCGTGCAGGCACGCGACGCCATCGGCCGTACCTGGCAGATGTCGACCATCCAGCTCGACTTCAACGAGCCGGAGCGGTTCGGGCTCGAGTACACCGCGCCCGACGGGTCGAGGCAACGGCCGGTGATGATCCACCGGGCCCTGTTCGGATCGATCGAGCGGTTCATCGCCGTGCTGACCGAGCACTACGCCGGGGCGTTCCCTCCCTGGCTGTCGCCCGTCCAGGTGGTGGCCATCCCGATCGCCGAGCGCCACGACGAATATCTGTCCTCGCTCGCTGGCGAGCTGAGGCGGCGCGGTGTGCGCGTGGAGGTCGACCGCTCCGACGACCGGATGCAGAAGAAGATCCGCAACGCTCAGCTGCAGAAGGTGCCGTTCATGGTCATCGCCGGGGACCGCGACGTGGAGGAGGGCGCGGTCTCGTTCCGCTACCGCGACGGGCGCCAGGACAACGGCGTGCCGACGGGCGAGGCGGTGGCGCGGATCGTGGAGGCGGTCGAGCAGCGGATCCAGGTATGACGACGTACGAGCGTCAACAGGGAGCGGGTGAGCCCGACTCGTTCTTCCGGCTCTGGACGCCGCACCGGATGGCCTACATCAAAGGCGAGAACAAGGCCTCGGACGACGACGACGGCTGCCCGTTCTGCACGATCCCGACGATGTCCGACGAGGACGGCCTGATCGTGCGGCGGGGCGAGGCGGCCTACGCGGTGCTCAACCTGTACCCGTACAACCCTGGCCACCTGATGGTCTGCCCCTACCGCCACGTTGGCGACTACACCGAGCTCACCGGCGACGAGACGGCGGAGGTGGCGACCCTGACACGTGCGGCCATGCTCGCGGTGCGGTCGGCCAGCGGAGCGCACGGGTTCAACATCGGTATGAACCAGGGTGCGGTCGCCGGGGCGGGAATAGCGGCTCATCTGCACCAGCACGTGGTCCCCCGGTGGGGGGGCGACACGAACTTCATGCCTGTCGTCGGCCAGACCAAGGTGCTGCCGCAGCTGCTGCGAGACACCCGGGCGATCCTCGCCGACGGCTGGCCCGGCTGACCCTCGGCAGAACGCGGGTCAGGTCAGGGCGCGAACGACTGCGCTGGCGAGGACCACCTCCCCCGGTGTCGTCGGGATCTCGCGGTCGGAGAAGCCGGCCGTCGGCAGCACCATGACCACGATGGCGGAGGAGCCTGTCAGGATCAGCAGGTCACCGGCACGATCGTCGCGCGAGAGCGCTTGGACGTTCGCACCCGCTGACGGCAGGTCGACGCGACGGTAGACCGACGCCCTCGCGAGACGGTCGTACGTCGCGACCGCATATGGGGAGCGGAAGACGGTGACGACCGCGGACCCCGGCAGGGCGGTCCAGGAGCACATGACCGAGCCGTCCGCACCGGAGAGCTCTCCGGACAGGGCTGGGCGTGCCCCGACTCCGGCTGCCACCGCCCTCACCGGCACCTGCGCGCACTGTCGCCGGGGATTGGTGGACTCCACGACGGGGTTGCCGGGCAGCCGCGCGAGGGCGTCGCCAGCGAGGTCCAGCAGTACCGCTCGGCGGATCGGCCGCGCGGTGTCAAGTGTCGCGCTCACCGTGACGATCGAGCTGTGGACGAGGACGTGGACACTGATCTGTCCACCTTCTTTGCGGACGACGGCGCCCTCACCCAGCCGGTCGACGACCGCCGGGTCCCCGCCCGCCGCCTCGCCGTACGCGTCGTTGAACACCTCCGCCGACACCGGGCCGACGGCGAGCGCGACACTCAGGATCGGCTCTGCGAAGGTCGTCCCGAGGTCGCACTGGAGTGTGGCCACCCTCGCCGCGGCGAACTCGAGACCGACCGGACGCAGACTTCTGCCGGCGACGGCGGCGGTGTCAGCACCTGTGACCAGTCCACAGACGTCGACGGGCGTGGGTGTGCCGTGTTGCGGGACGGGCACCGCCGCCGTGTCGGCCACGTTGTCGGGGCCCTGCCCGCCCCCGCAGGCGGTGACCAGGCCCGACCCCGCCAGCATGGCGGCGGCGCACGGGATGCGCACCCACCATGCCGCAACCTTCATGCAGCGACCCTACTGAGCGGCGCTCATCCGGGCTGCCAGCTGTGACGGCATGACGTCGTACCGGGAGAAGGTCCGGCTGAACGTCCCGGTGCCGTGGCTGATCGAGCGCAGGTCGGTGGCGTAGCGGACCAGCTCGAGCTGGGGAGCCTCGGCGCGGACCAGGGTGCGGCCGCCGCCTACCGGCTCGGTACCGAGCACGTGGGCACGCCTGGTGGACAGGTCGCCCATCACCGCACCGACGAAGTCGTCGTCGATGAGCACCTCGACGCCGTCGATCGGCTCGAGCAGCTGGACCCCGGCGGCCGCCGCCGCCTCTTTCAGGGCCAGCGCACCGGCCGTCTGAAAGGCCATGTCGCTCGAGTCCACACTGTGCGACTTGCCGTCGCGTAAGGTCACGCGCAGGTCCACGACGGGATACCCCGCTGCCAGCCCCCGCTCGAGCTGGGCGCGAACGCCCTTCTCGACGCTGGGGATGAACTGGCGCGGCACCGATCCGCCCACGACCTTGTCGACGAACTCGAAGCCGCTGCCGGCGGGGAGCGGCTCGACATCGACCTCGCAGACGGCGTACTGGCCGTGCCCGCCGCTCTGCTTCACATGGCGGCCGCGCCCCCTCGAGGCGCCAGCGAGCGTCTCGCGAAGGGGCACGCGGACGTCGACCTGCTCGACCTGCACGCCGTACCGGTTGGCGAGCCGGTCGAGCAGGACGTCGGCATGTGCCTCTCCGAGGCACCACAGGACGAGCTGGAGCGTCTCGGGGTGGTGCTCGATCGAGACGGTCGGGTCCTCTGCCGCGAGTCGCTGCAGCGCCTGGCCGAGCTTGTCCTCGTCGGCCTTGGCGTGGGCGACGAGGGCGATCGGGAGGAGCGGCTCCGGCATCAGCCACGGCTGCATCACCAGTGGGTTCGCCTTGTCGCTGAGCGTGTCGCCGGTCTCCGCGCGAGACAGCCTCGCGATGGCGCAGATGTCGCCCGCGATCGCGGCCGTGGTGAGGCGCTGGGTCTTGCCGAGCGGCGACGACAGCGCGCCGATCCGCTCGTCCTCGTCGTGGTCCTCGTGCCCGTGGTGCTCGACGGCGAAGTCCGAGAGGTGGCCCGAGACGTGGACGACGGCGTCGGGGCGCACGGTGCCGGAGAACACCCTGACCATGCTGATTCTGCCGACATAGGGGTCCGAGGTCGTCTTGACCACCTCGGCGAGCAGGTCGCCGTCGGGGTCGCAGGCCAGACCGAGGACTTTGCGTCCGGCCGTGGTGTAGACCTCGGGGAAGGGATGCTCCGACGGCGGCGGAAAGGCCTGCGTGACGATCTCCAGCAGCTCGGCGAGGCCCAGCCCGTTGAGAGCCGACACCGGTATGACGGGGAAGAACGAGCCGCGCGCGACCGCCGTCTCCAGGTCGTCGACGAGCAGCGAGACGTCGATCTCCTCGCCCGACATGTAGCGCTCCATCAGGGTCTCGTCCTCGGACTCCTCGATGATGCCTTCGATCAGGGTGCCTCGTTGGTCGGCGATGAGCAGCTGCTCGTCCTCGGTCGGCGGTCTGACCCGCCTCGCGGCCCCGGTCTCGCCCGAGTAGTCCGACACGGTCTCCGAAAGCAGCGCGACCAGGTCGTCGACCTCCGAGCCGGCGTGGGTCACTGGGACGTACAGCGGTATGACCTTCGTACCGAAGACGCTCTGGGCCTGGGCCAGCGCGGCACCGTAGTCGGCACGCGGATGGTTCAGCTTGCTGATCACGACGCTTCGAGGCATGCCGACGCTCTCGCACTCGAGCCAGAGCGCCCTGGTCGCGCCATCGATGCCGTCGATGGCCGATATCACGAAAAGGGCGCAGTCGGCCGCCCTCAGCCCCGCTCGGAGCTCCCCCACGAAGTCGGCGTATCCGGGGGCGTCGAGCAGGTTGATCTTCACGGAGCCGACGGTGATGGGGGCCAAGCTGAGGCTCACCGATCGCTGCTGCCGTATCTCGGCCTCGTCGTAGTCGCTCGTGGTCGTGCCGTCCTCGACCCGGCCGACGCGGTTGATCACCCCTGTCGAGGCGAGGAGGGCCTCCACCAGTGTCGTCTTGCCCGAGCCGGACGGGCCGACGAGGACGACGTTGCGGATCGACGCTGGGCTGTCGGGCTGGTGTCCTGCCGCGTCGGGGGCACCGGCCCCACCTGGTCTGCCTGGCATGGTGGTCTCCGTTTCTCCGGCGGCGGCCAGATCGGCCGCCGGCTCGAGCCTTCCGGCGCTTGACCCCACCTTTGCGTTCTCGCGGCCGTGGCACAAGGACAGCTGGGGGGTGTGCGGCCGGTAGCATCGACGCAGATTTGGCCTTCGCGGACTGTCCCCACAACCAGAGAGTTGCGACTGCTTCGATGCTCGAGCGTTTCCGACAGTTCTGGACCAACTTCTTCAAGCCGGTCGCGCATCTGCTGATCCGGCGCGGGGTATCCCCGGACGTCGTCACTATCGTGGGCACGATCGGCGTCGTGGCGGGCGCCCTGGGCTTCTTCCCACGGGGCCATCTCTTCGTGGGCGACCTCGTCATCTCCCTCTTCGTCTTCTCGGACCTGATCGACGGCTACATGGCACGAACGCTTGGCGCCTCGTCCACATGGGGGGCCTTCCTCGATTCCACCCTCGACCGGCTAGGCGACGCCGCCATCTTCTCCGGCCTGGCGATCTGGCTGTTCGGCGGAGGGCACGACCGGCTGCTGGGCTGTGTCGCCCTGTGGGCGCTCGTGATGGGCTCGGTCACGTCGTACGAACGGGCGAAGGCCGAGAGCCTCGGCATGCAGGCGAAGGGCGGGATCGCCGAGCGCGCCGACCGGCTGGTAGCCGTCATCGCCATGTCCGGCCTGTCCGACCTCCTCGACCTGAAGATCCTGCTGACGCTGGTGCTCTGGGCGCTCGCGGCGGCCAGTACGATCACGGTCCTCCAGCGGATGATGATCGTCCGCCGCCAGGCGCTCGCAGACCCCGCCCCGCCGTCTTGACGCCGGCCGCAGCACCTCGGGAGAGGCTCGTCGACTACGCCTTCCGGGTCGCCTGGGCGACGACACGACACTCACCCGAGCCGGTGGCGACACGCGTGCTGGAGGGCGTCGCCGACCGGGTCTGGCGCCGGCGGGGGAGCGGTGTCAGGCAGCTCGAGGACAACCTCCGGCGAGCGGTCCCGACCGCCCCGCAAGACGCCCTGAGGGAACTCTCTCACGAAGCCATGCGTTCGTACTTCCGCTACTGGCACGAGGTATTCAGGTTGCCCGCGTGGTCCCGGACCAGGGTTGTGGACTCGGTGGTCACGACGGGGGAGGACGGATTGCGCGCGGGCTTCGCCGAGGGTCGCGGCGCCATCATCGCCCTCCCGCACATGGCCAACTGGGACCATGCCGGCGCGTGGGCCTGCCTGACGGGCATGCCGGTGTCGACAGTCGCTGAGCGCCTGCGCCCGGAGTCACTGTTCAACCGCTTCGTCCGCTACCGCGAGGAGCTCGGCATGGAGGTGATCGCCTTGACGGGGTCGGGCAACCCCACCGCGATCCTGAGGTCCTCGCTGCGAGAGGGCCGGCTGGTATGCCTGCTCGCCGATCGCAACCTGACCGGCGCCGGGGTCGCGGTCGACCTGCTGGCCGAGCCGGCCCGCCTTCCGGGGGGGCCGGCGGCGCTGTGCCGGATGACCGGGGCGCCGATGGTGGCCCTGACCCTGACCTATCGTGGCCCGCTCCTGCAGCTGGACTTCAGCCCGCCGATCGCCGTCCGACCCGGCAGGTCCGGGCTCGCGGCGATGACCCAGGACGTCGCCGACTGGTTCAGCGCCGGGATCCGGCGTTCGCCGACCGACTGGCACATGCTGCAGCCGGTCTTCACCGCCGACCTCCAGCGTCACGACCTGAACCGCGCGGACGGCCCCGACCGTGCTGACCCGGACCGTGATGACACATGAGGGTCGGCCTCGTCTGCCCGTACTCCCTCGACGTACCCGGTGGCGTCCAGAACCATGTGCAGGACCTCGCCACGGCGCTGCTCGCGCGTGGTCACCTGGTCAGCCTCCTCGCCCCGGGGGAGGCGGCCATCCGCCCGGCGCACATCGAGACCGTCGGCCGCGGCGTGCCGACCAGGTTCAACGGGGCCGTCGGACGGGTGGCGTTCGGCCCTCGCGTCCTTTGGCAGACCCGCCGATGGCTGCGCGAAGGAAACTTCGACGTCGTCCACGTGCACGAACCCGAGGCTCCCAGTGTGTCCCTGCTCGCACTCTGGGCCGCTCGCACGACGGTGGTCGCGACGTTCCATACCGCCAACGCACGATCGCGCGTCCTGACGGCCGCGGGGGTGTTGCTCCGGCCGTCCTTGGAGAAGATCTCGGCCCGGATAGCGGTGTCCGAGGCTGCCAGGGCCACCCTGGTCCAGCATCTGGGCGGCGAGCCCGTCGTGATCGCGAACGGCCTCTTCTGCGACCGCTTCGCCACCGCGCGGCCACGTGAGAAGTGGGTATCCCCGGGCCCGACCATCGCCTTCCTCGGGAGGGGAGACGAACCGCGCAAGGGCCTCGGGGTGCTCCTCGCCGCCTTCGCCCAGGTGCTGGTCGCGCACCCGACGGCGCGGCTCCTCGTGGCAGGACGGGCCGAGGACGCCGTGGTGGCTGCGCTCCCGGAGCCGGTCCGGCAGCGGGTCGAGCTCCTCGGGCAGCTCAGCGACGACGACCGGGGAAGGCTCCTGGCGTCCGCCGCAGTCTTCGTCGCCCCCCACCTAGGCGGTGAGAGCTTCGGGGTCGTCCTCGCCGAGGCGATGGCCGCCGGCGCCCCTGTCGTCGCGAGCGACCTGGTGGCGTTCCGGGCGGTTCTCCAGGACGGCCGTCTGGGCGGGCTGTTCAGGCCAGGTGACCCGGCCGCCGCCGCCCGCGCCATCTGCCGGGTCCTCGACCACCCCAGCCAGGCGGGCGTTCTGCGTCGCCGAGCCGCCCAGGCCGTACGGCGCTACGACTGGTCTGACCTGGTCCCGGAGATCGAGGCGGTGTACGAGACGGTGCTGCCGGCCCCCATCGTGGCGAGTGGGCCGTGACAGCCCTGGTCGTCCTGTCGGCGCTGCTGGTGGGCGCGGTCGCGATGGTGACCGTCTCCTGCCTGCGAACCGCGTCGCGGCTGCGACGGCTCCAGCGGCGGTGCCGGGTTGCCGATGCGTCGCTGCGCACACACCTCGCGAATCGGTCCGCGATCGCGCTGAGGCTGGCGAGCGTGGCGGATACGGCGGCGGCGAGGGACTTACTCGCGGCGGCGGGGCGCGCCCGCGCCGCCAGCGCTGACGCGGGCAGCCGGGGGGAGTGGAGTGCGGAGTCGGACCTGACCCGGGCGCTGCGGCAGGTCAGCAGCCTCGGTTCACCGGAGCAGGCGCTGGTCTCGATGGTCGAGGACAGCCAGCGTCTCGCGTCGATGGCTCGCCGCATCCATAACGACGGGGTGGCTCTGGCGGGGCCGCTTCGGCAGCGCCGGCGGTCCCGCTGGCTCCGCCTCGAAGGGCACCAGCACTCGGCGAGGATGATCGAGTTCGACGACGGGATGCGGTGAGTCCCGAGCGTGCGAGGTGGATCGCCGGGGCTGCCACGCCGTATTATGGGAGGGTCTCCCGCCAGCTCAGAACCTCGATGTAAGGCACCCCGTGACAGACGAAGCAGCAGTAGTCCCCTCCTCCCGCCCGGCCGTGTCGGAGACCGGAACAGTGCGAGTCAAACGTGGCATGGCCGAGATGCTCAAGGGCGGCGTCATCATGGACGTCGTCACCTCTGAGCAGGCCATGATCGCCGAGGACGCCGGCGCGGTCGCCGTGATGGCGCTGGAGCGGGTACCCGCCGACATCCGGGCCCAGGGCGGCGTCTCACGGATGAGCGACCCGGACATGATCGAGAGCATCATCTCCGCTGTGTCGATCCCGGTGATGGCGAAGGCCCGCATCGGCCACTTCGTGGAGGCCCAGGTGTTGCAGAGCCTGGGCGTCGACTACGTCGACGAGTCCGAGGTGCTCACCCCGGCCGACTACGCCAACCACATCGACAAGTGGCAGTTCACGGTGCCGTTCGTGTGCGGCGCGACCAACCTCGGCGAGGCGCTGCGTCGACTCACCGAGGGCGCAGCCATGATCCGCTCGAAGGGCGAGGCCGGCACGGGCGACGTGTCCAACGCGACCACCCACATGAGGCAGATCCGCGGGGAGCTGCGCCGGCTGCAGTCGATGAGCGAGGACGAGTTGTATGTAGCCGCCAAAGACCTTCAGGCGCCCTACGACCTCGTCCGCGAGGTGGCCGAGGCGGGAAGGCTTCCCGTCGTACTCTTCACCGCCGGCGGCATCGCCACCCCAGCCGACGCGGCGATGATGATGCAGCTGGGTGCGGAAGGCGTGTTCGTGGGCTCCGGCATCTTCAAGTCCGGCAATCCGGCCCAGCGCGCAGCGGCCATCGTCAAGGCCACCACGTTCTTCGACGACCCCGACGTCATCGCGAAGGTGTCGCGGGGGCTGGGCGAGGCGATGGTCGGGATCAATGTCGACGACATCCCCCAGCCCCACCGCCTCGCCGAGCGAGGCTGGTAGGCGCGGTGGCGATCGGCAGCCCTGACAAGGCTGCCCGGCTGGCCCAGCTGGGAACCTACGCCGCCGTGCAGGTGCGTTCCGGGTACCGGCAGCCGGGCGATGTCCGCGCGGACATCTTCGACGCCGTGATCGACGAGGTCCGCGAGCCGGGCGAGGCCCAGCGCCTGACCGACGCGCTGGTCGCGGCAGCCCTGCGGGAGGTCGAGTCCGACGCCGACGGGTGGCCCGAGGTGACGGACTTCGACCGCCTCCAGGCCGCCTTCGCCGACCTCGAGGCCGCCGACCTCGTGGTGCTGCAGGCATGCGAGGACCACTGGTCCGCCAACCAGGCGCTCCAGCAGCGCTCGGTCGAGGGCGCTACCCCGTGGGGCATCGCCCACTTCACTCATCCCGACGTCTGGCACGCAGTCGAGCACGGCATGCTGGAGGTCAACCTGTGGCACGGCTCGAGCGCCAACGTGGCCCCAGGCGACGACCTGCTGACCTTCGTGCTCAGGACTCTGGCCGACCACGGCATCGCGGCGGCCTTCGACGAGGGTCGGATCGAGGTGACCGTCGCGTGGCAGCGGCGGTTGATGAGCAGCCCACGACCTGGCGGCTAGCAGCCGAGAAGCCTCCACCCGCGCCGAAGGACCAGCATTCGGTGGCTGCGGTCGAGGCGGTGGACGCGATGGCGAAGCTGTGGTTCCTGCTGGTGTTCGGCCGAGGCCTCGGCCGCCGCCTCGGCTGGCGGCTCGGCTGGCGGCTGCTGACCGAGCAGGGACGGCTGAGCCGCCACCCAGCCAGCCGGGGGCGCGCGGCGGGCCCCTTCTACGATGGGTGGCATGACCCCGCACCCGACCGTCGGCGTCCTCGCCTTGCAAGGCGACGTGCGCGAGCACCTCGACATGGTCGAGTCGTCGGGAGCCAAGGCGAGACCGGTCCGACGCCCGAACGAGCTCGCCACCGTCGACGCCATGATCATCCCGGGCGGGGAGTCGACCACGATGGACAAGCTGGCCAGGGCCTTCGACCTGTTCGAGCCGCTGCAGCGCCGGATCAGGGCAGGCATGCCGTGTCTCGGGACCTGCGCGGGCATGATCATGCTGGCCGACACGGTCGAAGGCGCGATCCATGGCCAGGAGAGCCTGGGTGGGCTCGACGTGGTCGTCCGCCGCAACGCCTTCGGGCGCCAGGTCGACTCGTTCGAGGTGGATGTCGACTTCACGCCGTTCGACGAGCCGTTCCACGCCCTGTTCATCCGCGCCCCGTGGGTCGAGAAGGTTGGCAACGGGGTCGACGTGCTCGCGACCGTGGCCAGCGGACCGGCCGTGGGTAGGATCGTCGCCGTACGCCAGGGCAGCGTCATGGCCACGTCGTTCCACCCCGAGATCACACATGACGACCGCGTTCATCGATATTTCGTCGATGCGGTCCGGCACTCGTCGTAGGACGGGTCCGGCGACACGTCATGCGCCGTCGAGCTGAAGGAGCCTCCTGCCGATGTCCGGCCATTCAAAATGGGCGACCACCAAGCACAAGAAGGCCGTCGTCGACGCCCGGCGCGGCAAGCTCTTCGCCAAGCTGATCAAGAACATCGAGGTCGCGGCGCGCACCGGCGGCGGTGACGTGGCCGGCAACCCGACGCTGTACGACGCCATCCAGAAGGCCAAGAAGTCGTCGGTACCCAACGACAACATCGACCGGGCGGTCAAGCGGGGTTCCGGCCTCGAGGGCGGCGGAGCCGACTACCAGACCATCATGTACGAGGGCTATGCGCCCGGTGGCGTCGCGCTGCTGATCGAGTGCCTCACCGACAACCGCAACCGCGCCGCGGGTGAGGTGCGCACGGCGATGACCCGCAACGGTGGCTCGATGGCCGACGCCGGCTCGGTGTCCTACATGTTCACCCGCAAGGGCGTGATCATTGTGCCGCGCGTCCAGGAGACCGCCGAGGTCGGCGAGGATGACATCCTTGGCGCCGTGCTCGACGCCGGCGCCGAGGAGATCAACGACCTCGGGGAGGCGTTCGAGGTGATCTCCGAGCCCACCGACCTGGTGGCCGTGCGGACGGCCCTGCAGGCCGACGGACTCGACTACGAGTCGGCAGAGGCATCGTTCGTCCCCAGCCTCACCGTCGCGGTCGACAAGGCGGGTGCGAGCCGGATCTTCCGGCTGATCGAGGCACTGGAGGACTCCGACGACGTCCAGAACGTCTTCGGCAACTTCGACATCCCCGACGACGTGATGGCCGAGCTCGACGCCGCCGACGCCTAGCTCGGCTACTGGCCGGGCAACCGCGACAGCGTCACTGTCTCGTCGAGCGGCTTCGCCGCACGCTGGCTCCTGGTGGCGTGAACGTGGAGGTACGGGCAGCGCGCCGGAGCGGGGTTCCCGCTGGTCTCGCTCGGGTGAGTCCGCCGGGTTTCAGGCGTGGATCAGGGCGCTCCGCAAGGGCTCGCCGGGCGCGTCGCTGCGCAGGACGGTCGGGCCTCGGCACTAGGTTGGTCCTGGTCGAACACATGTTCGTGCGGCCGACGTGCCGGTGACGGCGAAACCAGGGAGGTCGCGTGCGGGTGCTGGGTGTTGATCCCGGCCTGACCCGGTGCGGGCTGGGCGTGGTCGAGGGCTCGAGCGGCCAGACGTTGACGGCGGTCGCGGTCCACGTCGTCCGTACCCCGGCCGGCACGGACCTCGGCGAGCGGCTGCTGCGGATCCGGACGGTCATCGACGAGTGGCTCGAGCTCTACCAGCCCGACGCGGTCGCGGTCGAGCGGGTCTTCGCCCAGCACAACGTCCGGACCGTGATGGGCACCGCGCAGGTGTCCGGGATCGCCGTCGTGGCGGCGGCAGGTCGCGGTATCACCGTGGCCCTGCACACGCCGACTGAGGTCAAGGCCGCCGTGACAGGAAGTGGCCGCGCCGACAAGGAACAGGTGACAACCATGGTGACCCGGCTGCTCAAGCTCGATGCCCGGCCGTCGCCGGCCGACGCGTCGGACGCCCTGGCGTTGGCGATGTGCCACATCTGGCGCGGCGGCCCCACCGCCCGGCTCGAGGAAGCCGTCGCCCGGGCACGAGGGGAGATGTCGCGGTGATCGCCTTCGTACGAGGGCCGGTGAGCGCAGTGTTCGTCGACTCTGCGGTGGTCGATGTCGGCGGGGTCGGCATCCAGGTGTTGTGCACACCCGGCACATTGGCCGGGCTCCGCATCGGGGAGCAGGCCACCCTGGCGACCGCGATGGTCGTTCGCGAGGACTCGCTGACGTTGTTCGGCTTCGCCGACTACGACGAGCGCGCCCTCTTCGAGCTGCTTCAGACGGCCAGCGGCGTCGGCCCCAAGCTGGCCCAGGCCATGCTTGCCGTCCACGGTCCCGAGGACCTGAGGCGAGCGGTGCTGACCGAGGATCTGGTGGCCCTGTGCCGGGTGCCGGGCATCGGACGCAAGGGCGCCCAGCGGGTCGTGCTCGAGCTCAAGGATCGGATCGGGACCCCCCAGCACGGCGTCGCGTCCGGTACCACTGCTGCCGCACGGGGCGTGACCGGGGCCGATACCTGGCGGGAACAGGTCCGCGCTGGCCTGATGAGCCTTGGCTGGTCCATGCGAGAGGCGGACTCGGCGCTGGAGTCGGTGGCCGCGATGGCGGACGAGTCCATGTCCGACGGCGCCCCTGCACCCGTCGCGGACCTGCTGCGCTCGGCTCTGCGCTCGCTGTCGAGGGCCTGAGCGGTGCCGCCCGACGACCTCGGCCGGTCAGTGGTCGAAGCCGACGCAGACGGCGACGAGCGCGCCATCGAGGCGGCGCTGCGGCCGAAGACTCTCGACGAGGTGATCGGTCAGGAGCGTGTCAGGGAACAGCTCGGACTGGTGCTCGCGGCTGCCCGGGGCCGCGGGGGGACCCCCGACCACGTGTTGTTGTCCGGGCCGCCGGGGCTGGGGAAGACCACGATGGCGATGATCATCGCTGCCGAGATGGACAGCCCCCTGCGGGTGACGAGCGGGCCGGCCATCCAGCACGCGGGTGACCTCGCGGCGATCCTGTCCAGCCTCAACGAGGGTGACGTGCTGTTCCTCGACGAGATCCACCGGATGTCGCGTCCGGCCGAGGAGCTGCTCTACCTCGCCATGGAGGACTTCCGGGTCGACGTCGTGGTCGGAAAGGGGCCTGGTGCCACAGCGATCTCCATCCAGATCCCGCCGTTCACCCTCGTCGGCGCGACCACGAGGGCGGGTCTGCTGCCGGGTCCGCTCCGCGACAGGTTCGGGTTCACCGGCCACCTGGAGTTCTACGAGACCGCCGACCTGCTGCGTATCGTGGAGCGATCCGCCCGGCTGCTCGACGTCGCGATCCAGACTCCAGGAGCGACAGAGATCGCCTCACGGTCGCGGGGGACGCCGCGGATCGCCAACCGGTTGCTGAGGCGTGTACGCGACTTCGCGCAGGTGCGCGCCGACGGGTTGGTCACCAAGCCCCTTGCGCACGATGCCCTCGCCTTGTTCGAGGTCGACGAGATGGGCCTCGACCGGCTTGACCGCGCCGTGCTCACGGCGTTGTGCCGCAGGTTCGGCGGCGGTCCGGTCGGACTGGGCACGCTGGCTGTCGCGGTCGGTGAGGAGCGCGAGACCGTGGAGGAGGTCGCCGAGCCGTTCCTGGTGCGGTCTGGCTACCTTGCCCGGACTCCGCGTGGCCGGATCGCGACGCCCACAGCGTGGCGACATCTCGGCCTGGCGATCCCCACCGGTACGGCGTTCGCGGACCAGACCCCACTGTTTGACGACGCGTAGGCGGCCCACCCTCCCGACACCCGCTGCCACCGTCGGAATCGGAGATCGGTGTCGCGGCCGGTTAGACTCGATTTTTGCCGTCCTACGAGACGGTGCGATGTCGCTATGACGGCCTCTCGCGCGAAGCGGTCGAGGTCGAATCGAGGAGTCTCTGTGGACGGTGTGGCGAGGGCGCTGCCCTTTGTCCTGGTGCTGCTGGTTGTCTACCTCGCCTTCATCCGCCCTATCCGCACCCGGGCGAAGGAGACGGCGACGCTGCAGTCGATGCTGTCGCCGGGAGACCAGATCATGCTCACGAGCGGCATCTTCGGACGCGTGGAGTCGGTGGTCGACGACAAGTTCACGGTCGAGATCGCGCCCGATGTGGTGGTGACCGTGCACCGCGGCGCGATCGGGAAGATCGTGCGAGACGTACCCGACGACGATGAGGCGGAGATCGATGGCGACGATGCGGGGGAGGTGACCGCGGACGACGCGGCTGACCTGCTTCCTGACCGTCGCGACGATGCGGGCAACGGCAGGGGCGTGGTCTGAGTGGCGACGAAGACCTCGCGCCCGGGACGCACCCTGACCATCTTCTTGCTGGTCATCGTGGCGGCGTTCGCCTCGGTGGCCGCCATCGGGAACTGGAAGCCGCGCCTCGGCCTCGACCTGCAGGGCGGTGAGCGGATCGTCCTGCAGGCCGCTGGGTCGGGTGGGACGTCGGTCCCGAAGGACAAGCTGAACGAGGCGTCCGACATCATCTCCTCCCGCGTCAACGGCGCCGGCATCGCCGAGTCCAACGTGAGCACGCAGGGCAGCAACATCATCGTGGTCGAGATCCCGGGCAAGCCCGACGAGCAGCTCCGGCGGTCCCTCGCTGCGACCGCGCAGCTCAGGTTCCGCATCGTCGCCCAGGAGATCGGTGGCCCCGCGGCAGCGACCACGACGCCGACCACGACGGTCCCGACCACTGGGTCGAGCGGCGCGACGACCAACCCGTCGTCAGGCTCGACCGGGACCTCCGGGTCGACGGCTGCGCCGACGAGCAGCCCGGCAGGAAGCACCGTCACCACGCCGGCCACCTCGACCGGGGCGAGCCAGAGGGCTCCGGGCTCGTCGGCGACCTCGAGCAAGCGCTCCAGCCATAACCGCGCCCTGGCGCCCTGGCTGCTCGCACGCCACGGCTCCGCGTCGCCAGGACATGCTTCCAAGTCGACGGCTTCCGGAGGGTCCGGAACCGCCAAGACGACTCCGACCACAGCCCTGCCGCTGACGCCGACCACCGCTCCCACCACGGCAGTCCCGCTGACGCCGACCACCGCTCCCACCACGGCAGTCCCGCTGACGCCCACCACATCGGCGGCCACGACCAGCCCGGCGACGACCAGCCCGGCGACGACCGGTGGGCCGCCGACCGCACTGGTGCCCCCCGACCTCGAGAACATCCCGGACCCGTACGCCTGGGTCTCCCAGTTCAAGGGCTCCTCGGCACCGACGATCTGGCTGCAGCGGCTGGCGGCCTACGACTGCACACCCGACGGCTCCTCACCAGGTCAGATAGACATTCCGAGCCAGCCGCTGCTGGCCTGCAACAGCGACAACACCGCGCGTTTCCTCCTCGGACCTTCGATGCTTGACGGCACCGCGGTGACCGACGCCAGCGCCGGGATCCCCCAGGGTCAGTTCAACTGGGCGGTCAACGTCACCTTCGACGGCTCGGGAACGACCGCGTTCGGCGACGTCACCACCCGGATCGCGCAGAACAGCAGTGACACCACGCTGGCCGGGTCGCAGCTGGCGATCGTCCTTGACGGCAAAGTCCTCTCCAACCCGGTCAACTCCCAGCCGATCACCGGCGGGAGCGCGCAGATCACCGGCAGCACGGCGAACCCGTTCACCCAGACGCAGGCGCAGAGCCTGGCGAACTCGCTGAAGTACGGCGCCCTACCTCTCAGCTTCTCGATCGTCCAGGACACGAACGAAGGCCCTCAGCTGGCCAGCAATCAGCTCCACGCCGGCATCCTCGCCGGGATCGTGGGCCTACTCCTCGTCGTCGCCTACTGCATGCTCTACTACCGCGGGCTCGGGCTCGTCGTGATCGGCTCGCTCGTCATCGCCGGGCTGATCACGTATGCGTGCGTGCTCCTGCTCGGCCACGGCTACGGGTTCACGCTGACGCTGCCGGGCATCGCCGGGTTGATCGTCGCAGTCGGCATCACCGCGGACTCGTTCATCGTCTACTTCGAACGACTGCGCGACGAGGTCCGCGACGGACGCACGTTGCGCACCTCGGTCGAGACGGGTTGGGTCCGTGCCCGGATGACCATCCTGGCCGCCGACTCGGTGTCCATGCTTGCCGCCGTCGTGCTCTTCATCTTCGCGATCGGCGTCGTCAAGGGCTTCGCCTTCGCGCTGGGGTTGACGACGTTCATCGACGTGTTTGTCGTCTTCTTCTTCACCAAGCCGGTGGTCACGCTGCTGTCACGCACCAAGTTCTTCGGCCAGGGCCACAAGTGGTCCGGCCTCGACCGCCAGCATCTGGGGATGCCACCGCTGCCTCGGACGCCGCGGCCGGTTCGAGGGGAGAGCTGATGTCCAAGCTCGGGACCATCGGCGCTCGGCTCTACCGGGGCGACGTCTCCGTCGACTTCGTCGGACGCCGCAAGACGTGG
The DNA here is from genome assembly GCA_038239485.1 of Propionibacteriales bacterium. Lineage (GTDB taxonomy): Bacteria > Actinomycetota > Actinomycetes > Propionibacteriales > Nocardioidaceae > DASQEH01. Next base: position 57,837 of record JBBSET010000012.1, read on the forward strand.
TACCTCGTCTCGCTCGCGATCGTGGTCGTCGCCGTTGCCGGCCTGCTGTTCCGCGGGCTCAACTACGGCATCGACTTCAAGGGCGGCAACGAGTTCGACGCCCAGATCGCCAACCCCTCGGCCAACGTGCAGACGCTCACGAAGGCCGTCGTCGGTACAGGTATCCCCGCCGTCCAGAACCCCACAGTGGTGTCGTCCGGCTCGTCGGCGATCCGGATCGACACCAAGACGCTGAACCTGAACGAGCAGAACGTCGTCGCCAAGGCGATCCGTGCCGCCGGCGCCACCGAGGTCAGCACCACCACGATCGGGCCGACCTGGGGGGCGGCGATCGCCCATCGCGCGCTCACAGGGCTGATCGTGTTCGTCGTCTTGGTGGTGCTCTTCATCTGGGCGTACTTCCGCGAATGGCGGATGTCGGTCGCCGCGATCGTGGCGCTCGCCCACGACCTCGTCATCACCATCGGCGTCTACGCCCTGACGGGTTTCGAGGTGACCCCCTCGACGGTCACCGGCCTGCTCACCATCTTGGGGTACTCGCTCTACGACACGGTCGTGGTCTTCGACAAGGTGCGCGAGAACAGCCGCGGGATCGCCACGTCGACGCGGCGCACGTACGCCGAGACTGCGAACCTGGCCGTCAACCAGACCCTGGTCCGGTCGATCAACACCTCGCTGGCCGCACTTCTCCCAGTGGGCGCCATCTTGTACGTCGGCGCCTTCTACCTGGGGTCTGGACCCCTGAAGGATCTGGCGCTCGCGCTGTTCGTGGGCATGGCAGCCGGCGCATACTCGTCGATCTTCATCGCCACGCCGCTGCTGGCCCAGCTGAAGATGCGCGAACCGTCGATGATCGCGCAGGCCAAGCGAGTGGCGAGCAGGAGAGCCCAGATCGCCAAGGAGGGCGGCGCGTCACCCGCACCGTCTCGAGGTGGCGCCAGCCCCGCGCGGGCCGCTGTCGCGGGTGGCGCCACCGCCACCACCGCGCTCGTCGCGGACGACGCCGACACCGACGCTGCCACCGAGCCCGACGCGGGCGACGGTGCCCGGCCCGAACGCGCTGCGCGGCCCCCTCGTCCCAGCCGGACCCCCACCGCGTCGAGACCGATGAACAGCGCCGCCTCGAAGCGGGCGCAGCCACAGCGGCAGGCGCGCTCCAAGCGCGGCAAGGGCCGATGACGGCGTCACCCGCCGACCTCGAGGAGATCCTCCTACGGCTGGTGCGTGACGTGCCGGACTTCCCAACGTCAGGGGTGACGTTCAAGGACATCTGCCCGCTGCTGGCCGACCGGGCCGCCTTCGGGGCGGTCGTGGAGGCGCTGGCGGCGTGCGGGCGTGGCGGCGACGGTTCGGTCGAGGTCGACAAGGTCGCCGGCATCGAGGCGCGCGGCTTCATCCTCGCGGCACCGGTCGCGCTTGCGCTCGGAGTCGGCTTCATCCCGATCCGCAAAGCGGGAAAGCTGCCAGGGCCGACCTACCAGCAGTCGTACACGCTCGAGTACGGCGAGGCCACGCTCGAGATCGAGAAGGACGCGTTCGTGGCAGGCGAGCGGGTCATGGTGGTCGACGACGTCCTCGCGACCGGCGGCACGCTCGAGGGAGCCGCGGCCCTGGTCGCCCGGACTGGTGCGCGGGTGGCGAGGGTGGCCGTCCTGATCGAGCTCGGCTTCCTGCGGGGCCGCGAGGCGCTGGACGACCTACCGCTGCACGCGCTGATGGCTGCCTGACCCGGTCGACCGGCAGGCTGTCCCGATGCTCCTGTCCGGGCTTGGGGATGGCCCTAGACTGGACACTCGCACCCAGCGGTCAGGAGTCCTGCGTGCCCGATGAGGTTCTCGTGCCGGCTGCCGACGAGACGACGGCCATCGAGGTCTCGACCACGCCCGCGCGGATCCGGACCAGACTGGCTCGGATCGGCGCCCGCCCCAGCTCCGACCCGGTGCTCGAGCCGCTGTTCCGCATCATCAGGGCCACCCACCCGAAGGCGGACCTGACCTCGGTGGAGAAGGCGTACAAGATCGCCGAGCACCACCACATCACCCAGAAGCGGCTGAGCGGCGACCCCTACATCACGCACCCGCTGGCCGTTGCCTCGATCCTCGCCGAGCTCGGCATGACGCCGCCCACGCTGTGTGCTGCGCTGCTTCACGACACGGTCGAGGACACGTCCTACACGCTGGCGCAGCTGACCAAGGACTTCGGCGAGGAGGTGGCGCTGCTCGTCGACGGCGTGACGAAGCTCGACAAGGTCAAGTACGGCGACTCCGCGCAGGCAGAGACCATCCGCAAGATGATCGTCGCAATGGCCAAGGACATCAGGGTCTTGGTGATCAAGCTCGCCGACCGGCTGCACAACATGCGCACCCTGCGCTACCTGCGTCAGGACAAGCAGGAGCGGGTCGCCAGCGAGACCCTGGAGATCTACGCCCCGCTGGCCCACCGCCTGGGCATGAACACCGTGAAGTGGGAGCTGGAGGACCTGGCGTTCGCCACCCTGCACCCGAAGGTCTACGACGAGATCGTCCGGCTCGTCGCCGAGCGGGCGCCGGCACGCGACGACTTCCTGGCCACCGTCGTCGAGCAGGTGCAAGGTGACCTCCGGACGGCCAAGATCAAGGCGACGGTGACCGGCCGGCCCAAGCACTACTACTCGATCTACCAGAAGATGATCGTGCGCGGGCGCGAGTTCACCGACATCTACGACCTGGTCGGCATCCGGGTCCTGACCGAGTCGCTGCGGGACTGCTATGCGGCGCTCGGCGTCCTCCATGCCCGTTGGAACCCGGTGCCGGGGCGGTTCAAGGACTTCATCGCGATGCCGAAGTTCAACATGTACCAGTCGCTGCACACCAGCGTGATCGGGCCGGGCGGTAAGCCGGTCGAGCTGCAGATCCGTACCTTCAGCATGCACCGTCGGGCCGAGTACGGCGTGGCCGCGCACTGGAAGTACAAGGAGAACGGGCACGCCGGCGTCGACACCGACCGGACCCTGGCCAGCTCCGACACCGGCAGCGGCGACATGCCGTGGGTACGCCAGCTGATGGACTGGCAGCGCGAGACCGAGGATCCGGGCGAGTTCTTGGACTCGCTCCGCTTCGAGATCAACTCGTCGGAGGTCTATGTCTTCACCCCTCGAGGTGAGGTGGTGGCGCTGCCGACGGGGTCGAGCCCGGTCGACTTCGCGTACTCCATCCATACCGAGGTCGGGCATCGCTGCATCGGCGCCCGAGTCAACGGCCGGCTGGTCCCGCTCGAGTCGCAGCTCGACCATGGGGACGTCGTGGAGATCTTCACCTCCAAGGCCCAGACCGCCGGCCCGAGCCGGGACTGGCTCACCTTCGTCAAGAGCCCCCGCGCGCGCAACAAGATCAAGCAGTTCTTCACCAAGGAGCGTCGCGAGGAGGCGATCGAGCAGGGCAAGGAGACCCTCGTCAGGCTGATGCGGCGAGAGGGCCTCCCGCTTCAGCGGATGCTGACCCACGAGACCCTCTCCGTTGTCGCCACAGAGCTCCACCACCCCGACGTGACCGCCCTGTATGCGGCCGTGGGCGAGGGGAACACCACCGCGCAGGCCGTCGTCCGCCGGATCCTGGAGCTGTTCGGCGACGAGGCGGCGGCCGACGAGGCGGCCGAGACCGTCACGATCACCAGCGAGCGGGAGCGGCGCAAGCAGTCGCCTCGCGGTGATGCCGGCGTCATCGTCAAGGGGCTCAGCGACGTCTGGATCAAGCTGGCGCGATGCTGCACACCGGTGCCGGGTGACGACATCATCGGGTTCGTCACCCGCGGCGCCGGCGTGTCGGTTCACCGTGGCGACTGCACCAACCTGACCAGTCTGGCGACACAGCCCGGTCGGATGGTGGAGGTCGAGTGGGCGCCCACCTCACAGTCGATGTTCCTGGTGGCCATCCAGGTCGAGGGGCTGGACCGGGCCCGACTGCTCAGCGACATCACCAGGGTGCTGTCCGACGTGCACGTCAACATCTTGTCGGCGTCGGTCACCACCACCCGCGACCGGATCGCCAAGAGCCGCTTCACATTCGAGATGGCCGACCCGGCGCACCTCGGGCACGTCCTCAAGGCCGTCCGGACGGTAGACGGCGTCTTCGACGCCTACCGCGTCACCCAGTAGGCGCCGGCCCCCTCGTGACGAGGCGTCACGTTCTTCCTGCCAAGGCGTCACGTTCTTCCTGCCGAGGAGTCACGCTGTTCCGGGCGCACGGTCAGGGGCTGAGCTCGGCGAGGGTCTTGCTGGCCTCGTCCAACCACGACTGCCGGGCTTCGATACTGGCGCGGAGGTCGCCCACAGCGCGGTCCTTGCCCGCCGCCTCAGCCTTGGCGAGGTCGGCTCGAAGAGCTGCCAGGGAGGACTCCAGCTTGGCCACGGTCTCGCTGGCGCGGGCGTACGCCTCCGGGTTCGACCGTCGCCAGCTCGCATCCTCTGCTCCGCGGACCGCCTGCTCCACTTTCTTGAACCGGCCCTCCAGGTCTGTCATGTCCTTGCGGGGGACCTTGCCCGCCTCGTCCCACCGGTCCGCGATGGACCGGAACGCGTCGCGGGCAGCCTTCGCGTCGCTCACCGGGAGCAGCCGCTCCGCCTCCGCGAGGAGGGCTCGCTTCGTGGAGGCGTTGGCGGCGAACTCGGTATCGATCTCGGCGTTGGCAGCGTCACGGGCTCCGAAGAACGTGTCCTGGGCTGACCTGAACCGCTTCCACAGTGCCTCGTCCTCGTCCTTCTGTGCCGAGCCCGCGGCCTTCCATCGAGTCATCAGGTCCCGGTACGCCCGGCCGGTCGCACCCCAGTCGGTCGAGCTCGACAGCGCCTCCGCCTCGTCGGCGAGCGCCGACTTCACCGCCTTGGCGGCCTCGCGCTTCTCGGACAGGTCGCCGAAATGCTGTTTGCGCCGACGCGTGTACGTGGTCCGTGCGGAGGAGAATCGGTGCCAGAGCGCCTCGTCGCTGGGTTTGTCGATGCGCGGCAGATCCTTCCAGGCTTGCAGCAGGTCGCGTAGCCGGTTGGCGCCGCCGCGCCAGTCGTCGCTAGCGGCCAGCGCTTCGGCATCGGCGGCGATCTTCTCCTTGGCCGCTTTGGCCTCGAGCACCTTGGCCGCGCGCTCCGCCCTGCGGTCGGCCTGACGTTTCGCGATGATCGGCAGCAGCGAGTCCAGGCGAGCCGACAGGGCGTCGAGGTCCCCGACCACCTGGGCAGCGGCGATCGTCTCCCGCGTCCGCTTCACGCTCGACGCGGCCTCATCGGGCGATACCGAGCCCGCGTTGACTCGCCGCTGGAGCAGGTCGACCTCGACAGCGAGTCCGTCGTACCTGAGCCGGTAGAACGCCAACGCCGCCTCGGGGTCGCCGTCCGGCCACTGACCTACCGACCGCTCGCCGGACGCGGTCCGGACGTAGACGGTTCCGTCGGGGTCGACGCGCCCGAACTCGGCGGGCTGCTCGGTCATCGTGACCCCTTCGATGTGGAGGGTTGCTTGCTCGTCCGGGGCGTCCCGGTCGTCCGCGTCGTCCGCGCCGTCCGCGTGGTCGCATTCGTGTCGGTGGTCTGCGGAGCTGACGACGTGGGTACGGTCGAGAAGGTCGGCGGTACGAGACCTGACGGGATGCTCGTCGTGATCTGCTCCTGCTGCTTGCGGGTGTTCTCGGTGTTGACGATGTGCAGGATCAGCCACGCCAAGGCTGCCGCCGCGACCAGTGCCACGATGACCCCCACCACGATCGCGATCCGGCGGTTGCGTCGCTGAGAGGCGGACCGGCGGGACTGCTGACGCTCCCACCTGGCCCGGGCCAGCTGGCGCTGACGCTCCCTGCTCCTGACCACACATACCTCCGAGTCACGCCGGTTCGGCGTTGGACCGGTTGCTCAGTCTAGGAGGAGTCTCTGAGCGGGCGCGTTCGACCCGCGCATCACCGACCATGATGTGCCGTCACGCCAACCCGCTCGGTAGGCTGCAGGCGACCCCCCGGACGTACGAAAGGACCCCTGTGCTCATCGCTGCCTTCCCGGCCGGGCCCTGGGGTACCAACTGTTACGTCGTGGCCCGGGCCCGCGGCGAGGAGTGCGTCGTCATCGACCCCGGCAAGGATGCCACGGCCGGGGTCGCCGACGTCGTGCGTGAGCAACGGCTGCGACCGGCGGCCGTCCTCGTCACCCACGGCCACATCGACCATATGTGGTGCGTGGCTCCTGTTGCAGGAGCCTACGACGCCGTCGCCTACATCCACCCCGCCGACAGGGCACTGCTCACCGACCCGCTGGCAGGGATGTCGCCGGAGACGGCGCAGCTGCTGCTCGGTACCGACATGCGGTTCGCTGAGCCTGATGACGTCCGCGAGCTCGAGGACGAGATGCTTCTCGAGATCGCGGGACTCACATTCAGCGTCGACCACACGCCCGGGCACACTCGTGGTTCGGTGACGTTCAGGACGCCGTACCCGGACGCCGACGCATCGCAGGTGATGTTCGCGGGGGACCTGCTGTTCGCCGGCTCGATCGGCCGTACCGACCTGCCCGGTGGCGACCATCAGGCCATGCTGCGCAGCCTGGCCACGAAGGTGCTGCCGCTCGACGACGACGTCGTCGTGCTTCCCGGCCACGGCGAGCAGACCACGATCGGCCGCGAGCGCGGCACGAACCCCTACCTGACCGGCCTGGACGTCACCGAGAGCATCTGACCTCACATGAGCAAACCCACTCCACTCAGTGGATTTCCCGAGCTTCTCCCTGCCGAGCGCAACGCCGAGCTGGCGGTCGTCGAGCACCTGCGCCGGGTCTTCGAGCTGCACGGCTACGCCAACATCGAGACGCGCACGGTCGAGCCGCTCGAGCGGCTGCTCAGTAAGGGCGAGATCGACAAGGAGGTGTACGTCCTGCGCCGGCTGCAGGCCGCCGACGAGTCGTCGGACTCGGGTCTCGGGCTGCACTACGACCTGACGGTGCCGTTCGCCCGTTACGTGCTGGAGAATGCCGGCAAGCTCGAGTTCCCGTTCCGGCGATACCAGATCCAGAAGGCCTGGCGTGGCGAGCGACCGCAGGAGGGCCGCTACCGCGAGTTCACCCAGGCCGACATCGACGTGGGGGCGCGGGCCCCCCAGCCGGAGCCCAACGACGGCCCGGTGGCTCGCGGGATCGCGGGGGGGCGGTGCGGCCGGCCGCTCCCCCCGCCCCGCCAGCACGGCTACAA
>JBBSET010000013.1:0-64562 GCA_038239485.1 Propionibacteriales bacterium
CAAAAGGGGCCATGCTCTAGACTAAGCGGCTTAAATCGGATAGCGGGTAACCCCTCACCCTCCCACGCCCAAAGAGGGCGCGGGCCCCTCCCTCTCCCTACGGGAGAGGTGTTCCGTGGCCGACCTTTCAAAGCGCGCGACGCCGAGTGGGAGCAAGAAAGCGCGGCCGCCCCTTAATCCGCCCTCAACGCCTCGATGGGGTTGAGGCGGGAGGCTTTGATCGCGGGGTAGAGGCCGAAGGCGACCCCGACCAGGGCGGCGAGGCCGGGGCCGAGCGGCAGGACCCACAGGGCGAGGCTGAAGGTCCAGCCCGAGGCCCGGGCGGTCACGAAGGCGGCTATCAGCCCGGCCGCCAGGCCGACCACGCCACCGACGAAGGCCAGGGTCGCGGCTTCGATGAGGAACATCAGCTGGATGTCGCGCGGGGTGGCGCCGATGGCGGCCCGAAGCCCGATCTCGCGGCGTCGCTCCATCACCCCCATCAGCATGACGTTCATCACCCCGATCCCGCCGACCAGCAGGGAGATGGCCCCCACGGCGGTCAGAAGCTGGCTGTGGATGGCCTTCTGGGCGTTCAGGCCGCGAATCAGGTCACGGGCGCTGATCACCTGGAGGACGGCGGTGGGATTGGCGAGGCGCGCGGAGATGCGCGCGCCTGCCGTCTTGGCCTCGGCGGTGGGCTTAAGATTGATCAGGGCGGTCGTCGGCTTGGCCGAATCCATGACGCGGCCGGCGTCGGCCAGGGGGATCATCACCGCGTTGTTGACGTCGGTCGGATCGAGGGCGGTGAAGGGCAGCGGCCCCAGAACGCCCACGACCTGGAAGACATAGCCCTTGACGCGGACCGCCGAACCGAGCGTCAGGGGCGCGCCGGGGGCGGAGAGCTTCCGCGCCGCCTGGTCGCCGACCACCGCCACCAGATTGCCGTCGTCGATGGGAGCGATGAACCGCCCGCGGGCAACCGTCAGGCCCATCAGGCGCGGCAGATCGGGGGTCACCGCGGCGATCCCCAAATCGGCCTGGCGCTCACCGGCAAGGATCGTGTCATGGTCCACCGTCAGGGGCGTGGCGGCGATCACGTCCGGGTCGCTCACCGGCAGGCGCTCGATGGCGTGGCGATCCAGCTCTCCGACGGGATAGTTGCCCGCCGGCATGGCGTGGATCTGCAGCATGTCGACGCCCAGGTGCCGAAACAGCTTGAGCGTCTCGAGCTGGGCCATGTGGCCGATCGTCAGCATGGCGACGATCGAGGCGGTGCCGATCAGGATGCCCAGCAGGGCGAGGGCCGAGCGCTGGCGCTGGGCATAGAGGTTGGCGAGGGCCTCGGCCACGGTCTCGCCCAGCGCCAGGCGCGGGGCGGCGGCCCAGACGGCGGTCATGCGAGGGCCGAGTCGTGGACGATCCGGCCGTCCAGCATCTCGATCCGCCGATCGCACCGGCCGGCCAGGTCCCGATCGTGGGTCACCATCAGGATGGTGACACCGAGGCGCCGATGGAGGTCGCGCAACAGGGCCATGACCTCGCCGGCCGTGACGCTGTCGAGGCTGCCGGTGGGCTCGTCGGCGAGGATCAGCTTGGGGCGGCGGATCAAGGCCCGGGCCACCGCGACCCGCTGCTGCTCACCCCCCGACAGGCTCCGGAGCGCCCGCCGCCGCAGCGGGGCGATGCCCATCAGGTCGAGCACCTCCTCGACCCGCCGGCGCATCACCTGGGGCGCGATGGCGAGCTGCTCCATCCCGTACGCGAGCTCCTCCTCGACCGTGTCGGTGACGAAGCCGGCGAGCGGGTCCTGGCCGACGACCCCGACCGTGTCAGCGAACTCGCGCGGCGCATGGTGGCGCGGGTCGCGGCCGCCGGCACGCACGCGGCCCTCGACATGGCCGCCGGTGAAGTGCGGCACCAGGCCGTTGACCGACCGCAGCAAGGTCGACTTCCCGCAGCCGGTCCTCCCGACCAGGAGCGCGAACTCTCCCTCGGTCACTTCCAGGTCGACCGACCGCAGCGTGGCCTGCTCGGCCCCGTCATAGGTGACGCTGTAGTCCTCGAACGAGATCATCGTGGGCCCACCTCGACCGTCACCGGCGGCGGAGTGGCGACGGCAGGGATGAGCCCGACGAGGATCGCCAGCACCGGCAGAACCGACAGCTGAGGCCATCCGAGCGGCGTGAGCGACGGATACAGGTTGGTCGGGTCGACACGGGCCGACGCGAAGAGCAGCAGCCCGGTCGCCAGCCCTGACCCGGCGGTGACCAGCTCGGCCGCGCGCCAGCGGTCCGGCCGGTACGCCGAGCGCCGGACACCTTGGCCCGACAGCCGGATGCCCAGTACGCCGATGCATATCCCGGCGACGAGAACCGGCCCAGCGAGGTAGCGCGGCGTGCTCGCGTCGAGGACCGCATAGGCCCCGACACAGATACCGGCGAGGCCCACCACCAGCAGCGTGCCCACGACCCGGGTGGTCCGCCGGGACCTGTCCCCACTGCGGCCGTATCCGCGGGAGTCCATCGAGGAGGCAAGCAGCAGTGACCGGTCGAGGGCGTCCTCGAGCACCGGGATCACGACCGCCCGCATCGCCGCGACCCGGTTCGGGTCGGCACCGGGCCGCAGCTTCCTGGCCCTGGTCACCCGGACGATGCTCTCGGCGAGCTGGGGGAAGACCGACAGCGCCACCACGACGGCCGTACTGACCTCGTGCAGGGCCGGCGGCATCGACCGAAGCAGCCGACGCGGGTTGGCCAGGGCGTTGGCAGCGCCGAGGCCGATCAGCATCGTAGCCAGCCGCAGGCCGTCGTACAGACCGCCGAGCAGCGACTCCGCCGTGACATCGCCGAAGAGCTGGATGCCGACGGAGCTGGGCAGCGGGATCGCCGGCACAGCCACCAGCACGTGCGTGCCCTGGTCACCGCCGAAGACGACCCGCACCATCACCCGCAGGACGACGACCACGACCCCGGCGACGACATACAGCCGGAAAGCGCTCGCCCAGGGTGCATCGGTACGTCTGGCGACCACGACCCAGCACACGACACCGAGGACCACCCCGAGCAGTAGGGGGTTGGTGGTACGGCTGGCCGCGACCGTGAGACCGAGCGCCCAGAGCCACCAGCAGAGCGGGTGCAGTGCCCGCGGTAGCCGGGATGCGCCCGGCCGGCGCCCCCGACCGGCAGGGCCGGTCAGGGGCGGTGCGAGCGTCGCCATGCCGTCAGTCCGGCGCCGAGACCGAGCAGTACCACGATCCCAAGCCCCACGAGAGTGGCCCGAGACGACCCGCTGGGGCTGTCCGGGCTGTCGGGGAGGGTGCCACTCACGCGGGCGCCGGCATCCGTCGCAGCTGTGCCGGAGCCCGTGCCGCCCGACGACGCGACGCCGGGAGGATGTGCGCGATGGCCGCGCCTCGGCCGGTGCTTGTGCGTGGTGGCCCGGGGCTGGGGTGGGGGTCCCTTGAGTGTCGGACCCGCCGTCAACGGGGACGCGGTCGTCGCCGGTGCGGCCGTGGTCAGCGGCGGGTGGGTGGCCGGTGACGTCGAGGGGGGCTGGCTGGTGGCCGGCGGGTGGCTGGTGTGGTGACGACGAGGCGGCGACGTGGTCGCGGGGGCGGTCGTCGGGACGGTGGTCGTCGGCGGGGGCGGCTGCGTCTGGCCAGGGCGGGTCGGGTCGACGCCAGGCTGAGCGGCCGAACCGTCGCTCCTGCCCAAGGAGAAGGCCCATCCTTCGAACCCGCCGGAGATCGGCTGATGGGTGTTTGCGCCCTCGCTGCTATAGGTCCAGTTACCACCGTCGGGGGCGTACCAGTACGCCCAGAACGCCGTCTGCGGCGGAGTGTCGACGCACTGCTCGTGGTATGTCGGGTCTCCGGGTATCGGCAGCGCCTCGTCAGCCGCTGGTCGGCCCTGGACCCGGCAGACGAAGGCCAATCCGTAGCGCTGGGTCCCGGAGACCGTGAACCCGGCGTCCTGGAGCGCGTCGATGCCGGTGACCCCGGACCCGACCGGGCCGGGGTCGCAGCGCACCACCACGTCACCCCCGAGCGCGGACAGGTCGACGACGACCGTAACGCCAGTCGCGTCCGTGCAGTAGCCGGCGCTGCCCGCGGACGCTGGCGAGTGATCGAGCGTCGCGGTCGTGTCAGCGGACCAGGTGTGCCCGAATGCCGGCCCGGCCAGCGCGAGGGCCAGAGCGGCCACGGCCCCCGCCAGCACGCCGGGCCGGATCCTGCTCACCGCACCCGCAGCGTGCTCAACGGTTTCGAGACGAGGGCGTAGATCCCCTGGGCGGTCGAACGCCGGAACTGGTCACGCGTACTCGCCGTGACGCCGTGATGCCGTGCGGTCCGCAGGGCCGGTGCGTTGTAGGCGATCGCGCCGATGTCGCGCCGCGCCGGTCCGTGGCCCGCTCGCTTCCGGGTGATCTGCAGCCTCTCGACGTATGCCTGCGCCTTCGCCCGAGCTCTGCGGTGGTGGGTGGCCACCAGGGCCTGCGCAGCCAGCCCGGTGCTGTTGGCATTCTCCGCGCTGGTCACGCCGCCGCCGCCGAAGCCGCCGTTCGCGCGCTGAGTCGACCGCAGCCACCGCATCGCCCCGACGAGCGAGCCGTGCGGAAGGTGGGCGCCCGACGTCCTCGCGGCCACGAGGGCCTCGACGGCGATCGATGTCGCGTCGGCGTCGGGGGTACCGGAGCTGCCGTCACAGGTCCTGCCGGCGGTCTCGAAGGTCTGGAAGTAGCCCTTGCGGCACTGCTGCTTGACCAGGTATCCCACCGCGCGCTGTGGCACTCCCCCGGTGCGAGCCAGCCCCAGCACGGCATACGCCTGGCTGAAGGTGTTGCTGTAGTCCGTGCTCGAGGTGTCGCGGACCCGGCCCGACTCGAAACCCGCGCTGCGGGGCGCCACCAGGGCGAGCACACGCGCGCGGACGTCGTGTCCGCCGAAGTGATGGATCCTGCGGCCGAGAATCTTCGCAGCCAGCAGCGACTTCGCCATCGCGCCGGCCGAGGTGTCGCCCTGATAGACCGCGTAGTGCGCGAAGTAGTTGTGCTCGATCGAGCTGGTGAGCCGGTGCAGCCGCTTGGGCTGCGTCCCGTCGGCGGCGATGGCGAATGCCGAGTCGATCGTGAGGCCCCAGTCGTCGTAGCCGCTGGTCACGATTCGGTGCCTGGAGAGCTGTGATGCCTGCCAGTGCGCGGCGGACGTCGCCATCGCTCGGGACCGAGCGTCGAAGTGCCTAGGGGGCGCTGCGTGCTCGGCCCCCTGGGCCGACAGGGCGGTCGCAACGACGGTCACCGCAGCGACCGCAATCGCTGCGAGGCGTGGACCTGTGGTGGGGCGTGGACCTGTGGTGGGGCGTGGAACTGTAGTGCGGCGTGGAACCGTGGCCGGACGTGGGCATGGGTCTATCAAAGGAGGTGCCTTTCACGAGCGGTCCCAGGAACGGAACGTGTCGGACGGCACGAAGCTGGTCCAGACTCCGCCCTGCAGACCTCGACAGAGATGGAGCCGCTCGCTTGCGGCAAAGGCATTCCGGCTGGCGGCACCGACCCTGGGTCGACACCGGTCACGGCTGCGGGACAGCGTCGGTTTCGCACCGACTTCCCCTTCGCGCAAGCACTATTCAGTTGGGCCGGGTGTGCCCGACACCCGAAATCTAGCAGAGGCGGCGGCTTAGCCCGCCGGACTCGATGGACACATCACCTTGATCGCCCAGATGAGGCCGTTCAGGGGCCGTCTGGCTGAGGCTCGCGCATCCAAGGGAGGACTCCGTCTCATCGCCGCCCGGCTGGCGGGGAGGTCTGACGTCGGTGTGACTCGAATCACACCACATCAGTCGAATGCGGCCGTTTACACGATAGATACCCTTGATCACCCAAACGGGCCATCACCACGTAACACGAAGGACACTAACCGAAGATTTGCCCACGCTACGTGAGCACCCGCATTCAAGGAGTGAAAGCACTGGCACTGAAACTCGCCTTGCTTACTAGTCAAACTGGCTTTCGGAAACCTTCCGTTCACAAAAGCACGAGCAGAGTTCGGGCTAGGGTTCTCACGTCAGCACGGTCAGTGATTGTTTGACAAGCGGCAGACAACAAGCACAGACAGGCATTAGCGTTCAGTTCCCGGGTGCCGCGAAACCAGTTCTTTTGAACTGAAATCGGCCTCGGGTCTCGGGTGAGATTCAGGTGGCACCCGGTCTTGGCAGCGGCGCCCGGTCAATGCTGACTGGTGCCGCCCAGCCAGGTCATCGGGTCCACCGCCTGACATGACGCAGTGCCGAGCAGTACTTCCGAGGAGTTAATACATGCCGCGTTTGCGTGCGACGGCCTCAGACCAGGTCCAGGCCGCCCGCGAGTCGACGACCCCTGCCGCAGATGGGAAGACCGACACTGCCCAGGATGCGTCGCTCCGCACGGAGACGGGCAGCCTGGCTGTCCCACCCGGGTTCGCCAGGCCACGACCGAAGCTGGGTGCGGCTCAGCCTGGCAGGCGCTCGCTCCATGCCGGGGCGCGACCCACGAGGTCGGGGCTCAAGCGCCGAGGCGACTTCACCCGGATGAGGCTGGTCCTGTGGTGCGCCGACACCCTCACAGCGGCGATCGGCATTGCGGTCGCAGCGATCCACAACGAGTACGCCCCGATCCTCGTCCCCGTCGCGTGGCTGTTCATGCTCGCGGTGCGTGCCTCTCGAGACAGCCGGATCTCAGACCTCAACGACCTCCGCCCGTTCATCCGGGCGAGCATGACCTTCGTGTTGCTGATGGTGCTCGCTGGCATCCTCATCGGTGACGACCTCGCGACAGCTCGGTGGGTCCTCGGCGTATCCGGCGGGGTCGCCGCGCTCGGCTATGCCGGCCGCCGCCTGATCGCCCTCCCGTGGACTCGCCGGGTGCTGGCCCTTGATGTCGGCGAGCGCGTCGTCGTCGTCGGTGACCTGCACAGCGTGACGCGCACGATCAACGAATGGGGTGACCTCGACCTCGTCAACGTCGTGGGCGTCTGCCTGTCAGAGTCCGACTTCGGGCCCGACGAGGTGGGCGGCGTGCCGGTGCTCGGCACCGTTGCCGATGTCGCCTCACTGAGCCGGCGACAGCACATCGACGTCGTGGCGGTCCACGATGTCGACCGGTTGGGTGGGCGTCAGCTGGCGAAGCTGCAGTGGGCCCTCGAGGACGTCGGAACGCAGCTGTCGGTCATCACCCCGATCACCAACACCGTCGTCGAGCGCGCCAGGGTCCGTACTCTCGGGCGCCGTGTCATGGTCGACCTCGCCTATAGCCGCCCGCAAGGCATCGTGGCATTCGCGAAGAGTCTCATCGACCGGCTCCTCGCCATTTTCCTCATCCTGGTCACGACGCCGATCCTGGCCGCCTGCGCGGTGATCATCAAGCTCACATCCGACGGCCCGGTCATCTTCAAGCAGACCCGGGTGCGTGAGCACGGCCGTACCTTCACCATGTTCAAGCTGCGCACGATGACGATCGACGCCGAGGCCAGGCTGGCCGAGCTCACCGACCTCAACGAGGTCGGCGGCGGTCTCTTCAAGATCCGCGCCGACCCCCGCATCACCTCGACCGGCAAGTGGCTGCGGAGGCTTTCCCTCGACGAGCTGCCGCAGCTGTGGAATGTGGTTATCGGGGACATGTCCCTGATCGGCCCTCGACCCGCACTTCCTCACGAGGTGGCGTCGTACGACGAGTCGGCTCGACGCCGGCTGGCGGTCAAGCCTGGCCTCACCGGACTCTGGCAGGTGAGCGGCCGCTCCAACCTGACCTGGGACGAGTCGGTGCGGATCGACTCCGACTACGTGGACAACTGGCGACCGGGTCGTGAGGTCGCGATCGCGCTGCGCACAGTCAAAGCCGTGCTCAGCAAGGACGGCGCGCACTAGCGACAGGCCGGTCCGGCGGCGGCGCCCGCGGAGCCGCTCGGGTCAGAACAGCAGTCCGTTGCCCGGGTCAGTCACGATCGACGCGACATCGGACAGGAACCGCGACCCCTGCTCGCCGTCGGCGACGCGGTGGTCGAACGACAGCGACAGCGTCGTGACCCAGCGCGGCTTGATCGAGCTCCCGACCACCCAGGGCTGTCTGCGGATGACCCCCATCGCCAAGATCCCCGACTCGCCCGGGTTCAAGATCGGGGTGCCCGCGTCGATGCCGAAGACTCCGACATTGGTGATGGTGAACGTGCCACCGGAGGTATCGGCCGGCTGTGTGCGGCCCTCGCGCGCCACCGCGGTGAGCTGGTCGAGGGAGACGGCGAGCTGTTTGGCCGACAGCGCGTCAGCGTTCTTGATGTTGGGAACGAGCAGCCCACGGGGGGTGGCTGCGGCGATACCGAGGTTGACGTAGCGCTTGAGCACGATCTCCTGCGCGGCCTCGTCCCAAGTGGCGTTGATCTCGGGGGTCCGTCGGACGGCGAGACAGACGGCCCTGGCGACCACGAGCAGCGGGGACACTTTGACGTCGCGGAAGTCACGGTGACCGCGGAGCCGCTCTACCAGCTTCACCGTCCGGGTGGCGTCGAACGTCACCCATTCGGTGACGTGCGGCGCGGTGAAGGCCGACGCCACCATCGCCTGGGCGGTCACTTTGCGCACCCCGCGAACAGGCACCCGCAGCTCTCGGAGCGACGTGTTGTCGGGGTCGGCGTACCAGCCGGACCCTGACCTCGCTTCGAGTGTCGGCTGGGCACGGCCCATCGACTCGGTGGCCGCGCCGGCGTGCCGCTCGACATCGTCGCGAGTGATCGTTCCGCGGGCACCGGTGGCGGTCACGGTCGCGAGATCGACGCCGAGGTCCTTCGCGAGCTGGCGTACCGGCGGCTTGGCCAGGACGCGACTGTCCCCCGTGACGGGCGGCGAGGAGACGACGCGGACCGAGGGTGCTGCCGGTGCGGCGTCGGCGATGTCGACGTCCGGTGCCGGGGTCGACGGCGCGAACGCGCGCTGCACACCGACCTGGGCCGCGGCCGGCGATGCGTCGGTGGGCGTGGAGCTGTGGCGGGGACGCCGCTTGGCCTCGGTCGTCCGCGGGCCGTAGCCCACCAGCACCGACGTTCGCCCGCCCGGCGCAGGTCCACCGATGAGACCAGGCTCGACCGCTCGGTCCTCGGGCGGCCGAGGGACCTCGGTGGGGACAGCCGCCTCGGCGGCCGGGCCGGTGTCCACGGTGATGATCGGCGTGCCGACGTCGACCGTGCGTCCCTCCTCGACCAGGAGCTCGGTGACAGTGCCCGCGAAGGGGCTCGGCAGCTCGACCAGCGACTTGGCCGTCTCGATCTCGACCACGATGTCGTTGACGACGATCGTGTCGCCAACCTTGACCTTCCAGGTGACGAGCTCGGCCTCGGTGAGTCCTTCGCCCACGTCGGGCAGCTTGAACTGCTTGATGTCAGACATCGCGATCCGTTCAGTAGGCGAGGGAGCGGTCGACGGCGTCGAGGACCCGGTCGAGATCAGGCAGGTAGTCCTCCTCGATCCGGCTCGGAGGGTACGGGGTGTCGAAGCCCCCCACCCGGAGCACCGGGGCCTCGAGGGAGTAGAAGCACTCCTCAGTGACCCGGGCGGCGATCTCACTGCCGAGGCCGAGCGTCACCGGCGCCTCGTGCACGACCACGACCCGTCCGGTCTTCTTGGCGGACTCGTGCACCGGGACCATGTCGAGCGGCGAGAGGGTACGCAGGTCGATCACCTCGATGCTCTGGCCGTCCTCGGCCGCCGCTGCTGCCGCCTGGACCGCCGTCTTCACCATCGGGCCGTAGGCCAAGACGGTGACGTCGCTGCCCTCGCGGACGACGCGGGAGCTGAACAACGGGTCCGGGACGGTCTGCTCGTCGAGCTCGGCCTTCTCCCAGTACCGGCGCTTCGGCTCGAAGAACACGATCGGGTCGTCGGCGGCGATGGCCTGCTGGATCATCCAGTACGCGTCGACGGGGTTGGAGCAGGCCACCACTTTGAGCCCGGCCGTGTGTGCGAAGTACGCCTCGGGGCTCTCGCTGTGATGCTCCACGGCGCCGATTCCGCCGCCGAACGGGATCCTGATCACGATCGGCATCGTCAGCCGGCCCTGGCTGCGGAAGTGCAGCTTGGCGACCTGGCTGACGATCTGGTCATACGCCGGGTAGACGAACCCGTCGAACTGGATCTCGCACACCGGCCGGTACCCGCGCATGCAGAGCCCGACGGCGGTACCGAGGATGCCGGACTCAGAGAGCGGGGTGTCGATGACCCGGTCCTCGCCGAAGTCCTTCTGCAGGCCATCGGTGACCCGGAATACGCCGCCGAGCTTGCCCACGTCCTCCCCCATGATGATGACCTTCGGGTCGGCCTCCATGGCCGCGCGCAGGCCCATCGTGACGCCCTTGGCCAGCGTGATGGCGGTCATTGCGCGTCCGCCTCCTGCAACGCTGGGCCCCCGAAGGACGCGAGGTAGGCGGCGAAGCCGTCTCGCTGCTCCCTGAGCTCGGGCGTCGTCTCTTCATAGACCTGGTCGAAGATGTCCAGCGGGTTCGGGTCAGGCATCTCGAGGCAGCCCTTCCGCAGGCGGGCGGCGAGCTCGTCAGCCTCGGCCTCGATACCGTGGAAGTAGTCGTCGTCGACGACGCCACCCCGCGACAGGTAGGCCCGCACGCGTTCGATCGGATCCTTCAGCTTCCAGTGCTCCAGGTCGCTGGTGACGCGGTAGCGGGTTGGGTCGTCCGACGTCGTATGCGCGCCCATCCGATAGGTGTAGGCCTCCACGAAGGTGGGGCCGCTGCCCTCGCGGGCTCGCTGGAGCGCAGCGTCGGTGACCGCGTGCACGGCCAGCACGTCGTTGCCGTCGACCCGCAGACCGGGGAAGCCGAAGCCCAGGGCGCGTTGGTAGAGCGGGATCTTGGACTGGCGCTCGATCGGCTCGGAGATCGCCCACTGGTTGTTCTGGCAGAAGAAGACGACGGGGGCGTTGAAGACACTCGCCCAGATGAAGGCCTCGTTGACGTCGCCCTGGCTGGTCGCTCCGTCGCCGAAGTAGGCGATGACGGCCGTGTCGCGGTCGGGGTCACCGGTGCCGATGACGCCGTCGCGCTGCAGCCCCATCGCGTACCCGGTGGCGTGCAGGGTCTGGGCACCGATCACGATCGTGTAGAGATTGAACCCGGCCTCCAACGGGTCCCACGAGCCCTGGTCGACACCGCGGAAGAGTCCGAGGAGCTGCAGCGGGTCGATGTCGCGGCACCATGCCACCCCGTGCTCGCGGTAGGTGGGGAAGGCGAAGTCCTGGTCGCGGAGAGCTCGCCCGGAGCCGATCTGCGCGGCCTCCTGCCCCAACAGACTGGCCCAGATGCCGAGCTCGCCCTGGCGCTGCAGGGCGGTGGCCTCGGTATCGATGCGACGGGTCATGACCAGGTCGCGGTAGAAGCCGACGATGGCGTCGTCACCGAGGCCGAAGGAGAAGTCCGGGTGCTCGACGCGCTCGCCCTCAGGCGTCAGCAACTGGATCAGGTCAGCGCCGCCGTGCTCTTGGCCCGGTCCGAACACGTCGCCAAGGCCTGGTCGGAATCCACTGGTCGTCACTGGCACTCCCTCATGTCGAGGTGGCCCGGGATCGCCGACCACCGTGCACGTGCTGGCGGGCCCGCCCCACCGTGCGGGGATGGTGCTCGGTTCGGTCGGCTCGCGGTCGACGGCTGCGGTCCAGCAGACAGACGACGTAGAGCCACCGTACTCACCGCGCCTCTCCCACGCACCGTGCTTGCCCCGATCCTAATCTTGCACGCCCGGGCAGCTCTGGCCACGAAGCCTCGAATGGCAGCCGACCTGCGTCCGGCGGTGGGCCAGCCGGGCCGGGGAGGGGTCACGCGGGGGAGGCGGGAAATCGGCCCTGAGTGTCCGAAATGCGCGCGACAGGGCGGCCGGCCGATGGGTAGCCTGACCAGGTGCGACAGGACCAAAATGCTCATATACTCATGACCCGATCGTCGGCCACCGACTCTGGCTCGGCCTCGGCGCGGCCACTCCTGGTCGCCGTGGCGTTGGGCATCGTCTATGTCGTCTGGGGCTCGACCTACTTGGCGATCCGGATAGCCGTACGAGACCTGCCCCCACTGTCGTTGGCCAGCTGGCGGTACCTGCTGGCGAGCCTGTTGCTGGCTGCCATCCTCGCCGGGCGAGGAGGCATCGCGCGGTTGCGGGTGACACCCCAGGAGTTGCTCGCCTGCGCCACTGTCGGACTCCTGCTGCCGGCACTCGGCAACGGGCTCGTGACCCTGGGCGAGCAGATGGGTTCCCCCTCGGGGATGGCGGCTCTTCTGGTGGCCGGGGTCCCGCTATGGGTGGTCGTCTACCGTGCCGGCTCGGGCGACCGCCCAGCAGGGCGTACCGTCGTCGGCGTCCTCATCGGCTTCCTCGGGCTGGTCGGACTGGTGACGGCGTCGGGCATCGGCGGCCATGTCCGTATCGCGGCGTGTCTGGTGATCGTCTGTGCTACGGCGTGCTGGTCACTCGGGTCGTGGGCGAGCCCGCGACTGCGACTGCCGGCGGATCCGTTCGTGGCCACGGTCTACGAGATGCTGTTCGGATCGGCATTCCTGCTGTTGGGCGCTCTGCTGACGGGGGAGGACCTCATCCCTCGTGGAGGCTCCTGGGACTCGTGGTTGGCGTGGGCGTACCTGGTGACCTTCGGCTCGGTCGTCGCGTTCTCGGCCTACGTCTGGGTGCTCGAGGCGGCCCCGGTCTCGTTGGTGGCGACGTATGCCTACGTCAACCCGGTTGTCGCGGTGTTCCTGGGCTGGCTCATCCTCGGCGAGGCCGTGACACCGGAGATCGCGGTCGGCGGTGGAGTGGTGGTGGCATCGGTGGCGCTGGTGATCTCGTCCGAGCGTCAGTCCCGGGCCAAGGCCGCCGGAGCAAATGGCGAGCCGTCGGGACGTGTCAGACCAGCGAGGTGAGCCAGGCGTCGTGGAGGTCGGAGTACCTGCCTCCCTTTGTCGCGATCAGGTCGGCCGGTGACCCGTCCTCGACGATCCGGCCGTGCTCCATCACGATCACCCGGTCGGCGATCTCGACGGTCGACAGCCGGTGCGCGATGATGATCGCCGTCCGTTCGGCCAGGATCGTCCGCAGCGCCCGCTGGACCAGCCGCTCCGAGGGCACGTCGAGGCTGGACGTCGCCTCGTCGAGGATCAGCACTGCGGGGTCGGCGAGGAACGCGCGGGCGAAGGCGACGAGCTGGCGCTGGCCCGCCGACAGCCTGCCTCCGCCGTTGGCGACGTCGGTGTCGTAACCCTGTGGCAGCGCGGCGATGAACTCGTGCGCCCCGATCGCACGCGCCGCCTCGACCACCTCCTGTGTCGACGCATTCGGCTTGCCGAAGCGGATGTTGTCGGCGACGCTGCCGTTGAACAGGTAGTTCTCCTGCGTCACCATGACCACGGCGCGGCGCAGGTCGTCCTCGACCAGGTCCCGCAGGTCGACACCATCCAACCTGACCCGGCCGGCCGTCGGGTCGTAGAACCTCGCCACCAGCTTGGCCAGCGTGGTCTTGCCGGCACCGGTCGTCCCCACGACCGCGATGGTCTGAGCTGCCGGGATGTCCAGGTCGAGATGGCTGAGAACCGGTCGCTGGTCGACGTACTGGAACTCCACGGCCTCGAGCCGCAAGGCGCCGCTGGCGTTGGTGAGGCGTACCGGGTGCTCCGGCTCGGGTACCGACGGGCGCTCCTCGAGGACCCCGGACAGCTTCTCCAGCGCGGCCGAAGCCGACTGGAAGCTGTTATAGAACTGCGAGATGTCCTGCATGGGCTCGAAGAACTGGCGCAGGTACAGCAGGAACGCGGCCAGCACCCCGACGGTGACCTCGCCGGTGAAGGCGAGGTGGGTGCCGTAGACGAGGACGACAGCGATCGTGACATTGCCGAGCAGCTTGATACCGGGCATGAAGACACCGACCAGCCGGAACGCGTGCTCGTTGGCGAGCCGGTACTCCTTGCTGACCTCGTCGAAGATCTCCTGGTTGCGGTCCTCCCGGCGAAAGGCCTGCACGGCCCGCATCCCATTGATGGTCTCGACGAAGTGCACGATCACCGCGGCGACGGTCTCCCGGGTGCGTCGGTACGCCTTGGCAGACTCACGCCGGAACCACGCACTCAGCCAGAGCAGCACGGGGAAGCACAGCAGGGCGACGAGCCCGAGCTTGACGTTGAGGACGAGGAGCAGGGCAGCCGTCCCCACCATCGTCAGCGCCGCCGTCACGAGACCGTCGAACCCGCCCTCGAGGAGCTCGTTGATCGCGTCCATGTCGGAGGTCTGCCGCGCGATCACCCGACCGGACGTGTAGCTGTCGTGGAAGGCCGACGACAGCGTGTGGAAATGGGTGAACACCCGTCGTCGCAACGTGATCAGGATCTGTTGCCCGACGCGGCCGGACAGCACCAGGAACAGCTGCCTGGTCACCGCTTGGATCACCACTGCCACGAGGACGATGCCGACGATGGTCAACAGGGTGCGGTTGCCCTGACCCGCGCGGATCGGCGGGATACCCCTGTCGATGCCCTCCTTGACGAGGTAGGGCACGGACAGCCGAGCGGCGTTCTCGATCAGGACGGCGATCATGATCCAGACCATCGCCCGCTTGTGCGGGCGCAGCAGCTGTCCCATCAGCCGGCGTGAGCGCTCCCTGAGCAGGATCGGCGCTCCGATCTCGGAGAGGTCCTCGGCGTCCTGCGCGGCGACACCGCGCCAGTCCGCGCCGGTCGGCGCGGTGTCGAGGGGCCGCGCGGAGTCGGCGGGCGGGGCAGCCTCGGGGGTCGTCATGACGACATCGCCTCCGTCTCCGCGCTGACGACGTCGTCTCCGTCGCCACCGAGCAGGTCGCGGTACGCCGGCACCGTGGCGAGCAGGTCGTGGTGCAGGCCGACGTGGGTGATGCTCCCACCCTGCAGCAGGGCCACCCGATCGGCGAGCAGCACGGTCGAGGCGCGGTGGGCGACGACGATCCCGGTCGCCTGGGCCAGGACGCGCCGCAGCGCCGTCTCGACCAGCGCCTCGGTGTGCACGTCGAGGGCCGACAGGGTGTCGTCGAGGACGAGGATTCGAGGCCGGGCGAGAACCGCTCTGGCCAGCGCCAGCCGTTGACGCTGGCCACCGGACAGGGACAGCCCCTGCTCTCCGATCCTGGTGTCGATGCCCCACGGCAGGTCGTACACGAACCCGGCCTGCGCGGTCTCCACCGCGTCGGCGAGGTCGGCGTCGCTGGCGTCCGGGCGCCCCAGCGTCAGGTTCTCCCGTGCGCTCATCGAGAACAGCGTCGGCTCCTCGAACGCGGTGGCGACGACTGTGCGGAGGCTGTCCATGGTCAGGTCGCGGATGTCGACTCCGTCGATGGTGATCCGGCCGCCGGTGACGTCGTACAGCCGTGGGATGAGGCCCGTCAGGGCGGTCTTGCCGGACCCGGTGGCCCCGACGACGGCGACCGTCTCGCCCGGCAGGACCTCCAGGTTGACGTCGTCGAGCACGAGCTCGTCGGAACCTGGGAAGCCGAAGGAGACGTGCTCCAGCCGCAGTGCGCCGCGAGGATCGACGAGCTCGTGCTCGCCGCCGACGATCGACGACTCGGTGTCGAAGATCTCGAGCACCCGGTCGGCTGCCGTCATCGCCTCCTGCGCCATCGCCAAGATGACGCCGAGGGCCTCGAGCGGCCAGATCAGCTGCAGCATGAGCGAGATGAACGCCACCAGCGTTCCGAGCGTCAAGGTGTCCCCTCCGACGGCCAGCGCGCCGAGCAGCAGCACGACGACCAGGCTGAGGTTGGGGATGACCTCGAGGAAGGTCCAGAACCGCGAGGACAGCCGCACCTTCTCCATCGACGACTCGAACAGGCCGTCGGTGACCTTGGCGAAGTTGTCGTCGCTGTAACTGCGTCGGCCGAACGACTTGATCACCCTGTACCCGACCGCGGCCTCCTCCACAGAGGTCGCCACGTCGCCCTGCTGGTCCTGGACCCGCCGGGACACGACGACGTAGCGCGACTCGAAGCGCTTGCTCAGCCAGATGATGGGGATCGCCGACACGGCCACCACGACGCCGAGCGGCCAGTACATGTGCAGCAGGACGAGCGTGACCACGGTGAGCTGGAGGATGTTGATGATGAGGAACAGCAGCCCGAACCCCATGAACCGGCGCAAGGCGCTGAGGTCGGTGGTGACCCTCGACAGCAGCTGGCCGCTCTGCCACTGGCCGTGGAACTCCATCGGCAGCGCCTGCATGTGTCGGTAGAGGTCGTTGCGGACGTGTGTCTCGAACCCGAGCACCGCTCGTGCCTGCACCCAACGCCGCACCAGGATCAGGCCGGCCTCGGCGACGCCCAGCGCCAGAGCCAGCAGCCCGAGCGGGATGATCGCTCCAGCCTTGTGATCGGTGATCGGGCCGTCGATCATCGCCTTGGTGACCAGTGGGATGGCGAGGCTGACGAAGACACCGATCACCGCGGTGCAGCCCATCAGGGCCAGCGCGCCACGGTACGGCCGGAGGTAGCCTCTCAACCGCCACAGCGACGCCGTGCTTCCGGGGCGGCGTCGCTGATCCTGCGATGGAGGACTGAACGTTGTCTGACTGGTCATCGGATGGCGTGACACCTCACAGTCGCAGAGATTCCCCCGGCCTGCCGCCGGCCGACCTGATGGGCGCGCGCCGACGTCTCGGCAAGGATGGGGGAGTAAGCCTCAGTCTACCGTCTGCCTCTGACACCCACCACCCAATTCTCGTCGGCCGAGGACGATCGGGCGCCTATCGCGGGGCGGCTCGAGCGGCGATGGACAGCAGCAGGTCGTTGGCCTCGGCCTCGCCTATCGAGATGCGGACACCGTCGCCACGGAAGGGCCGCACACTGACACCGTCTGCGTCGCAGCGCGCCGCGAACTCGGTGGCCTCGTCACCCAAGGGCAGCCAGACGAAGTTGCCCTGGGCATCGGGCACCGACCAGCCCTGGCCACGCAGCCCGGCGAGGACTCGCCCGCGCTCGGAGACAATGGCGTCGACTCGCTCGAGGAGCGTGTCCTCGGCGTCGAGGGAGGCGATCGCAGCGGCCTGCGCCACCGATGAGACCCCGAAGGGCAGGGCACACTTGCGGATCGCCTCAGCGATGGCCGCCGGGCCGACCGCATACCCGATCCTGAGACCCGCCAGCCCGTACGCCTTCGAGAAGGTGCGCAGGACGACGACGTTGTCGCGCCCCTCGGCCACCTCGAGCCCGTCGACGACGTCAGGGTCGGTGACGAACTCGCGATACGCCTCGTCGATCACCACGATGACCTCGGCAGGCACGGCGTCGACCAGCTCGAGCAGCTCGTCGCGGTGCACGGCCGGGCCGGTGGGGTTGTTGGGGGTGCAGACCACCAGCACCTTGGTCGAGTCAGTGACCGCCTTGCGCATGGCGACGAGGTCATGCCGTGCGTCGGGTGTGAGCGCAACCTGCACCTGGCGTGCACCCGTCAGTCCGACTGCGATCGGGTAGGCCTCGAAGGACCGCCACGCGTAGACCACCTCGTCGGTCTCGCTGCAGGCCGCCTGCAGGAGGTGGTAGAGCACCGCGACGGAGCCGGCGCCGGTCGCGAGCCGGGTCACGTCGACACCGAGCTTGTCGGCGAGCGCCTGCTGCAGGGCGCTGACGCCCATGTCGGGGTAGCGGTTGAGCGACTCAGCCGCCTTCGTCACGGCCTCGACGACGCCCGGCAGCGGCGGGTAGGGGTTCTCGTTGCTCGACAACTTGTAGCCGGCGGCCCCGCCGGACGCCGGCTTGCCCGCGACATAGGCGGGGATGGCGTCGAGGGCTGGTCGTAGGCGGGGACTCGTCATGTGGTGTCACCATAACCAGTTCGGCCGACAGTACGTAGGGTCACGTGCGTGCCTGCCTCCCGCAACCCGGTGACCGGGTACCTGCTCGTGCTGACGGGGGCAGTCCTGTTCGTGGTGAACGCAGGTGTCTCGCGGGTCATCCAGGTCGCCGGCGTGAACTCCACGACGCTCACGACCGCCCGCTGCACCGGGACGGCGGTCGCCCTGCTCGCCGTCGTGCTGGTGCGCGGGGAGCGACTTGCGCTGCCTCGGTCGGTGCGGGAGGTGGCCCTTGTGTTCGGCTTCGGCGTCACGGGCGTCGCGTTGGTGCAGTACTTCTACTTCGTGGCCATCGACCGGCTACCGGTCGGGATCGCCTTGCTGCTGGAGTTCACGGCACCGGTACTGGTCGCCCTCTACGCACGCTTCGTCCGCCGCGAGCCGGTACGCCGACGGATGTGGCTGGCGCTGGCGTTCTCGCTCGGTGGCCTGGCCCTGGTGGCGGAGGTGTGGCAGGGGCTGCGGCTCGATGGTTGGGGTGTGTTGGCCGGCTTCGCGGCCGCGATGTCGCTCGCCGCATACTTCCTGCTCGGCGAGCAGAGTATCGGCCGGCAGTCACCGCTCCACGTGCTGACGATGGCGTTCATCGTCGCGACCGTCTTCTGGAACGTCGTGACGCCGGTGACGTCGCTGTGGCAGACCGACCTGACGCAGCGCCGCACCCTCGGCGGGACGTTGTCCGGCCTGTCGGCGCCGGTATGGCTGCTGGTCGTCTGGATGGTCCTGCTCGGTACGGTCGTCCCGTTCCTCGCCGAGCTCACCGCTCTGCGACACCTGAGCGCCACCGAAGTGGCGCTGGTCGGGATGGTCGAACCGGTCGGAGCCACCATCCTCGGCTGGCTGTGGCTCCGCCAGGACCTCTCCGTCGTGCAGGTGGGCGGCATCGCCCTCGCGCTGGTGGGGATCGGACTGGCCCAGACGGCCCGGCTGCACGCGCCGATCAGGCCAGCACGACCTCGCCGCCCCACGCCCGGTCGAGGTCGCGGCCGAGCGTGATGTCGAGCGGGTTGGTCAGGCACCGGACCGAGCCGCCGCCTTTGTGGAACTCGCTCACGTCGGCCACGACAACGGTGAACCCGGCCGCCTCGAGGGTTGACCGCACGCGTGGCGGGCAGGCGGGCATGACCACGGTCCGCCCGACGACCACCGAATTCGCGCAGAACATCGACAGTGCCTCGTCCTCGCTCAGCAGGATCGGCTCCGGTACGAGCTCGAGCACGGCCCGAGCACTCGCCTCGTCGAACGCGGCCGGGCAGACGAGCGCCCTGGTCGCGTCGAGCGGACAGAAGGCCAGGTCCAGGTGGTACATCGCCGGGTGGGTGAGCCGCAGGCCGCGCACCCGCACGTCGTAGTCGTGGGCCAGGTGCTTGAGCGCCAGCTCGTCGGTGCGCGGACCGTAGCCGACGACGAGCTCTCCACCGAAGGGGAAGGCGTCGCCGGCCTCGAGGTGGGCGCCGACCCCTGCCGCGCCGGTGAACGACGCGCTGACTCCGGCCCGCTCGAACCACTCCAGTGCCGACTCGGTCTCCATCCGGCGCTGCGGGAAGCGCATGTGGGACATCGCGACCCGGGGTCGGTCGCCGTCGGCCAGTGCCAGGCCGAGGTTCATCGCGTACACCATGTCGGGCGCGTCCGGGCGCGCCGCCAACACCTCGACAGCTGCTCCGAACGACTCGAGGGTCTCGACCAGCGTCTCCCACTGGTGGGTCGCCGTCTCGAGGTCCGGCTGGGAGGCCATGTCCATGTACGGGTTGATCTGGTAGTCGATCCGGAAGTGGTCCGGACGCACCATCAGATAACGCCGGCCCCAGACCTGGCCGGCTGTCGGGACGGTCGGTGCTGCGGGCGCTGCCATCGCGTTCCTCCTTCCGGTCGCTCCAAGACTGCATGAGTACATGTCTGATTGTCTGACAATACCTCCTATGATGAGGCTGCAGCGGCCGGCCGTCAACCCCGGCGACGATTCCGCCGTCTGCCGCGCCCCATTAGGCTGGCCCAGCCATGTACGACGACCTGCAGCTGGAGCACACATCGACGGTCGACCGGGCCGCCGAGGAGATCCGGCGAGCCCTGTTCGCGGGCCAGCTGCTCCCGGGAACGCCACTACGCGAGGTGGCCCTGTCGGAGGCGATGGGGGTCGGGCGCAGCACGATACGCGAGGCGCTCACGGTCCTGGTCGGCGACGGGGTGGCTGTCCGGGTACCGAACCGCGGGGTCGCTGTCAAGGAGCTGGACGCCGACGACGTGCACGACGTGACGCTCGCACGGCAGGCCCTCGAAGGAGCCGGGATACGCCGCTGGGCCGACGCCGGCGACGCCGCCCGGCTCGCGTTGCACGAGGCGCTGGACGCGTACGCGCAGCTGGCGGACGAGACAGCCGACTTCGCTGCGCTGACCGAGGCGCACCTCGGCATCCACCGCGGGCTGGTCGGGCTGACGGAGAGCCGGCGGCTGCTGGCCGCATCCGACGCCCTTGGAGCCGAGATCCGGCTCGGCCTGGCGCACCTCGACCGTACGCGCGGCAACATCCACGACCAGGTCGACGACCACCGGCGGCTGGTCGAGATGCTCGCACGCGGCGAGGAGGCCAGCGCGTTGGAGGAGCTCACCCAGCACCTCGCCGTCGCCGAGTCGGCGCTTCTGCATGCGACCGGACATGACACGATCGCCCCATGACCTGGCTCCTTCGGATCGTCAGCAACGCGTGCGGGCTCGCGGCCGCGGCGTGGCTTTTCACCGGGATCCGCGTCACTGACCACGACCAGATCAATCGGGTGTTGATCCTGGTCGTAGTGGCGCTGATCTTCGGCGTCGTCAACGAGTTCATCCGCCCGATCGTGGCGTTCCTGTCCTTCCCGTTGTACCTGCTGACGCTGGGCCTGATGTACTTCGTCGTCAACGCCTTGATGCTCATGCTCACGAGCTGGGTGGCGGGTCAGCTCAGCGTCGGCTTCCACGTCCGGGGGTTCTGGACAGCGGTCTTCGGCTCGATCGTGGTCTCGCTCGTGAGCTGGCTGGTCGGACTCGTGCTGCCCAGCCGCGAGTGAGCCCTGCCGAGAGCCCCGCCAGCCCCGCGCTGCCGGCTCCGCGCGACCCCGAGACGCCCTACACCGTCGTGATGGTGTGCTTGGGCAACATCTGCCGCTCCCCCACCGCTGAGGTGGTCCTGTCCGCCAAGCTGGCAGACGCCGGGCTCGGGAGCCGAGTCCTGGTGCTGAGCTCCGGGACGGGCGACTGGCATGTCGGTGGACCGATGGACGAAAGGGCTTCGGCCACGCTGACCGCCGCCGGGTACGACGCGACCCGCCATCAGGCGCGGCAGTTCGACACCGACTGGTTCGACCGGGTCGACCTGGTGCTGGCGATGGACGACGCCAACCTTCGCGACGTCCTCGCCCTCGCCGGCAGCGACGAGAGCCGGGGTCGCGTACACCTTTTCCGCGAGTTCGATCCGGGCGCCGGTGGCGGGCTCGACGTCGCAGACCCTTTCTATGGCGGGCTCAGCGGCTTCCTCGACCTGCTGACCGTGGTCGAGCGGACCACCGGCGAGCTGGTTCGCCAGCTTCGGCGCCTGATCTCCTAGTCGGGCACCGGCAAGAAGCTGGCCCCTCGGCGGTGGTGTCGAGGGCATCAGCGTCGTACCGTCGCGGGATGGCACGGATGAGCACCATCGCGGCACGTGCCCAAGCCCTGCTGGGGAGGGCAGTGGTCGCCACGACGCCGGTTGCGGGCGGCAGCATCTGCGTCGCGACCCGGCTACGGCTGAGCGACGGGCGGTCGGCATTCGTCAAGACGCTGTCGCAGCCGCCGACCGACTTCTTCGCCGCCGAAGCACGCGGGCTCGAGTGGCTGCGCACCCCTGGCGGCGTGGAGATGCCGACGGTGTTGGCCGTATCCGCCGACTGCCTGATCCTCACGTGGATCGACACCGGGCCCGCCAGCGCCGAGGCGGCCGACCGGCTGGCTCGCCAGCTCGCCGTCACACACGCCGCCGGGGCAGCCACGTTCGGCGCCGACCTTGACGGCTACATCGGCACGGTCCCCCTCTTCAACAAGCCCACCGCTACCTGGGCGGAGTTCTGGGTGACCCGCCGGGTCCTTCCGTATCTCCGGGTCGCTCACAACAAAGGCGCCATCACCTCGTCCGACGTCGCGCTGGTCGAGCGGGCGATGGAGCGCATCGACGAGCTGGCAGGACAACCGGAGCCACCGAGCCGTATCCATGGGGATCTCTGGTCGGGCAACATCGTGTGGGGGCACGACCGGGTAGCCAGGCTGGTCGACCCCGCACCCTACGGTGGCCACCGGGAGAGCGACCTGGCAGTCCTCAGCCTCTTCGGTGCGCCCTACCTCGATCGCATCCTCAGCGCCTACGACGAGGCATCCCCGCTCGGCGACGGATGGCGGGACCGGCTCACCCTGCACCAGATCCACCCGCTGCTCGTGCACGCCATCCATTTCGGCGGGTCCTACGGGGCCCGTGCCGGTGCGGCCGCCAGAGCGCTCCTCCACCGACCGCCAGCTGGCTCACCGCGCCACGGCTGACGGCACGACGCTCACCGTACGTAGATGAGACATACCTCTCAGCACCGTCTCAGATCGCCGTGGCAGGCTAACAACATGCGCATTCTGGTCGTAGACGACGACCGCGCGGTGCGGGACTCGCTCCGCCGGTCCTTGGAGTTCAACGGCTATGAGGTCGCTCTCGCAAACGACGGCGTCGAGGCCTTGGCCAGGATCAACGGGTTGGCGCCGGACGCTCTGATCGTCGACGTGATGATGCCCCGGCTCGACGGCATCGAGACGACGAAGGCGCTCAGGGCAGCGGGCAACGACCTTCCGATCCTGGTCCTGACGGCTCGCGACTCCGTAGGCGACCGGGTCGACGGGCTCGACGCCGGCGCCGACGACTACCTGTCCAAGCCGTTCGCCCTCGAGGAGCTACTGGCTCGGCTGCGCGCCATGCTCCGACGCCGCACCCTCGGCACCGCCAACGGCGAAGACGACGGTCCGCTCGTCTTCGCGGACCTGAGCATGAACCCCGTCACCCGTGAGGTCGAGCGCGACGGGCGCCAGATCACCCTGACGCGCACCGAGTGGGACCTGCTGGAGCTGTTCATGCGCCGGCCCAAACGCGTGCTGGAGCGTGCCTTCATCCTCGAGGAGGTCTGGGGCTACGACTTCCCGACGACCGCGAACTCCCTCGAGGTGTATGTGGGATACGTCCGCCGCAAGACCGAGGCCGAAGGAGAGGGGCGCCTGCTGCACACCGTCCGCGGTGTCGGCTACGTCCTGCGTGAGTCGCCGCCGTGAAACGCATGTCCATGGCTGCCCGGATCTCTCTCCTCGCAGCCTGTGCCGTCGGGATCTCCGTCGCGATGGCGAGCTTCGCTGCATACGTGACCCTTCGCGCCCAGCTCCACGAACGCCTCGACGACTCCCTGCTCCATCGCGCCACCATCGCCGCCAAGACCAACTTGGTCGAGGCCGCGACGCTCCGGGACTTCACCCCCAACATGCTCGGCGCGGCCGACCTGAGGATCTACGTCGTCTACTCCGACGGCACGATGTTCCCCAACAAGCCCTCGAGCTGGGTCAGCACGCCCGACGCGAACGAGGTACTGGTCGCGAAAGGCCAGCTGGACCAGACCATCCGGACGGTCGCCCACGACACGTACAACCTGCGCGCCGCGACGGTCCGGGCGGGCGACGGGACGGCGCTGATGTTCGTCCAGTCGTCGGAACCGATCGAGAAGACGTTGGGGCGGATGCAGCTGGTCCTGCTCCTGGTCGGCCTGGGCGGCATCGTGGCGGCCGCCATCATCGGCCTCGCAGTGGCCCGCTCGGCCCTGTTGCCCGTACGCCGACTGAGCGCGGCCGCCGAGCACATCGCGCGTACCGACGAGCTGAAACCCATCGCGGTCACCGGCGACGACGAGCTTGCCAGCCTGGCGACGTCGTTCAACGCGATGTTGGCGTCGCTCGCGGCCTCGCGTGACCGACAGCGTCGCCTGATCGCCGACGCCGGCCACGAGCTCAGGACCCCCCTGACCAGCCTGCGGACGAACCTCGAGCTCCTGGCCCAGGCGGATCGGCGCGGCGGCCTGTCGAGCTCTCAGCGAGACGAGATCTTCACCGACGCCACCGCCCAGGTCGAGGAGCTCTCGACCTTGGTAGGCGACCTGGTGGAGCTCGCGAGGGACGAACCCGTCGACCGTACGCCGGAGCCGCTCGACCTGGCCGACATCGTGTCGCGCGCCGTGGACCGGGTGCGGCGACGCGCCATCGGGCTCACGTTCAACATCGACCTGGCCTCCTGGTGGATCGTCGGGGAGGCTCAGATCCTCGAGCGAGCCGTCACCAACCTCCTCGACAACGCCGCGAAGTGGAGCCCTCCGCACGGGTCGGTGTGGGTGATGCTCGAAGGCGGCGTGCTCACGGTGGCCGACGAGGGGCAAGGCATCAGCGAACCCGACCTGCCGATGATCTTCGAACGCTTCTACCGGGCCGCGGACGCGCGCACGATGCCAGGTTCCGGGCTCGGCCTGTCGATCGCGAAGCAGGCAGCCGAACGGCACGGGGGTTCGTTGGAGGTGCACAACCGGCTGCCCCATGGCGCGGTCTTCACGCTGACGCTGCCTGGTGAGCCCACCCCTACCACCGACCGGGGTGAAACCGATCTCACAGACATCTCTGAGGACCGTCTCAGCGACCTATCAGCGAGCCGACGCACTCTAGGCTCATGAGCAGCGACGGCTACCCACCGCAGTATCCACCGCCCAACCAGCCGTACTACACCATGTCTGCGCCGCCGCCGCCGACGACGCCGCCCAGGCGAACCGGTCGGATCGTCGGAGCGGCACTGCTGGTCGGTGCCCTGGCCGGTGGCGGTGCGGGACTCGGCGGCGCGGCGCTGTACCACCAGAGCGAAGAGAACGGTGCCGCAGCGCCGCTGACGCTCGACACGAGCACCGGGAGCAGCTCGAACCAGGCGACCCCCAGCAGCGCGACCTCCGGGACGATCGAGGCAGCCGCTGCCAAGGCGCTCCCGTCGGTGGTCAAGATCTACGGGTTCGGCTCCACCGCGAGCGGGTCGGGGTCCGGGATCATCTTGACCGCGGGCGGTGAGATCCTCACCAACAACCACGTCGCCGAGCTGGGCGCCGGTGGGGGCAAGCTCGCCGTCAGCCTCAACGACGGTACGACCGCCCGGGCCACCATCGTCGGCCGTGACCCACTGACCGACCTGGCCGTGATCCAGGCCGTCGGGGTCAGCGGCCTCAAGCCGGCGACACTCGGGAACTCCGACGCCCTGCAGGTGGGCGAGCAGGTGAGCGCAGTCGGGTCCCCGTTCGGCCTCGACAGCACCGTGACCACAGGCGTCGTCAGCGCACTCAACCGGCCGGTCACAACCCAGGGCGAGGCCGCCAACGACCCGACCACGATCTTCCCGGCGATCCAGACCGACGCGGCGATCAACCCCGGCAACTCGGGCGGCCCGCTCATCGACGACCAGGGCAACGTCGTGGGTATCGACTCGGCGATCCGTACCGCGACGAGCAACACGACCGGGCAGGGCGGCTCGATCGGCCTGGGCTTCGCGATCCCGATCAACGACGCGATCCCGATCGTCCAGCAGCTACGCAACCACCAGACCCCGACACATGCCCGTATCGGCGTGAGCGTGGGCAACGCGAGCGACTCGCTGAACCTGCCGGACGGTGCGCTGGTCGAGAAGGTCGTGCCCCACACCGCTGGTGCAGCTGCCGGGCTGAAGCAGGGCGAGGTGATCACCAAGGTCGACGACACGCTTGTCACCGACTCCGACTCGCTCGTCGCCACCATCCGCACCTACCGGCCGGGCGACACCGTGACCTTGACTGTCACCTCGTCGACGGCGAAGGGCGAGTCCACGGGCACGCCGCATACCGTCCAGCTCAAGCTGGGCTCTGACTGACCCCGGGCGGGCCCGGCAGCAGGCCGAGCATCAGCTCGCGCAGCAGGTCGGCCCCGTGCTCGGTGAGGATCGACTCGGCATGGAACTGCACGCCCCGGTAGTGCGGGCCGGCCAGATGATGGACGTCGCCCGAGTCGGGGTCGCGGTCGAGGGTGATGCCGGCCGGGACGTCGTCGGCGTCGCCGACACGCGCCACGAAGGTGTTGTAGAAGCCGACGTTCTCGGCCCGGTCCATCACCTCGACCTTGGTCTGCGTGCCCTGGAAGACGATGTCCTTGAACACCAGCGGCAGCCCCAGCCGCCCGCACAGCACCTGGTGGCCGAGGCACACGGCCAAGAACGGCCTCCCGGTGCCCAGCAGGTCGTCGATCGCTGCGCGCACCGCCGCGATCTTGGCATCGGTCAGGTCGCGCGGGTCGCCAGGGCCCGGACCGACGACGACAACGTCGGCAGTGTCGAAGGCGCCAGGGGCGTACTCGTTGTGTCGTAGCGTCGCCGTCGTCATCCCGAACACGCCCAGGATGTGACGGAGCATCGTGACGAAGTCGTCCTCGCCATCGAGCACGACGACGTGCCTGCCCGCGAGCTCCGCCACCTCGCCGGTGTCGGACTGGTCGGTGAACCAGAACCGGCTCAGTCGCTGGTTGCGCTGAGCAAGGGCCACCAGCACATCGGGGTCAACGGCGAGATCGGCGATCTCTCCCGCCGGGGCCGACGGGGCGGCAACCAGCCCGAAGGCAGTGAGGATCCCGCCGGCCTTCGCGTGCGTCTCGGCCACCTCGTAGTGCGGCTCCGAGTCACGGACCAGGGTGGCTCCAGCGGTGACCCTCAGCTCGCCGGCGGTGCTGACGTCGGCCGTACGCAGGAGGATCGGCGCGTCGGCGGTCGCGACCCCGTCGCGATCCCTGCCGAGCAGTGCCATCACAGCGCCGTAGTAGCCGCGGCCACCGGTCTCGTACTTCTTGATCAGCCGACAGGCGTTCTCCACCGGGCTGCCCGTCACGGTGGCGGCGAACATCGACGAGCGGAGAACGTCGCGGACGTCCTTGGAGGTCCGGCCGGCCAGGATGTACTCGGTGTGGATGAGGTGCGTCATCGCCTTCAGGTACGGCCCGAGGATCTGCCCGCCCTCACTGCAGATGTCGCACATCATCTTGAGCTCCTCGTCCACCACCATGAAGAGCTCGAAGATCTCCTTCTCGTCGCGCAGGAACGCCATCAGCCGGTCCTTGCGCTCGACGCTCCCGCCTGGGCCTGAGACGCGGAAGGTGCCGCTGATCGGGTTCATCCGCACCTCCCCGCCGTGGACGCTGATGTGCCGCTCCGGGCTCGCCCCGATCAGGTAGCGGTCGCCGGTGAACACCATGAAGGTCCAGTACGCCCCACGCTCCCTTTCGAGCAGCCGGCGGAAGACGGTCAGCGCCTTGCGCGCGTCCCAGTCGGCCATGGTGGCGGTGTAGTTGCGGCCGATGACGAGGTTGGCGCCCTCGCCGTTGCCGATCTCGTCGTCGATGATCTGGGCGACGATCTCGGCGTACTGGTCGTCGCCGATGTCGAAGCCCCGGTCCGAGCTCGTCTCGATCGGCTCGTCCGGGAGCAGCTGCAGCATCTCGTCGGTGGCCAGCTCGGCCTCGAACGAGATCTCGATGCTGGACAGTGGCGTCCCGTCGTCGTGTGCCTCGAAGCCGCGCTCACGGATCTGCGCGTACGGGACGCAGACGAGCCGGTCGAACCGTCGGCCCGGAGCTGGCGGACCAGCCTCCAGCGGTATGTCGCGGAGCCACTCGTGGTCGACTCGCTCGCCACCGAGAACGGTCACGGCGTCCGATCCCTGGAAGCGGACCAGGGCGAAGGCGGGATAGGACAGGGCGTCATCGAGCAGGGTCATCAGCGGTACCGATCACAGTCAGCGGGGATCAAGGGCGTGGTCAGGAGGTCGGCTACGGCCGCCATCGCTCGCTTGTGCCGACGACCTCGAGCTGCTGGGTCGCCCGGGTCAGCACGACGTACAGGACGCGGGTCCCCGCGGCGGAGTCCGCAGCGATCAGGTCGGGCTCGACGACCACCACGGCGTCGAACTCCAGCCCCTTGCTGTCGAGCGCCTCCAAGACGGGCACCCTCTCGTCGTCTCGCTCGCCGAGCCAGCGGTCGACCTCGTGCTGCCACCCGCTAGGGACCACCACGCCGACCGTCCCGTCGACCATCTCCATCAGCTCAGAGGTCACCTCGCGCACGGTGTGCGCCAGGACCGGCCGGTCGACCTGGCGCAGCCGCGGCTCGACCCCGGTGCGGCGAACGGCCGTCGGCAGGTCGGCGCCGGGAATGGCCGCGCGCGCGAGGTCGGCGGCCAGCTCGAAGATCTCGGCAGAGTTGCGATAGTTCGTCGACAGCCGAACGACCGTCTCGGACTTGTCAGCCAGGGCCTCGGCCCTGGCCGCGGCGGCTTCGGCCGGCAGCGGCCAGGAGCTCTGGGCCGGGTCACCGACGATCGTCCAGCTGGCGTGGCGGCCGCGGCGTCCGAGCATCCGCCACTGCATCGGGGACAGGTCCTGCGCCTCGTCGACGAGCAGGTGGGCGTATCCGTCGTCCTCGATGGAACCCGTCGGACGCGACCTGACCGAGGACCACGAACCCGGCCGGTCCGACGTGGTGAGCTCCGGGACGACGTCGTCGTAGAGGTCGTCGAGGGGGTCGTCGTCCGGCTCCGGGGCCGGGGCCTCGCCGACGAGGTAGCGCAGCTCGTCGATCAGGGGCACGTCCTCGACCGTGTTGTCGCCGCCGCCGAAGGACTCGACCAGGTCGTCGGCCTCGGGCGCCGACAACAGGCCTCCTGCGTCGCGGACGAGGCGCTCGCGGTCGGCGAGCCAGCCGAGCACCTCGACCGGGTCGACCACGGGCCACCACCTCTGGGCGAAGTCGGTGAACTCCCGCAGCCCGAGCAGGACGTGCACGAACTCGTCACGACCCCGCTCGATTGCGCGATCGCCGCTGACCTGGCCCCACAGCGCGCTCAACAGCTCGTCGTTGACCGACCGGACGATCCTGTTGCGCTGCTGGCCCGAGCTCAGCAACCGGCGCCTGATGGCGCGCAGGTCACGCTGCGACAAGGTCAGGACGTCGTCGCGGTAGAAGAGCCGGAACTCGGTGGGGCCGTCCGGCGACGGTCCGCGGGCCGTTCGCGCCAGCAGCTGGCGCATCCGTGCCGAGCCCTTGATCGCCGCCACCGCGGGCCGGTCGTGCCGCGACGCCTTGACGCCGTCGACGATCTCGCCGACCGCCCGCAGGGACACGCTGGTCTCGCCGAGCGACGGGAGCACCTGCTCGATGTAGGCGATGAAGACGGAGTTGGGGCCCACGACGAGGACGCCGCCGTTCTCGTACCGGCGCCGGTCGGTGTAGAGCAGGTAGGCGGCCCGGTGCAGGGCCACCACCGTCTTGCCCGTACCGGGGCCACCGACGATGCTGGTGACACCGCGCTGCGGTGCGCGGATGGCGACGTCCTGCTCACGCTGGATGGTGGCCACCACTGAGTGCATCGAGCGGTCCCGGGAGCGGGCCAGCGACGCGATCAGGGCGCCGTCGCCGATCACCGCCATGCCGTTGGGCGCCGCTTCGGCGTCGAGCAGGTCGTCCTGGATGGCGACAACCCGCTCGCCGACGGACTGCAGCACACGGCGGCGGATCACGCCGAGCGGGTCCTGGGCGGTCGCCTGGTAGAACACTGCCGCTGCCGGCGCGCGCCAGTCCACCAGCAGGACCTCCCGGTCCGCGTCGCGAAGACCGAGCCGTCCGATATAGCGCGGGACGGACTCCTGCAGGTCGAGGCGTCCGAACACCAGCCCTTCGTGGGCGGCGTCGAGCATCGCCAGTCGCCTGGCTGCCTGGAACACGATCGCGTCCCGCTCGACCAGTCCGCCCTCGTTGCCGACCGCGGCCCGGGCATGCCCGTCAGCGGCCAGCGCCTTGGCCGCCTCCGCAGCCGCCTGCAGCCGCGTGTACACGCGGTCGACGACAGACTGCTCGTGCTTGATCTCCTGTTCGACGACATGGGCTTTGTCGCCGGGCGACGGGGCGGAGTCGCCGGGGCTGTTGATGTCTGACACGTGCCGCTCGGTCCTCCTGCCGACCCGATGAACGAACAATCTTCCCACATCGTCGATCGCACAGATGTCGGGTCGCCCCGATTCGGACGCCCCCCGGGACCAGCCTCCTCAGAGCGGCCCACGGATCGAGGCGTGGCCCTTGAGCAGATTGCGTCCGATGGTCCGCCGCTGGATCTCGTCGGTGCCCTCATAGATCCTCAGCAGCCGCAGCTCGCGATACCAGCGCTCCAGCGGCAGCTCGCGGGTGTAGCCCATGCCGCCGTGGATCTGCAGCATCCGGTCGACGATCTCGTTGGCCTTGACGCCCCCGTACAGCTTCGCGATCGACTGGGCCTGGCGCGAGTCGAGGTGCTGGTCGACCTGCCAGGCGGCGCTCAGAACCAGCCACCGAAGAGCCTCGATCTCGACCGCCGAGTCGGCGATCATCCACTGGATGGCCTGGCGCTCGGCGATCGGCTGTCCGAAGGTGACGCGGTTGCGGGCGTGCTCCATGGCCATCTCGACCATCCGCTCGCAGGCGCCGAGCGCCCTGGCCGGCAGCAGGTAGCGGCCCTGACCGATCCATCGCATCGCCAGCGAGAAGCCCTTACCGACCTCGCCCAGAACCGCGGAGGCAGGAACTCGAACGTCGTCGAAGAACAGCGCGGCCGGTCCCCACTCGCCCATGGTGTGGATCGGGGTGGACGTCCAGCCCATGTCGCGGTCGACGAGGAAGCAGGTGACCCCGCCGTCGGCCCCCAGATCGGAGTCGGTGACCGCGAAGACCAGGCAGAAGTCGGCATCGTTGCCGCCGGTGATGAACGTCTTCTCCCCGTTGATCACCCAGTCACCGCCGTCCTGGCGGGCCGTTGTCCGGATCGCGCGGGCGTCCGAGCCGGCGCCGGGTTCGGTGATGGCGAAGCAGCTCCTGCGCTCGCCCTCGATGGTCGGGACGAGGTACCGCACGCGCTGCGCCTGGTTGGCGTCGTAAAGGATGTTGTCCGCCGACCCGCCGAAGTTGAACGGGACGAACGACCGCCCCAGCTCGCACTCGATCAGCGCCGCCATGACCGCGCCGAGCGCCATGCCGCCGTACTCCTCCGGGGTCAGCACGCCGAAGAACCCTGACTCGCGAGCCTTGTGCTGGAGCGCGCGAAGCTCCTCGCGTGGCAGCCCGGGCTGGCCGGCGCGCTCGCGGCGCAGCACCTCGGGTTCGAGCGGCAAGATCTCCCGCTCGACGAACGTGCGCACCCAGTCACGGATCGCTCGTTCCTCGTCGCTGAGGGAGAGGTCCATCCAGCTCCTCGTCATCGGTGTCACCGGCCGCTGTCGATCCGGTGGGCTCGGTACGCGTCGATCCGGTCCCAAGGTACGTCGTCGGTTCGGATCGGGTGCGAGCACCTCAGGCAATGTCGGACAGCGGACGCTCCATCAGCATCTTGACCGGGTACGGCCTGAACACCTCGACCTCCCGCACCCCCGTGTCGCGCCACCCCCGGCGGTCGTAGAACGCCCTGGCCCGGCGGTTCTCGACCAGGACCCAGAGGTACGCGGTGGCCGAGCCACCCGTCGCCAGCCCGCACAGGGCGGCATCGTGCAGCGGGCCGGCCCGGCCGGTGCCCCACCAGGCGGGGAGCAAGCCCAGGTGGCGCAGCCACTGGAGGTCGTACGCGGCATAGCCGACCGGTTCCCCGTCGGCTTCGTCGAGCAGGACGCTGACCTCGGGGTCGTCGAGCACGATCCGCCATCGAGCCAGCACATCGTCGTCCGGGAATGGCACGTCCGGCCCGAAGACATGCGCCAGCCCGGCCGATGACGCGGCCTTCTCGAGCTCGAACAGCACGAGGAGGTCGTCGAGCACAGCCTGCCTCATCGAGGGTCCACGGTATGGGCTCGCCGGCGCCCGCTCAGGCGGTCAGGTCGCCGTGGACGGAGCAGCGTGCCGACCAGCCGCGGGGGACGACCTGGACGACGAGCCTGCGCCGGCACTCAGAGCAGTAGCGAGGCGGCTCGAGCTCACGCAGCCTTCGGCAGGCGGCGTGGTCGGTCCGCTCGAGCGGCGTGCCACAGTGGTCGCAGTAGGACGGGCCGGACCGTTGCGGGTGCTGGGCCGTCATAGCGTCTTCGAGAGCTCCTTGATCGGCATCTGCAGCTCCGCCAGCAAGGCGAGATCCTCGTTGGCATCGCGACCGAGCGTGGTGAGGTAGTTGCCGACGATCATCGCGTTGATCCCGCCGAGCAGCCCCTCGCGGGTACCGAGGGCCCCGAGGGTGATCTCACGGCCGCCGGCGTACCGCAGGATCGTCCGGGGCATCGCCAGCCGGAAGGCGGCGACCGTCCGCAGCGCATCCCCGGACGACAGGACAGCCATGTCGCCGAAGGGCGTACCCGGTCGGGGGTTGAGGAAGTTGAGCGGCACCTCGTGAGGGTCGAGCGACGCCAGCTCAGCGGCCAGCTCAGCCC
Organism: Propionibacteriales bacterium; assembly: GCA_038239485.1. GTDB lineage: Bacteria > Actinomycetota > Actinomycetes > Propionibacteriales > Nocardioidaceae > DASQEH01. Next base: position 32,364 of record JBBSET010000013.1, read on the forward strand.
GCTGCTCGAGGGACTCGCCCATCCCGACGATCCCGCCGCAGCACAGCTCCATCCCAGCTGCCCGAACCATCTGGCAGGTTTCCCACCGCTCGTCGTAGGAATGCGTCGTGACGACGTCGGGGAAGTAGCTGCGCGCCGCCTCGAGGTTGTGGTTGTACCGGTGGACGCCCATGGCGGCGAGCCGGTCGACCTGCCCCTGGCTCAGCATTCCGAGGGAGCAGGCGATGTTGATGTCGACCTCGGCACGGATCGCCTCGATCCCCGCCTCCACCTGGCTCAGCAGCCGCTCGTCGGGGCCGCGGACGGCTGCCACGATGCAGAACTCCGACGCGCCCGTCGTCGCCGTCTCGCGAGCGGCCCGCACGAGCTCGGGGATGTCCAGCCAGACCGCGCGTACCGGCGACGTGAACTGCCCAGACTGGGAGCAGAAGTGGCAGTCCTCCGGGCAGCCGCCGGTCTTGAGCGACACGATCCCCTCGACCTCGACCTCGGGCCCGCACCATCGCATCCTGACGCCGTGGGCCAGCTCCAGCAACGCCGGAAGGTCGCAGTCGGGTAGCCGCAGGATCTCGATGAGCTGCGCCTCCTCGAGGCCGCGTCCCTCGCCGAGCACCTGTCGGGATGCCACTGCCAGGACCGCGCGGCTCACGACCTCGGGGGGCACGGTAACGGGGGGCGGCACGGTAGTGGCCGGCACGGTGTCGGGGGGCACGATGTCCTGGAGGTCCGTCACGCGCGTCAATCTATCGGGCCAGCCGAAACGTCCGAGTGCCCACGTCGCCGCGGGGCAACGCCGGACTCGGATCTGTCGGAGGGGGGAGGCGGAGGTCGTGCGATCCAGGGGCTCAGGGGGTCGCGAGCGGCGGCGGGGGATAGCCTCGCCCTACCATGCCGCACCCTGCGCGCCCCGCCCTCCTGTCTGCGGCGACAGAGTCTTTGCTCGAGCTCGACCGCACGCAGCTATGGCATCCGTACGCGTCGGTGCCCGGGAAGTCCCCTCTGACGTTGATCGAGTCCGCGGACGGCGTCCGCCTCACGACTGCCGACGGGAGCCGGCTCATCGACGCCATGTCGTCATGGTGGTGCGCCATCCACGGGTACCGTCACCCCGTCCTCGACGAGGCGATCAGCCACCAAGCCGCGAAGATGAGCCACGTGATGTTCGGGGGGCTGACCCACCGCCCGGCGATCGAGCTGGCGGCCACCCTCGTCGAGCTCACCCCCGAGCCGCTGTGCCACGTGTTCTTCGCCGACTCGGGCTCGGTCAGCGTCGAGGTCGCGCTCAAGATGGCGGTCCAGTACCAGCGGGGCCAGGGGCGGCCCGCCCGGACGCGGATGCTGGCGTTGCGCGGCGGGTATCACGGAGACACCGCGGGCGCCATGAGCGTCTGTGACCCGGTCGGCGGCATGCACCAGATGTTCGCCGGTATCCTGCCTCGCCACGTCTTCGCGCCCAGTCCCCCCGCGGGGTTCGATGCCGATATCGGTGCCTGGGCCGAGGAGCTCAAAGCCCTCGTCGCAAGCAACGCCGACGCCCTGGCCGCCATCATCTGCGAGCCGGTGCTTCAGGGCGCCGGCGGGATGCACATCTATCCTCCCGACTGTCTGCGCGTGCTTCGCCAGACGGCCGACGAATACGGCCTGCTGCTGATCGTCGACGAGATCGCCACCGGTTTCGGACGGACCGGCGAACTCTTCGCCAGCCACCACGCCGTGGTCTCACCCGACATCATGTGCGTCGGCAAGGCGCTCACCGGCGGATACCTCACCCTTGCCGCGACCTTGTGTACAGCCGAGGTCGCGGCCGGCGTGGGTGAGAGCGACGGTGGAGCGCTCATGCACGGCCCCACGTTCATGGCCAACCCGCTGGCTTGCGCGGTGGCTTCGGCGAACCTGGGACTGCTCGACAGCGGCAGCTGGCGTGGCGACGTCACCCGGATCGACGCAGGGCTCCGCGCCGGCCTCGAGCCGGCGACCGCGAACCCGCGCGTCGTCGACGTCCGGGTCCTCGGGGCAGTCGGCGTGATCCAGCTCAACCACCAGGTCGACGTGGTCGCTGCGAGCCGGGCAGCCGCCGCCGAGGGCGTGTGGGTGCGGCCCTTCCGCGACCTCATCTACGCGATGCCCCCGTACATCACCGACGACGCCGACCTGGCGACGATCTGCACCGCGATGGTCCAGGCGGCGGCGCTATGACCCTGGACCACTGGCTCGAGGGCCGCTGGGCCGAACGGGCCGCGGCAGGCCTGCACCGCAGCCTCCACCCACACGGGCCGTCGAGCCGGTTGGTCGATCTGGCCGGAAACGACTACCTCGGCCTGCGTACCGACCCGCGCGTCACCACCGCCGCGGCCGGTGCAGCGCGTACCTGGGGAGCCGGGGCAGGAGCGTCTCGCCTGGTCAGCGGCACCTTCGAGCTCCATACCGAGCTGGAGCGCGACCTCGCCCGCTTCACCGGCCGGGAGTCCGCTCTGCTGTTCTCCACCGGCTACCAGGCCAACCTGGGCGTCGTCTCGGCTCTGACCGACACCGACACGCTGATCGTCAGCGACGCCCACGTGCACGCCTCGCTGGTCGACGGGTGCCGGCTGGCCAGGGCGGCGAGAGTCATGGTCGTCGGCCACAACGACGTCCCGGCCGTCGTCTCGGCGCTCAACGACAGGGCCGAGGCTCGGGCGCTCGTGCTGGTCGAGTCGGTGTACTCCGTCCTGGGCGACGCCGCCCCGCTCGCCGAGCTGGCCCTGGTCTGTGCGCGGTTCGACGCCGTCCTCGTCGTGGACGAGGCCCATGCACTCGGCGTCGCAGGCCCGGGCGGTCGCGGGCTGGTGCTCGCCCACGGGCTGGCCACTCGCCGCGACATCGTCTCGACGGTGACGCTCTCGAAGTCCCTGGCCAGCCAAGGCGGTGCTGTGCTCGGCTCCCGAGCCGTCATCGAGCACCTGGTCAACACGGCCAGGCCATTCATCTACGACACCGGCCTCGCACCCGCCGCCACCGCCGCTGCGGCGGAGGCGCTGAGGATCGTCGACGGCGACCCGGCCCGACCGAGCCGGGTCAGCGACCTCGCGGCGTCGATGGCGGCGTCGCTCGGGCTTGCGAGGCCGGCGGGATCCGTGCTGTCGGTCGCGATGCCGTCGGCGGCCGAGGCACTGCGTCGCCAGGCCGAGCTCGCCGACGCCGGCTTCGCCGTGGGCTGCTTTCGGCCTCCGTCGGTACCTGACGGGGTCAGCCGGCTGCGCCTGACCGCCAACGCCCGCCTCGACGCCGCTCAGGTCTCACAGCTGGTGGGCCGCCTCTCCAGGGTGCCGCCCGGGCGATGAGGGTCGTCGTCGTCACCGGCACCGACACCGGCGTGGGCAAGACGGTGGCCACGTCGGCGCTGGCCCGGGTCGCGGTCGACAGCCGTCAGGTGGTGGCGGTCGTCAAGCCGACGCAGACGGGTATCCGCACCGGCGAGCCGTCAGACGTCGCCACCGTCACGCGGCTCAGCGGCGTCACCCGCGTCAGCGAGCTGGTCCGCCTCGACGAAGCGCTGGCCCCCGATACGGCCGCCCGCCGGCTCGGGCTCGAGCTCCCGACCGTCGCCGAGCTGGCGGCACGAACGATCGCCGCGTCAGACGATGCCGACCTGGCCCTCGTCGAGGGAGCAGGCGGGATCGCGGTGCGGCTCGACACCGACGGCGGCACCCTGCTCGGACTTGCCACCGCCATCGCGGCCGCCGGGCACGACGTCCGGTTCGTCGTCGTGACCCGGCTCGGCCTCGGCACCCTCAACCACACCGTGCTGACCGTCGACGCGATCCGCTCCGCGGGCCATCGGCTCGCGGGTCTGCTCATCGGCTCGGTGCCGGACCGGGTCGGTCTGGCCGAGCGATGCAACCTCACCGAGCTGCCGCGCCTCACGTCGTTGCCACTCCTGGGGGCGGTCCCCGCGGGCGCGGGCGCGCTGGAGCCGGCAGACTTCCGCACCGGGTGCGCGCGGTGGATCCCCGATGCCGGTTGGCTCGCTCAGCCGTAGAGCGCGGTCGGCAGCCGGTTCAGCAGCGAGTCGACGATCGGCCCGGCGTCGTGGGCGCCGGAGGTGCCGTTGGCGACCAGCACGGCGAAGGCGAGGTCGCCGCGGTAGCCGATCATCCAGGCGTTGGTCCCGGTGTGGTTGCCCTCGGCGAACTCGGCGGTGCCTGTCTTGGCGTAGACGGGCAGCCCTGGCAGGTCGACCGTCGTACCCGTGCCCTGGGTGACGACCAGCCGCATCATCGACTGGACATCGTCGTCGACCGTGGGGTCGAGCTGGCTCAACCGCTTCCCGGGCAGCAGATCCGGCAGCAGGGTCGGTGTGCGCGAGACGCCGGAGTCCACTGCAGCGGCCACCATCGCCATCGCCAGCGGACTCGCCTCAACCGTGCCCTGACCGATCATGTCGGCTGCCCGGCTGACGAGGTCACCGTCAGCGGGTACCGAACCGCTGTAGGCATCCAGACCCAGGTGCCAGTGGGCTCCCAGGCCGAGCTGCGAGGCGGTCCTGGCGAGCTCACCGCCCGCCAGGTCGTGCGCGAAGCCGACCATGGTCGTGTTGCACGACGCGGCGAACGCGTCGGCGAAGGTCGGGTTCGGGCCGGTGATGCCGAGCTCGTAGTTCGTGAACTGCTTCCCGTCGACCACGGTGGTGTCGGGGCACTGCACGCGACGCTGCGGGGTGACGACGCCGTGCTCGATCAGCGACAAGGCGCTCACGACCTTGAACGTCGAACCCGGAGCGTACTGACCGACGAACGCGGTGTTGTACGACGTCGGCCCCGGTGCGTTGGCAGCGGCGAGCACCTCCCCTGTACTGGCCTTGACGACCACGACCGCCGTGGTGTCGGTAGCCTGGGCGACCGCTTGCTCGGCTGCGGTCTGGGCTTGTATGTCCAGAGTGGTCGTCAGTGGCTGCCCCGCGACCGGATGCTTCGACAGCACGTGGTTGAGCACACCGCCGCTGGACTTGTCGACGAGGTCGATCGTGACGCCCGGCGTGCCCGCGAGGCTGCGCTGGTAGGCGAGCTGTAGGCCGCTCAGACCCACTTCGTCGGTCGGCAGGGTGTCCGGACCGGCTTCGGTGAGAGCATCCGCGGTCGCCGGACCCACCGTGCCGAGGACGGCGCGCCCCCAACCGGCGGTCGGGGCGAGGGCACGCTTGGCGGTGTCGACGACGATGCCCGGCACCTGGTCGAGCCTGGCCTTCAGCTGCAGGTACGAGCCTCGGCGGAGGTCTATCACCGGGACGAACCAGTTCGGCTGCGCCGCCTTGACCTGTTCCTGCAAGCTGGCGATGTCGATCTGCAGGACCGCCGCCAACCCGGTGTAGGTCGCAGGCAGGACCAGGCTCGGCTGCACCCCGATCCGTACGATCGCGCGTTCAGGGGTGAGCGCCGCTCCGCTGCGGTCGAGGATCGGTGCTCGCGCCGGCAGGACGCGGTGTATCGCCAGCGTCGTCAGCTCGGTGAGGTCGGGGTTGAAGGTTCCGGGGGTCCAGTGCACCAGCCACTGACCCTGGTTGAGGGTGGACGTGATGAGGGTCTGGTAGGACCAGGAGCCGGCTCCCGCGAGCTGGTGCGTCACCGTCGCATGCTCGCGGCAGGAGCTGCTGGAGCAGGAGAGGTCGCCGAGCGGCCGGACGGTCGTCTTGGTGATCCCGAGCGCCGCCACATGGGCGGCGATGTCGTGAGCGGCCACCTCGGGCTGGTCGACGATGCCACGGAGGTTGGCGACCTCCGGGGCGGGCCAGGCATCGGCGAACTCCTGGATCACCTTGCCGCCGCCGCTGCCGGCACTGTCGGGAGCCCCGTTGTGGCCCGGTGGGGATCCGGTGCAGGCCGAAACGGCCACAACCAGTACGAGCGCGACAGCGGCTGGGCCGCGATGCCGCAGAACTCGCACAGTCGGTCCTCCGATCCGCGACTAGGAGTCGTTCGACGAGCCTAGTCGCAGCCACCGACAGGGCTGTGCGGCCGGTGACGGGCGAAGTCCGGCGGCCGGCGCGGGACCCGCATGGCCGGCTCCCGGCAGCTGACCGTTCCGGTGATGTGCCCGCACGTGCGACAGCGGTGTGAGAGGGTACGGCAAGACGGCGGTCGGCGCCCTCTGGGGAAAGAGAGCAACAACCACTATGAAGAAGTGCGCGATCGCTGCCGTCGTGCTCATGGCCGCAACGTTGACTGCCTGCGGCGGTGGCAATGCGAGCAACACGGCCGACAGTGCCAACTCGACGCCGGACACCACGTCGACGCGCGACACGACGTCGACACCCGCCCCGCCGGCCAGCAGCTCGGCCACTGGCTCGCCCTCGACGCCGGCCTCGTCGTCCGGTACCGGCAGCAGCTCGGGCGGGAGCAACTCCGGGTCCGACTACTGCAGCAAGCTGCGGGCCGCGAAGGCGCAGTTCGACAGCCTGAAGATCACCACGCTCAGCAACGACACCTTCCAGAAGGTGACGGACCAGTTCGACAACCTGACGTCTGCCGCCCCATCGGCGGTGGCGGGTGACTGGCAGACGCTCTCGTCCGCGCTACACAAGGTCCAGCAGATCCTGGCGTCGGCGAACCTGAGCTTCGACGATCTCCAGACACTGACATCTGGCCACCGCCCGCCCGGAGTCACCATCAAGCAACTCGACCGCGTCGGCAAGGAGCTCACCAAGTTCTCCACCGACAAGAGCTTCTCCAAGGCCGCCAACGCGATATCGGCCGACGCCAAGGCCGAATGCGGCCTCACTCTCGGGAAATGATCGAAGGACATCTCATGAAGAAGACATTCGCCCTGGCCAGCATCGTGCTGATGGGATCGTCGCTCGTTGCGTGCGGTAGCAGCAGCAACAACAGCGGCAGTGGCTCGGGGGGCTCAGGGAGCTCAGGGAGCTACTGCGACACACTGCAGTCGGTCAAGAACGACATCGCCAGCGGCGCCTTCAACAAGTTGAGCCAGTCCGAGTTCGATGCTCTTCAGAGCAAGATCAGCGCAGTCCAGTCGTCGGCTCCGGGCAACGTGTCCGGCGACTGGAAGGCCCTCGGCGACTACCTCGGGCAGTTCGAGAGTCTGTTCAAGGACGCCGGTCTCACCATGGACGACCTCCAGACCCTCGAGGCAGGGCACCTGCCGAAGGGTGTCGACCAGTCCACGCTGACGACGCTCTCGACGAAGCTGGCCAAGCTGAGCGGGACCGCCAACATCAACGTCGCCACAACGGCAATCGAGAAGAGCGCCAAGAGCGACTGCCAGATCGATCTCCAGGACACCAGTGGTACCCCCGCCTCAGGGGCACCGTCGAGCTGACCGTCGCCGCCTGACACCCTGGTCGGGCAGTACGCTCAGTGACCATGTCGGCGTATCCGAGGTCGAGACTCACCTGGGCGCTGGTGCTCACGACCCTCGTTGGGGTCCTCTCCTCATGCACCTCATCGACGCCCCGGACGACGGCCGCCGCGACGACGCCCGTGCGGCTGCACGTCACGCTGGTGCAGTACCGACCGGACGAGGGGACCCGCAACGTCAGCGCCGAGGTGACCAACGACGGCCCAGCGCCGATCACGGTCACCAGTGTGGCATTGACCTCACCGGACATGGCCCGGCTGCCGCCAACGCCCAAGAACACGGTCTTCGCCCCCGGGCAGACCATCGACCTTCGGACCAGGTACGGTGAGCCTCGGTGCGGTCGCCGGCACCCGGCCGGGATGTCGTCCTTCAGCCTGGGACTGGACGGGTTGTCCACGACGTCGGTGCGGCTCGACAAGGGCGGACTTGCCTTCCTGGGCCGGCTGTATGCGCGCGAGTGTGGGCTCGCGGACATCGCCGCCGTCGCCCGGGTCTCCCTCGGGTCTGACTACACGCGGGTGACGATCGGCGGGGAGCAGTACCTGCGAGGCGAGCTGGACGTGGTCAGGCCTGCCCGGTCGGCCCGGCCAGGCAGCCCCCTGACCATCCAGAGCCTGTTCGGCAGCGTGCTGCTCTCCTTCACCCCGGTGCCGGGCACGGTGTCGGTGCCGGTGACACTGGCGCCCGGCATGCCGGCGTTGCGGATTCCTGTGCTGGTCGGATCGTCCGGTCGGTGCGACGCCCACGCTCTGGGCGGGAGTACCCAGACATACCTGCTGAGCGCGTTCGTTCATCTGCCCGGACGTGCCCAGCAACGGATCATCGTCTCGCCTACCCTGGCGGCACAGGGCAGGGTCCAGGCCCTGCTCCACGACGTCTGCACCGCCGGCTGAGGGCTCAGGTGAGCTCGGCACCGATCGTCGTCGAGTCGCCATGTCCGGTGTGGACGACGGTCTCGTGGGGTAGCGCGGAGAGCTTCGTCCGGATGCTCTCGACGATCGTGTCGTAGTCGGAGAAGCTCCGGCCGGTGGCGCCCGGTCCCCCCGCGAACAGAGTGTCGCCGGTGAAGACCACGCCTAGCGCCGGGGCATAGAGGCAGACCGCGCCAGGCGAGTGCCCGGGCGTGTGGAGCACCTCCAGAGTCACGTCACCCACCCGGATCGCGACCTGCTCCGACAACTGACCGTCGGGCTGGGTGCCCGGGTGCGTGAGCGCCCAGACGGGGCCGTCGTCGGGGTGCAGCCAGATGGGGGCATCCACCCGGCGCGACAGCTCGGGCGCGACCCGGACGTGGTCGTCATGGGCATGCGTGCACACGATGGCCAGGACGCGCCGGCTCCCGACGACGGCCATCACCCCGTCGACGCTGTGGGGGGCGTCGATGACGATGCACTCCTCGTCGTTGCCGACCACCCAGACATTGTTCTCGACGTCGAAGGTCTCCCCGTCGAGGGTGAAGGTCCCACTCGTCACGCCGTGGTCGACCCGGACATTGCTCACAGGACGACGACGGATCGCAGCACGGCGCCGGAGTGCATCTTGTCGAAGGCGGCTTCGACCTCCCCGATCTCGGTGGTCTCGGTGACGAATGCGTCCAGCGGTAGCCGACCCTGGAGGTACAGGTCGATCAGCAGAGGGAAGTCACGGCTGGGGAGGCAGTCCCCGTACCACGACGACTTCAGCGCGCCACCGCGGCCGAAGACGTCGAGCAGTGGCAGCTCGAGGGTCATCTCCGGGGTGGGGACGCCGACCAGCACCACCGTCCCCGCGAGGTCTCGGCCGTAGAACGCCTGCTTCCAGGTCTCCGGACGTCCGACCGCGTCGATCACGACGTCGGCCCCGAAACCCCCGGTGAGGGCCTGGATCGACTCGACCACGTCGGCTTCCTCGCCGTTGACGACATCGGTGGCGCCCAGCTCCCGGGCCTTGTCGAGCTTGCGCGGGTCGATGTCGACGGCGATGATCGTCGCGGCTCCGGCCAGTCGGGAACCGGCGATGGCTGCGGCGCCGACACCGCCGCAACCGATCACCGCCACCGAGTCACCCCGGCTCACCGCGCCGGTGTTGATCGCAGCGCCGAGGCCGGCCATCACGCCGCAGCCCAGCAGCCCCGCTGCCGTAGCGGGCGCAGCCGGGTCGACCTTGGTGCACTGCCCGGCGTGGACCAAGGTCTTGTCGGCGAAGGCCCCGATGCCCAGCGCGGGGGACAGCTCGGTGCCGTCCTCGAGCGTCATCTTCTGGGCTGCGTTGTGGGTGTTGAAGCAGTACCAGGGCCGACCGCGTCGACAGGCTCGGCAGTCCCCGCATACCGCGCGCCAGTTGAGGATCACGTAGTCGCCAGGCGCCACGTCGGTCACCCCCTCCCCGACCGACTCGACCACGCCGGCGGCCTCGTGGCCGAGCAGATATGGGAACTCGTCGCCGATGCCGCCCTCGCGGTAGTGGAGGTCTGTATGGCATACCCCGCAGGCCTGGACGGTGACGACCGCCTCACCGGGACCGGGGTCGGGCACGACCACCCGGGTCAGCTCGACCGGCTTCCCCTTGGTCCGGGCGATGACCCCTCGTACGACCTGCGACATCCGGTCTCCTCTCGTGTCACGTCGCCTGGTCCTGCTCGCGACAGGGTGCTGACGGCAAGGGTGCCCAGTGTGGCAGGAGGACCGCCCGGTTCAACGGGGCGGACCTCCAACCTGCTACATCTCGTGACGCTGTCTCCCTCGTGGTCGAGGGGGGTGACGCTCAGCTGACGTCGTCGTCGACCCAGTCCAGGGTCTTCGTGACAGCCTTGTTCCAGTTGCGGTAGATGCGCTCGCGCTCGGCGTCGTCCATGTGCGGCTCCCAGCGCTTGTCCTCCTGCCAGTTCGCCCGGACGTCGTCCTCGCCCTCCCAGAAGCCAACGGCGAGTCCGGCGGCATACGCCGCACCCAGCGCCGTGGTCTCGGCGACCTTGGGCCGGATGACGGGCACATTGAGGATGTCGGCCTGGAACTGCATCAGCGTCTCGTTCTGCACCATGCCGCCGTCGACCTTGAGCTCCGTCAGCGGAACCCCGGAGTCGGCGTTCATCGCGTCCAGCACCTCGCGCGACTGGAACGCCGTCGCCTCCAGCACCGCACGGGCGATGTGGCCCTTGTTGACGAACCGCGTCAGACCGACGAGCGCACCACGGGCGTCCGAGCGCCAGTGCGGAGCGAACAGGCCGGAGAATGCCGGTACGAAGTACGCACCGCCGTTGTCGTCCACGGTCTTGGCCAGGTCCTCGATCTCGGGCGCCGACTTGATGATGCCGAGGTTGTCGCGCATCCACTGGACGAGCGAGCCGCTGACGGCGATCGAACCCTCGAGGGCGTAGATGACAGGCTTGTCGCCGATCTTGTAGCACACCGTCGTCAACAGGCCGTTCTCGCTCGGCACCTGCTCCTCACCGGTGTTGAGCAGCATGAAGTTGCCGGTGCCGTAGGTGTTCTTGGCCATGCCGACGTCAAGACATGCCTGCCCGAAGGTCGCTGCCTGCTGGTCGCCCAGGATGCCGGCGACAGGAGTACCAGCGAGTGCACCCACGGAACACTCGCCGTACTCCTCCGACGACGACTTGATGGCGGGCAGCATCGACACCGGGATCTTCATCTCGCCGGCGATCTCCTCGTCCCACGAGAGGCTCGAGAGGTCCATCAGCATGGTGCGGCTCGCGTTGGTCACATCGGTGATGTGAACACCGCCGTCGGTGCCCCCTGTCAGGTTCCACACCAACCAGGAGTCGGTGTTGCCGAACAGCAGGTCTCCTGCCTCCGCCTTCTCACGGGCGCCCTCGACGTTGTCGAGGATCCACCGGACTTTGGGTCCGGAGAAGTAGGTTGCGAGCGGGAGCCCTACCTTGGCCTTGTAGCGGTCCGCGTCACCACCGAGAGCGGCCAGCTCGTCACAGATGGCCTGCGTTCGTGTGTCCTGCCAGACGATCGCGTTGTAGACCGGCTCACCAGTGGTCTTGTCCCAGACGATCGCAGTCTCGCGCTGGTTGGTGATACCGATGGCGTCGATGTTGGACGCTTCGAGCTTCGCGTTCTTGAGCGCTCCCTCCACTACTTCGAGGGTGTTGTTCCAGATCTCGGTGCCGTCGTGCTCTACGTATCCCGCCCGCGGGAAGATCTGCTCGTGCTCCTTCTGCTCAGAGGCGACGATCTGTCCTGAGTGGTCGAAGATGATGCACCGGGTGCTGGTGGTGCCCTGGTCGATTGCGGCGATGTACTGCGTCATATCTGTGAACAGCTCCTATTAGACGAAGTTGACGATGTTGGCGAGGACGCCCGCGACGACGGCGCCGATGAGCGGGCCCACGACAGGCACCCACGCGTAGCCCCAGTTGCTGTCGCCCTTGTTCTTGATCGGCAAGATGGCGTGCGCGATACGAGGCATCAGGTCACGGGTGGGGTTGATCGCGTATCCGGTCGGGCCACCGAGTGAGGCACCGATACCGACGACGACGAGGCCCACAGCAAGCGGGCCAAGCCCTGACGGGGTCTTGCCGGACGCCAGGATCCAGAACACCAGCACGAAGGTGCCGATGGCCTCAGTGACGACGTTCCACAAGGGGCTGTTGATCCCGGGGCCCGTCGAGAACACGCCGAGCTTGTTCGGGACCTCGGTCTCGGGGTCGTCGAAGTGGTTCCTGTAGGCGGCCCACGCGAGGCAGGCTCCGATGAAGGCTCCGAGTGCTTCACCCAGGAAGTAGGCGATCACATGCCCGAACCCGCCCAGGCTGTTGCCGGACGCGAGCAACCCGACCGTGACAGCAGGGTTGAGGTGGGCACCACTCTTGTATCCGACGTAGACGCCCATGAAGACGGCAAGGCCCCAGCCGAAGTTGATCATCAGGAATCCGCCGTTGAAGCCGTTCGTCTTCACGAGAACGGCGTTGGCGACCACACCGCAACCGAGGAGCAGCAGCATCGCTGAGCCCATCGTCTCGCTGAGGAAGATATCTCCGAAACTCACAGGGCGCCCTCCCAGGCTCAAGCGGCCAAGGCAAGCCCGGCCGATAAAATGTGGCTATCGTCTGAACCCTAGGACCGCCCGTAATGCGAGGTCAACGAATCCTGACTGCGATTCTCGAATCCCGCGTCATACGCAACGAAAGGCGTACAAATGCCAGTACCCGCACGTCTCGACAGCATCAGTCGCGCCCAGGCCTGGGAACGACTGGCCTCGACGAAGTTCGACGTCCTCGTCGTCGGAGGTGGGGTGACTGGTTCAGGAGCCGCTCTCGACGCCGCAACCAGGGGGTTGTCCGTCGGGCTGGTCGAGGCGCGAGATTTCGCCTCTGGCACCTCGTCGCGGTCCTCGAAGCTGTTCCACGGTGGCCTTCGCTATCTCGAGCAGCTCAACTTCTCCCTGGTGCACGAGGCCCTGCACGAGCGTGAGCTGATGCTCACCCGGCTGGCCCCACACCTGGTGAAGCCCGTCAGCTTCCTGTACCCACTGCAGCATCGGATCTGGGAGCGCCCTTACGTCGGCGCCGGCATGATGCTCTACGACCTGATGAGCGGCACGAACCGGTCCGTGCCGTTCCACCGGCACTTCACCCGCGGCGGGGCGCTGCGCAAGGTGCCGGCGCTCAAGCGCTCGGCCCTCACCGGCGCGCTCATGTACTACGACGCCCAGGCCGACGATGCCCGGCACACCATGATGGTGGCCCGTACCGCAGCTACCTACGGAGCGACCATTCTCAACTCCGCCGAGGTGGTCAAGCTGAATCGGGCGGGCGAGCGGATCGTCGGCGCCCGGGTCCGCGACGTGGAGACCGGTGACGAGGTCGAAGTCGAGGCGTCGGTCGTCGTGAACTGCACAGGGGTATGGACCGACGACATCCAGACGCTCGCTGGCGGGCGTGGCCGCTTCCACGTCCGAGCGTCGAAGGGCGTCCACATCGTGGTTCCGCGGGACCGGATCAACTCCGAGACGGGCATGATCCTGCGCACCGAGAAGTCGGTGCTGTTCGTGATCCCGTGGGGACAGCACTGGATCGTCGGCACGACGGACACCGACTGGAAGCTTCACAAGGCCCACCCCGCAGCCAGCCGCGCCGACATCGACTACATCCTCGAGCACGTCAACTCGGTGCTGGCTGTTCCGCTGACGCACGAGGACATCCAGGGCGTCTACGCCGGCCTGCGACCGCTGCTCTCTGGTGAGAGCGAGTCGACATCGTCCCTGTCGCGCGAGCACGCCGTCGCCAGGCCACAGCCCGGGCTGATCTCGATCGCCGGTGGCAAGTACACCACCTACCGGGTGATGGCCAAGGACGCGATCGACGCCGCACTCGAGGACGTCGCCGGCGGTGCCCCCAAGAGCGTCACCGAGCACATCCCGCTGGCTGGCGCCGAGGGGTACGCCGCGATGGTCAACCAGGTCGACCGGCTGGCCGGCCGGGCCGGGGTGCCGGCGTGGCGGATGCAGCGGCTGCTCGACAGGTACGGCTCGCTGACCGAGGAGGTCCTCGGGCTTGCGGTCGACGACGCCTCGCTGCTGGAGCCGATGGAGGGTGCGGAGGAGTACATCCGCGCGGAGATAGCCTACGCCGCGGCTTACGAGGGTGCCCTCCACCTGGACGACGTGCTGGCCCGGCGTACCCGGATCTCGATCGAGACGCCGTCTCGAGGTGTCGATTCCGCCGAGTCGGCGGCCCGGCTGATCGCGCCCTACCTGAAGTGGGACGAGGAGCGGATCACCAACGAGGTGCAGGCCTACTCGGACCGGGTGGAGGCGGAGCGTCGTTCGCAGCTGCAGGACGACGACCTCGCGGCCGACGCCGCCCGGATCGCCGCGCCGGACACCCGTGCGGTGGCCGTCGGGCGTGCCCTGGACTGACGCTGGTCATCGCCGGTTGGGGCCGACCCGGCCCGGCCCCAACCCGCAAGATCGCAGACACTACGCGGGAGACAGACCGATGGCGTCGCGGGCGCGGGCGAGCACCGGGCCCGCGTAGAGTCTCGCCCGCTCAGCCCCGATCCGTAGCATCCGCTGCAGCTCGGCCGGGTCGCCGACGAGCTCGTCGTGCCGCTGCCGGATCGGATCCAGCACAGCGACGACGTGTTCGGTGCACGCTGCCTTCAGGGCGCCGTAGGACGAGAAGCGAGTGGCAACCTCGGCAGCAGCCTCGGAGCCGATGACGGCGATGATGTCGAGGAGGTTTGAGACACCCGGCTTGCGCTCGGGGTCGTAGCGGACCTCGCCGTCGGAGTCGGTCACGGCCCTCCCGATCTTGCGTCGGATGACGTCGGACGAGTCCAGCATCCTGATCACACCGGGAGCGACGTCGGGTGCCGACTTGCTCATCTTTCGTGTCGGTTCCGCGAGATCGGCCACCCGGGACGCGAGGACTGCCCGGGCCACCCCCGGGACCACGAATGTCTCGCCGTACGTCCGGTTGAACCGGACCGCGAGCTCACGGCACAGCTCGACGTGCTGATCCTGGTCGCCGCCGACCGGCACCGACTCGGTGTCGTACAGCAAGATGTCGGCCGCCATCAGGCAGGGATAGGTGAACAGGCTCGCTCGGGTCTTCGGTCGGCCGCCCTTCTCCTTGAACTGGATCATCCTGCCGAGCTCGCCCACGTAGGCCGTGCTCTCCAACAGGTACGACAGCTCCACGTGGGCGGGCACATGCGACTGCACGAAGACGGTCGAGCTTGCCGGGTCGAGGCCGGCGGCGAAGAAGAGTGCGGCGGTCTGGGTCACCAGTGCCCGAAGCCGTGCTGGTTCGTGCGCCGTGGTCATCGCATGGAGATCGGCGACGAAGAAGAACCCCTGACCCTTCAGGCCCTGCTGACCCTCCACGAATCGCCTCAGGGCGCCGAGGTAGTTGCCGAGCGTGAGCGAGCCGCTAGGGGTGATTCCGGACAGGACCCGACGGCCGGGTGCCGGGCCGTGGTCGAGAGCCTGGATGGGGAAGGTGACACTGGGCATGTCGACGAAGCTTTCTGCGAGTGGTCCCTCAGTGCGACCGCAGACATGACAGCAGCCGCCCTGATGAGGACGGCTGGAGTGGATGATGACTCAGCGGACCGTCCGTCAGGACGGCCAGGCCCCTCTGCACGGGGAAGGGCCGCTGCAAGCGGACGAAGCGCGCGAGGTCATAGCTGCATCGTAACCGTGCGCCGGTCGGCTGCCCAGGGCCGCTGCGTCAATGGTGCTTGTGCGGCTTCTCGACTCTCGTCTTCGTGTCCTTCGTCGGCGCCGGCTCCACGTCCCCGTCACCACCCGTCCGGGCGTCCGCCTCCTTGGCGTTGCGCTTGGCCGTGGCGTACTGGCCATCATGCTCGAACGACACTGTCACCTGCTCGAAGTCCTTGCTCCGGGTCGCCTCCGCGTAGTCGGAGTACGCCCGCTGGTCTCCGGCCGTCAGATCGACGTTGTCGGTGAACGGTGTGAGCAGCGCCCGCGGGTACAGCCGGTGGGCCTTGACCACGTTGATCTCCACGCTGAACACGACGATCATCGAGGCGAGGTAGATCCAGGCGATCAGCCCCAGCACCAGGGCGAAGACACCGCCCATCACCGAGGCGTGCTTGATGACGTGCTCGACATACTGGGCGCCCTCCAGCTGGAGCAGCTGAAGAGCGATCGCGGCCGTGAACGCCCCGGGGACGGCGCGTTTGAGGGAGTGCCGATGCGTCGTCGCGAACCGGAAGAGCAAGATGAACACCCCGGCATTCAGACACACCGCGGCGATACTGCGAGCCACCTGCAACCACGGCCCGATCCGGGTGTCGAAGGCGTCGACGGCGCTGCCCAACGTCGACAGGAAAGTCGTGGCGAGAATGCCCAGGCCGGCGGTGAGGAGGAGGAGGAGGCTGCGCGCTCGCGCCATCAGCGGGTTCGGACGCTTGTTGCGCGGCACCCCCCAGGCGATGTTCATCGCGTTCTGCGTCGCCTGGGCCACCCCGAGCGCGCCGTACAGAGAGCCCAGCGCCCCGATCAGAACCGCGGTCCCGCTGCCCCGGATCCCACCGGGGCGCTTGAGCTGATCGCCGATGACGGGGAACTGGCTCAAGGCTGAGTTGAGGATCTCCGTTTGCAGGTGTGGGTTGCCGTGCAGCACGAACCCGAGGATCGACGAGGCGAGCAGCAGAAGCGGAAACAGGCCGAGGAAGGCGTAGTAGGTGATCAGGGCGGCGAGGTAGTTGCCCTGGTCGTCGCCGAACTTGTAGACGACCGCGATCGGGAACGCGAGCCCTCGGTGGCTGCGTTGGAAGCTGTCCAGCCTGTCCGTCCAGGACATCGCGCGCCTCCGATCAGACACTCACCGGGCTGGTTCGGTCCCGGTGAAGTGGGTAGTGGACCCCACGCCCTGGCAAGGCGACGCGTGCCTGGTCTCCATTGTCCCTTGCGCGCGGGCTGGGTGCACACTCGCTGGAGGAGCTTCGGCCGGACCTCACAGTATCGTCGAGGCGGCTCGGGGGCTGAGAGCTGAGGTTCAGCTCTGCTTCATCGCACCCCAGCCGTGCCAGCTCTCGATCTCGATCCACGCGCTGATCCGCTTGTTGGTGCGGTTGGGATACGGGCTCCCGGTGTAGTGGACTGACAGCTTGTCGATGTCGGTCAGATCGTCGTCGTCGACCCATTCGGCGACGTGGCCCTGCACGCTGACGTGGGTGTACCACTCGCCCGACTTGAGGACGGTCAGCGAGACGCGGCCGTCGGCGCGCATGTGGCGGAGACGCTTGCGGCTGTCCTCCATGTTGACGAGGATGCGGTCGTTCTCATAGACGTACCAGGTTGCCACCGTGACCGGCTGGCCATCGGGGCGCAGGGTCGCGATGACGGCGGGGTTCGGCTGGGCGAGAAGCTCCTTGACCTCGTCAGGAAGGGGCAGGCTGGCCATCGTTGCCTCCGGTCTCGAGTCGGATGTCGGACGTGTCTCGTGCTCAAACCTACGCCGGGAGCGGCCGGTAGAGTCCGCCGGAACAGCCGAGACACGGCCGGCCAGACGAGGAGCCCCCAATGGATGACTACCGGACCGTCAACCTGGCGAACTGGAACGAGCGGGCTCCAGCGCATGCCGCGTCGCGGGAGTACTCCCTCGGACGCTACGCGTCGGACCCGGCGTTCATCAGCCAGGTCGTCGACTTCGACCGACCGCTGCTGGGTGACCTCGACGGCATGCGCGGCGTCCACCTGCAGTGCCACATCGGGACCGACACCCTGTCGCTGGCACGGCTCGGCGCGCGGATGTCCGGTCTGGACTTCTCCCCGGTGGCACTCGCCACGGCCCGCGCGCTCGCTGTGGCGGGCGGGGCGGATATCGACTACCACGAGGCGGACGTCTACGACGCTCCGAATGTCCTGGAACCCGAGACCTACGACCTCGTCTTCACCGGGATCGGGGCGCTCTGCTGGCTCCCCAGCGTGGAGCGATGGGCCGGTGTCGTGGCGGCCCTGCTGAAGCCGGGCGGTCGGTTGTTCATCCGGGAGGGCCACCCGGTCCTCTGGGCCCTCGACGTCCCACGAGCCGATGGCGCTGTGGCGCTGGAGTATCCGTACTTCGAGCGTGAGGAGCCGATGATCTGGGACGAGGCCGGCACGTATGTCCAGACCGATGTCGACTTCACCAACACCGTCACCCAGGAGTGGAACCATGGGCTGGGCGAGATCATCGGGGCGCTGCTGGCCGCCGGTATGGAGCTGACCGGGCTCGTCGAGCATCAGAGCGTGCCGTGGGACGCGCTCCCCGGACAGATGACCCAGCACGGCAATGGCGAGTGGCAGCTCACCGACCGCCCGTGGCGCCTCCCGCATACCTACACGCTTCAGGCGACCAAGCGCTAAAGCGTATCCGCACCGACCGGCTCGTCCGTGACAGCAGCCTCGACGGCCGCCGGGTCCAGCAGCGAGACGAGCTCGATGACGTCGGCGATCGAGCTGACGACGCGAGTGGGCCGGTAGGGGAAGCGGTCGATCTCGTGCTCCGCGGTGGAGCCGGTCAGCACGAGGACGGTCCGCAGCCCCGCCTCGAGGCCGGAGATCACGTCGGTGTCCATCCGGTCGCCGATCATGACGGTGGTCTCCGAGTGGGCCTCGATCCGGTTCAACGCACTGCGCATCATCAGCGGGTTGGGCTTGCCGATGAAGTACGGGTTCACACCCGTGGCCTTCGTGATGAGGGCGGCGACCGAGCCGGTAGCGGGCAGCGGCCCGAGCGCGGAGGGGCCGGTCGGGTCCGGGTTGGTGGCGATGAACCGGGCCCCGTTGACGATCAATCGGATACCCGTCGTGATCGCCTCGAACGACCAGTTGCGCGTCTCGCCCAGCACGACATAGTCCGGCGCCATGTCCGTCATGACGTACCCGACCGAGTGCAGCGCCGTGGTCAGCCCGGCCTCACCGATGACGTACGCCGTCCCGTGGGGACGCTGGCCGTCGAGGAACTGGGCGGTCGCCAGCGCCGACGTCCAGATGGCTCCTTCGGGTACGTCGAGACCGGACGCCAGCAGCCGGGCCCGGAGGTCGCGAGGCGTGAATATCGAGTTGTTCGTCAGGACCAGGAACCGCCGGCCGGACTCGCGCAGAGCGGCGACGAAGTCCGCCGCTCCCGGAATCGCGCGCTCCTCATGCACGAGAACGCCGTCCATGTCGGTCAGCCAGGTCTCGACCGGTTTGATCTGTGTCATGTGTCCATGGTGGCAGCCGGCGGCCGCGGGACGGAACCGAATGTGACCGGCTCGGCCATCTCGGGGCTGCCCGTCCTGCGCGGATCCGCTCTCGCTGGTCGATACAGTGGCGTCGCGATGAACACGAAACTTGGCCAGTCCGGGCAGCACGAGGCCGCCGTGGAGGCGTTGCGTTCGTCCTACTCGACCATCCCCACCGGACAGCCGGTCAGGTTGCGGAAGCGCACGTCGAACCTGTTCAGGCCGCGCACCCGAGAGCCGGTCAGCGGCCTCGACGTCTCCGGTCTCGCCGGTGTGATCAGCATCGACGCCACCGGCCGGACCGCCGACGTCCAAGGGATGTGCACGTACGAGCACCTGGTCGACGAGACGCTGAAGTACGCCCTGATGCCCCTCGTGGTCCCGCAGCTGAGGACGATCACTCTGGGCGGCGCGGTCAGCGGGCTGGGCATCGAGTCCACGTCGTTCCGCAACGGGCTGCCTCACGAGTCCGTCCTCGAGATCGACATCCTGACCGGCGATGGGCGCATCCTCACCGCGACACCCACCGGGCCGTACGCGGACCTGTTCGCGGCCTTCCCCAACTCCTACGGCAGCTTGGGGTACGCCGTTCGGCTGCGCATCGAGCTCGAGCCCGTCAGCCCGTACGTCGCACTGCGCCACGTCCGTTTCACCGACCTCGACGAGCTGACGGGAGCGATCTCGGCCATCTGCCGAGACCACCGATGGGACGGCGAGGACGTCGACTTCCTCGACGGGGTGGTGTTCGCGCCAGACGAGGGATACCTCACGCTGGGCAGGTGGTCGGGCGACACCGCTTCGGCTGGGCTGCTCTCCGCCAGTGACTACACCGGTCAGCAGATCTACTACCGGTCCATCCCCGAGCGCAGCCGTGACGTGCTCGGCGTCGAGGACTACCTCTGGCGCTGGGACACCGACTGGTTCTGGTGCTCCGGCGCGTTCGGCGCCCAGAACCCCACCGTGCGCCGGCTGTGGCCGGCCAGGCTGCGGCGAAGCGATGTCTATCACCGCATCATCGGCCTGGAGAACCGCCTCCAGGTGATGTCGCGGGTCGACCGGCTCCGCCACAAGCCTGCCCAGGAACGTGTCGTGCAGGACGTGGAGATCCCGGTCGAGCGGACCGCCGACTTCCTCCGCTGGTTCGCCGACCACGTCGCCATGACCCCGGTATGGCTGTGCCCGCTGCGGCTTCGCGGGCCGGGCGACAGCTCGGTCGCGAGGCCGTGGCCGCTGTATCCGCTGCGTCCCGGCCAGGTGTACGTGAACGTCGGGTTCTGGGGCCAGGTCCCGATCGCAGCGGGTCGCGCCGACGGCGATGTCAACCGCTCGATAGAGTCGGCTGTGGCCAGCCATGGCGGTCACAAATCGCTCTACTCCGACGCCTACTATGACGCTGAGACGTTCGCAGACATGTACGGGGGACCCAGCTATCAGCACGCCAAACGGGCATACGATCCCGATCAGAGGCTGACCGGGCTGTACGAGAAGGCGGTGGGCCGCAGATGACGATCGCGGGCATGGTGGCACGGCTGAGCCACGAGAACCTCCCGATCAGGTTCGAGGCGTACGACGGCAGCTCACTCGGTCCGGTGGACTCGCCGGTCACGATGCGGCTGCTCAACGAGCGCGGCCTGCGGTTTCTCGCCACCGCCCCCGGCGACCTCGGGGCCGCCCGGGCATATGTGTCCGGAGACATCGCGCTCGAGGGCGTCCACCCTGGTGACCCGTATGACGCGATGCGGCTGCTGGCGGGTTGGCGCTTCGCCAAGCCGAGCCCGCTCGAGGCCGCACAGCTCGTCCGCGAGCTCGGCTGGCGCCGGCTGTTGCCGCCCGCACCCCCGCCGCAGGAGACCCTGCCTCGATGGCGCCGGATCGCCGAGGGCATGCGGCACAGCAAGCTGCGCGACGCGGAGGCTATCGGTCATCACTACGACGTCTCCAATGCGTTCTACGAGAAGGTCCTCGGTCCTTCGATGGCCTACACCTGCGCCGTGTTCCCCAAGGAGGACGCCAGCCTCGAAGAGGCGCAGGAGGAGAAGCTCGACCTGGTGGCTCGCAAGCTCGGCCTCGAGCCGGGCATGCGCCTGCTGGACGTCGGATGCGGCTGGGGCGGGATGGTGCGGCACGCGGTGAAGCACTACGGCGTGACCGCAGTCGGCGTGACCCTGTCGGCCCAACAGGCGTCATGGGCGAACGAGGCCATCGAGGCCCAGGGTCTCGGGGAGCGCGCCAAGGTCATCCACAGCGACTACCGCGACGCTCCCGGCCAGGACTACGACGCGATCAGCTCGATCGGTCTGCTCGAGCACGTCGGGGTGAAGCAGTACCCCGCGTACTTCGGCTTCATGTTCGACAAGCTGTGCGAGGGAGGCAGGCTGCTCAACCACTCGATCACCCGCGCCCACAACAACACCGACGTCACTACGGGGGCGTTCATCGACCGCTACGTGTTCCCCGACGGTGAGTTGACGGGCTCGGGTCGGATCATCACCGCCGCTCAGGACGCCGGGTTCGAGGTCCGCCATGAGGAGAACCTCCGCGAGCACTATGCCCTGACCTTGAGGCGCTGGTGCGCCAACCTGGTGCGAAACTGGGACGCCTGCGTCGCCGATGTCGGCGAGCCGACAGCGCGGGTCTGGGGTCTCTACATGGCCGGCTCGCGGATGGGCTTCGAGACCAACGAGGTGCAGTTGCACCAGATCCTCGGGGTCAAGGTCACCCCGTCAGGCGATGCGCGGTACCCGCTACGCCCGACCTGGTGAGCCGAGGCGCGTCGCGGGATTGCGGGTCGGCCTCACTACAGTGGTGAGCAGACCGGTATTCCTGGGGACCAACCGGGTTTCGGATCCACTCCCGCATTCCCCGACCTGGAGGCACCGTGACAGTCACCGGCTTCATCATGGCGATCATCCTCGCGGTGATTGGTGTGATCGCCGCGGCGTCCGTCTACGGCGGGCGCAAGCGGGTCTGAGTCGATGACGGCCGGTGCGAGGCTATGACGACCACGGCGGCCATCGACGCCATCTCCCATACGCGGGTCTACCGTAACGGCACCCTGGAGAAGGAGAACTTCCCGGTCGCCGACGTGTCCGACTACCTCGAGCAGAGCGACACCGTGGTGTGGGTCGACCTCTGCGCGCCGAGCGCGAATGACATCCGAATCGTCGGGGAGGAGCTCGGCCTGCACGAGCTCGCGGTCGAGGATGCCATCGAGTCCCATCAGCGGCCGAAGCTCGACAGGTATGCCGACCACGCCTTCCTCAGCATGTATGCCGTCGGCCTGGACGCTGTCGGAGCCGAGCTCGGTCTGAGTGAGCTGGCTGTCTTCATCGCCCCGAACGCACTGGTCACGATCCGCAAGGATCCGCACTTCGACATCCACCACGTCACCGCCGGTTGGGACAACCTGCCGAACCTCGCGTCCAACGGTGTCGGCTTCCTGATCTACGGGCTCATCGACCACGTCGTCGACGGGCACTTCAACGCCGTTCAGGAGCTGGACGACGAGATCGAGAAGCTCGAGGACCTGCTGTTCGACGACGATGCGAGCAACATCGACGTGCAACGACGAAGCTTTGCGCTGCGCAAGAGCCTGGTGACCCTGCGCCGGGTGGTGCTGCCGATGCGCGAAGTGGTCAACACCTTGATGCGCCGTGATCTGGGCATCGTCCGCGACGACATGATGCCGTACTTCCAGGACGTCTACGACCACGTGCTGCGAGCCACCGAGTGGACGGAGTCGCTGCGGGACTTCGTCACCACCATCTTGGAGACGAACCTGACGATCCAGGGGAACCGGCTCAACGTCATCACCAAGCAGGTGACCAGCTGGGCCGCGATCATCGCGGTTCCGACGGCGATCACCGGCTTCTACGGGCAGAACCTTCCGTACCCGGGTTTCGCCGACCACAACGGGTTCATCTGGTCGTGCGCGCTCATCGTCGTGCTGTCGGTCGGGCTCTACATCACGTTCAGACGCCGCGGCTGGCTCTGAGCGCGGAGCCGACCGGCGACCTCGTCTAGCCTGGCGCGATGGGCGACGACGTGGGAGATCTCATGATCACCCGGCTCGGCTATGCCCATGCCGACGCCGTCGCGCTGACCGCCCAGGTCCAAGCGCACTACCGGCGCATCTATGGCGGGCCGGACAGCGCGCCGATGGACGACGCGGACTTCGCCGCCCCCGGGGGCGCGTTCTTCGTCGTGTACGACGAGGGAGTCGCCATCGCCATGGGCGGCTGGCGGTTCTCCACCGCGGCGGTGGACATACCCGCGAAGCGCCCCGCCGAGATCAAGCGTATGTACGTGGTGGACTCCGCACGCGGCCGCGGCGTGGCCTGGCGCCTGCTGGCCCACCTGGAGAGGACGGCCTGGGAGGCGGGTGCCGACGCACTCCTTCTCGAGACGGGTCGGCGGCAGCCCGACGCGATCAGCCTCTACCGGGCCGCCGGCTATGTCGACGTCCCGCGCTTCGGTCACTATGCGGACCAACCGGATGCCGTGCACCTGGGCAAGTTCCGCTGAGTCGACCCTGACAGCGGCTCCGCTTGCAGCGAACAGGGAAATTGTGTCATCGCACCAGCGTTGGTAGTGGGCGTGACCCCGGTATGTGCCGGGCACGTACCGAGGAGTCGCCCATGCCCACCACCCAGAATCTTCCCCTGCTGTCGATGGACGATGCCGTCGTCCTGCCCGGGATGGCAGTGCCTCTCGACCTCACCGACGCCGAGGTCCGCGTAGCGGTCGAGGCGGCGCGCGCAGCCAGCAAAGACCACGGACGCGTGCTGCTCGCACCCAAGCTGCAGGGCCGGTACGCGGCGGTCGGGACCATCGCCGTGATCGACCAGGTGGGCCGGCTTCCCGGCGGCGAGCCTGTCGCACTGGTCCGCGGAGTCGACCGCGCCCGCATCGGCGCTGGAACCACCGGTGACGGCGGGGCGCTGTGGGTCGACGCGACCACGTTCGAGGACACCTCAGCCGACACCGAACGGGCTCGAGAGCTCGCGACGGAGTACAAGGGCCTGGTGGTCTCCATCCTCCAGCAGCGCGGCGCCTGGCAGGTCATCGACGGGGTCCAGCGCCTCACCGAGCCGTCGGCGCTCGCCGACACGGCGGGCTACGCGTCGCACCTCGACAGCGAGCAGAAGCTGGTCCTGCTGGAGACCCCCGAGGCGGTGGCACGCCTCGAGCTCGTCATCGGCTGGGCCCGCGCCCACCTGGCCGAGCTCGACGTTGCCGAGACGATCCGCAAGGACGTCCAGGACGGGATGGACAAGCAGCAGCGCGAGTTCCTGCTCCGCCAGCAGATGGCCGCGATCCGCAAGGAGCTGAACGGCCTCGAGGGCAACGGCGACGGGACCGAGCCCGACGACCTGCGCGCGAGGGTGGAGGCGGCCGAGCTGCCCGACGCCATCCGCACGGCCGCCCTGCGTGAGGTCGACAAGCTGGAGCGCACCTCGGAGCAGTCGCCCGAGGTCGGCTGGATCCGTACCTGGCTCGACACCGTCCTCGAGATGCCGTGGGCGGTCCGCACTGACGACGTGTACGACCTCAAGGCCGCGAAGGCCGTCCTCGACGCCGACCACTCCGGCCTCGACGACGTCAAGGAGCGGATCACCGAGTACCTCGCCGTCCGTAAGCGGCGGACCGACCGCGGCCTCGGAGTCGTCGGCGGCCGGCGCAGTGGCGCCGTGCTCGCCCTGGTGGGTCCTCCCGGCGTCGGCAAGACGTCGCTCGGCGAGTCCGTGGCGCGCGCCATGGGCCGCAACTTCGTCCGTGTCGCCCTCGGAGGCGTACGCGACGAGGCCGAGATCCGTGGCCATCGCAGGACGTACGTCGGCGCCCTCCCCGGCCGGATCGTCCGGGCGATCAGCGAGGCGGGCTCGATGAACCCGGTCGTGCTGCTCGATGAGATCGACAAGGTCGGCAGCGACTATCGTGGCGACCCGACCGCCGCCCTGCTCGAGGTGCTCGACCCGGCACAGAACCACACCTTTCGCGACCACTACCTCGAAGTCGACCTGGACCTGTCCGACGTGGTGTTCCTTGCTACCGCCAACGTGCTCGACGGCATCCCCGGACCGCTGCTCGACAGGATGGAGATCGTCCGGCTCGACGGCTTCACCGAGGACGAGAAGGTCGTCATCGCCCGCGAGCACCTGCTGCCCAACCAGCTCGAGCGCGCCGGCCTGACCGCCGACGAGGTCGAGGTGGACGACTCCGCGCTGCGCCGGCTCGCAGCCGAGTACACCCACGAAGCGGGTGTCCGCGACCTCGAGCGCCAGATCGCTCGGCTGTTGCGCAAGGTCGTCGCCCGGCTGCCGGAGGTCGGAACGTCCGCGACGGTCGCTGTGGACGCCGCCGCCTTGACGGGGTATGTCGGCCGGCCGCACCATGTGCGGGAGCTGACCGAGCGGACGACCTTGCCAGGCGTCGCCACCGGCTTGGCCGTGACCGGCCTGGGCGGAGATGTGCTCTTCGTCGAGGCGTCACTCGCCGACCCCGAGACAGGAGCGACAGGGCTCCGGCTGACCGGCCAGCTCGGCGACGTGATGAAGGAGTCCGCGCAGATCGCGCTCTCGTTCCTTCGCTCGCACGGGGACGAGCTCGGCCTGCCCGTCGGTGACCTCAAGGAGCGCGAGGTGCACGTCCACGTGCCGGCGGGCGCGGTGCCGAAGGACGGTCCGAGCGCCGGCGTCACGATGGTGACGGCACTTGCCTCCATGCTGTCGGGAAGGCCGGTGCGATCCGACGTCGCGATGACCGGCGAGGTGTCACTGACGGGGCGAGTCCTGCCGATCGGCGGGGTCAAGCAGAAGCTGATGGCGGCCCACCGGGCGGGCATCACCGACGTGCTCATCCCGGCCCGCAACGAGCCCGATCTGGATGACGTACCCGCCGCGGTTCGGGCGGATCTCACGGTTCACCTGATGAGCGACGTCCGCGACGTGCTGCGGGTGGCGCTGGTGGCCGAGACGTCGGCGGTGCTCGCGGCGTGAGCGCTCCACGCGCCGACCCGCCGGCCGGTTGCGTGGGGCAGGAGGGTTCGGTGGCACGCGGCGTCAACTGACGCCGTTGGCTGCCAGCCAGTCGATCAGCGGCCAGCCCGACTTCCAGTCAGCCGCGACCAGGTCGAGCAGCTCAGCGGTATGGATCACGGGTTCGAAGCCGTACGACTTCGAGAGGCTGAGCGTCTTGTGACGAAGCAGCTCGATACGCGGGTGCTGCGCGTCGTATCCGCGGGGTGACGTCTTCAGCCTGTCTCCGCCGATCGTCCAGCCGACGTCGGTGAGCTCGGCCAGGATCGATTCCAGCTGGGCGCCGAGCCGGTCGTCGACGACCGCGTCGCGGAACCTGCCCAGCCTCGCCGAGTCCGCACTGTAGAAACCGAGGGCGACCATCACCCCTCGGGGGTCCACCTGGACATACCATCCGGTCGAGGGGCCGTTCGGCACGAAGCCGCCCTGATGCTGCTTGTACGGCGTCTTGTCCTTGGCGTAGCGCACGTCACGGTAGGGCCGGAAGGCCTTTCCGGGCCCGAACTCGGGTTCGAGCGCGGCCAGCATCGCGAGCATCGGCGCCTTGACCGCCGTCTCGTACACGTCCCTGTGGGCGGTCCAGAACGACTTGGAGTTGTCGGTCTCCAGGTCGTCGTAAAAGTCCAGCGCAGCCTCGGGGAACCCCTCGAACCCGGTCACCCTGGCAGCCTAACGGCCGGATCCTCACCGCCCAACAGCCACCAGACGTCGTCACCGAGACGCCGCGAGGCCCTTCGCCACCGGGCCAGGCGACCGCCACAGGCGCGACCGACCCGGCTCGCCCGACCCGGCCGCGACCGTGACACGCTGTGGTCATGACCATCGGACGGGCGCTGGTACGACGGCCCGGGAACCGCCTCGCCGACGGCATCGTCACCCATATCGAGCGCTGCGCCGTCGATGTCGACCTGGCGATGAGCCAGTGGCTGGCCTACATCGCCGCCCTCGAACGCCATGGCTGGGCGCCCGTCCACGTGCCGCCCGCAGACGACTGTCCTGACGGCGTGTTCGTCGAGGACACCATGGTGGTCTACGGGGATCTGGCGGTCATCTGCCGCTCCGGCGCTCCAGCCCGTCGTGGCGAGGCCGAAGGCGCCCAGGCAGCCGTGTCGGCCCTCGGCTACCGCGTCGCCCGCATCGTGGCACCGGGAACGCTCGACGGCGGTGACGTGCTGAAGCTGGGGCCACGAGGGGGCGGCAGATCCCGGCCCAGTGGCGACATGGTGTACGTCGGTCTTGGTGGGCGCACCAACGCCGAGGGACTCGAGCAGCTGCGAGGACTCCTCGAGCCCCTCGGCGCAACGCTGGTCGGTGTTCCCCTTACCAAGGTGCTCCATCTGAAGAGCGCGGTGACGGCACTCCCGGACGGGACCGTGATCGGCTACCCGCCAGGAGTCGACGACGTCGGTGGCTTCGACCCGTTCCTCGCCGTGCCGGAGGAGACGGGCTCGCATGTCGTGCTTCTCGGCGACGACAGGCTGCTGATCTCGTCCGGTGCCCCGAGGACGGCCGACCTGCTGGCGCGACTGGGCTACCGTCCGGTCGCCGTCGACATCTCCGAGTTCGAGAAGCTCGAGGGCTGCGTCACCTGTCTGTCCGTACGCCTGCGTGGCCAGGACTGACCACGTCGGCTCGCCACGAGCGTGAACCAGGTCCGGACGTGGCGAGGGGCTGGACATCGGCAGACGTGGTCAGCGCGGCGCCATCCGCAGCGCCCCGTCCATCCTTATCGTCTCCCCGTTGAGGTAGTCGTGCTCGACGATCGTCAAGGTCAGCGAGGCGTACTCTTCCGGGGTCGCCAACCGGTGGGGGAAGGGGACACCCGCACTCAGGCTGGCACGGAACTCGTCACTGATCGTGGCCAGCATCGCGGTGTCGACGATGCCCGGCGCAATGGTGTTGACTCGGATGCCGAAAGACGCCAGGTCTCGAGCGGCGGTGATCGTCATCGCATGCACCCCGCCCTTGGAGGCGGAGTAGGCGATCTGCCCCACCTGACCCTCGAACGCCGCGACCGACGCCGTGTTGATGACCACGCCGCGCTGGCCGATCTCGTCCGGGTCGGTCCTGCTCATCGCGTCCGCGGCCAGCCGCATGACGTTGAACGTCCCGATCAGGTTGACCGTGATGACGGCCCGGAACAGCTCGAGGTCGTGCACACCTCCCTTGGAGAGGATCCGCCGCGCAGGAGCGATTCCCGCGCAGCTGACGACGATCCGCAGTGGCGCTCCCGCTGAGCCGACCTGGTCGAGAGCCGCCCGCACGTCGGCCTCGCTGGTCACGTCGGCGGCGAGCAGCGTGACGGATGCCGGCGCATCGTTCAGCTTGTCGATCGAGGTGGCGAGGTCGAGTCCGAACACAGTCACGCCACGCGACGCCAGGGCGGCGGCCGTTGCCGCACCCAGCCCCGAGGCGGCGCCGGTGACGACGGCTGCGGTTCCTGACATCTGCATGACTTCTCCTTCGACGGTTGGTGCCGGGTCAGCGGAGCGCCAGGTCGCTCACGACCTCCGCACCCGCAAGATCGGCGAGCCTGGCGCCGGGGAGGATGAGCTTCGAGCGGCGGACCCCGCTTCCGATCACGACTTCGGGGATGTCGAGCACCTCGGCCGCCACGAACAGCCGCCACGAGGCAGGGAGGCCGACCGGCGTGATCCCGCCGTACTCCATGCCGGTCTCATCGACAGCGCGGTCCGTCGACAAGAAGGAGGCCTTGCGGACGTCCAGCAGCCGCTTGACCACGTTGTTGACGTCTGCGCGGGTGTCGGCGCGAACCAGGCAGGCGGCGATCCGCTCCTCCCCGCCGCGCCGGCCCATCACCACGACACAGTTCGCCGACGCCGTCAGCGCGACGGAGTACGCCTCGGTCATGGCAGCCGTGTCGGCGAGCGTCGGGTCGATCTCGACCACGGCGGCCTCGTCGCTGTACGGCCAGCCGACGAGGGACGAGTGCACCGGTTCGGCGAGCGGGCCCGGGT
Organism: Propionibacteriales bacterium; assembly: GCA_038239485.1. GTDB lineage: Bacteria > Actinomycetota > Actinomycetes > Propionibacteriales > Nocardioidaceae > DASQEH01. Next base: position 61,419 of record JBBSET010000013.1, read on the forward strand.
TGTCCACAGCTCGCAGGGACGTCAGCCCTCCGACGGCAGGCAGCGCCATGTCTCCTCCTCGCTGAGGTTGCTCGCACCGGTCGACGGCAGTAGCCCGGCGATCCGGTGTCCGACCGACGCCAGGGTACGCGCCGCCGGGCTCGACGCTCTTGCGCCGGCGTGTTCACTGGAGGCATGACAGAGAACCGGGAGTACGAGCCGAGCCCCGCGAAGTGGGTCCGTGACAACGTCGAGATTTTCGAGTCGTCCAACGGCACCAAGGGTGCCGACCTGCGGGGCATGCCCATCATCGTGATGACCACCATCGGCGCCAAGAGCGGCAAGATCCGCAAGGTACCCGTGATGCGGGTGGAGCAGGACGGCGTGTACGCCGCGGTGGCCTCCCTCGGTGGCGCGCCGACCAATCCCGTCTGGTACGACAACCTGGTCGCCCACCCCGCGGTGGAGCTTCAGGACGGGCCCACGAAGCGTGCCCTCGTCGCGCGCGAGGTGACCGGCGACGAGAAGGCGGTCTGGTGGGAGAGGGCGGTCGCGGCGTATCCCGACTATGCCGACTACCAGAAGAAGACCACCCGGCAGATCCCGGTCTTCGTGTTGGAGCCGAAACAGGACTAACCGACCTCTCGGTAGCGTTCGCCCACCGGCACGGGGACGGCGAGGGTGTTCGTGGGGCCGGCCAGCGGGCACGCCCAGGCCTCGTCGTAGGCGCAGGACGGCTGGTACGCGAAGTTCAGATCGACCACGAGCTCGCCGGCGCCGCCACCGAGATCGGCGCCCTTGACGGTGTCGAGCAGGTACCGCCCGCCGCCGTACGACGCGCTATCGGTGTCCTTCACCGGGAGGAAGACCCCGCCGCCGTAGCCCGCCAGCCACCACAGGTCGAGTTCGCCGAGGGGCAGCGTCACGCGGCCAACCCGCTCGAAAGGCACGACGCCGTCGGTTCCCGTCGCCACCTCACGTGTCTCGGGCTCGACGTCGCGGTCCACCGCGACCACGTAGCGGAACAGCGGGTCGTAGGCCGCCACGTCCGCCCCGGGGTACTCCGCCCGTGACGCCGACGGCACCGGGGAGGCGGGATGGTGTCGGAGCAGGTCGTCACGGCCGGCGGTCCACAGGGCATGCCCTTCGGCCGGGTCTGTGGCCGCACGGACCGCCCGATAGATCGCGCCGACGCGACGCCGCCAGTCGAGGACCTCCCAGCGCGATGTCAGCAGCTCAGCGGAGGACATGGTTCGATGGTGTCACGCCAGCGACACGGCTGGAGTCGGAGTCGCTTGTGAGAGACTTTTGCGATCGACACACCGCTCACTCCTCGGCCCCTGGGGGCTCCGCTGACCACACAAGAAGTAGCCCGAGAGCCGTATGTCGGCTCCACCCGGCTCCGCTTGGCCGGCTTCGGCGTCCACATCTACACCGCCAGCGGAAGCGTGCTTGCGCTGCTCATCGTCGTCGCGGCCATGGACGGGGCCGTGATCCGCGCCCTGTGGCTGAGCCTCGCGGCGCTGGTGATCGACGGTACCGACGGCATGCTCGCCCGCAAGCTGCGCGTGAGCGAGACGATGCCGTGGTTCGACGGAGCGCGACTCGATGACATCGTCGACTATCTGACCTATGCCTTCGCGCCGATCGTGCTCCTGTGGACCGGGCACTTCCTACCGAGCGGACCCGCCGGTCCCGTCCTGGCGGCGCTGCCGCTCCTCGCGTCGAGCTACCAGTTCTGCCGCACCGACGCCAAGACGGCTGACCACTTCTTCCTGGGGTTCCCGAGCTACTGGAACGTCGTGGCGTTCTACGTGGTGGTCCTTGACCTCGGGCCCACCGCCACCGGCCTCATCCTCGCGGTCTGCTCGGTGCTGGTCTTCGTGCCGATCCGCTACATCTACCCGTCGCGTACGAAGGCCTTCCGCACCCTCAACCTGGTCTTCACCGCGATCTGGCTCGCCACCTACGGCGTCCTCCTGGTCGACATGCCGAACCCGTCGGCCATCGCTGTCGTGCTGTCGCTGACCTACCTGTTGTACTACGGCGGCGTGAGCATCTACCTGACCATGATCAGCCCCCGACTGCCCGAAAAGCTCCTCTCCAAGGACGCGATTGCCGCTGAGCTCGAAGACTGACGGATGCTCGTTGGTCTTGGCGCTGCCCTGACGGCAGCCGTGCTGTTCGGTTGCGGGTCGATCGTCCAGGCGATCGCGGTCCGCCGGCTGCCCCCGTCGAGCGGGCTCAGCGCCAATCTCGTCTTCGAGCTCCTCACCGAGCCGGTCTTCCTGCTCGCGATGGCGCTGAACCTGGTCGGCTTCGGGGCTCACCTGGTGGCATTGCGCTCGATCCCGCTCTTCCTCGCCCAGTCGGGCATCGCCGCCAGCCTCGCCGTGACGGCGCTCCTGGCCGTCTGGATCTTCGGCGATGAGCTCGGACCGCTGGACTGGGCGGCCGTCGCGGCCGTATGCGCCGGCCTGGCCCTGCTGGCCGCCTCGTCCGGAGCTGCGGGCGACGAGGCCGCGAGCGGCCGATTCGTCCTCGGTCTGGCCGCCTGCCTCGCCGTCCTTGCGGTGAGCGGCCTGATCGTGAGCAGGGCCGATGGCCCGGTCTGGACGGCGCTCCTGGGTCTGCTGGCGGGATTCGGCTTCGCGGGGGTCAGCATCTCGGCGCGCATCCTGCCGAGTCTGACCCCGTCGGCGCTGGTCGGTGCGCCGGCGACATACACCCTGCTCGTCAGCGGTGCCATCGCGTTCCTGCTGTACTCCGTGGCCCTTCAGCGCGGCAGCGTCACCGGGGCCACGGCGCCCATGATCGTCTCCCAGACCGTGACGCCGTCCGTCGTCGGGGTGCTCCTGCTCAACGACGGGATCAGGCCCGGCTGGAGCCTGCTCGCCCTGCTGGGCTTCGTCGTCACCGGTGTCGGGGCGATGACACTCGCCCGCTACGAGAACACGAGCAGCCAACCGACCCAGGGGGAGACGTGACCGGCTAGCGGCCTTTCTCCGACAGGAACTCGAAGGCCTCGCGGGCGAGCCCGGACCAGGACTCGTCGTCCAGGACCGTCAGCCACTCCTTCATCGGACGGCCCTTGCCGGCGTCGAAGCTGCCGCCGCGACCCGTGGCGGTGAGCTCGGCCACCCTCTCGCGCGGAAGCTTAACGAC
>JBBSET010000014.1:0-64443 GCA_038239485.1 Propionibacteriales bacterium
CGCCCCCGGGGGGCCCGAAACGCTGGGGCGGCCCGGCGGCCCCCGGCGGGGCGGGGGCGGCCGGGGGGGCGGCCGGGCGGGCCGCCCCACCGCCCGAGCTCACGGTAGTGATGACGTCGAGGGTCGACGGCAGCTGTTGCGAGACCACCAGGGTTCCGCCGGCCGTCGCGCCGACGGCGACGCCGGCCGGGTCGCTGAGCAGGTCCACGCGCCCGGCGAAGTCCAGCCGCGCCAGCGCGACGGATCCGATGTCGGGGACGATCGCCGCGATGACCGACTCGGCTTCGACCGCTTCCACGCTGCGGACCAGCACGTCGGGAGGCGTCACGGGCTCGCCGTCCACCCACAGCCGCCGGGTATCGCCCTGGTCGACGCTGTACAGCAGCCGCCCGTCCGCCAGCCGTCGCGGCGTGCCGGGCAGCAGCTCGACCCACGCGTCGTCGGTGACAGCTCGCAGCAGCGACGTCGTACCGGTGGCGGGATCCAGCTCGCGGTACTCCATCCGCCGCTGGTCGCGGGTGAGCAGCGTCAGCACCGGCTTGCTGGCGCTCCACTCGACGTGGGCGAGGTACTTCAGGACGGTGCCGTCGAGGTCGCTGTCGGACCGCCAGTCCACGTCGACTCGCCCGCCGCCCGTCGACACGACAGCCAGCCCCACAACGGCATTGGCCGTGCCGGCCTGCGGGTATCGCATGGGCACCGGCACGCGTTCGGGGAACGCCGGGTCACTGATGTGCCAGATCTTCACCGCCGACTCGTCGTAGCGCTCGACCAGCAACGACTCGCCGTCGGGAGCCCACCAGAAGCCATGTCCGCGTTCGAGCTCTTCGGTCGCGATGAACTCCGCAAGCCCCCACGCCACCTCCGCCGGCTCACCGGGCTCCGGCCCGACCACCAGCTGGTCCCTCCCTGTGGCCAGGTCGACGATCCACAGGGACCGGTCGCCCACATACGCCACCCGCCGGCCGGACGGGTCGAGCTGCGGGTCACCGACGGGCGCCGAGGTCACGATCTCGTACGGTGGCGCACCACCCGCCAGTTCGGCGACGAACAGCCGCGATGACAGGGCGAATGCCGCGATCCGGACGTCGTCGTCGGTGCTGTAGGCGACGATGCCCGACGTCGTGACGCGTAGCCGCTCCCGGCGACTTCGCTCCACCGCGGTCAGCATCTCTTCGCCGGTTCCAAGCAAGGTCGCCGGATCGGTCACCAGCCGCTCACTGTCCGACGACACCTCGTACACCCACAACGCATGGGCACGCGACGTGCCAGCCAAGGTGCGCAAGAAGACCACCCGCTGCCCGTCCGGACTCACGGTGAAGGTCCGCGGCAGCCCCAGGCGGAAGTTCATCGTCCGCGCGGCCAGCCGAGGGAAGGAGTCTGCCGTCATGGCGTCATCCTGGCATCACCCTCGGCGTGGTGCGTCCCACTCCCAACCGGCGTCCACGGCTAGGGCTTTCGAGCCACGACGTACAGCCGCTCGGTCGTCTCACCCCTGGAGGTCAACGGTCCGCGGACGTACCACTCGATGTCGACGAGGCCGGACGCCTGGACGAGGCCGACCACGAACGCCGGCTCGTGCAGCACGACGTCGAGGTGGACCCGGTGGCCGAACCATTCGTCGACGTGCCGGATGTCGGTTCCGGCATGCATGCCGACGACGAGCCACCCGCCGGGGGCCAGTGGGGCGACCAGCGCCGCGATCGCGTCAGGCAGCTCCGACGATGCCAGGTGGATGAGCGAGTACCACGCGAGGACCGCAGCCCACCCGGAGCTCGTGGTGGGACGGTTCAGACGCCGTAGGTCGCCGATCTCGAAATGCCGGCTCGGGAAGCGGCGGCGCGCCTCGGCCACCATCGCGGGAGACAGATCCACTCCTGTCACGTCGGCGCCTGCGTCGGCCAGGTAGGCCGTGACGTGCCCCGGACCCGACCCGACCTCGACCAGTGGCTGCCCGGCCGCGTGAGCTGACACCCGGTCGAGGAGCCAGGTCTCGAACGGCAGGAGCCGCAGCTCGTCGGCGAGGGCGGCGGCGTAAGAGGTCGCGACGGCGTCGTACGACGACCGCACCCGTGCATCTCGCAGGTGCACACCCTGGGCGATCAGGGCATCGCGGTCGACGGCCGCCGCGGTTGTGGCGACGAAGGTTTCGTGGGTCGGCCCGAGGAGATGGGTCCAGCGTCGGTCTCGCTGCCCGGGCTGCTGCTCGAGCTCACGCACGAGCGGCTGGGGTCGTTGGGCCAGCCGGCGCAGACACGACTCGACATCGCCTCGCTCGGCGAACGCGAACAGCCGTTCGGTGCGACTGCGGAGCTCACCGGGCGCCTGCGCACCCCGCAGTAACAGGACCGTGAGCAGTGCCCGCTCGTCAGGGTCGAGCCCGAGCCGCTCATCGAGGATCTGGTGATACTTCAGCGTCCGCCGCCCGGTGTCGGACCACACGATCCGCAGCAGTCCGCGCTCCTTCAGGGCCCGTGCGGTCCGGAGCACGGTCTCACGGTCGAAGTCGACGACGGGATCTCGGCTGCTTGTCTGGTTGCAGGCAGCTATCAGGGCGTTGGCCGTGAGGGGGTACGACGCCGGCACTGTCAGCTGCTTCTCCAGCAGGCTGCCGAGGACGCGTTGGCCTTCCGGGTCGAGGACGGGAAGCTCGGGCACGCTGACGACCCTAGAGCCCAACGCCGTTCGGGGGCAGACCCCCACGACGGCGCGGCCCGCAGGGTGGCGGGCCGGAGTCCCGTACTGTGCCGAGAGACCGAAAGGGGCAACGCCATGAGCGACAGACGCCTGAACACCAGCGTGACCGGCAACCTCATCTCCGGAGCCATCGCGGGGGTGATCTATGTGATCATCGCTCTCATCACCGGGTCCGGCTTCGGGGCCGCCATCGGCGTCGGCATCGTCGTCGCTCTGATCACCTTCGTCATTGCCTTTGTCATCAGTCAGCTGATCGCCCGCCGGCGCCCCTCCTCGTGAAGCGATGCGCCCCTCGACCCGCGCCACGCCGACTCTCATGGCACGCCACCGACTTCCCCTGGCATAGACCCAACGCCTGTATTCCACGAGAACAGGTCGCATACTTGTGCCTTCACGTCCACCGCGTGGCCGGGCCGCCACTGTGGAAGGAGACCGATGAGGCTTTTTCGCTGCTTTGCGCTGCTGGCGGTGGTCGCCGCCGTCCTGGTACCGACCGCGCCCGTTCAGGCTCAGCACTCCAAGCCGGTCACGTTGGTGATCGGTGACTCGATCACCTACCGCAGCAGGCACCAGCTGAAGAAGTTCCGGCCGGCCTTCCACATCCAGGGCATTCCCGGTTCCAATGCCAACTCCCTGAAATCGAGGCTGCAGGCATACCTGGCCGACCATCCTGCACCGGACCGGCTGGTGATCGCCCTCGGCAGCAACGGCTTCCACACCACGCAGCACACCTATCGGCGTGCCATCGGACTGTTGCCCAGCTCGACCGTCATCGGGCTCGTCACCGCTTGGCGCAACCCGGCCATCTGGGGTCAGGCCCGGTCGCTGGTGGTGTGGCACAACACGGTCGACATGATCCACATCGCCCACACCCGACCGCTCACCTGCACGATCGGCTGGCGCCCCGCCGTCGTCCAGGACCCGCGCCTGCTGCTGGACGGCCTGCACCCCACCGTTCCGCACGGGGAACGGGTCTGGGCCCACACCGTCGCGCACGGGATCGGCCGGTGCACGTGAGCCGGAGCTGAGCCGCGGAAGTCCCGGCCCGCGGCAGACACGACCGCGCGACCCTGCGGCACCAGCGTCTGCACGCCTGTCGCTCGAGCTCGGGCGCCAAGGTATGCCCACGGTGCTGTCGGATGTGCCCGGCGCGGTGCAGGGCGCACAGTTGCGGGACCAGCGATCGGGCTGATATCAACGTCGCCTGGATCCTGGTGCCGTCGGAGGACGCTGGCTCGGGTCCACGCGCAGACCCCGCCTACCCCTACGCCCGTGACCGGGTGGATCAGGGTGTGTAGGCCGTGAGTGTGCCGTCCTCGCTGGCAACGAAGAGCTCGCCGTCGGCGAAGACTGGCTCGGCGAAAGTCTTCCCGGTGGCCGCGATAGTCCCCATCAACTGCCCGTCCGTCTCTCGGTACAGGCGGATCGTCGGCGGGGTCTGGCCGGGGCAGGAGAACATCGGGACAGCGACCAGCTGTCCGTTGATGGTGGGGCTGCCGTCCGGTTGACAGGGCAGCGCCGTCTCCCAGAGAACCGCCCCCGTCGCGGGATCGAGCGCACGCAGTCCGCCCTGCGCCGTTGATCCGCCGATCGTGGTGGCGTTGCTAGCGACGAAGAGGTGCTTGGCGTTGAAGTCCCAGGCGGCGGAGGTGATGCAAGCGCCGGTACCCGTCCCGCCGGTCTGTCCCACCTGATCCGACCAGACGGGCCCACTGGCGAGGGCACTCTGGCGCCAGGCGTAAAAGATCCCGTTCTTGTTGCACGCACCTACCATCGGCGTGGTCGTGCCGCCCAGGGTCGCGCTGAACAGGGTGGGTGAGCTGCCGAAGTCCAGGTCCGAGGTGAGCGAATTCGGCGCGGTCCACTCGTCCTGCTTCGCCAGTGTGCTCTCGTTGAGCCGGACCACTGAGTAGGCGTCGTAGATCGAGGTTCCGGTGGGGTCAGGGCTCCCCGTAGTCACCCATACGCTCGTGCCGTCAGCTCCCTGGCTGCTCCAGATGGTCGCGCCGGTCTTGCCTGCGGGAGCGTCATACCAGGTGTGCTGAACGGCGCCAGTGTGCTGGTTCAGCGAGACTACTCCGCCTCGGATCTTCATGCTGTCGCAGTTGGCGCCGAGGCCCTCGAAAATATGGCCGGCGTCCACCGTCGGGGATCCCCAGTTGAAGTACGTCGCTTCTCCGGCCGCGGTGTTGGGGCCGATGGAATGCTTCCAAAGTTGAGCGCCGGTCGCGGCGTTCAACGCGTAGACGAAATGTGCGCCGGCCGCGTACACCATGGAAGTGCCCGTGCTCGGGTCGGCTGCCACCGTCGCGGTGCCGACGATGCCCTTGGCACCGCAGTTGGCCGCCGAGCCGAAGTCCAGCTGCTTCTTCCATATCACGGAGCCGGTCTGAGCGTTCAAGGCATAGAAGATGCCTGTCCGCGAGCCAATGTAGACGGTGTTTCCGACCACGGTGGGGGATGCGTCGAACTGTCGCGCCGGCTGGCCGCTCTTCGTGGCCGCGTCGGCGAGGAAGCTCCACACTCGCTGAAGCGATCCGGCGTTCGCTGTCGTGATCGCCGGGTCCCCGAAAATCGCCGACGAATGGCCGTTGTTGCGCTCGTAGGCGGGCCAGTCAGTGGGGACCTGCGCAGCGGGAGATGCTGAAGAACTCGTCATCCGAACCGCGGCCGATGCGTGGGTCGAGTGCGAAAGTCCGAGCGCCGTTGCGGCGAGGACTGCTGCCGCGCTGGCGATACGGATGGCTGAGAATGGCTTGATGGTCATAATGACTCCGGATGGCATGGCGGTGAGCTTCTGTCCGCCCAACCAATCAGGAAAACGATCACCGCATGCCGGAATAGCAGAATTTATCCGTCAGTAGTTGGAAACCCACGCTAAGTGACCCACCAATCACTCGGAGTTGATGCAAAGTAACTTGTAGTCATATTGTGACGAACTCTCCTACTCCCCATTGCGCCCTCGTGTCCGGGCCTAACTCCTTCGACCTGAAAACGTCGGGGCGCAGCCTGGCGTGATCGGCCAGTTCTTCACGGAAAGATGGCCTCATCCCTTGGGCCAGGAGGGATTGAGGCCATCCTTTTCGTACCGTCGAGCGATCAGCCGTCACTGTTCGAGTCGCTGTTGCCGTGGGCGCTGATGGAGCAGTGTGCGGCAGATTAACCGGAATTCAGCTACATGCCCTATGGTGAGAAACGGCGACCCACAGCGGTCGCGTCGATGACCTTCGGGGGGTCACGGAACGCAGGACGGCTCTCGTCCGGTGGCGGTTGTTTCCACCTACTAAATCCGCCGGAGGAACGCTATGCGAAGAATCGTTTATGCCCTGGGCGCGGTGCTTGCCCTAGCTGCTTTAGGGCTTTCAGCACCGGCCTCGGCTTCGGTAGCCGCCAGTCATCACACCACCCTGCACGCAACACGCCAAGTGGCTTCCGCCGCGACCGGCACTGTGTCGGTCAACGTGTACGTCTACTACAACCCGTCATTGGACGGTCAGCAGGTGGAACTCGACGCCTCCGCTTCGACTACGTGCGGCTCGATCTCCACGTACTCGTGGAACTTCGGTGACGGTGGTGCCACGAGTTCCTCCTCTTATTACGTGTATCACACATGGATTACGAACGGGACAACCAAGTCGTTCACGGTCGGCTTGACCATCACCGACTCATGCGGCAACTCAGTGCAGACGTCTTTTACCCAGGACGTGAAGCCGGACCTGGCACCGAATCTGTCGGTGTCCTTCAGCCCAGATAGCACCAACCCATTGAAGTTCTTCGCTGACCCCTCGGCGACTACGGACACCGACGGTTCAGTTCCCAACCCGACAGGCCCGTATGAGTATTACTGGACCTGGGGCGATGGAAGCCACTCCTACTCCTACGCCAATAGCAGCAACGGGCTCACCAGCCACACCTACACTTCCGCTGGCACCCACACTGTCAACGTGACCGCTTACGACAGCGCGTACAACTCCAGCCAGCAAACGTACACAGTAGGTGGCACCACCCCCAATCTTGTCGAAGAGACCAACAGTGCGATCACCTATTCCGGTGCCTGGAGTCTCACGGGATGCCCGGGCAGCGCTTGTAGCCCTGACAAGCAGGAGAAGTACTCCGTGACCCAGGGCAACTCCGCGGTGCTTCACTTCACCGGTACGAAGGCGGCGTGGATTGCTACGAAGGGTCCCAAGGGTGGAAAAGCCAACGTCTACGTGGACGGGGTGCTCAAGCAAACTGTTAACCTGTACAAGGCGAGCCCGTACCAGGACGGGGTGACCGTGTACTCCACTGCGACGCTGCCCCGTGGCAGCCACACCCTGAAGATCAAGTTGACGCTCAACCAGCGCGTCAACATTGACGCCTTCAACGTGACGCCCTGAACAGTCACCCAGTAGGGCCGGGCCTTACCTTCTGGCTCGGCCCTTACCTGGGGATTTCACGTCATGCATTCGGCTGACCCACCGGGATCCGTGTCATCGTCCGCAAGGAACGCCTCCTCCCCGGTGCGCATCTGCGGTTCAGCGACTTCGACGGCATGCGGATTACCACTTCGCCTCCAGCACAGCCAGGGGGCTGCGCGACCAGGAGCTGCGGCACCGCCGCCGCGCCCGCTGCTAGGACCGGATCCGATGCCCGAAGGACGCCGGCCTCACCACCCCCGTGCACGGGTTCGCCCAGAACTATGTCCGGTGGGCCGTCGTGATGCTCACCGCCAACAAAACCGCCTGGATGCAGACCCTCGCCCTCACCGGGTCGCACCGCCAGACGGTGGGAATCAACGGCTCCGACCGCGTCTGCTCACCAATCCCGCCACACACACAAGAGGAAGGCTTTGGCGGATTGGCAATGCATGGACCAAGCGTTTCTCTTGTCAGCGAACTGGGGGAATGGCAACGCCCGCGCTACAGCGGTGTCGGCGCTCTCAGTGGGTCCTATCTCAGCGGTAGGCCGATGCAGGGCTACTCGTCCCATCGATCGGGAGTCAACATTCCCAGCGAAACTCACGATCAAATCACCTCCGATGCTCTTATACAAGTGACTCGACGCACGTGATACCAGGTAGTTGCCCGGACGACCCGACGCGGCTTCTCTCCACGGTCTGACGACGTGCCGCCTCCCATCTCGGCTGGCGGCAACCCGGCATTGTTGCGAGGGCCCCGCGGTTCGTCCAGCGCTATTTGCCGGATATTGCCAATGATCGGGAAGTCAATGCTCGACGTTGTCGCTACTTCCGTCTTCGTAATCCCGCCCAACCTGGCTAGCCAGCCCCTGATTGCCGTGTGGCATAAACCCTGTTGTTGGCTGGCGACAATCGCTTCGGCACTGGCACCGATCTGCGGCTGCGAAGAGTCTCGAACCGTAGGCGGGTGAGGGATCAAGCGATCAGCCTGACGATGAGTCGACGACGGCCACCGAGTGCGGCCGGGTCTGCCATAGCGCCCACTCGGCACTCACGTCGCCGGCGGCGCGTATCAACAGCGGCAGGTACTCGTCGACCAGCCGCTCGGTCGACGTCTCGGCCGCGTGGACGGTGACGTTCATCGCGGCGCGGACGGCACCGGTGCCGTCTCGGACAGGAACGGCCACCGAACGTACGCCGGGTGCTAGCTCCTCGTCGGCCAGTGCCCAGCCCCGGGCCCGTACCTGGACGAGCTCCTCGAGCAGCTGCTCGCTGGTGCGTCCGATGAAGGGCGGCAGGCCCGCACGGCTGGGCTGCTCGACGGTGCGCGACAGGTCGTCGGCGGACAGGCCCGCGAGCAGGACCTTGCCCTGCGAGGTCTGGGCGGCCGGAAAACGGGTGCCGATATCGACGCGGAGGGCGATGATCTTCGGCACCGAGACCCGGGCGACGTAGACGATGTCAGAGCCGTCCAGCTGGGCCATCGACGACGACTCGCCCGTGCGGCGTACCAGTGTCTCGAGGTGGGGACGGGCGATGTCCCACAGGCCCAGCGCGCTGACGTAGCTCATGCCCAGCCCGAGTACCTTGGGCGTCGGCTCGTACCCGTTGTCACGGGATCGGACGTAGCCCAGCTCCTGGAGGGTGAGCAGCAGGCGGCGCGCGGTCGGCCTCGCCAGCCCGGCGATGCCCGCCACCTCGCTCAACGTCAGCGTCCGGTGCTCCGCGTCGAAGCTGCCCAGGATGTCGAGGCCGCGGGCCAGCGCCTCGACGAAGTCGGGTCCGGATCCTCTCCCCGCCATGCGACCCTCCTGCCGCTCAGCCGCCGGAGCCGGGCTCTCCGAACACGGTGCCCCGAGCGCCATGGGTCGAGTCCGACTTGTAGTCGGTGTACTGGTACGGGTTGTCGAGGACGTCGTCGTCGTCCGAGGGCAGCTCGGGATTCATGCCCTGGGACCAGGCCTCCTCGCCGAGAGCGGAGCGCAGGTGGTCCACGGTCGCCTCGACCGTGCGGCGGACGTCGGCGAGGTCGACGCCGACCAGGGCATGCTCGTGCTTCACGACCTGGCCGTTGACCACGACAGTGTGAACGTCGCCGCGTTGAGCCTGGAACGCCACCTGGCCGTAGGGGTTGAGGAGCGGGAACGACACCGGCGAGGAGTCGTTCTTGATGAGGACCAGGTCAGCCTTGCGGCCAGGCTCGATCCGGCCGATGTCGTCGCGGCCCAGGGCGCGAGCGCCGCCTCGGGTGGCCCAGTCGACCACCTGCTCGGCACGCAGGTGGACGTGGGTGACGGTGTCTCCCTTCGCGTGGGCCTCCAGGTGTTCGCGCGACCGGTCCGCACCTAAGGTGCTGCGCATGGCCGAGAACAAGTCGCTGCTCCACCAGACGCTGGTGTCCATCGACAGCGACACTCCGATGTCGTGCTTGCGGACCTGCCAGGTGGGGGGATACCCCTGCCCGGCGCTCTGTTCGGACTCGGTGGACACCGACACCGAGCCACCGCTGGCGGCGATGCGCTGGTAGGAGTCCGTCGACAGCGTGGCCGCGTGCACGTAGACCGTGTCCGGCGTCGCGAAGCCGTGGTCGTACATCAGCCGGATGCCGTCGTCGTTGGTCGCGCCCCACACCCCGGCGTGCGTCGTCACCGGCAGGCCGAGGTCGCGGGCCACCTCGAAGGCAGCCTGCTCGGGGAAGGCGGGGTCGCCGGTCACGTCGAAGGCCAGCTGGATGCCGAGCATGTCGTCGCTGCCCCCTCGGCGGCGCTCGAGGAACGACCGCACGGCCGGGTCTGCGCTCCACTCCCATGGAGCGGCCTGGATGTTGCCGTAAGCCAGGACGAATCGCCCGGGCACGGACTGCAGGGCATCGACGGCGGCGTCGGCGTGCTCGACCGTCTGCAGGCCGTGGGACCAGTCCACGGTGGTGGTCACGCCAGCCTCGAGGGCGTCCCAGGCCGAGACCAGGTTGCCGGCGAAGATGTCCTCGGGGCGGAACTTCTTGCCGTGGTCGAGGTAGTACCAGACGAAGTACTGGGTCAGGGTCCAGTCCGCGCCGTACCCTCGCATCGCGGTCTGCCACATGTGGCGATGGGTGTCGATCATCCCCGGCATCACGATGCCGCCGCGGGCGTCGATCTCATGGGTCCCATCGGGGACGGCGAGAGATACCCCCACCTCGGCGATGCGGTCGTCGACGACGAGCACATCGGATTGCGGGAAGACGGTGTGGGTGTCGTCCATCGTCAGGACAAGACCGTTGCGAAACACCAGCGGCCGGCCGGCCTCAGGAGCCGAGGACTCGGAATCCGACATTGGTTCTCCCTTCGGTCGGCGTTGACGGACATCCGTCCGTCTGGCGGTCACGACCGCCTGCCTGCCACTGTGGACGTGACGGCGAGACCTGTCAAGGCGGTGGAGGTCAGCGGTCCCGGAGACTGCTGCTAGGGCTGTCCTTCTTGACACGAACTGTCATAGCGGGGACGCTAGCCACTGTGCGGACGATTGTCCGCGGCGAAGGGAAATCGCGCGTGTTCGACTCACCGGCGCCCTCCGGCGGTTCGAGCCCGCGGGGTCCGCTGGCCGGCCTGCTGGTGGCCGACTTCTCGCGTATCCTCGCCGGACCGTACGCCACGATGCTGCTGGCCGACCTCGGTGCGGAGGTGGTCAAGGTCGAGTCGCCGGCCGGTGACGACACCCGTAGCTGGCAGCCCCCCGTGCGGGACGGGATCTCGACGTACTTCCTCGGCGTGAACCGCAACAAGCGCTCGGTGGCGCTCGACCTGAAGGAGCCTGAGGATTTGGCGGCGGCCCGTGAGCTTGCCCGGCGGGCGGACATCATGATGGAGAACTTCAGGCCCGGTGGGCTGAGCCGGTTCGGCCTGGACTACGAGTCCGTGTCCGCCGACAACGCCGGCATCGTCTACGCGTCGATCAGCGGTTTCGGCAGCGCCCCAGCCGGCGCCGAGCTGCCCGGCTACGACCTCATCGTTCAGGTTGTGTCCGGACTGATGAGCCTCACCGGGGATCCGGGCGGCGAGCCTTTCCGCGCCGGCATCTCCGTCTTCGACGTCATTGCCGGGCTGCATGCGACGATCGGCGTCCTGGCGGCGATCCACGCCCGGGAGAAGACCGGGCGCGGACAGCACGTCGAGGTGAGCCTGCTCGGCTCGGCGCTGTCCGGCATGGTCAACCAGTCCAGCGCCTACGTGGCGGGCGGTGTCGTCCCCATGCGGATGGGCAACAGCCATCCCAGCCTGTTCCCCTACGAGCCGATGCCGTGCGCCGACGGCGATCTGATCATCACGGCAGGCAACAACGGACAGTTCCGCAAGCTCGTCGAGGTCCTGGGCGTCGCGAACCTCGCCGACGACCCGCGGTTCGCTCGCAACGAGGACCGCACCGCCAACCGTGACGAGCTCCGCCCGCTGCTGGTGGAGCGGTTGTCCACGCGGACCACGATGGAGTGGTTCACGGACATCATCGCTGCGGGCGTCCCCTGTGGCCCGATCAACACCGTCGACGGTGGCGTCGCCTTCGCCGAGGAGGTCGGGCTCGACCCGGTTGTCCGCGCCGAGGGCGACCCCCACGGGGTACCGTCGATCCGCAACCCGATCTGGCTGTCCGAGACACCCCCCGACTACCGACTGCCGCCACCCGGCCTCGACGAGCATGGCGCCGAGATCCGGGCGTGGCTGGGCACGCCGGCCGCCCTCGACGTCCAGGAGCCCTGATGTGACCGATCCCCAGCTGTCGTTCCCGACCTCGCTCGGCACCTCGACGGCCGATGAGATCCGGCTGCTGGGCCAGGATCTCACCGCCGACCTGATGGGCAAGGTCACCTTCGGCGAGCTCGCCTTCTGGCTCGTCGCCCTCCGCCGCCCGACCCCGTCAGAGACCCGGGTGCTCGAATCGGTCCTCGTGGCGCTGGCGGACCACGGCTTCACCCCGACGGCGATCGCGGCCCGGCTGACGTACCTGTCGGCGCCCGACTCCCTCCAGGGGGCGCTCGCGGCGGGGCTGCTCGGCGGGGGTTCGCGCTTCCTGGGGGTGACCGAGGACTGCGCCACCTACCTGCACCGGTTCGTGGACCGCCCCGACGCCGAGCTGCCCAACGACGACGCCGGCTGGGACGCGCTGGCGCTGGCTGCGGTCACCGCCACCCGCATGGAGGGGACCTTCGTGCCCGGGCTCGGGCACCCCGTCCACAAGGTGCAGGATCCGCGTACGCCCGTTCTTATCGGCATCGCCGAGGAGGAGGGCCTGCGCGGCCCCCACCTGCGCCTGTTCGAAGCCATCGGCCGTGTCCACGAACAGGTGCTGGGTCGCCGGCTGCCCCTCAACGGCGCCGGCGTGTGCGGTGCCGCCTTGGCAGACCTCGGCCTGCCGATCGAGATGCTTCGTGGCTTCGCCCTCCTGGCCCGCGCTGCCGGGCTGCTTGGACAGATCGCCGAGGAGCACCGGCGCCCGATCGGCATGGACGCCTACCTCGCCATCGACCGCAACGCGACGTACATCGACCCGTCTGCCTGAACGCGGACGACCCTCACTCAAGGAGCGACCATGGCAACGGTGGTAGCGGTCATCGCCTCGACCCATCACCCCTTCTACTATCGTGCCAGCACGTCGACCGGCGCCGAGCGACCACCGTTCGCCGACGAGTGGGTGGCCAAGATCGAGGCGTTCCGTGACACGCTGACCCGCGCGCAGCCGGACGTGCTGGTCATGGTCGGCAGCGACCACTTCCACCAGCTGTGGCTGGACAACATGCCGCAGTTCCTCGTCGGCAAGGCGCCGTACTTCGACGCCAACTGGCACAACGAGGAGCGTGAGTTCGGCCTACCACGGATGCGGCTGGCCGGGCAGGTCGACCTATCCGCACACATCCTCCGCAACGGCCTGGACGCCGGATTCGACCTGGCATTCAGCAACGAGCTTCGGATCGACCACAGCATCACCTGCCCGATCATCACCTTGCGCCCGGAGGCTGACCTGCCGATCGTGCCGATCTACACCAACATCTTCGCCCCGCCGCTCCCCCGCCCGCAGCGCTTCGTCCAGCTGGGCCGAACCATCCGCGAGCTGGTGGAGTCCTGGCCTGAGAAGCTGCGGGTGGCGATCATCGGGACCGGCCACCTCTCCCTCGAGCTCGGCGGTCCGCGCCAGTTCGGCGAGCACGGACCCGACCCGGCTTTCGACCGGAAGGCCGTGGACTGGATCGCCGCCGGTGACATCGACGGCTGCCTCGCCGAGGTCACCCTCGACAGTCTCCACGAACCGGGGAACGCGACTCACGGCTTCATGGACTTCATGCTCATGATGGGGGTGGCCGGCGATGGCGCCATAGCCGACCACGTCGACTCCCTCGACCTCTTCCACACGATGGAGGCGTACTTCACCTGGTATCCGAGCGGAGTCCCAGCATGAGCCGGTACCTGCTCGACAAGTTCCTCTTCACCGTCGACCGCGACCCCGAGCTGGTAGAGCGGTACCGGGCAGAGCCGGTCGAGACCGTCGACTGGTGGGAGCGCGAGATCGCGAACAGGCTGCTCAACTGCACGAGTGACGAGCGCAGCACCTGGCTGGAGTTCACCGACTCCGAACGCCGCGCGCTGCGCGAGCACGACCACGTCGCGCTCTTCGAGATGGGCGCCCACCCCTTCCTCACGCTGACGTTGTTCATCGCGATGTTCGAGCGCGACCACGGACCGCTGGAGTACCAGCGGAACTACGGAGCGTTGATGCAGCACGTCGCCAGGCCGTACCCCGACATCACCACCTGACACACGCCGCACATCGGGCAGGTCAGGGCCACACCCCTCAGGCGTGACGTGACGAGCCGACAGCGCGCTGCTCGGCTGCCTCCTCTGCGCTCTCACGAAGAGCCTCTGCCCCAGATCTGCTAAGTCGCCTGAGGAGAGGTCACGCCCGAAGCGATACGTCAGTCGCCGACGGCGTCGATGCCGCGCATCACCAACCGCGGATCCGGGCGACCAACCACCGATCGGTCCTTGTCGGAGTACTCGAACCGCGAGAGGAAGTAGCGCATGGCCTCGAGCCGGGCGCGCTTCTTGTCGTTGCTCTTGATGGTCATCCAGGGCGCGTAGTCGGTGTCGGTGCGGCGCAGCATCTGTTCCTTGGCCTCGGTGTACGCATCCCACTTGTCGAGGGATTCGAGGTCCATCGGCGACAGCTTCCACTGACGTACCGGGTCCACCTGACGGATCATGAACCGGGTCCGCTGTTCGGACTGGGTCACCGAGAACCAGAACTTCGTCACCGTGATACCGCTCTCGACGAGCATCCTCTCGAACAGGGTCACCTGGCTGAAGAACTGCTCATACTCGTCGTCGGAGGCGAACCCCATCACGCGCTCCACACCTGCCCGGTTGTACCAGGAACGGTCGAACAGCACCATCTCGCCGGACGTCGGCAGGTGGCTGACGTAGCGCTGGAAGTACCACTGGTGCTGCTCGCGGTCGCTCGGTTTCGTCAACGCCACGGTGTGCGCGTACCGGGGGTTGAGGTGCTCCATGAACCGCTTGATCGTGCCGCCCTTGCCGGCGGCGTCACGGCCCTCGAAAAGCAGGACATGCTTGCCTTCGGTGTCCTCGGTCCAGTTCTGGAACTTGAGCAGCTCCACCTGCAGGAGGTACTTCTGCTCGTCGTAGACGTCTCGGTCCAGCCGCTCGCCGTATGGGTAGTTCTCGCGCCAGGTGTCGACGGCGTGACCGGAGGCGTCGATGAGGACGGGATCGTCGTCGTGGTCCTCACCGACCGTATGACCGTCGATCTGAAGCCGGTCGATGTACTCGCGGACGTTGACCAACATCGCCTTCCACCTCTCGCTCGTCCCGCACCAAGATCCCACAGCCGGTAGGCGTCTGCTTGCTGTCCCGCCGGTCCATGTTTACCTCGACACATGTTGCACGCCACCAGGTCAGGAGTCTTCAGGAGCCACACGCCATCGCGGCCGACGGGGGGGCGGTGGCCGTCTGGGATCCCTCGATCTGGAAGCCCGGAGGGAGCTTCTCGCCGGACGGCCAGCGCTCCATGGTCAAGGGCAACATGTCGGGGAACAGGTACTCGATGGCGAATGTGGACGGTACGCCGCGCTCGCAAACGGCGGACCACGGCGGCCGTAAGCGCTGGACCGTGGTCTCCGATGGTCAGGCGTTCGCTTTCCGTCGAGCCTCGATCTGCAGGAACGACCAGGAGCTCGTGTCGGCAGCCGCGGGCTCCACAGCGGCCATCTGACGGCTGGGCCGACGTCCCCTCTACGGCTCGAACTGGCCCCGACTCTGGTCCGCCGACCGCTGGAGCGTGGGCAGTCGTGAAGCTCGCCAAACCGGAATCTGAGCGGTGCGTGTCGATTCGGTAGGAGCCGGTTCGTCTTATACCCGAGCGGACGTCGACCGGCGGTCGCCTCGCCGAGCACGAGCCCCTAGGAGAGACGCATGACCGATTCCATCTGGCCCACGATCCACACCGAGCGTGCCGCGCTCGCCGATGACCTGACCGGCCTGTCGGCCGAGCAGTGGCAGACCCCGTCGCTGTGCAGCGAGTGGGACGTCCACGACGTCCTCGCACACCTCGTGTCCGCGGCGAAGATGACGCCACCGAGATTCCTCAGCAGGTACGCCGCGGCGGGCTTCGCGTTCCACTCCTTCACGGCCAAGCAGGTGGCCGCCGAAGGCGCCGGCGGACCGGCGGCGACGTTGGCCGCGTTCCGCGCGGCCGAGACACGGGCGACCGCACCGCCGGGGCCCAAGGACACCTGGCTCGGTGAAGCCTTCGTCTATGGCGAGGACATCAGGCGACCCCTGGGGATCACGCGTGCCTACCCGTTGCCGGAAGTGACCCGCGCCATCGCGTTCTACGCCAGGAGCAACGCCATCATCGGAGGCAAGACGCGAGTGTCCGGAGTGACCCTGAGCGCCACCGACGTCGACTTCTCGGTCGGATCGGGCCCCTCTGCTGAAGGTCCCGCCATCTCCCTCCTGCTGGCCGCGTCCGGACGAAAATCAGCACTCCAGGATCTGAGCGGGCCCGGGGTCGAGGTGCTCCGAGGCCGAGCGTGACCCGGCGGTCGGGCTCCGCGGTCGCTGTTCGGATCGAGTTGCCCACGGACTCTTGCCATCGCGGGGGCCGCGGGTGACAGTTGTATGACGGGCCTCGGTCTGACACCTGGCCCGATCCGACGAACGGAGCCCCGTTGTGAGCATTGATCTGACCAGTCCGCGTACTGGCGGCCCGGAGGTCCGGACCTGGCTGGACCGACGGCGGATGCGGCAGGTGGAGCGTCGGCGGCTGGCCCATATGGATGTGCTCGCAGTTGGCCTGCTGGAGCTTCACGACATCCGAGCGCTGCTCGAGTCGACGACCATCCTGGTCAATGTCGGGTGGATCCAGAACGCCTGGTTCGCGATCCTCGATACCCAGGGTCGCGAACGCCGGCTCACTGCGCACGATGTCCACCTGGCGACGGACGGCGATGTCTCCGGTGTCTGCCTGGTTGGCGGCATCGTCCACGCCGCCGGCGGACCTGCCACCGCGCGATCCCAGCTGGTTCAGCGGACGTTGGATCTCACCTGGCATGCCCTGCACGAGGACCAACGAGCGCCGGTGCGATGGTGTCCCACCCCCGACATCCGGTTGGCACACCTGCGCGACCTCACCCGCTGGAACGACCATCCACAGCGCACGGCCCGTCACGTGTCGGCGCTGCTCGACACAGCAGTCAGCACCGCCGACAGCCAGATCCGGCTGCTACGACACCACCAGAACGAGGTTGCGTCGACGTCGTTCTGACGACGGCTCGGCGTCACGCACAGCCACGCGATCCAGAGAAGCCCGACCGCGAGTCATCGCTTTCGTTCAGCTCGGCCGGTCGTCCAAGAAGGCCACGATGGCCGCGGCGAACAGCGCCGAGCTGAAGATGTTGTAGTGCGTGACGCCCGGCAGGATGGCCAGAGCATGGCCGCCCTGTGGCCTGTTCTCGCCCATCCAGCCACCGTCGCGAAGCCCGCCGTCCAGCAGCTTGAAGACCTCGACATAGTGGCTCGGCGGCGCCATATCGGCATCCGCGGCGACGATGAGGGTCGGCATCTGGAGACTGCGGACCTCCTCGGTGTAGTCGAAATCCTTCGCCATTGCCGCACCGATCTTGTCCAGCAGGCGGGGAAAGTCCTCGGGGCGCGGCGCGACCCGCTGGTAGAGCTCGTACATCGGCGTCTGTTTCATGAACTCTGCAGCGGCGGCGCTCACCTGGCCCTGCTGGGCGCGGATCTGCGGGTCGACCGCATCCGGCCAGATGTTGGCCGATGCCACGACGAGCCGGTGCACCTTCGCGGGGTACTTGGCGGCCGTCAGGAGCGCGACACCTCCGCCGAGCGAGTAGCCGACGACGTCGGGTCCCTCGAGCCCGAGGTGGTCGATAAGTGCCGCAATGTCGTCGGCCATCAGGCTGATGTCGATCGGTCTGTCGATGTCTGCCGTGCGACCGTGCCCTTGCAGGTCGACGGTGATGACCTGGTGCTCTTCGGCCAGTGTCGGGATGAGCGGGCCGAACATCGCTCCTGAACCGAGGCCACCGTGCAGCAGGATCAGCGGGCGTCCCGTCCCGTGCACCTCGAGGTAGAGGTTGATGCCGTTGACGAGGGCGTACCGGGCGTCGCCCTCGGACGTGCTTGACCATTCGGGTGTCGTCACGGGTGGCACTCCTCGCATCGGGCCGGTGATGTGCGGTCGGTCCGCGTGCTCGTGAGCCTGCTCCCGGCCGCCGGGTCGGTCATGGTCGGACGGGTCAGGGCCCATCCTGGATCGGCGCAGGCAGCAGGCTACCGGGCCGGCCACGAGGCCGGCCACTACTCCGGGTACTTCGACGGGCTTCGCGACGCAAAGGCGACGGTCTCCGAGAAGGCAGGACAATGCAGGCAGGTGTCCGGTTCCCGGCGGGCTCGCGGCACGGGCCTCGCTGGGCGGAACCCCGCCCGAACAGATCCGTCCGGTCAGCCGGAGTGGCGGCTGAGGTTCGTGCGCAGCGCCATCAGCTGACGGTCCGCGCTTCGAGCCTCGGCCCAGTTCTTGCGCATGGCCGCCGACAACCGCGCGACCGTGACAGCCCGGCCGGTGGACAATGCTGAGGTGATGTGGGACATGGTCGATCAGATCCTTCAGAGCAACGAGCCTGTCTGGCTACTACAAGCAAGTATTGCACATCAAAGTATTCGAACCAGCAGTTTACGAGTCCGAACGGGGTGACTCTCGTCTCGCCGCGTATACCCGAGCTGACGAACGCGCGATCACTCGATCACTCCGGCGCTCAGCCCGTCAGCGAGACCTCAAGGTCCAACCAGCGGGCAAGATCTTCGATCTCGTCGTCAACGGCCGCGGTCATGGCCCTGTCGAAGGCCACGTCCTGGTGGATCGCCTGGACGCGGAGCACGCCCGCCTTGTGGTCCGCGGTGGCGTCGAGCTTGCCTACCAGCCGGTCGCCGTAGAGGATCGGCAGCGCGAAGTAGCCCCACCGGCGCTTCGCCGCTGGCTTGAACATCTCCAGCTGGTAGTCGAACTGGAAGATCTCGGTTGTCCGCTTGCGGTCATACACCAGCCGGTCGAGGGGCGACAGCAACGCTGCCCGCCCCGAGAAGGGCTGGCCCAGCTGCGACGGATCCACCCGCCACTCGCCTTTGACGCCCTCGACCACGGCCGGCTCTCCGGCCGCGCCGACGTCAACGGGTTCGACCGGGCACTTCTGTCCGCGGGGCCCGGGCGATGCCGAGAGCGCCGAGCCGCCGCTCGTCGCGGATACGGCGTGCTTCCTCCGAGCCGACGACCGGCTCGTCCGGATAGACCCGTGACGCCAGGTCCCACAGCCGCTCGCGCTTGTGGCGCCCTGCCACGGCCACCTCCCCCCGCACCTCCATGAAGTCGAGAAGCTGGGTGACGTTGCGGTTGTTGGTCCACCCGATCGAGGCCCACGCGACCTCCCACGTGTCCGGGAGCTCGCGCGACGGCAGTGGTCCCGATGCCTTCAGCCGGTCGAGGATGTCTCGCCGGCACCGGTCGTTCGTCTGGACCCAGTCTCGCCTGAACTCCTGCCAGTCGAGCAGCGAAGCTCCATCCATCCAGGCAGCCATGTCGGCACGGACGAGAGCCATGTAGTCGCTGGGCCGGACCATCCCGCGATACTCGATCACCAGCCGATCCTCGAGGGCGGAGCGGAGCTCGGCGCTCGCGTAGGGCGATCCCAACCGACTCCACAACACCAGGTCGGCGTTCGGCGCAACCGCGGCTGTCGGGTCGATCTGTAGCAGCGTCAAGTCACCGACCACCTCGTGCAGGTTGGTCGGGCGCCGGCTCTCCAGGAGCTGCGCGCGAACGGCGATGCGGCGCGCCTCGGTTCGGGAGAGGTGGACGCTCACGACGCGACCTTATGCGACGAGGCGCGCCGGACGGTCCCCGAAAACAGTGGCTGGAACGATCCGAGCGCTGCATCACTCGCACGACGGGTGGGCGGCTCCTCGGCGATGCCTAGTCGCCGATCGTGACCTGGGACTTGTCGAAGGCGACGTAGCCGCTGAAGTCCTTGCCGACCCGGTCGAACGAGCCTGCGTACGGCTCGGGGTAGCTCCAGGCTGCATCGTGATGAGGCGAGCCGTCGACAGCGACGTCGTGGTACCGGGCGACCCCCTTCCACGGGCAGGTGTAGGGCGTCGCACTGTCGGTGAATGCATCGGCAGCCAGCGACGAGGGCGGGAAGTAGTAGTTGCCCTCGATGCTGATCAGGTCGCTGTCTGCGGCTTCGGCGACGGTCGTACCGTCGATGGTCGCTCTCATGTCGGTCCCTTCCGAGTGTCTGTGTCATCGCCAACACCTCAGGTGCGCCGCGACTTCCCGATCCGCCGACCCCGGTGGCCCGCGGCGGGTTCGCGGGTGACGGTGACCCGCGGTATCAGGCAACCATCGGGGAGTCTCCTGCGCCTTAACGAGTAGCGACACGAACGTCTACTCATGAAGGAGAAGCTATGAAGTTCCGGGCACGATCTGCTCTCCGAGGCGCCATCGCGGTGCTGGCCCTCGGGGCAGCCTCGGCGATACCAATGCTGCCGACTGACGCCTCAGCGACAACCGCGACACCAGCATGCAGCGCCTCGATGCTGCACATCCGCCTCGGACTTTCCGACGGGGCGGCCGGCACCTCGTACCAGCGGGTCCGGTTCCTCAACACGAGCTCGACCGCCTGCACGCTGAACGGCTACCCGCGGTTCGTCTATCTCGACGGGTCCGGGAACCGGATCGGCTTCCCGGCCAAGCACGGGGGCCGACACCACGCGGTGACGATCAGACCTGGCAAGGTGGGGATCGCGGCTCTCGGCATCCCCGACTACCTGAACTTCCCGCCGGCCCGCTGCCATGCGGAGGACACGGCGAAGCTCAGAGTGAGGGCACCCGGCACCAATCACGGGACGCGGCTCAGGTTCAAGGCCACTGTCTGCACGACGGCCGTCGGTCGATCGACCTCGCTGGCGGTGCGGCACCAATACTGAGCGGTTCGCGGGCGCTAGCTCGGCCGCTCGCGAGGAGAGGGGCCGGCGGCCTCGTCCGGTGGGACGGGGTCCGTCGGCTCGACATCGTCAGCGCGCGGCTTGCGCCGTACCAGCCCCTCCAGAGCGCGCGGGTACGGGCGGTCCGGATGAGGGAGGACACCCTGGATGAGGACCGGTAGCTGAGCCAGCGGGCGGCTGCGCTGCTCCTCCTTCCACTGCTTGTGCACGCGTTCGCGGTCCTCGAGGTTGAGCCGGGACAGCACCTGGCCGACGGCGGCGAGGATGGAGCCCCGGAGCAGCCACGACGAGTTGTCGTGCGTGACGACCATGATCAGCTCGGTCAGGATCGCCTGCGTCTCGCGCAGGATGTCGAGGCTCTCGGCGAGCGCCTGCTCCGTCTCCTCCTCTCGACCCTCTGCCTCGGCTATCACCAGGCCCCCGAAGGCGCGAAGACAGTCCGCGAGATCGTGCAGCACCACCGCGAACGCGTTGCGCAGCTCCTCCCCGTAGGGGTCCTCGGGAACCTCCTCGTCGGGTATCTCGGCGAGCACGACGGCGAACAGCGCCCGGATCGCCAGCAGGCAATGCTCCAGTGCCTCGAGGCCGGTCGTGAGCACGGGTTCGACATCAACGGTTCCCAGCGCGCGAGGGTTCAGTAGGCGACTGTCCTTCAGCGCGGCGGTCGCCTCTGTCGACTCAGCCACGCGGACGCTGGCGGCGCGGGCCCGGTCTGTCCAGGCCTCGACGTCGGCGCGTGTGACTGGTCCGGCGGCAAAGGCCTCCCCCGCGAGCGACAGCGGAGTCGCCGCGGCGTCGACGACCCGCAACAGCGCTCGGCCGGCAGGCGCGGTCGGAAGGGCAGGCGGGTAGAGCAGATTGAGCGCAACCCCGACCCCGGCGCCGATCAGGGTGTTGAGGATCCGGATCTCGGCAGCCACGTTGTGGTTCGTGACGCCGAGGATGAGCATGGCGCTTATCGGTGTCTCCAACGCCTGGTCCCCGAGCCGTAACACCTTGGCCAGCAGCAGCGACGATGCGATCGCGGCACCCAGGCTCCACCAGGTCAGGCCGATCCAGTTGGACAGCAGCGTCGCCACCAGGACCCCCGACAGCACGGCGCCGACTCTGACGATGCCCATCTTGATGGTCGAGTAGGCCGACGCCTGGACCACGAGCAGTGCGGTCAGCGCCCCCGTGAGGTCGATGGCACCCTTGGTGGTGAGCAGCGTGAACAGGTACGACACCACCGCAGCGGTGGTCAGCCGGGTGACGTTCGACAAGGTCGGCCGAAGCCGTCCAGGGACGTCGCGCCACCGCGTCGGATGGTCCGGCCAGGCCCAGTCAGCCAGCCTGCTGGCCCGGCGGAACCGGTCGGTGGGCGCGCCGGTGTCCGTCACGGCCGGTCACCGGCCGCCCGGGAGCTCACCTGGTCAGCGGGCGGCTCGAAAGCGTCGGATCAGGGCGTTCGTGGAGGAGTCGTGGTCCAGCTCGGGGTCGCCGTCTGCTTGGAGCTCGGGGACGATCTTCTGGGCGAGCGCCTTGCCGAGCTCGACACCCCACTGGTCGAACGAGTTGATCTGCCAGATCGCGCCCTGGACGAAGACCTTGTGCTCGTAGAGCGCGACCAGGGTGCCGAGGGAGTACGGCGTCAGCTTGTCCACGACGATCGTCGTACTCGGATGGTTTCCCGGGAACGTCCGATGGGGAACCAGCTCGTCCGCGACACCCTCGGCAGCCACCTCCTCGGCGGTCTTGCCGAACGCCAGCGCCTCTGCCTGCGCGAGCACGTTCGCCGTCAGCAGGTCGTGCTGGTCTGCTCGACCGTGGGCCGGATGCAGGAAGGCGATGAAGTCGGCCGGGATCAGGGTCGTGCCCTGATGGATCAGCTGGTAGTAGGCGTGCTGCCCGTTCGTACCCGGCGTGCCCCACACGACCGGGCCGGTCTGGTATTCGACAGGCACTCCGTCTCGGCGCACCCGCTTGCCGTTCGACTCCATGTCGAGCTGCTGGAGGTAGTCGGTGAACCGGGACAGGTAGTGGGCGTAGGGCAGCACCGCATGACTCTGCGCGTCGAAGAACTCCCGGTACCACAGGCCGATCACGCCGAGGAGCACGGGCAGGTTGCTCTCCAGCGGGGTCGTCGCGAAGTGCTCGTCCATCGCTCGCATGCCGGCCAACAGGTCGGCGAAGCCGTCAGAGCCGATGGCGAGCATCAGCGACAGGCCGATGGCGGAGTCGAACGAGTAGCGCCCGCCCACCCAGTCCCAGAAACCGAAGGTGTTGTCCGGATCGATACCGAACTCCTTGACCGCCTCGGCGTTCGTCGAGACGGCCACGAAGTGCTTCGCCACGTCGGCGTCGTCACCGAGCTGGTCGAGCAGCCAGGTGCGCGCGGCCCGCGCGTTCGTCATCGTCTCCAGCGTGGTGAACGTCTTCGACGACACCACGAACAAGGTGGCAGACGCTTCGATTCCGAGCAGGTTGGCGCTGATGTCGTCGCCGTCGACGTTGGAGACGAAGCGGCACTCGAGGCTGTCCCCGGCGTAGGGCAGGAGGGCCTGGTAGGCCATCCGCGGACCGAGATCGGAGCCCCCGATCCCGATGTTGACGACCGTCTTGATCCGCTCACCGGTGTGACCGCGCCAATCGCCCGAACGCACTCGCTCGGTGAACGACCCCATCCGGTCCAGGACCTCGTGCACCAGCGGGACGACGTTCTCGCCATCCAGCGAGACGACAGCGTCTCGGGCAGCTCGCAGGGCGGTGTGCAGGACCGCTCGATCCTCCGTGGTGTTGATCCGCTCGCCACGGAACATCGCGTCGCGGCGCTCCTCGACCTTGCCGGCACGAGCCAGGTCGAGCAGAGCTGCCAGCGCCGCGTCGTCGACGCAATGCTTGGAGTAGTCGACGACCAGACCGGCCGCCTCGATCGTCATCGACTCGGCACGGCCGCGGTCGGCGAAGAGCTCGCGAAGGTGGGTCGAGCGGAGTCTGTCGGCATGCTCTCCGGCCGCCCTCCACTCGTCCGTGGCGGCGATGTCGATCGACTCGGCATCTGTCCTCGGTTCGGCGGTCATCGCGATCCTTCCTCGTGACGGTGGGCACTCGCGTGACCCGAACCCATCCAACGCCGCGCCAGCCGTCGACGCCACCCCACACGCCCTGATACCCGCGCTAACCGTGGTGAGGAGGCGGTGTCGTGCCTTAGCCTTCGAGATCTAGCGATGAGGTGATGAGTTGTCCGCGACACTCCTATGTGTGGTCGCCGATTGCCACGACCCGGACTCGCCCGGGGATCCCGATCCGTGGAGGGTCCAGGATCCGCAGGGGTACGGGTTCTGTGTCACCGCGTCGTCCACCCTGGCGGGATCGAGCTGATCTCGAATGCCGACCGAGATGGCGAGCTGGCACGAGGTAGCGACCCGGCTGGCATCGGAGCGCAGCTATTGGCTGGCTACGGTCGCGGCCGACGGAGCACCGCACGTCTCGCCGATCTGGGGGGCGGTCGTCGGCGAGGTGTGGCACTTCTACACCGAGCGGACGACGGTCAAGGCGCGCAACCTCGCCGCCGACCCGCGCGTGGTCGTCCATGTCGGCGATGGCGAGGACGCCCTCATCGTCCACGGACAGGTCCGGGATCTCGGGCATCCTGGGGAGCATCGCGATGTCGTCGACGCGTTCGCCACCAAGTACACCCGACCCACAGACCTGGGGTTCCTGCCGCTGGCCGACCCGTCGTTCGACGTCCTGTATGCCCTGAGCCCCGCTCGGGCGCTGGCGTGGCGTCTCGCCGACTACGACGGATCGCAGCGTCGCTGGCGAGCCATGTGAATGGTCCCTCTCCGCTCCCCACCGAACCGGTGGCCTGCGGCCACAGAGCCTGATGAAGCTGGCCGAGCCAGGTGCCACGCCGAGATCCTGTCCGGCGCGCTCGAGCCTGGGGAAACCGCCAAGCCGTCGGTTTCACCGCCGCTGTCAGGAGTCGCCGGGCTCCGTCGAGTCGGCCAGGATGAGGTACAGACCCCGCCGGGCCTGGTCGAGGATCTCCTGTGCCGCGGCGATCTGGGCATCGCTGCCGGACTGTCCGACCGTACGCGCGGCGGCGTAGACCTGGTCGACAGATCCACGCAGGTCGTGGCGGCCGCCGGCCTGCTTGGTGATCGCCGTGAACGGGTCGGCCAGGGTGGCCTCGTTGGCCGCCAGGTACGCGTGACCGGCCTCGGTGAGGGTGACCAGCTTGCGGCCGGCGTCGGCGACGACAGACACGAGGTCCTCGTCCTCGAGCTGGGCGATGGTCGGGTAGATCGCGCCGGGGCTCGGACGCCACGCTCCTTCGGTGCGGTCAGCGATGGCGTGCATGAGCTGGTAGCCGTGCATCGGCTGCTCGGCGAGGAGGACGAGGACCGCCGCGCGGACATCGCCACGCTGGGCCCGACCTCGGCTGTGGCCGTGTCTGCGCCCATGGCCCTCGTGCCGGGCGTGGCGCTCGTCCGAGCGCTCGCCGCGGTGCTCGGACCGCCGCCCACGTCGACCACTCCGGTGGTCGCCGGCGGCGTCATGGATGTCGGGTTCTCCCCGACCTGCTAGTTCTGATCGTTCGTGTCGCAAGGTTGTTCTCCTTGATGAGGAAGCCTGCGGTCTCCTGATGAGGCCTGCAGCGCTTCCTGACAGTAACGATATATCGCGATGCGTCTTTACGCAAGAGGAAGGCCCCGTCCGCCGGCTGCTACGGATCGGAACGCCTCGCAATGACCGCCTTGTGGTCGGACGCGTTGCCCAGCAGCCGCACCGACACTGCAGGGCCAGGCCCGTGAACGTCGTCCACCTTGCGGACGGGTCCCAACGTGCCTGGTTCGTCCTCGCGCCCGTCCCACGCCGAGATCAGGCCGGGAAGCCTCAGTCCGTCGAAGTTCGAGTCCCCCATCGCATACACCACCCGCCCGATCGCCACCTCTGCCGCGACCAGTCGCCCGATCGCGCGCACCTCTGCCTGGTGGTGGGCGACGAGCAGCGGACGATCCCGGCGATAGCGACGACCGGACTGGACCCTCGGCGTCAGGTGGAAGTTCAGCGCACTCACGATCCGGTCCTCTCGCCGGTCGACGAAGACAGCCAGCGTGACGATCCTGGGAACGGCCATCGGCGATGCCCCGGTGAAGCGGTCCGACGGCCCCGGCCACCCGACGACCTCGAAGCGGCTTTCGAGAAGCTCGAAGCGGTTCCGGCGTGCTCCCACCGGACAGCCGCCGAGAAGGGGTGGTGCGCTCACCCACAGGTAGTCGTCCCGGCCCCGGGCTGCCTCTTCCGGAGAACTGGCGGGGCCCACGAAGGGCAGCCGGACAGGGCCGGTCTCGCGGAGCAGTCCGTGACGCGACATCCCCCACTCCTGGAGCCCGACCAGGTCGGGATCGAGGTCGAGGACACCGCGAAGCGCGGTACGCGCGTCGTCGGGTCTGAGCGCGCGGTTCACGTTGGCAGTCGCCACGTCGGTGTATGCGGTCACCGCTGAAGTCTGCCGGTCGCGGCCGCTGTCGCACTGGTCTGGCAGTCGTGAGGGCCTGCGATCGAGGACAGACGTCGCACCGCGGGGCGGCGACAGGAACGTCGGCGGCTGCGGCCGGTCCGGCCGACCACCGTCTGACCCCCCGGACTGGCGGGCGGCCCGGACACCGACCGTCAGGTTACGGTGTCGGGCACCGGTCGACGGGCACAATGGGACCCAGGAGGGAGAGCTGATGGCGGACGACCTGTCGGCTCGCGTTGCGACGGCCCATGGAGACGCCTGGCAGGAGCAGGGGCGTCTTCGTGAGCGGCACGCAGGCGCCTGGGCGGAGCTCGCGGGCATCAGGCTGATGGCGAGCGGCCTGACCCATCCCCAGTGGAACAACGGCGACGTCACCGACTCGGATCTCGTCGATCTCGGGGCTGTTCGCGAGTGGTTCGCCGAGCGCAGCCTGCCGTGGGGTGTCCGGGTCCCGAGCGGTATGACCTGGCCCCATGGGGACCACCTCATGCACAAGCGGCTGATGGGGCTCGAGCCGTCGGCGTTCGTCGAGGCCGCTCCGGTGCCTGGGCTGGAGATCGCCGTCGCGACACCCGATGACCTCGACGCGGTACTGGCGGTCGACGTGGTGGCGTTCGAGAGCGAGCCTGAGGTCGAGCGTCCGTGGCTCGAGCCACACCTGACCGCCGAAGGTGTGACGGTCGCGCTGGCCGTCCTCGACGGTGTACCCGTGGGCACGGCGTACTCGCTGCGCTCGGACGGACGGGCCGGCCCGGCGTTGTACATCGCCGGTGTCGGTGTGCTGCCAGCCGCGCGAGGGCGCGGCGTCGGGGCAGCCATGTCGGGCTGGTTGGTCCGCCGGGGCCTCGACGCCGGTGCGCTGCTCGCCCATCTCCATCCAGACACCGACCTGGCAGCGAGGATCTACGGCCGACTCGGCTTCGTCGAGGTGGAGGGTTTCGAGATCTACGTCAACATGGCCTGACTGCTTCGGGCGAGCCGGTTGCTGGCCCCGACGGCTCGCGGCGTAGCAATCCTGCGCCTGTCAGCCTCGAGACGTGCGCAGTCATCCAGTGGCGCCGCGTCGGACCGAGGCCAGCAGCAGCTGGGCCACGTCGAGCACCTCGACCTCGTCGCGCGCCGTGCCTTCGGCCTGCAGCGAGGTCAGGCCGTCTGACATCATCACGCGACAGAACGGGCAGGCGACGGCGATCTGGTCCGCACCCGTCGCCACGGCCTCCTTGCTGCGATTGAGGTTGATTCGCTCGCCGAGCTTCTCCTCCATCCACATCCGGGCGCCCCCGGCTCCGCAGCAGAAGGATCGCTCGTTGTTGCGGGGCATCTCCGTGAACGTCGCACCGGGGATCACCGACAGCAGCTCTCGCGGCGGCTCGTACACCTGGTTGTGGCGGCCGAGGTAGCACGGATCGTGGTAGGTGATGGTCTTGCCGTTGACCGCGCCGTCGGCCGCCGCCACCGGAGTGAGCCGGCCCTCGCGAACCAGCCTGTTGAGCAGCTGCGTGTGGTGGACGACCTCGAGTTCCACGCCGAACTGGCCGTACTCGTTCTTCAAGGTGTTGAAGCAGTGCGCGCACGTCGACACCACCTTCTTGGCCCTCGTCTCCTTGAAGGTCTCTGCGTTCTGCAGGCCGAGCTGCTGGAAGACGAACTCGTTACCCGAGCGGCGGGCCGGGTCACCCGTGCACGTCTCACCGTCGCCCAAGACCGCGAACGACACCTGCGCCTCGTTGAGGAGCTCCGCCACCGCCTGGGTCGTCTTCTTCGCCCGGTCCTCGTATGCTCCGGCGCAGCCGACCCAGAAAAGCCACTCGACCTCGTCGAGGCTCTCGACGTCGACGCCGACCTGCTTGACCTCGAACGGCAGGGCTTTGGCCCAGTCCATCCGGGCGCTGGGAGCCATGTTCCAAGGGTTGCCCTTGGTCTCCAACCCGCGAAACAGCTGGTTGAGCTGGGCAGGGAAGCTCGACTCGACCAGTACCTGGTAGCGACGCATGTCCATGATGTGGTCGACGTGCTCGATATCGACCGGGCACTGCTGGACGCACGCGCCGCACGATGTGCACGACCACAGCACGTCCGGGTCGATCACCGCGCCGGCGCTGGTCGGCCGCGCGGGGTCGCCGACCGTGGCGCCGACCAGGTCGCGCTCCGCCTCGGTCCGCGCGGCCTCCGGCAGCGCCGCGCGCGCGGCGTCGTCGACGGCCTGGGTGTGGGCGGCCTTCGCAAATGCGTGGTCCCGGAGGTTCATGATCAGCAGCTTCGGCGACAGCGGCTTCTCGGTGTTCCAGGCCGGGCACTGTGACTGGCACCGGCCGCACTCGGTGCACGAGGCGAGATCGAGCATGCCCTTCCAGGTGAGGTCCTCCACCTTGCCGACACCGAAGACGGTGTCCTCGTCGAGATCCTCGATGTTCTCGAAGTCGATGGGCGCCCCCCCGGCCATCATCGGCTCCAGGGCGCCCAGTGACGTACCCCCGTCGCTCCTGCGCTTGAACCAGACGTTCGGCCAGACGGTGAACCGGTGCCAGGCGACTCCCATCGAGGTGTTCAGCCCGAGCACGATCAGCCAGGTCATGGACACCACGATCTTGACCATCGCGGTGGCCCAGATCAGGTTCTCGAGGCCACCCTCGGACATCCCGTCGAAGGCGTGCCCGAGCCAACCGGTCAGCGGGAAGTGCAGCGCGGACGCGTGCGACGGATGGGAGCCGTACCGGGCGATCGCGTACTCCGCCCCGCGCAGGGTGATGATGCAGAGCGCGACGATCAAGATGACTGCCTCGACGAAGTAGCCCTGCCACATCGTCGAGCCGTAGAACCTGCCTCTCGGGCCGCGCTCGCGCTGACGCGGCCGGCTCACCCGGTAGGCGATGAAGCCAAGGATCGCGAACGCCATCACGACGGCGAACAGCTCGGCCGCCCACTCGTAGAGGAACCAGGTCCCGATCAGCGGGAGTGCGAAGAACGGGTCGAACAGCTGCCCGTAGGCTGTCAGCAGCGTGAAGAAGAGCAACCCGAAGCCGACGAAGATGAACCAGTGGGCAGCTCCGACTATGGTCCACTGGAGCATCCGGGTATGCCCGAAGGTCTCCTTGACCATAGTCAGCGAGCGCTGGGCCTTGTGGTCGCGCCGCCCGACGACCGGCTGGCCCACCTTGACGGTGGCGACGATCGTCGCGACAGCCTGGCCGAACAGGGCGACCGCGACCAGCGAGACCGCCACCGACACGACGACGGCTAAAACCTGCATCGAACCCCTCTCGTGGAGGACACGCTACTAGCGCGACCAGTGACGGCCGAGTACGGGACCTTCACACGGTGCAGAGGATCTCCCCGTGCAGCACGGCCAACCAGCCATCCGGGTCGTCCGCCCAGTCCCGCCAGGCCTGGGAGATCTGCTCGAGATCGGTCCGAGTGGCTGACTCAGAATCCAGCAGCTGACGGGCGAGAGCCGAGCTCAGGATGCGGTCGGCCCACATGCCTCCCCACCAGTCGCGGTCCGCGGGAGAAGCGAAGGTCCACGTGCTGGAGGTCGGCCGCACGCAGGTGAAGCCTGCACGGTTCGCCCAGGAGAGCAGTCGGCGGCCTGCGTCCGGTTCACCACCGTTGGCGCGCGCGGCCTCCTCGTACAAGGCGAGCCATCGGTCCAGCCCCGGCACCTGGGGGAACCAGGTGAAGGCGCTGTAGTCGCTGTCCCGGGCGGCGACCAGGCCACCCGGCCTGCAGACCCGGCGCATCTCGCTGAGCGCCCGCACCGGGTCCGCCACGTGCTGGAGGACCTGATGCGCATGGACGACGTCGAAGGCGTCGTTGGCGAAGTCCATCGTGTGGACGTCGGCGACGGCGAAGCTGATGTTGCCCTGACCACGCCGCTCGGCTTCGGTGCGAGCGATCTGAAGAGCGGCCTCCGTCATCTCCATAGCAGTCACCCCGCCCGGATCGACGAGCGCCGCCAGATCTGACGTGATGGTGCCAGGTCCGCATCCGACGTCCAGTAGCTGCATACCGGAACGCAGGTGTGGCAGCAGATAGCCGGCCGAGTTCTCCGCGGTACGCCACCGATGCGACCGCAGGACCGACTCGTGGTGGCCGTGCGTGTACACCGATCGCCTCGGTGCAATGCCGGCGTCGTCGTCCACACGGAAAACCTAACAAGCGGTCAGCTGAGCGGGGAGCTGACGCCGCGGCACAGCGTCTGGCATCCAGCGGCTGGGAGGTGAGACGCTACCCGCGTGCACCTTCTGCGCCGGCTGGGCGAGCGGGACCGGGGCTTCTCGGCGCTGCGGCGGGCCGGCCGTGCAGCCATCGTGATGCCGGCCCTCTTCGCGCTCGGCGACAAGGTGATCGCGAACGCGGATGTGGCGACATTCGCGGCGTTCGGCTCCTTCGCCATGCTCCTGCTGGTCGACTTCACCGGCTCGATGATGGACCGGCTGCAGGCCCAGGCCGCGCTCGCCATCACAGGCGCCGTTTTCGTCACGCTCGGCACCCTGGCCTCGCGGGCCGCGTGGCTCGCCGCCTTCGCGATGACATGCGTCGCTTTCGCTGTGCTCTTCGTCGGGGTGGTCAGCTCGGTCCTGGCCAGTGCCGCACCTCCGCTACTGCTGGCATTCATCCTTCCGGTCTGCCTACCAGGGCCCGTCTCGTCCATCCCCGAACGGCTGGCGGGCTGGGGACTCGCCTCGACCGCCGGTCTCGTCGCGGTGGCCTTTCTGTGGCCCGCCCCGTCACGAGACCCACTGCGCAGGCCGGCGACCGACGCCTGCCGAGCCTTGGCTGTCCAACTGCGTTCCGAGTCGCGCTACCTCCTCGGTGGACCGAGCGCGCCCTCCGAGGCAGAGCACGACGGCGTCGTCGAGGCAGCCGACGAGTCCATCGCTGCGTTGCGTCGTGCCTTCCTCGCCACGCCGTACCGCCCGACCGGCCTGAGCACCGCAACCCGGACGGTGGTGCGGTTGGTCGACGAGCTGGGCTGGCTCAACGTCATGGTTCAGTCCGGCCAGCACGAGCCACGGACGGTCGTCACGCGAGCCACCTGCGCGGTCAAGGCGGCCGCTGCGACGGTGCTCGAGCACGGCGCCGACCTGCTGGCCGTGACCGGTGGCCCACCGCATACGCTGCAGGACGCCCTTGTCGATCTCCGCGCCGCCGTGACCGACATGGAGCATGCGACTGCCGACTCGATGCCGGCGCGCGGCGATCTCCCGGGTCCGGACTCGCCGGCCGGCACGACAGAGGCGGCCATCGGCGACCTGATCGCCACGCTGGAGCCGACCTTCCGGGCGCAGGAGCTGGGGTACGCCGTCTCCCAGATCGCGACGAACATCGACCTCACCGCAGCGGCGGAGCGCCGTTCATGGGTGGACCGGATGCTCGGCCGCCAGCCGCGAGGCATTTCCGGCACCCTCTCGGCTGCACAGGAGCGCGCGACCGCTCATATCCAGCGCGGCTCCGTCTGGCTGCACAACAGCGCGAGGGGCGCCGTCGGTCTCGGCCTGGCGGTCCTCGTCGCCGACCTCTCGGGACTCCAGCACGCGTTCTGGGTGGTGCTCGGGGCGCTGTCGGTGCTGCGCTCCAACGCCCTGAGCACCGGGCAGAGCATCGCGCGAGGTCTGCTCGGCACGGCGGCCGGGTTCGTCATCGGAGCCGCCATCCTCGTTCCCATCGGTACGCACACGACGATTCTCTGGTTCCTGCTGCCGGTGGCGATCCTGTTCGCAGGTGTCCTGCCTGCGGCGATCTCGTTCGCGGCGGGGCAGGCGGCATTCACGGTGACCCTGGTGATCCTTTTCAACATCATCGCGCCGGCCGGCTGGCGCGTCGGGCTGCTGCGGGTCGAGGATGTCGCACTCGGCTGTGGGGTCAGCCTGCTGGTGGGCCTGCTCTTCTGGCCGCGCGGTGCAGCCGCCGCGTTGGGCCAGACCCTCGCCGACGCTTACCGCGCCAGCTCCCGCTACCTGGCCGAGTCCGTGGCCTTCGGGATGCTCCGGTGCGACGCCGGTCCCGAGGGCGAGACCCTCCCGCAGCCGCCCACAGATGAGGCGGTACAAGCCGCGGCAGCGTCGCGACGTCTTGACGACGCTTTCCGCAGCTACCTGGCCGAGCGAGGCACGAAGCCGGCGACGCTGGCCGAGATGACGAGGCTGGTCAACGGCGTCGTGGCGCTACGCCTGGCTGCGGACGCCGTCCTCGACCTGTGGCAGCGAGACGACGGCACCGGCGAGGGCGACCGCGCCGCGGCACGGGCGGAGCTGCTCGCCAGCACCGACCTGGTCGTCGACTGGTACGAGGCGCTGGCTGCGAGCCTCGTCGGCGCAGGCGACACCCCCGAGCCCCTGACCCACGACGAGCGGGCGGACACCCGGCTCGTCGACGCGCTGCTCCACGACCTGGTCGGTTCCGACGGTCGTGTCGGTGCCACCTCGGCGCGGATGGTCTGGACGAGTGACTACCTCGACGCCCTGCGACGGCTTCAGGGCGCCGTCGCCGGCTCCCGGCCGCCGCAGGCCAGGCTGCTGGCGTCCTAACCAAACCGACCGGGGTCCCAGTGGACCGTGCCAGCGGCAACAGGAGGGCTGCTGTTCATGATGGCTGGGTCTCCTGGTCGACGAGGGCTGGGTACCCTCGAGGATACGGTCGACGCCGAAGAGGAACTCTGCCTGCTCGTCGAGCCCCGAGGGGTCGTTGCCGAGGTCGTCTGACCAGGCGAGTGCATGTAGCCGTGGGTACGTCTCGGCATCGACGAGGCGACGAAGGAGCGCCTGCAAGGTCCACTCGGCTTGAGACCCGCCCCCCTCGGGCGCCACGGCGTGCGTCCGCGCGGCGACGGCCCGGGCGCGGTCGTGGACCGCCCTCGCCTGGATCAGGGTGCACGAGCCCAGCAGGCCGATCACGCGAAGCTTGTCCGCCGTCGACAGGCCGGTGGAGTCGAGCGCCTCGAGACCCCGCTCGACGAAGGCCAACGTATTCGGCGCGAACGGCGGGGTGGCCATCGGCATCTGCGTGATCCATGGGTGGCAGTCGATCACCTCCACCGAAAGCCCGGCTATATACATCAATATGCGGCAACCGCAGTCCGCAGGTGGACCCGCGCACAGCGTTGGGGAACCATCTCGTCATCGACCATCCACGGAGGGAGGCGCGTGATCCGAGCGGGCGCGGCTGGGTCCGGCATCCCTGACCTCGTACCTTGCCGGGCGGTGGCGGCTACGATCGCGAACATGAGCCGCACCGACGATACGCCGCAGCTGCCCGAGGACACCGTGACTTTGGAGAGCGGCGCTCGGATGCCGCTGCTCGGGTTCGGCACCTGGCAGATCAAGGGCAAGCAGGCGGTAACGGCGACGTCCACCGCCCTCGAGGTGGGCTATCGCCACCTCGACACCGCCACGGTGTATAGCAACGAGAGTGACGTGGGCAAGGCCCTTCGCGAGAGCGGCGTCGCCAGAGGCGACGTCTTCGTGACGACCAAGTGCCCCCCGAACAAGGCCGGCCAGGAGCTGGACACGCTGAGGCGGAGCTTGGACTCGCTGGACACCGAGTACGTCGACCTGTGGCTGATCCACTGGCCGGGCGGCGACCGCGCCACGCTCGGGGTCTGGCGCGCCTTCGTGGAGGCGCGAGAGTCCGGCCTGGTTCGCGACATCGGGGTGAGCAACATCGGGGTGGAGCAGATCGACACGCTCACCTCTGACACGGGCAGCGCGCCGGCCGTCAACCAGATCGAGTGGAGCCCGTTGCTGTTCGATGCCACTGTGCTCAAGGAGCACAGCGCCAGGAGCATCGCGGTCGAGGGTTACAGCGCCTTGCGTGGCGGAACCCTCGACCATCCCACCATCCGCGGTGTCGCAGACCGCGTGGGGCGTGCGCCAGCGCAGGTGATCATCCGGTGGCACCTGCAGCACGGCATCATCGTCATCCCGAAGTCGCGCAACCCGGAGCGGATCACGTCCAACGCCGACGTCGGCGGGTTCGAGCTCTCCGCGGCCGACATGACCACGCTGGACGCTCTCGGCGCTCGCTCCTAGGGTCCGACCGCTCTGGCTCGCCGTCGAGCTTCCCGCAGCCATCGTGGTCGGCAAACTCCTCAAAGGGGCGCGGCGCGACTGGCCGACTGACTCGACTGACAGAACGGTAGTACGACCCGTTCGCCTGAGTTCGGCTCAGTTGACGGAGGCTGAACCGGCGGTCACGTCGGCCGTGGCCGAACGCTCGTGGGACTCCTCGTCGAGGTTCACCAGCAGCCAGAGCCCGAAGCCCGCCGCCGCGAGCGCCAGTGCCTCCAGCGCCAGCATCAGGGGCGCGTGACGCGGCGTCTCGTGGAATACCGTGAAACCGAAGGTCAGCGCCGTCAAGACGTTGACGATGTTCAGCGCCGGCATGGAGGCGGACAAGGCCGCGACACGGTACGCGCGCTGGTTCGTCAGCACGCCCCCGGCCCCCGCGAGCAGCAGTGCGTAGACCGGCCAGCTCGTCAGGAGCGTATGGACTCCACCATCAGACAGTCCCTCCAGGGCCATCTTCAGCAGCCCCGCCACGAGACCGAACAGCACACCGGCGGTGACACCGAGGAAGAAGGCTCGCCGCCGGGCGTGCTGGTGGATGCTCTCGGCTATCACACTGGCCAGGACCGCCACGGCGACCGCTCCGAGCGCCAGCAGCCCGCTCGACCAGCCACGACCTGCATTCCTTCCCTGGTCGGGACTCGACGCGACCAGGAACAGTGCCAGCCCTGACGCAGTCAGGACCACGGCCCGGATCTCCCCGAGCGACGGCAACCTGCGGCTCAACGCCGCCCGCGCGGGAACCGCCCAGACAATGCCGCTGACCACGATCGGCTGCACGAGCGCGAGCGCGCCGGCGTTCAGCGCGAGCGCGTGCAGGGCGAAGGCACAGGTCGCGAGAAACTGTCCGAGCAGCCACAGCGGCCGGCGGATGAGGTAGGCCAGCAGTGCCACCAGCCCGGTCGCAGACTCCGGCGCTGCCTCGGCGGCTTGGTGCTGCACGGAGGTGGAGATGGCGAAGGTCGTCGCGCAGGCCAGTGCCAGCAGGACAGCCGCAATCACCGACGCGGCTTCCCGACACGGTTCACGCTCACATTTTAGGGGGTGACAAGGGTCGGCGTCCGGTCCCGGCAACGGCCCAAGGCGGGCCATCTCGCGAATCCGCCGCCCCCAAACGTATCTGAGCGCGCCTGCGGGCCTCCTCCCAGCAGCAGCCAGACCTGCGCTGACGCCCGCCCACATCCAGGAGTCCCCTCATGCGGTTCCGTCTTATCTTGCCCTCTTTCGTCGTCGCCCTGTTGGCCCTCCTCATCGCCGCCAGCGGCATGAGCTTCGCGGCCGGGCGCGACGGGCACGCCAACCCCGACTCGTCCGGATCGGCCAATGCCGCGCTCACCTGCCCCTCCGGGGCCCGCAGGACATTCGGCCTGTGCCTCAACCTGAAGGCCGGTGGGCCGGTCACCCTCTCCAAGGCCCGCCACACCTGCGACTCGAACAATGGGCGGCTCCCCTCCCTCGGCGAGCTCGACTACATCGCCCACCTACCCGGTCTCACCTGGGCCAACGGCCAGCTGAACCAGTACGAGTTCACCAGCACCAACACCGATCAGGGCGCAGACACCCCGGTTGCCCGAGACCACGCGGGCAACCTGTTCGACGACGCCAGCCAGCAGACCTTCTGGTACCACTGCCTGCGGATGCCCACGGCCCCGTAGGTCGCCGGTGGGGTCTGCCGCCCTCAGCGTGACACGAAGGCCTAGAGGTCGTACTCGTCGTGGTAGCGAAGCTCGGGGCTGCCGGCCTGTAGACCGTCGTCCCCGCGTCCCTTCGGCTCCTCACACGGTTCCTGGCGACCCAATGCCGTCAGATCGAGGTAGTTGGTGGTGAAGCCGAGCATGTCGCAGCCTCGGCCGTAGGTGGAGTATGTGTGGAACACCGCATCGCCGTCACGGAGGAAGCAGCTCATACCGTGCAGCTCGAAGGGCTGGTCGGTCCCGATGTAGTAGGCGGTGCCGGCCGCCTCGTGCTCGGCGATGGTTCGGTAGTTGTACACGATGGGAGTGACGGCCTCGTCGAGCGTGACATGGAAGTCGAAGTTGAAGTCGCTGCCGTAGGACGAGCACCACGGGAACGACCATCCCATCCGCTGCTTGAACGGCGCGATCTTGGCGAACGGGGCGCGCGAGACGGCCGCAAACGTGGTCCCGGTGGCGTTGAGGTGAGCGAGGTGCCCGACCTCGTCCGCGGAGGCTGAGCAGCTCGCACACCCGGCCTCCCACTCCGGCGCGAACATGAAGTGCTGGACGACCAGCTGCCGACGTCCGTCGAAGAGGTCGAGCAGCGACAGCTCACCCGCCGGCCCTTCGAAAAGGTAGTCCTTGGTGACGGCCACCATAGGAAGCCGGCGGCGGTCGGCGTTCAGGGCGTCTCGGGCGCGGGTCATCTCTTTCTCCTTGACGAGCAGCTCCTTGCGAGCTGCCAGCCATTCGGCGGGTGTGACCACGTCGGGAAGGCTCATCAGCGGCTCCTCTGCTGCTCGGCTGCGGTCCGGCGAAGGGATAGACCGCAGACGACCCGACAACTCATCGTTGGGCGCGATGGGCGCCCGATGCCGCAGGATGGACCGATGGCATACCTCTTCCAGGTCACGTTCGACTCCGCAGAGCCCCACACCCTGGCCGACTGGTGGGCCGACGCACTCGGATGGGAGGTCGAACCGAGCGACGAGGCGTTCATCCGCCGGATGATCGACGAGGGCCTGGCGAGCGACGAGGACACGACCACCCATCACGGCACCCTGGTCTGGAAGGAGGGCGCGGCCATCCGTCATCGCGATGGCCTGGACCATGCCCCGCGGGTGCTGTTCCAGCTGGTCCCCGAGCCGAAGACCGTCAAGAACAGGGTCCACCTGGACGTGCGTATCGGCGCTGACGATGTCGAGGCCGTCGTCGAGCGGCTCTCCGACCGCGGCGCCACCGTGCTGTGGCGAGGACGGCAGGGCCCGCACTCGTGGGTCACGATCGCAGACCCGGAGGGCAACGAGCTGTGCGTGTCTCACTAGACGTCCGCGGGTCTGACGCTCAGGTGGGCGTCCACCCCGCGGCGAGCAGCGCCGCGTGCTGCTCACGCATCCACGGACTGTAGGTCGAGGGGGTCTCGGCGAGAGACGACTCCAAGCCCTCGAACGGCACCCACTGCAGGTCGCCGACCTCGCCCGGGTTAGGAGCAGGCTCGCTCAGCAGGGTAGCGACATACACCGGGCAAACCTCGTTCTCGACCGTGCCGTCGTCCATCACGGCGTAGTAGCTGAAGTCCGGCAGGACGGCGAGCGGCTCGCTCACCACCGCTCCGAGCTCATCGTGTGCGCGCCGGTGAACGGCAGCCGCCATCGACTCACCGGGCGCCGGGTGACCGCAGAACGAGTTGGTCCACGCCCCCGGCCAGGTCCGTTTCACCTCGGCCCGACGGGTCAGCAAGGTGCGACCCGACCCGTCGACGACCCAGCAGGAGAACGCCAGATGCAGCGGCGTGCTGGCATGGTGCACGGCCGACTTGCGAGCCGTTCCGCATGGCTGCCGGTTGCCGTCGAGCAGCACCACCAGCTCCGCGTCGTCGCTGTCGACCAGAGTCACCCCGTCCAACGCAGTCATATCGTCGACTGTACGGGCGGGTCCGACTGTCGGAGCGCACCGGCATACTGATGCACGATGGCCTCCCCCCCGACCGCCCGCCACCTGCTGCGCGCCAAAGACCTCGCCGACGCGCGGTACTTCGAGCCGCTCGACGTGACCGACCTGGCCCGCGCCGCCGGTCTCTCGCGCGCACACTTCAGCCGCGAGTTCCGCCGCGCCTTCGGCGATACGCCACATGTCTATCTGCTGACCAGGCGGCTCGAACGAGCAGCGGCGCTGTTGCGCACGACGGACCGCTCGGTCGCCGACATCTGCATCGCGGTGGGCCTGCAGAGCGTCGGCTCGTTCACGACGAGCTTCAGCCGGGCGTACGGCGCGCCCCCGGCCACCTACCGGGCGGCCTTCCCGCCAGCGGCATCCTATGCACTTGTCCCGGCGTGCGTGCTGCGAGCCTACGCGCGGCCGCAGTACAGCACGTTTGGAGAAGACAGGCGCCACGGGCCCCACGTAGCGTCGGCGGCATCACACCAATCGACCAGATGAGAGGCATCCGATGATCCAGCTCGCCAGCACCCAGCTGTGGGTGTTCGACCAGGACAAGGCACTCGAGTTCTACACCATGAAGCTCGGCATGGAGGTGCGAAGCGATGTCACCATGCCGGAGATGGGCAACTTCCGCTGGCTCGCCGTCGGCCCGCCCGACCAGCCCGACATCTCGGTCGTGCTGATGGCGATCCCCGGGCCTCCCGTCATGGACGACGCGACGGCCGACCAGGTCCGCGAGCTGACGGCCAAGGGCTTCTCGGGCACCCTCTTCTTGACGACCGAAGACTGCCGAGCGTCGTACGAGGAGCTCAAGAGTCGCGGCGTCGAGTTCGTCGAGGAGCCCGAGGACCGTCCTTATGGGATCGACGCGGGTTTCCGCGACCCGTCCGGCAACCACCTACGGCTGACACAGGTACGGGAGATCGCGTCGGTCTGAGCCGTCGCCCTCAGCCCCGAGGTTGCCCAGTGGGCCGCGGCTCGAGGCCGACGGCGGCGTAGCACGCGTCGACGAGGGTCATCGTCGCCACGGCGTCGTCGCTGTCCGTCGGCATCGCGGCGCCGCCACGGACCCAGGTGGTGAAGGCCTCGAGTTGGTAGGTGTAGGAGGGCCGTCTGCCCAGCGTCTCGACCCGCCGCCCGGTCTGGGTGCTCACGAACAAGCGGTCGTCGAGCTGCGGCAGGACGAAGTTGGGTGCCATCGCCTCCCCCCGGCTGCCGACGATCCGGCACGACATCTGGGTCTCGTCGCCGGCCATGGCGCACCGCGCCACTCCGCGGGCGCCGGAGGGAAAGACCAGCTCGGCGTCGAGCCACTCGTCGACACCCGGACAGCCTTCGCGGACCGCTCCATCCGCACGGACGAGCGACGGCTCGCCCCCAGCCCAGGGTGCGAGCACGCGGTGAGCGTGCAGGCCATAGCAGCCGACGTCCATCAGTGCCCCGCCAGCGAGCGCCAGCGACCATCGTGGGTCGTCTGGCGGTGGTGCAGGGATCCTCATGGTCACCTCGACCTGCTTCAGGTCTCCCAGCTCACCTGTCGCCAGCAACTCGTGCAGACGCTTCGTCAGCGGGTGATGGAGATAGTGGAAGCCTTCTGCCACCGCGACTCCGGCCAGGGCGGCGGCGTCGCGGACGTGCCTGGCTTCAGTGGCGTTGGACGCGAACGGTTTCTCCGTCAGCACATCCTTGCCGGCAGCGATGGCGGCCAGGGTCCACGGCGCGTGGAGCGCGTTGGCGAGCGGGTTGTAGACCGCCTCGACCTCGGGGTCGGCGATGACGTCATCGTACGAGTCGAGCACCCGCTCCACGCCGTGGGCAGCAGCGAACCGCTGCGCCCGCGCCCGGTCCCGGGCCGCCACCGCGACCAGCCGCGAACCGATGGCCCGAGCGGGCGCCACGACGGCATTCTCACTGATGTTCGCGGCCCCGAGGACGCCGATACGCAAGGGTTCCATGCGCCCTCAAGGTAGACCACCCCTCACCACGCGTCAGAAGCCGGAGGACCCCCCACCGTGGCCGCCGAGCCGCGACCATCCACGGCTGCCTCGACCCGCGTTCATGCCGGCCGTACCATCCATCAAAAGGCGATGGCGACGGGCCCCGTCAGATCGCGAGCGAGGAGCAGCATGACCGAGTCGGCGGACACCGAGTGAACGCGATCGATACCCGATCCTTCGATTATCCTCAGCAACGCCATAATCACACTGCGTATCGTGTGTGGCAGTTGCTACGTGAGTGGTCACTCTGGACCACCTTTCGGCGAGCAGCCCGATGGGATGTTTCGCCATGCAGGAGATCACCGCTGCCACCGCAGCGGCTGTCACGGCCGCCACCGTTCCGTCGCCTCGGCTGCGGGGCAGGCAGGAGAGCCAGAGCCTGTATACGGACCTCTGCCGGGAGATCCGGGAGCAGGGCCTGCTGCGTCGTCGACACGGGTACTACTGGAGCCGGATAGCCGCTGCCCTGCTGGCGATGGCACTGACCTGGACGGCCGTGGTCGCGATCGGGAACTCCTGGCTCCAGCTCGTGCCAGCGGTCGTGCTGGGGGTCCTGTTCGCCCAGTTCGGTTTCCTCGGGCACGACGCGGCGCATCGCCAGATCTTCATGTCGGCTGCGTGGAACGAGTGGACGTCGCGGCTGCTGTCAGGCTTCCTGATCGGGATGAGCTTCGGCTGGTGGAAGACCAAGCACAACCAGCACCATGCCAACCCGAACCAGGCCGGCCGCGATCCCGACATCGCCGCAGGTGCGATCGCCTTCACCCCCGACATCGTGTCCGCACGAACCGGCTTCGCCGGCTGGTTCGCGCACCGTCAGGGCTGGTTCTTCTTCCCGCTGCTGACGCTGGAGGGCTTCAACCTCTCCATCTCCAGCATCCGGGCCGTCCTCAAACCCGGCACGATGGCGCACCAGCGCGTAGAGGCGCTTCTCATATTCGGACGTATCCCGATCTATGTCGCGGCCCTGCTCCTGGTGATGCCGGTCGACAAGGCGGTCGCGTTCTTCGTCCTGCAGATGGCGGCGTTCGGGGTCGGTGTCGGCGCCTCGTTCGCGCCGAGCCACAAGGGAATGCCGATCGTGCCGCGGTCGATGAAGATCGACTTCCTGCGCCGCCAGGTGATGATGTCCCGCAACGTTCGAGGCGGCCTGCTGGTCGACTTCGCGATGGGGGGCCTGAACTACCAGATCGAGCACCATCTCTTCCCGAGTATGCCGAGGCCCAACCTCAAGCTCGCCCAGCCGATCGTGCGCCGATACTGCGAATTGCACCAGGTGCCCTACACCGAGGCGGGCCTCTTCGAGTCCTACGCGATCGTGGTGGACTACCTCAACAACGTCGGGCTGCGCGCCAGCGAGCCCTTCGCATGCCCGCTGGTCTCGGCGTACCGCGACTAAACTGCCGGGATGGCAGGCGACTTCGACTGGTCACTTCTCGAACAGCCGTACGCCATGGCGATGGTCAGGTCGCAGCTCGGGTTCTCGTGGTTGGTGCTGGTCGCCGATCTCGAGCGGCTCAGCGATCACGAATGGGCCTGGGAGCCGACGCCAGACGCCTACGCCGGCGCTCCGACGCCGACCGTGCACCCCCGTGGAGCACACCTGACCGAGGCGTTCTCCATGCGGTACGACTACACGTTCGGCAGTCACACCGGGCCGCGCGACGACGTCCGATTCGCTGGGAACGCCGCCGGCGCGGTGGCGGCCCTGGCCGACCAGGTCGGGGCCTGGGACTCGCGATAGCTGACCTCGACGAGGAGCAGGTGATGACGGTCGGGCTGTCGCAGGCCGAGGAGGTCGACAAGGTGGCACCGTTCGGCCACCTCGTCCTCCACATGAACCGCGAGCTGATCGCCCA
The DNA here is from genome assembly GCA_038239485.1 of Propionibacteriales bacterium. GTDB lineage: Bacteria > Actinomycetota > Actinomycetes > Propionibacteriales > Nocardioidaceae > DASQEH01. The sequence continues at coordinate 41,707 of JBBSET010000014.1, forward strand.
CGGCGCAGAGGTCCTGGCGTTGCGGGACCTCTACGCCGCGCGCGTCGCCGCGGCATCGTGAACAGCGAGCCTGACCGGCTGAGCAGACAAAGCTGAGCACGACCTGCTGAGCCCGGCTAGATGCCGGTCTCGATCAGGGGCCTGACGTTGACGTAGTCGCTCCCGAGCAGCGGCGAGGAGATGATCATGTCGGCGGTCGCGACATTGTTCGCGACGGGGATGTTCCAGACCGCCGCGATGCGAAGCAGCGCCTTGACGTCAGGGTCGTGCGGCTGTGGCTCCAGCGGGTCCCAGAAGAAGACGAGCATGTCGATGGCGCCCTCTGCGATCTTGGCGCCGATCTGCTGGTCGCCGCCGATCGGGCCGCTCAGGAACCGGGTGACGTGGAGGCCGAGCTCGTGCTGAAGCAGTGTGCCGGTGGTGCCGGTGGCATACAGGGTGTGCTGGCGAAGGGTCTCGCGGTTGTAGTCGGCCCACTGAAGCAGGTCGACCTTCTTGTTGTCGTGGGCGACGAGGGCGATGTGGCGTCCTCGGTTGACCATGGTGAGTACCTCTACCTTGGATAGTCGTCATACACGGTCGTGCATGAGGCGTTCAGTTACCTCTCCACTGTGCGTGATGGATGTGTCGAACCCGTTGCCAACAGACCGGATGTGGGTGTGATCTGCGTGGGGAGCCCGTGAGGTCGCTCACGCATGTGATACACGAGAATCGACCCGACTCGTCCGCGAAGACAAGGAGACATCATGCAGGTCGCTGTGCTGGGAACAGGGATCATGGGCACGGGAATCGCGCGGTCGCTGCTCCGCGAAGGGCTCCGCGTGCGGGTATGGAACCGGAGCGCCGAAAAGGCGTCCAGCCTCGCCGACGACGGCGCTGGGGTCGCCGCAACGTCGCTTGAGGCCGTGACCGGCGCCGATGTGGTCATCACGATGCTCTATGACGCCGACTCGGTGCTGTCTGTGATGGCCGACGCAGCCGGTGGTTCAGGACCTGGCACCGTTTGGATGCAGTCCAGCACCATCGGGCTGCCGGGAATGAGGAAGATCACCGAATTCGCCGGCGAGCACGACCTGCTGCTCCTGGACACGCCGGTCCTCGGGACCAAGAAGCCGGCCGACGATGGCAAGCTCGTCATCCTCGTCTCGGGCGACGAGTCGCTGCGCAAGCAGGTCGAGCCGGTGCTGTCCGCGATCGGCTCCCGGACCATGTGGATCGGCGAGCGGCTCGGCGACGCCACCGCTTTGAAGCTGGCCTGCAATGCCTGGGTCGCCTCCCTGACGGCAGCCTTGGGCCAGTCGCTCGCGCTCGCGGCGGCGCTGGGCGTCAAGCCGGAGCTGTTCCTGGAGGCGATCGCCGGCGGACCGATCGACACCCCTTACGCGCATGTCAAGGGGGCGGCGATGATGACGGGCGAGTTCGCGCCCTCGTTCGCTCTGGACGGCGTGCTGAAGGACCTCAAGCTCATCCGCGGGGCGGCTGAGGATGCCGGAGTGCACGACGGCCTGCTCGCAGCACTCGTCCAGACCTACGCGCGAGCCAGGGACGACGGCCACGGCGCCGACGACATGGCCGCGGTCCACACCGCCTTCCAGCCCGAGCGCGTGCCAGGTCCGTGAAGTCCCGCCCCGCCGGGGAAGCTCTCCAGGTTTCGCCAGACCATCGAACCCGCGTGGCCCTCGGCCTGCGATGCGCCGACCAGCGCGATGCGGCGCGGCCAGCTCGGCGTAGAAGCCGAACCGGAGCACAAGGTCAACGGGCAGCTGTGCTGGCCCCACCGGAGACGGCTGCCATCGGTCGTGGGCCGGGGCGCGCCGGGCGACCGAAGTACCAGCCCTGCCCGAGGTCCGCGCCGAGGCCGATGGCCGCGTCGGCCTGTTCGGCGGTTTCGATGCACTCGGCGACCACCTTGCCGCCGTAGGCATGCGCGATCGACACGATGGCGCTCACCACGGCGATGCTGACGGGGCTCGGCAGGCTCTGAACGATCTCCTTGTCGAGCTTGACGACGTCGGGCTGCAGTCGCAGCAGCAGGTTCAGCGACGAGTACCCCGAGCCCAGGTCGTCCATGGCCACCCGGCAGCCACGTTCGCGGTAGTAGTCGAAGACCCGGTCGAGGTGCGCCACGTCTCGGACCAGATGGCTCTCGGTCACCTCGAACACCAGCTGGTCCATCCGCAGGCCAGCCTGGTCAGCGGCCCGCTCGGTGGTGCGCAGGCAGACCTCCGGGCGATAGATCGAGCTGGGCACGAAGTTGATGTAGAGGTCCTTGTCGTCGCCGAGCCAGGGGCCCGCCTGTCGCAGCGCCGTCGTCCGTCCGATCCGGTCGAGCATGCCTGTCCACTCCGCCTGGTGCGCGGCTGCGAAGAGCTCGTCGGGCATCACCTGCTCGCCCTTCGTGCTGGTGGCACGTAGCAGCGCTTCGTACGCCACCACATCCCCGTCGGCGAGGTCGACGATGGGCTGGTAGACCGAGTAGAACGCGTCGTGCTCGGCGTCGAAGAGCGATACCAGGTCCGCGTGCTCGATCCTGGCGCCGGACGCACTCAGCGAGGGTGCCCGCATGGCCTGCGCGAACAGCTCCAGGGGAGCGGAGTCCAGCGGAGCGACCAAGCATCGCACCTCGTCGGCCTCGACGATCGACAGCTCGTCGCGGGCCGCCGCGACGAAGGTGTCGGTGTCGTCGGCATACAGCTCGAGGATGCCCGGGTCCAGCACGGTAAGACGAAGCCCTAGCCGCAGCGCCAGGGAGCGCAGGGCGCTCGCGGTGTGGTCGATGTCGGTCGCCAGGATGAGCCGCCCCGACATCGTCGGTCGAGCCGGTGACGCGCACACACATCCGAAGCACGAGCTCGCCATCATGCACCTTGTCGTCAGAGCGGATTGACTACACAGAGATCAATCTGAATATACGTAGAGTTACGATGTACGTCCTCATAACTACCGATTCCGGCGGGCCATGACGACCACAACGACAACGACCACCACAACGATGACGAGCAGCAACGCCAACGGATGGCCGCCGACGTGGAAGAGCCGACCGAACCCACGCGGTCGCAGCATCCGGATGGCGTATGACGTCATCTCCCCAGACTAGGAGCCGTACGACCATCAGCCATGCCGAGGCGGGCCGGCGCTACTACTGGTTGGCCGCCAGCCAGGCGGCGCCGACGATACCGGCCGCGTTGCCGAGCTGGGCGGGGACGACGGGCGCCCGGAGGTGGAGCAGCGGCAGGTATTTGTCGGCGTGCTTGGACACGCCGCCACCGATGACGATGAGGTCCGGCGCCAGCAGGTTCTCGACGTGACCGAAGTAGCGCTGCAGGCGAGCCGCCCATTCCTCCCAGGAGAGGTCCTCCGTCTCCCGCGCGTTCGACGAAGCGCGGGTCTCGGCGTCGTGGCCGTCGATCTCCAGGTGTCCGAGCTCGCTGTTGGGGATGAGTTTGCCGTCGTAGAGCAGGGCGCTGCCGATCCCGGTCCCGAGCGTCGCGAGCAGCACGAGCCCGTCGACGTTGCGGCCGGCGCCGTACTGCAGCTCTCCGACACCGGCGGCGTCCGCATCGTTGACGACGGTGACCGGCCGTCCCAGCTTGGTGCTGAGCAGGGTTGCCGCGTCGATACCGATCCAGCTTTTGTCGATGTTGGCCGCCGTCCGCACCTGACCGTGGATCACGACAGCGGGCACGGTCACCCCGATCGGGGAGTCGCCCGTCGAGTCCTTGAAGTTCTCGGCGACGCGCAGGACGACGTCCACCACGGCGTCCGGGGTCGACGGCACCGGAGTCTCGATCCGGAGTCGCTCCTCGGCGAACTCCCCCTTCTTCAGGTCGACCGGGGCGCCCTTGATGCCGCTTCCGCCGATATCGATGCCGAGGGGATGACGAGCTTTGCTCATCATTTCGGCCACGGCATCGCGAGGAACGGTGAGCTGTAGGCGTCGTCGGCCGACAGCCGGCTCTCGGCCTCGTCGGGTGCTATCCGGTTGCGCTCCGCCTCGAGAGTCATGGCGAGCAAACTAACATCACCTGGGGTCGCGAGCCCAGTGACCTCGACATGGGCGAGCACCCAAGACACCGCTGCGGTGATCCGCTGCTGGTCGTCGTAGGGCTCGTACCAGGTCGCGTACTGGTGCTGGTCCTCCCGCGTGTCCGGCCAGTTCCGTCGCGAGACGGTCTTGATCGTCATCAATGCGGCGTCCTGGCGCTTCACCTCGGCCACCAGCTCCTGGTAGTCAGCCCGGTACTGCTCGTCGCGCCAGAGCACGGGGTTGAGTGGAGTCAGCACGGTCGCGAACGGGAACCGGCGGAGGGCCTCGAGATGCGTCGCCGGGGCCTGGTGCGTGTGGCCCGTCACGCCGACGGCGCCGACCAGTCCCTCGGCCTGAGCACGTACTGCCGCTTGCAGGGATCCGTCCGGGGCGGTAGCGAGGTCCAGCTCCTCGAGATCCCCGATGGCGTGGAGCTGCAGCAGGTCGACCCGGTCGGTCTGCAGCCGCTCCAGCGAGGCGTTGATCTGGGCCCACGCCGCCTCCTTGCCTCGCTCCTGGGTCTTGGTCGCAAGAAAGATCCGATCGCGGATGCCGGACATGAGCGGCCCGAGGCGCAGCTCGGCGTCGCCGTAGCCGGCCGCGACGTCGATGTGGTTGATGCCGGCGTCGAGCGCCTCGCCGACCGACCGCTCCGCCTCGTCCTGCGAGACGTCTCCCAGCGCGGCGGCGCCGTAGATCAGGACGGAGCTCTGGTGGCCCAGCCGGCCCAGCCTTCGTCTCTCCATGGGGACACGTTTCCTCGGATCGCCGCTCCCGGCAAGTCGGTGCGGCGCACGTCACGCGACCTTCGCCCGGCGACAGTAGGGTCGTCGCATGCCTGAGAGATCACGATGCTCCCTCTGGTCCAGCGACTCGATCCTCTCGATCGGATCGAGCGGCTCTGCCTTGTCGATCGCGAGTGTCGGGTCGTTCGGGTCGATCGGCGGCATCGGATCATTCGCCTCGATCGGGTCCATCGGTTCGTCGATGAGCATGGGGTCCATCATGAGCAACCAGTCGCGCTGGTCGCTGCTCTCCCACCAGTCCGACGGCGCCGTGCTGGGCTCGCAGTCGCGCGGCCGGTTGACACGCGGAGGGCCGTTGATGGCATTCGCCGTCATCGTCGCGTGCGCGTACGTCGCGTATGCCCGGGAGCGCGGAAGCCGCGGAAGCCGCGGGAGCTGACCCCGATGGCCGACAAGGAGTGGTGGAAGAGCGCTGTCGTCTACCAGATCTACCCGCGCAGCTTCGCCGACGCAGACGGTGACGGGATCGGTGACATTGCTGGGATCTCGTCCAAGCTGGACTACCTCGCCCAGCTCGGGGTGGACGTGATCTGGCTTTCGCCGGTGTACCCCTCGCCACAGGACGACGCCGGATACGACATCAGCGACTACCAGAACATCGATCCGGTCTTCGGCTCGCTCGCCGACTTCGACCAGCTCCTCGACGGCCTCCATCAGCGGGGGATGAAGCTGGTGATGGACCTGGTCGTCAACCACACCTCCGACGAGCATCCCTGGTTCGTCGAGTCCAGGTCGCGTCTCGACAGCCCCAGACGGGACTGGTACTGGTGGCGCGACGCCCGCCCCGACATGACCGGCGGCGAACCGGGGGCAGAGCCGAACAACTGGGGCTCGTTCTTCTCCGGCTCGGCCTGGCAGCTGGACGACACGACCGGCCAGTACTACCTTCACCTCTTCTCGCGCAAGCAGCCGGACCTGAACTGGGAGAACCCTGACGTCCGCAAGGTCGTCTACGAGATGATGCGCTGGTGGCTGGCGCGGGGGGTCGACGGCTTCCGGATGGACGTCATCAACATGATCTCCAAGGATCCGGCCCTCCCCGACGGCCCGGCTCGCCCTGGCTCTCTCTACGGCGACGGTGGCCGTCATTTCCTCTGCGGACCGCGGATCCACGAGTTCGTGCACGAGTTGCGGCTCGAGGTGTTCGGCGAGACCGACCGGTCGTACCTGACCGTCGGGGAGATGCCCGGTGTGACGATCGACGAGGCGAGGCTGTTCACGGACCCGGCCCGAGCCGAGGTCGACATGGTGTTCCAGTTCGAGCACGTCTCGCTGGACCAGGGCGAGTCCAAGTGGGATGTGCGTCCGCTGGAGCTCCGTGACCTGAAGGCGTCGCTCGGGCGCTGGCAGGTCGGCCTCGCCGACGACGGCTGGAACAGCCTCTACTGGAACAACCACGACCAGCCCCGGGCCGTCTCGCGCTTCGGCGACGACGGCGCCTTCCGCGTTCGGTCGGCCAAGACGCTGGCGACCGTCCTGCACCTGCATCGGGGGACCCCGTACGTCTACCAGGGCGAGGAGCTCGGCATGACGAATGCGCCCTTCGCCACGATCGACGACTTCCGCGACATCGAGTCCGTCAACCACTACCACGAGGCACTCGCGAAGGGCGTCGACCCGGCCGCCGTTCTCGGCCCGCTGCGCCGGATGGGCCGCGACAACGCGCGAACACCGATGCAGTGGGACTCGTCTCGCCATGGCGGCTTCACCTCCGGTGAGCCGTGGATCGCGGTCAACCCCAATCACGTGACGATCAACGCCGAGCGGGATTTGGCCGACCCGGACTCCGTCTTCCACCACATGCGGAAGCTCATCGCGCTTCGCCACCACGAGCCGGTCGTCGCATCGGGCGACTTCACGATGCTGCTGCCTGACGACGACCAGGTGTATGCGTTCACCCGCCAGCTCGGCGACACCGCGCTGCTGGTCCTGGCCAACATGTCGTCGGCGCCCGCCCGACCGGACCTGGATGGCGCCGAGCAATGGGGCGATGCCCGCCTGCTGCTCGCCAACGTCACGGTGCACGACCCGGCGGACCTGCGCCTCGAACCCTGGGAGAGTCGGGTCTACCTCCGGCCGTGACGGTGGCCAGAGCTGGCGGCGTGGGCCGGGCCGCAGTCAGTGGTCGCGGTCAGCGAGCAGCGGTGTCGACGGGTCCCACGTCGTGCCAGCTGCCTGGTCGCGCCGCCGCCGGGCGATGGCGCTGAGCGACTCCAGCACCACGCGGTTGGCCAGGGCGACGGTGATCTCTGCATGGTCGTACGGCGGACTGACCTCGACGACGTCGACTCCCACCACCGGCAGCTGCAGGCAGATCCGGCGGACGGCGTCCAGCAGCTGGCGGCCCGACAACCCGCCCGGCTCGGGCGTGCCGGTGCCGGGCGCATGACCCGGATCGCAGACGTCGATGTCGACCGACAGGAAGACCCCGTCGCAGTCGTCGGTGGCGATGGCGAACGCCTCAGTCAGGCAGACGTCCAGCCCGCGGTGGCCGATCTCTGACATCTCGTAGGACCGCATCGACTGCTCGGCCATCCAGTCGAGCGTCTCCGGTGGCGGCCAGTACCCGCGTAGGCCGATCTGGAGGAACCGGTCACCGCGCAGCGCTCCGCTCTCGATCAGCCGGCGCATCGGCTGGCCGTGTCCCCACAGCGAGCCGAACTCGATGTCGCCCGTGTCGGCGTGGGCGTCGAAGTGCAGCATCGAGACACGGCCGTGTCCTAGCACGTTGGCCACCCCGGTGGCGTCTGCGAAGGTGACCGAGTGGTCGCCACCCAACACGACGGGGATGGCGCCTGCGCGCGTCACTGTCTCCACGGCCGCCTCGAGCGCGCGCAGTCCGACGTGGATCTCACCCGGCGGCATCTCGACGTCGCCCGCGTCGACGACACGCAGGTCGACCAGCCCGTCGGTACGCAGCGCGAGGCTGGGGCGAGACCCGTCATGCGGGAGGTAGTCGGTGCCACGGATCGCCATCGGACCGAACCGGGTGCCGGGCCGATGCGAGGTACCCCCGTCGAACGGCGCACCCAGGACGACCACGTCGGCGCTGCGGAGGGCGGCCTCGTCGTCCAGATCGCAGCGGTCCACACCGAGGAACGTGATGTCGGGCCCGAACTGGGCGCCATAGCGGGTCACCGCTGCCTCCTCGAGCCGTACGGCTCGAAGCGGCCGTCGGCGGCAGCAAGCCTACTGGGACACGAGGTTCCCGTCGGGCACTGCAACCACGACCATGTTGCTCTGGTACCCCCCCGCCCGCGTGTAAGGGCCACCACAGGTGATCAGGACCAGCCTGGCCCGGCCCCGCGCCGAGAAGACGCTCGACGTGCTCGAGATCGAGGTCTTCGGAACAAGGTGGGCCGATACGACGATGTACGTCTGCGCGAGGTGTGCGGAGTCGAGGTGTATCCTGTCGCCGGAATGCATGCTGAGGAGCTCCGCGAAGCGACCCAGGCCCTGGGTGAACGAGTCGACATGGGCGGCGACCACGATCGCGCCGAACGGGTCGCCGAGCTTCGAGCCGCCGTCCCACCAGCCGGCCTGCTTGATGTTGACGGGGATCTCCAGATCGCCGGTGCTGGCGGTGGACGACACGCGGACCCGCATCGTGGTCCCGCTCGAGAGGGTGATCGTCTGTGGGCGCTCCGAGTCCACCTGGGACGGCGCCGCCTGAGCAACTCCGGCAGGAGTCAGGGCGACGTGATGATTGCCGGACCGGGTCGCGACGCCACCGGTCGGACCTCCGCCGGCTGCCGCCTCGTGCCCGCGGGATGCCAGGCCAGGTGACTGAGGAGTCGAGACGCCGAGCGTCAGCAGCGAGCCCGTACCGGAGGCGTGCACGACCCAGGCGACGGCGACGGCAGCCGCAACGACCGCCATGGCGAGGACGCCGAGCCAGACCTGACGTGATCGATAGCTGCCATGGCGTCCGGTGTCCTGCGTCACCGCACCGTGCGTCGGCGCCGCGCCATCATCGCGAGCCCGGCCATACCGATCAGCCCTCCCGCGACCAGCAGCGGCCTGGCCGTTTCGACGCCGCCGCTCGAGCCCGGCGTGGCCACCAGCCCGGCGGAGCCGGCGTCGACCGAACCAGGCGCGGAGGAGCCGGCGCTGCCGAGCGGCAGGACCTGGACGATGGCGTCCATGCTCCCGTTCGAGGGCTTGCCGATCGCGAAGACGCGGGTCAGCGCACCTGCCTTGACCGGGAGGTTGACCGGGCCGAGCAACGGCTTGGTCTCGCCGGTGGGGGCGACGACGACCTTGTAGGTGCCGCCGGGAACCTCGGCGGTCACGAATTGGCCGTTGGCGATATTGGCGAACAGCACCTTGTTGTCGACGAGGATGTCCGCCGGCGGGACGACGGCGGTGTGGGCGACGGTCAGCCGGCCCTTGTCGCTGGCGACGGGGGCGAGGTCGTTGCCGTAGACAGTCACGACGGGCTTCTTCGCCACGTCTGCGGGCCAGTGCAGCACCACGTCGGAACTCGCGTGCGAGATATGCACCATCGACTTCACGGTCCAGCCTGTTTCGGCAAATGTGACGGTGTGCTTGCCGGGGGTCAGCATCAGCGGCCCGACGATGCCCTTCGCCGAGATGTTGGACTTCACCAGCTTTCCGTCCACCGAGACGTCCACGGCGGCGTGGGGGACGCCCTGGAGCACGAAGACCTGCTCCGTCGGCGAGAGCGCGTGCCTGGCTCCCGTGGCCGAAGCCGGGATGGCGACGAACGACACCAGCACTGCCGCGGCGGCAGTTGACGTCAGAGTTGACGAGTTCACATGACGACCTTTTGTCTCGGGAATGTGGTCACTGAATTACTGTGTGATACCAATCACATACACAATGCAGCAAGGAACCCACTTCCTCGGCCATTCGAACACTGTCTGTGATCGTCACCTTACTTATAGATAAACTGGCTTCAGTTTAGACGAGAGCCCGTCGGAATGTCACTTATGCTGACGTTCTCGTAAAGCCGTCGCGCATGCTTCTCGGAACTTTATGCTGAGCGTGAGGAGGACTCATTTGTCAACGGAGTCGACGTCGAGCGCGCCCGTTCCTCCCCGGCCCTCCCGGCCGCTGACCTATCCCCCCGTCGTAGAGGAGCGACCCTCCAGCCGGCCGGTGATCCTGGCGGCGGCCGCGGTCGTCGTGGCCCTGGCCGCTATCGGCGTCGTCCTCGTCTATATCGGCCGCAGCGACGGCGAATCCGCGCAGGGCGCCAGGCAGGCGCCGTCGACGGTCGTCGGGTCGACCACATCCTCCGCCGCCCCGACTGTCTCTTCGGTCGTGACCTTCGGGGCGGGGCGTGTCCTCACTGCGACCCAGCACGTGGTCTTCCCTAGGCCCGTCGACTCGTTGACAGTCACGGTGCCGAGGCAGTTCACCCGCGTGGGTGGCGGGATGTTCAACCCGAAGATCGCGAGCCTCGAGGTACGGCTGGGCGACAACGCGCCCATTGCGGTGTCAGGACCGCTCAGACCCGGTAACGATGTCACGATCCCGTTGCCCTCCCCGCAGACCGAGCTCGATCTCGCCTATCGGACCTCCGGCGCAGTCCGCATCAGCAAGCCGTCGTCGTCACATCGGGCTGCCGCACTGGTCACGACCCTGATCGTGTCTCCCGCGCACGGATCGTCCAGCGTGGCCGTGCAGGGCAGCAATATCACCAATATCGGGTGCTTCCTCGCCGACGGCACCGCTCAGTCCTGCGGCTCCCAGACATCGGACGGCTGGATCGTCATGCGCGAATCCGGCAGCCCCGATATGGCGATCATCGCGCAGCTCGACCTCGAACCCTGACCTGCCTGACATATCCAGCTTGTCAACTCAGCTGTGCTGACGCGGTCCGATAGCCCCGGCATTTGTGGCGTCCACCAGCTCGACATGAAACGGCGTCGAGGCGACCTCCCATATAGCGTCGCCAGCGCGACTTTGCGCTACGTTTTATACGCTCTGCGTTACAAGCTTTCAGTTCGCGGCGCCCAACCGGCGGACGGAGAACGGTACCTCGATACCCGGTCGAAGGTCAGGAGCCGATACCGGTGAGCCGTAGCCCGCCACGATCGGGACCACTCCGGCCCAGGAATCGCCTGCTACGTCATCCACCGAGTCGTCGGGCCATCCGGCCGACACCTTGAGCGACCACTCGTCGATGGCCAGCCGAAGCACGAGCGTGGCGGCGACTTCCTTGGCGGTGGGCGCACGCACCTCGACGACCCGACCGGGCAGCAGCGACTCCGTGATGGCGTCGAGTGCCGCTCGCTTTTCCTCCGGGTCGTCGACCGTCTGACAATTCCCGAAGATCACCGCACTTCGGTAATGCATGGACGACTCGAAGGCGGAGCGGGCCACCTCGAGACCATCGAGAGCGGTGACCGCCAACGTCGTCGGCGCCCCGGTTGCCAACGCCCGCATCCACCGCGACCCGCTCGAGCCGTGGGCCAGCACGGCGTCGCCGCTGCGCGCGATCGCGGTGGGTATGACGACAGGAAACCCGTCGACCACGACCCCGAAGTGCCCGATCCGGCTGCCATCGAGCAGCTCGTCGAGCACGGACCGGTCGGTGCTGCCGAGCTCAGGCAATCTCGTGATCGCTGTCAGCGGTCGTACCTTCGGGGTGGGGCTCATGCGTCAAGCCTGTCATCTCTGTTGTCCCGGCGATGCCACCTGAGCTTGACGAACCCACCACGACCCGCTCCGGGACTGGTGCTCGCTACAGTTCCGTCGTGACCCGGGCAGAAGAGCGTGACCCGCCGAGCGACCTGCAGCCTGCCAGGCTCCCCGCGAGCACCGGCGAGTGGAGCCGATGGCTGGCAAGCACCTGCTCCGCCGGCCTCGACGACGCCCGTCGGCTGATGGACGAGATCGCTGCCCTGCCGGCGGGGTCGGACCCGCTGACGGCGTTGAGGGCCTGGAACGACCTGTCGATCGCGATGTCTGCCGCACGGGCCCCCGCATCGCTGTTGATGCAGGTGCATCCCGACGAGAAGGTGCGTACCGAGGCCGAGCAAGCGAGCCAGCAGGCCGACAAGCTGGCAACGGACATCTCGCTGAACCGCGCGCTGTATGACGTCCTCGCCGCGCTCGACGTCAGCAGGCTCGACGCCGACGCGGCGCGGGTGCTGAGGCTGACGCTTCGCGACTTCGTCCGTGCCGGCGTCGACCGCGACGACCACACGAGGGCGCGGCTGCGTGAGCTGGCCGAGCAGGAGACGGTCCTGGGCCAGCAGTTCTCGAGAAACATCCGAGACGACGTGCGCAGCATCGCAGTCGAAGGCTGGCAGCTGAAGGGGCTTCCCGACGACTACGTCAGCGCCCACCCGGCCGACGACGACGGGCTTCACCGCATCACCACCGACTACCCCGACGTCGGTCCGTTCCTGGCCTTCGCCGAGGACCCGGCGGCGCGTCGCGCCCTCCTCATCACCTTCCTGAGCCGCGCCTGGCCCGACAATGAGGGGGTCCTCAGCGACCTTCTCGCGCTGCGTGCCGAGCACGCGAGCCTGCTGGGCTACGACGGATGGGCGAACTACGACGCCGAGGTCAAGATGATCGGCTCCGGATCCGCCATCGGGGCGTTCATCGACCAGATCGCTGCGGCCACCGACGAGTCCGGGCGGCGTGACCGCGACGTCCTGCTGGAGCGACTGCGACAGGACCGGCCGGACGCGGCCGCGATCGACCGCGGCGATGCGACCTACTACGCCGAGGTGGTGCGGCGGGAGACCTTCGACGTCGACGCCCAGCAGGTGCGGCGCTACTTCGACGCGATGACGGTGCGCCAAGGCCTGCTCGACGTCACCAGCCGGCTCTTCGGACTTGCCTACACCGCCGTGCCCGACGCGGCTGGCTGGCACGACGAGGTCGTCGCCTACGACGTCGCGCTCGACGACCGCCCGATCGGCCGCATCTACCTGGACCTCCACCCCAGGGAGGGCAAGTACAAGCATGCCGCACAGTTCGACCTGGTCAGCGGCGTGGAGGGCCGGCAGCTGGCCGAGGGCGTCCTGGTCTGCAACTTCCCGCGCGGCCTGATGGAGCATCGCGACGTGGTCACGCTGTTCCATGAGTTCGGCCACCTCATCCATCACGTGCTTGCCGGGCGGCACCCTTGGGTCCGCTTCTCGGGAGTGGCCACCGAATGGGACTTCGTCGAAGCGCCCTCGCAGCTGCTCGAGGAGTGGGCCTGGGACCCTGAGGTCCTGCGTACCTTCGCCGTCGACAGCCACGGTGAGGCGATCCCCGCCGAGCTGGTCGCCAGGATGCGGGCGGCCAACGGGTTCGGCAAGGGGTACCTGGCCCGCACGCAGACCTTCTACGCCGCCATCGCCTACCAGCTCCACCTGCTGAGCCCGGACGAGGACATCCCTGCGCTGATACGTCGAGTCAACGCGGCATACGATCTGCTCGGCTACGTCGAGGGTACCCATTTCGAGGCCTCCTTCGGGCATCTGGTGGGCTACGCGTCGGCCTACTACACGTACCTCTGGAGCCTGGTCATCGCCAAGGACCTCTTTTCCGCCTTCGACTCCGCCGACCTCTTCGACACCGGTACGGCAGCTCGCTACCGCGACACGATCCTCGCGGCGGGAGGCAGCCGGGACGCAGCGGAGCTGGTCGAGGACTTCCTCGGCCGGCCGTACGACATCACCGCCTTCAGCAGCTGGCTGGCCGGGCCCTCCTGAACCGTCGCGCAGCGCGACCTGATGGCTTGTTCACGTGACGTCCGCCACTGGGACTCATTCTCGTGACCCAATCGCCGGTCATCGTTCATGTCCCGTCCACCTTCGCCCACCGATTCGGACACCTGGCGTGCCTAGCGTCAAGGCGTTATCTCCTGTATTGAGTCTTGATCCCAGAGAGGGACCAACGTGAATCGCTCCTCCCTGTCCCGCACCGCGCTTCTCGGCGTCGTGTCCTTGACCGCCGCCCTCGGACTGAGCGCCTGCGGCGCCGGCAACGAGAAATCCAGCTCGGACACCACCAGCCCGAGCAGTGGTGGCACGTCCCTGTCGGGCACCTTGAACGGCTCCGGCTCCTCGGCGCAAGAAGCTGCCATGGCTGCTTGGAAGGCAGGCTTCCAAACCGCCAACCCCAGCGTGACGGTCAACTACGACCCGGCGGGCTCCAGCGCCGGCCGCGAGCAGTTCATCGCGGGTTCGGTCCCCTTCGCGGGCTCGGACGCCTACCTGACCACCGACGAGCTCAAAGCCGCCACCAAGACCTGCGGGGCGGCCCCCATCGAGGTTCCCGTCTATGTCAGCCCGATCGCGGTCATCTACAACCTCCCCGGCGTCGACAAGCTCCAGCTGTCACCAGCCACGCTGACCCAGATCTTCGCGGGCAAGATCACCCAGTGGGACGACCCGGCCATCGCGGCGGACAACCCGAGCGCCAAGCTCCCGAGCACGGCGATCACCACGGTCCACCGCTCCGACGGCTCGGGCACGACGGATAACTTCACCGACTACATGAACCAGGTCGATTCGACGGACTGGACCTATGGCCAGACCGACACCTGGCCGATCAAGTCGGGCGAAGGCGCTGAAGGCACCTCCGGCGTGGTCGCTGCCGTCACCCAGGGCCAGGGCACCATCGGCTACGCGGACAACAGCGCTGCTGGGAGCCTGAGCAAGGCGTCGATCAAGGTCGGGTCGAGCTACGTCGCCCCCAGCGCTGCGGCAGCCTCCAAGGTCCTGGACGAGTCCAAGCCCGTGCCTGGACGCGACGCGACGACCGACCAGGCGATCGCGGTCAACCGCACGTCGACCACGGCCGGCGTCTACCCGCTCATCCTGGTGTCGTACCAGATCGTCTGCCCGAAGTACAGCAGCTCGTCCACGGCCAACCTGGTGAAGGCGTTCGAGACCTACGTCGTCAGCTCCGACGGTCAGGCGGCAGCAGCGAAGGCCGCTGGATCGGCGCCACTCACCAGCGCCCTGAGCCAGAAGGCACAGGCCGCGATCGACACGATCGCCGGCTAAGCGGCCACCAGCCGGGTGGTTGCTCAGGCACACTGTAACTGGGCAACCACCGGGCATCTCCACACAAAGGACTCCAGATGAGCAGTTCGGCGGCCGAAGTCAAGAACCGCCCTCCGCGACAGTTGGGTGACCGGGTCTTCAAAGGCCTGGCGACCGGCGCAGCCAGCCTGATTCTGATCGCCCTCGCCGGCGTCGGAATCTTCCTTACGTCGGAGGGATTCCCGGCGTTCACCGCCTCCAAGAGTCAGATCCCTGGCGAGGTCACCATCGTCGCCTACATCTGGCCACTCGTGTTCGGGACCGTCCTCGGCGCTGCGATCGCGCTGCTGATCGCCGCTCCGCTCTCGATCGGTGTCGCGCTGTTCATCTCCCACTACGCGCCCCGGCGGCTGGCGGCCCCGCTCGGGTACCTCATCGACCTGCTCGCCGCCGTGCCCAGCGTCGTCTACGGCCTGTGGGGGATCTTCTACCTGGCCCCGCGGATGACCCCGCTCTTCCTGTGGCTCGACCAGCATGTGAGCTTCATCCCCTTGTTCTCGGGACCGGCCTCGCCCACCGGGCGCACGATGTTGACCGTCGGCGTCGTGCTCGCGGTGATGATCTTGCCGATCAGCACCGCCCTGTGCCGCGAGGTCTTCTTGCAGACCCCCCGGCTGCATGAGGAAGCGGCTTTGGCCCTGGGGGCGACGCGCTGGGAGATGGTCCGGATGACCGTCTTCCCCCACGCCCGCTCGGGGATGGTCAGCGCCGCCATGCTCGGACTGGGCCGCGCCCTCGGCGAGACGATGGCTGTGGCGATGGTCCTGTCCGTGTCGGGCGTCGTGACGTTCAACCTGATCAGCAGCACGAACCCGAGCACGATCGCCGCCAACATCGCGCTCCAGTTCCCGGAGGCGACCGGTGTCGCGGTCAACGTCTTGGTGGCCAGCGGGCTTGTGCTGTTCATCCTCACGTTCCTGATCAACTTCGCGGCAAGAGCCGTCGTCAATCGGCGCAAAGAGTTCTCAGGAGCCAACTGACGTGAGCACTCATCTGTGGACCCCGCCGCAGCGCCAAGGCGCCGACGAGCTCGACGAGAGCTGGTACGCGCGTTCCTTGCCGCGCTTCGCGACCGGGTACTTCCTCCTCGGAGCAGTGGTCGTCGCGGCGCTGCTGCACCTGATCCTGGGCGTCGGTGTTGTGCTCGCCATCCTGGCGGCCTGGGTCCTGTTCGTCGTTGCGCTCAGCATCACGTCCCGATTCGTCGAGGGCGGGCGCAAGAGCAGGGACAGGCTGGCGACCAGTTTGGTCTGCAGCGCCTTCCTCATCGCCCTCGTCCCTCTCGCGACTCTCCTCTACGAGGTCGTCAGCAAGGGCGCCAGCGTCCTCAGCGCCCAGTTCTTCACGTACTCGATGCGCAACGTGATCGGCGAGGGCGGCGGGATCTACCACGCCCTGATGGGGACGCTGATCGTCACAGCACTCACGGCGCTGATGTCGATCCCCATCGGGATCTTGACCGCCATCTACCTGGTGGAGTACGGCAACGGTCGGCTGGCGATGGCGATCACCTTCCTGGTAGACGTGATGACCGGCATCCCGTCGATCGTCGCGGGCCTGTTCGCCTTCGCCCTGTTCGCGATCTTCTTCGGCACCGGCGTGCGGATGGGCTTCGCTGGGTCAGTCGCGCTGTCCCTGTTGATGATCCCCTTGGTCGTGCGGTCGTGCGAGGAGATGCTCAAGCTCGTCCCCAACGAGCTGCGCGAGGCTGCATATGCGCTCGGGGTCCCCAAGTGGCGCACGATCCTCAAGGTCGTGGTCCCGACCGCGATGGCAGGCATCGTCACCGGCATCACGATCGCCACCGCCCGCATCATCGGTGAGACGGCGCCGCTGCTGATCATCTGTGGGGCCACCGACTCCACCAACCTCAACCCCTTCAGCGGCCGGATGATGACCCTGCCAGTCTTCATCTTCGACCAGTACCGCAACCCCGGCATCCCACCCCAGTTCTACGTCGACAGGGCATGGGGAGCAGCATTGGTGCTGACGATGATCGTCATGGTGCTGAACCTTGCAGCGCGGCTCGTGTCCTACTACTTCTCCCCGAAAACCAAGGCGTGACCCGGCCTATGCCCGGCACGCAACAGCGAGCGAGGACCCATCGTGGCCAAGAGCATCGACGTCAGTGACCTCGACATCTTCTACGGCAGCTTCAAGGCGGTCGAAGATGTCACCATCCCCCTCGCCGCGCGATCCGTCACGGCCTTCATCGGACCCTCCGGATGCGGCAAGTCGACCTTCCTGCGCTCGCTCAACCGCATGCACGAGGTGATCCCCGGCGCCCGTGTGGAGGGCAAGATCGTCATCGACGGCCGTGATCTCTACGACGCCGACGTCGACCCGGTGGAGGTGCGCCGTCAGATCGGGATGGTCTTCCAGCGACCCAACCCGTTCCCCACCATGTCGATCTACGAGAACGTCCTCGCCGGCAAGAAGCTCAACGGCAAGCGGATGGACAAGGCCACCGCCGATGGGGTCGTCGAGCGGTCGCTGACGGGGGCGAACCTGTGGAACGAGGTCAAGGACCGGTTGAAGAAGCCCGGCGCGAGCCTTTCCGGCGGGCAGCAGCAGCGGCTGTGCATCGCGCGCGCGATCGCCGTCGAGCCGGAGGTGCTGCTGATGGACGAGCCGTGCTCGGCCCTGGACCCGATCTCCACGAGCGCTATCGAGGACCTGATCCACGAGCTCAAGGAAAGCTACACGATCGTCATCGTCACCCACAACATGCAGCAGGCCGCGCGGGTGTCGGAGACGACCGCGTTCTTCAACCTCGCAGGCACCGGGCAGCCAGGCAGGCTGATCGAGTACGGGCCGACGACCAAGATCTTCTCCAACCCCGACAACCCCGCGACCGAGGCGTACATCTCGGGCCGCTTCGGCTGAGGCGCGACGCGCCTGTACCGAAGGCGCGTGGCCCGGGTCGGGTCTCTCATCGGTCGACGTGGAACTCGCTGACAAGGTCGATCCTGGGCCGTTCGGAGTCGCCATCCTCCACGACGCCGCGCTCCCACCACAGCGACAGCGCTCGGCCGTCGGCCTCGAGCGTGGCGAGGTTGTTCTCGAACCAGGGTCCCTTGACGACTTGCCACGTCCACGGCGGCTCGGCGAGCTTGACCGACCGGGCGAACATCTTGCCAACCCTTGTGCCTGCCCTGGAGGCAGCGAACGCCTGCCCACGCCGTACCACCCCAGGGAGCGGGTTGCGGATCGGCGAACAGACAGCCTGAAGGATCCGCCCCGCCCCCGGCCCTCGATCGACCTCGGCGACATACGAGTTGTGCACGTCGCCGGACAGGAACGTCACGGTCGCAGGCGCTGGGCCGCGTCGCCCGTCCGCAACCTCCGACACCATCGCTGCGACGTGGCGGAAGCTGTTCTGGAACGCCGCCCAGTGCTCGAGATCCATCGCCTGCCTCACCTTCTCACCGAACCCGATGGCTCGCCGGCCCCAGGCGCCACCGGCCACCGACTCGTCCCACGCCTCGAGGTCGTGAAGTCCCGGCGGCATTAGGAAGGGCAGCGACGTTGCCACCAGCAGATGGTCGACACCCCCGGTGAGCTGCTCGTCGAGCCATTGCATCTCGAGCTCGTCGACCATCTCGCGGTCGTCGGGGCTCAGGAAGCGGGCCGCTCTCGAGTCGATGACGACCAGCCGGCTGCTGCCGATCGTTCGGCTGTAGCTCCACCGGTAGGAGTCGGGACTTCTGTCGACCCGGTCGGCGAACGCGTCGAGCAGCGGGCCGAGGTCGGCTTCGCGCCCGGCATCTCGGGCGGTGACGACGTGCTGCCAGATCTCGTCGGAAGCCCGTTCGTCCGGTGACAGGTTGCCGAGGTGTTGGTAGACCCAGTACGACGCCAGGCCGGCCACGATGCGACCCTGCCACCACTGCGTCGCATTCATTTTCTCGCGCCAGGCCGCCGACGTGTTCCAGTCGTCCCGGATGTCGTGGTCGTCGAAGATCATCGCGCTGGGCAGTGTGGACAGCAGCCAACGGTTGGCCGGGTCGGTCCACGCGAGGTGATAGAGGTAGGCGTACTCCTCGTAGTCCTTGAGCTCCTCACCGGGCGGCTGGTCGATATCGCGCCGGGCGGCGATGAACTCGCGCATCTGCGCGGACGTCTCGTCCGCATAGACCTGGTCCCCCAGAAAGACGACCAGGTCGGGCCACTTCTCGTCGTCCTCCATCATGTGCAGGGCATACGCCCTCATGGCGTCGACACCGTAGGTCGACGTGTTCTCGGCGTCGTGGGGGGCGCTCTTGCGGCACGACCCGAACGCCATCCGCATCTTGGTGCCGGGGGTCAGGGTGGCGATCCGGCTCGGCGGGTACGGGCTGCCGGCCGGTGGCCATACCTGGACGCCGTCGATGTCCAGCGTGTAGGTCGCGACACTGCCCGGCTCGAGGTCGCTCACCTCGACGAGGGCGTAGTGATGGCCGTGGACGCTGAACGTCCGCGTCGACACCGAGCGCACCCCGACCTGAACGGAGACCACGCAGCGGTCACGTGTCTTCACCCAGATGGCGGCGCTGGTCTCGTCGACGTATCTCAGTAGCGGCCCCAGGAGCAGCGAGTCAGTGGTCACGGCACATGTCTACACGCCGAACCTCTCGGAGTCAGCCGTAACCCAGGTCGTGCAGGCGCTGGTCGCCGATACCGAAGTGGTGGGCGATCTCGTGGACCACCGTGACCCGTACCTGGTTCCGGACCTGCTCACGCGAGGAGCAGATGGCCTGGATGGGCAGCCTGTAGATCGTGATCCGGTCGGGCACTGTCAGCACGTAGGACGACGTCCTTGAGGTCAGCGGGATCCCCTCGTACCTACCGAGCAGGCGGAGCCCTTCGGGGGACTGGTCCTCGACGAACAGCGCGACATTGTCCATCAGCCTGGCGAGATCGGGGGGCAGTCCGTCGAGCGCGTCCGTCACCAGCTCCTCGAACTCGAGGCGATCGATGTCTACCACCCCGTCAGGGTAATCCGCGCACGCGTCAGGTCACCGCAGCCGCATCCTCGGCTCCCCATGCCGGAGGCCGCCATGGGCGATGACGCAGGTGCCACCCCGCGGGACCCCCCGGTGATAGACGTGACGCAGGCAGTTGCGCAATGCGAGCTGGGCCCAGTAGTCCGGATGCAGCGACTCCTGCACCTGATACGGGGAACCCACCGCCGACAGGGTGTGGATCTGGTTGACCCACTCCGTCTTGTTGACAGCGCCGCGCTGCATCCAGGACGTCAGGCCCTCCTCTTCGTACAGACCCACGCCCGACTCGCAAAGCCGGTGGCCGTTGAAGGCATGGGCGACATTGAGCACCTTGACCCCGGCCACACCACTGCGCCTAACCGCTGCCCTGACCGTGGCATTGATCGTCGGCAGGGCAGTGGTGTTGGCCCAGGTCGCGTCCGCGTTCCAGAACCCGCAGCCGCCGACGGTCTGCCTGGTGAAGCCGGCCTGCGAATAGCGGAACCTTCCGCCGCGCGGGATCGGCGATGGATAGGTCTGGACGACCAAGGTCCAGGACCGATCGGCGTGGCCCGCGCGACGCATCGCAGCGCGGACCCGATCCAGCGCACGTGAGACGCGTCTCGTCACGGTGGCGACACGGCTGCCGCTGAGGTCGGCGACCACCGATGCGTCGTCGTAGCAGAAGTCCTTGTCCCAGCTTGGTGAGGTGAGGAAGTCCGTCACGCATTGTGTGATGATCGATGCGAAGTCGAAGTCGTTGCCGCCGATGGAGACCACGACCATTGCCACCCGGTGCCTGGACGCGAACCGCTGCAGCGCGAGTGCCTGACCGACGTGCCCGGCTCCGTCGTCGAAGAAGTCCAGACCAGGCTTGAAGTCGCCGTTCCCGTTCGTGGACGTCTGGGTCTGCGCCCCCGAACAGGCGAGATCGAGGCCACCGACGCCGTGGCCGATGTAGGCCTCGGCGCTGCGGCTTCGGTGGCACTGCGGGATGCGCTCCGCCGTGTGCGTCCGGTTGTCGTCGTAGGCCTTCGGGCCCAGCGCGTCGGAGTACGACGGCGACACGTCTGACGAGCCGGCCCATCGGCCGGCTTCGCCGGAGATATAGGAGTCGCCGAGAGTGACGACATACGGGACGTGGGCCGCCTTCTGGGCCGACGGCGGGGCAGCCGAGGCGGCCGGGTCGGACGCCGCCGACACGAGAAGAACGGTGAGCGCGGCGAGGGTTGACGATGCGGCGACGAGCCGGCGGGACAGGCGCACAAGTGGCTCCTCTCGTGGTGTGAGGCCTACTCCGTCACCCTCCTCCTGACCACGTGGGGGAGCAAGGGTGCGACGCAGAGGTGTGGACGGCCGGAACGCCGCTCAGGAGATGTGGACATCGCCGAAGAGCCAGACCAGGATCTCGGCCTCGGACCGTGCGGTCACCGTGACGTCGGGCGCCGACCGCAGCCGGGCGCTGTCTCCCGCTTCGAGCCACTCACCCGTCTCGAGCTGGACCTCCCCGCGGACGAGGAACAGATGGACCAGTTCTGCGCCGGGAAGTCTCCTCACGTCTGCGGGCTCGAGCCGGCTGGCGAGCAGCCTGGCGCCCGTGCGACCCAGGGGCACGGCTGCCCCATCGTGCCGAGCACCGGGGCCGCTTGCCACCACGGCATGGTCCGCTTCGACCGCGGCCAGGTCGACGGGCCGTTGCTCGTAGCTCGGCGTCGCCCCCGTCTCGTCAGGGGTGATCCACATCTGGATCAGCCTGGTTGCGGAGGCGGCTGTCTCGGAGTGGTCGACCCCTGCTCCAGCGCTGAGCCGCTGGACCGTACCGGGCTCCGTGACATGCCGCCCGCCCGTCGAGTCCTCGTGCACCAGCGCCCCCGACACGACCCAGGTCACGATCTCCAGGTCGTGGTGGTGGTGGGCTCCGAACCCGCTGCCCGTCGCCAGTGTCTCGTCGTTGACGGCGAGCAACGGCCCGAAGGAGATGTTGTCGGCGTCGTAGTGGCGCCCGAACGAGAAGCAGTGCCGACTCGTGACACCGACGCCGATGGTTCGCGGCCTGTCGGCAGCGCGGTGTACATCTGGCTTGGCCGGCGCCATGCCCCTCCCGTCTGCCTGCTATCTGGTGTGCTCGTTTGGAGACGGCGAAGCCGAACCTCTATGCTGGGGCGGTCCCCGACGGTATTCACATGATGCCCGGGCTTAGGCCCCCATCGTCTAGTGGCCTAGGACGTCGCCCTTTCACGGCGGTAGCACGGGTTCGAATCCCGTTGGGGGTGCTTTGTGCGGTAATGTTTATGTTCGGCAAAGACAGACCGTACGCATATGTCGAGGCCCCGTAGCGCAGTTGGTTAGCGCGTCGCCCTGTCACGGCGAAGGCCGCGGGTTCGAGTCCCGTCGGGGTCGCAGAGCGAAGCCCCCACCGTCCGCGGTGGGGGCTCACGCATTTCGAAGAGCTACAAGGGTCCAGCGCCCACCGGCGATCGTCCCGATTCGAGGCGGCACCTGGCGCTGAGGTAGGGTTTCGGGCGCGGCGGGAGCCATTGCCCCCTCGCGGCCAGGTAGCTCAGTCGGTACGAGCGTCCGCCTGAAAAGCGGAAGGTCGCCGGTTCGATCCCGGCCCTGGCCACCAGCGAAACCGCTGGTCAATCCCCGTCTGAGCCGCGCTCATGCCCGCCCGCACAACCCCACTCCTACGTGGTGTGGGGCCCCGATCCGCTTCTCCACTCGGAGCAGGCGGTCAGGGGGTGCGCTGTGTGCGGTAGTAGTCCTTCCAGATCAGCCGGTGGACGGGTATCCATTTCGGTATCGAGCGCAGCCCGGGGATGAAGGGCACGAGGAGGAGGAGGAGGGTCAGGATCATCATCAGGTAGAAGATGACCGGGTCTGCGTGATCGGTGAGCCAGGTTCCGTCGGAGTTGGTC